>JBARMB010000031.1:0-39589 GCA_049802235.1 Burkholderiales bacterium | reverse complement strand
GTCACCGTGTAAGCCCCCGTCTGCAATGTGGTAACGGTGGATGTCGGGGCCGTGGGCCCGGACGCGTACGGCACGTTGATCGTCGGCTGGCCGCTGATCGAAACCTGGTATCCGCCGCCCGTGCTGTTGACCCCCTTCTCGTGGTTGGGCGTCCAGGCCAGAGTAACGGTGTGGTTCGTCACTGGTAGGGCGCTTGACCCGCCACCACCTCCGCCGCCGCAACTCGAAAGAGCAACCACGAGCAGGCTTGCAATTACAACCCGGTAAGGTAGAAGCCGAGATTCCATAAACCCTCCCGGTTAGACATAGGAGAAATATGGTATTGCTTAGCTATCCCGGAGGCAATTAACCCAGGCTCGCCAATAAGCCACGCCGCGCTTGCTTGTTGGCGACCCGTTAACCGAGCAGCGCCCATTCTTACCCTGGTCGGGGAGCCAAATAGCGCTCGAACCGCTCAGCTCCGAGTCGAAATTACTTTGAGCCGCCGCTGGATTCCAGCCGGATCGGCCCCGGACTGCGAGAGCGGCAGTCATACCTTGACATCTCTCATGGTGCAGCGCAATATCCCACGATCTTTCAAGGACCTCAGGGTCCTACGCCCAAGGGCGTTCGACCGAAATGCCCGAGGACGTCCAACCGCCTGGAGCCCGATTGACCGCGCCAGCTTCACCGCCCTCCGAGCCATTCTCCGCCGCCAGCCAGGCGCTGCTGCAGAATTTTCTCGCTTCGCTCGGGGTGCAGGCCGGCCCTGAGCTTTCGCGGATCCTGCAGTCCTTCGGCGTGAACGCCGGGCAGTTTGCGGCGCTGCAGGCGCAGTATTTCCAGCAGCAGGCGGCGCTGTGGCAGGCGACACTCGGGCGCGAGCTCGGGCAGGACGCGAAGCCGGTCGCGCCGCCCGAGCCCGGCGACCGCCGCTTCGCGTCGGCCGAGTGGCAGCAAAATCCCTGGTTCGACTGGCTGCGCCAGAGCTACCTTATCAACACGCGTTTCCTCACCGGCTGGGTCGAGGCGATCGAGGCCGAGCCGCAGGCGAAGGAGCGGCTGCGTTTTGCCACGCGCCAGTTCACCGACGCGATGAGCCCGGCGAATTTCGCCGCGACCAATCCCGATGCGCTCAAGCTCGCGCTGGAGACCGAAGGCGCGAGCCTCGCGCTCGGCGTGCGCCACCTCATCGAGGACATCGGCAAGGGACGCATCTCGATCACCGACGAATCCGCGTTCGAGGTCGGCAGGAATATCGCCTGCACCGAGGGCGCGGTGGTGTTCGAGAACGAGCTGATCCAGTTGATCCAGTATTCGCCGCGCACCGGGACCGTATTCGAGCGCCCGCTGGTGATGATCCCGCCGGCGATCAACAAGTTCTACATCCTCGACCTGCAGCCGGAGAACTCGTTCGCGCGCTACGCGGTGGAGCAGGGCCACACCGTGTTCATGGTGTCCTGGCGCAACCCCACCGCAGAGCTCGGGCATCTCGCCTGGGACGACTACCTCGACCAGGGCGTGCTGACGGCGATCGAGGTCGCGCGCGGGATCGCGGGCACGGAAAAAATCAACGTGCTCGGCTTCTGCGTCGGCGGCACCATGCTCGCCGCCGCCCTCGCGATCATGGCCGCGCGCGGCGAGCAGACAGTGGAGAGCGCCACTTTTCTCGCCTCGATTCTGGATTTCTCCGAGACCGGCGACATCGGCCTGTTCGTGGACGAGGCGAGCGTGGCGATGCGCGAGGCCGCGATCGGCAAGGGCGGGATCATGCCCGGCAGCGAGCTGGCGCTGGTGTTCTCGGCGCTGCGCGCCAACGATCTCGTCTGGTCCTACGTGGTCAGCAACTATCTCAAGGGCGAATCGCCCCACGCGTTCGACATCCTGTACTGGAACAGGGACTCGACCAATCTGCCCGGCCCGATGTACTGCTGGTACTTGCGCAACATGTACCTGGAGAACAGCCTGCGCGAGCCGGGAAAGCTCACGATACTCGGCGTCCCCGTGGACCTCGGCAAGGTCGCGCAGCCGGCTTACGTGCTCGCCACGCGCGAGGACCACATCGTGCCGTGGCGCACGGCATATCGAACCACGCAGTTGCTGCAAGGCGACCTGCGCTTCGTGCTCGGGGCGAGCGGGCATGTCGCCGGTATCGTCAATCCGCCGGCGAAGAACCGGCGCAGCCATTGGACCGGCGGGCAGTTGTTCGACAGCGCGGAAGACTGGCTCGCGCAGGCGACGGAGAAACCGGGAAGCTGGTGGACGGACTGGAGCGCCTGGCTCGCGCCCTTCGGCGGCGCGCAGGTGAAGGCGCGCACGCAGCTCGGCGACGCGGCACACAAGGCCATCGAGCCGGCGCCGGGGCGCTACGTGAAGTTTCGCCTGGCGTAGTCGATTGGACGGGACACGCAAGCCAAGGGGACTGACATGACTGACGTAGTGATCGTCGCAGCAGGCCGCACCGCGATCGGCAAGTTCGGCGGCGCGATTTCGAAAATTCCCGCGGCGGAGCTCGGCGCGCACGTGATCCGGACCCTGCTGGCGAAGACCGGCATCAGGCCGGAGCAGGTGTCGGAGGTCATCATGGGGCAGGTGCTCACCGCGGGCATCGGCCAGAACGGCGCGCGCCAGGCTTCGATCAAAGCGGGCATTCCCGACACGGTGCCGGCGATGACGATCAACAAGGTCTGCGGCTCGGGCCTGAAAGCCACGCACCTCGCGGCGCAGGCGATCAAGGCGGGCGACGCCGAGATCGTGGTCGCGGGCGGCCAGGAGAACATGAGCCTCGCGCCGCACGTGATGCCCGGCTCGCGCGACGGTTTCCGCATGGGCGACGCGAAGCTGGTGGACAGCATGATCGTGGACGGGCTGTGGGACGCATACAACCAGTACCACATGGGCGTCACCGCGGAGAACGTCGCGGCGAAGTTCGGCGTGTCGCGCCGCGACCAGGACGAGTTCGCCGCCGCCTCGCAGCAGAAGGCTGAAGGCGCGCAGAAGAGCGGGCGCTTCAGGGACGAGATCATCGCGATCGACATCCCGCAGAGAAAGGGCGCGCCGCTTGCGTTCGACGCCGACGAATATCCCAAGCACGGCATCACGGCGGACTCTCTCGCGGGCCTCAAGGCGGCGTTCGACAAGAACGGCACCGTGACGGCGGGCAACGCCTCCGGCATCAACGACGGCGCCGCGGCGGTGATCATGATGTCGGCGCAGAAGGCCGAAAGCCTCGGCCTGAAGCCGCTGGCGAGAATCCGCGCCTATTCGTCGGCGGGCGTGGATCCGAAGATCATGGGCATGGGCCCGGTGCCGGCGAGCCGGTTGTGCCTTTCGAAAGCCGGCTGGACGCTGAAGGACCTCGACCTGATGGAGATCAACGAGGCCTTTGCCGCGCAGGCGATTGCCGTAAACGGGCAGATGGGCTGGGACACCTCGAAGATCAACGTCAACGGCGGCGCCATCGCGCTGGGGCACCCGATCGGCGCCTCGGGGTGCCGGATCCTGGTGACGCTGCTGCATGAAATGATGAAGCGCGGCGCGAAGAACGGCCTCGCGTCGCTCTGCATCGGCGGCGGCATGGGCGTGGCCCTCGCCGTGGAGCGCTGACCGTGCAGCGCGATTTTCCAGTCACGGCTCTTCAGGGAGATGATCGAACGATGACTACCGCAACCGCAGAACGCAGCCAGTCCGCGGGCACCGGCACCGAAGCCGCTCAGGACGCGGGCAAGTCCGCGAGGCAGCGCATCGCATTCGTGAGCGGAGGCATGGGCGGGATCGGCACGGCGGTGTGCCGCCGTCTGGCGACGAACGGTATCCGCGTGGTTGCCGGCTGCCTGCCCGGCTTCGAGAAAAAGGACGAATGGCTCGCGCACATGCGCGGCGAGGGCCTGCAGGTCCACGCCGCCGAGGGCAACGTCGACGACTTCGATGCCTGCGCCCAGATGTTCTACCAGATCGCTTCGGTGGTGGGCCCGGTGGACATCCTGGTCAATGCCGCCGGCATCACCCGCGACGGCGTGCTCAAGCGCATGTCGCCCGCCGACTGGTACGCCGTGATCAACACCAACCTCAACAGCGTGTTCAACGTCACGCGCCAGGTGATCGAGGGCATGACGGAGCGCGGCTGGGGCCGCATCATCAACATCTCGTCGGTGAACGCGCTCAAAGGCCAGTTCGGCCAGACCAACTACTCGGCGGCCAAGGCCGGCATGCACGGCTTCTCCAAGGCGCTGGCGCAGGAAGTGGTGAAGAAGGGCGTGACCGTGAACACCATCTCGCCCGGCTACGTCGAGACCGACATGGTGAGGGCGATCAAGCCGGAGATCATGAAATCGATCGTCGATCAGATCCCGATGGGGCGCCTCGCGCAGCCCGAAGAGATCGCGGGGCTCATCGCCTATCTCGCCTCGGACGAGGCGGCCTATATCACCGGCGCCAACATCTCCATCAACGGCGGCCTGCACATGGCTTGAACGTGTCGGAGCGGGAGGGGGGATGTGACGGCGGAGACGACGGCGGCTGTGAGGGCGCAGACTTGGTGCAATAATCCTGAAGCATGATCGGGGCTGCACTGGACCCGCATGCAAAGGGAGGAGGCATGACCACGAAACGACTCGCGTTGATCACCGGCGGCATGGGAGGATTGGGCGAGACCATCAGCACCAAGATGGCCGATGCCGGCTACCGCGTGGCCGTCACCTATTCGCCCTCGAACAAGACCGCCGACAAATGGGTCATCGATATGAAGGTGCGCGGCTACGGCTTTCGCGCCTATCCTTGCGACGTCGCTGATTATGATTCCAGCGCGAAGTGCGTCCAGAGCGTGATCAAGGACCTCGGCCCGGTGGACATCCTGGTCAACAACGCCGGCATCACCCGCGACATGACGTTCAGGAAGATGACCAAGGCCGATTGGGACGCGGTCATCCGCACCAATCTCGATTCGGTGTTCAACATGACCAAGCAGGTTTGCGACGGCATGGTCGAGCGCGGCTGGGGACGCGTCATCAACGTGTCGTCGGTGAACGGCTCGAAGGGCGCGTTCGGACAGACCAATTACGCCGCGGCAAAGTCCGGCATGCACGGCTTCACCAAGTCGCTCGCGCTGGAAGTGGCGAAAAAGGGCGTGACCGTCAATACCATTTCGCCCGGCTACATCGGCACCAGGATGGTGACGGCGATCCCGAAGGAAATCCTCGATTCGAAGATCCTGCCGCAGATCCCGGTGGGGCGGCTCGGCAAGCCGGAGGAAGTCGCGGGCCTCATCATCTATTTGTGCTCCGAGGAGGCGGCGTTCGTCAACGGCGCCAATATCGCCATCAACGGCGGGCAACACATGCAATAGCCATGGGGGATTTCCCCGGCGCGGGCAAAAGGGGTTCCAGACTCGTTTGCAGTGGTATGATGATGCGGCAGTGCAACAGCGTGCTTTGCGCAGTGCATCACCGGCGCACGCCAGTCAACACAGCGGGAACATCATGACGGAACCATCGGCACGACTGATCAAGAAGTACCCGAACCGCCGGCTCTACGACACGAAGACGAGCGCCTACATCACGCTTGCCGACGTCAAGCAGCTCGTGCTGCAAGGCGAGGAGTTCCAGATCCTCGACGCCAAGACCGGCGAAGACCTCACGCGGTCGATCCTGCTGCAGATCATCCTGGAGGAGGAGGCCGGCGGCGCGCCGATGTTCTCCTCCGACATCCTGACCCAGTTCATCCGCTGCTACGGCAACACCATGCAGGGAATGCTGGGCAATTACCTCGAGCGCAACATGGAGTTGTTCAACGAGATCCAGAAGCGCATGCAGGAGCAATCGCAGAAACTCTACGGCGAGCCGGCCAAGTTCAACGAGGAGATGTGGAAGCAGTTCATGAGCTTCCAGGGCCCGGCGATGCAGGGCCTGGTCTCCGCCTACATGGATCAGAGCCGCAACATGTTCGTGCAGATGCAGGAGCAGCTGCAGAACCAGACGCGCAACCTGTTCCCGGGCTTCGCGTTTCCGGGATTTCCCGGCATGCCGGGATTCGGTGCGCCGGCGGGCACCGCGCCGCAGAACAGCGACACCAAGAAGCCCGCCGACGAAAAGAAAGGCTGAGTCGCGGTGGCCGCGGCACCGAAAGTCGGGTTTGTTTCGCTCGGCTGTCCCAAGGCGCTGGTCGATTCCGAAGGCATCCTGACGCGGCTGCGCGCCGAGGGCTACGCGATCTCGCCTTCCTACGATGGCGCCGATCTCGTCATCGTCAACACCTGTGGCTTCATTGAATCCGCCATGCAGGAATCGCTCGACGCCATCGGCGAGGCCCTGAGTGAGAACGGCCGCGTGATCGTCACCGGCTGTCTCGGCGCGAAGGGCGACGTCGTCCGCGAAGCGCATCCGAAAGTGCTCGCCGTCACCGGGCCGCATGCGCTCGGCGAAGTCATGACCGCGGTGCATGCGCATTTGCCCAAGCCTCACGATCCGTTCACGGACCTGGTGCCGCCGCAGGGTGTCAAGCTGACGCCGCGGCATTATGCCTATCTCAAGATTTCCGAAGGCTGCAATCACCGCTGCACGTTCTGCATCATTCCGTCGTTGCGCGGCGATCTCGTCAGCCGGCCGGTGGGCGAGGTGATGCAGGATGCGGAGAACCTGGTCAACGCGGGCGTGAAAGAGCTGCTCGTCATCTCCCAGGACACCAGCGCCTACGGCGTGGACGTGAAATACCGCACCGGATTCTGGGGCGGCCGGCCGCTCAAGACGCGCATGAGCGATCTGGCGGTGGCGCTCGGCGAGCTCGCGGGAAAGGACGCCGCGAGCGGCGTGTGGGTGCGGCTGCATTACGTCTATCCGTATCCGCACGTCGATGCGGTCATTCCGCTCATGGCGGAGGGCAAAATACTGCCGTACATCGACGTGCCGTTCCAGCACGCGAGCCCGCGCATCCTCAAGCTCATGAAACGCCCGGCGAGCGGCGAGGACAACCTCGAGCGCATCCGCGCCTGGCGCGCGATCTGCCCGGAGATCGCCATCCGCAGCACCTTCATCGCCGGGTTTCCCGGCGAGACGGAGGACGAGTTCCGGGAACTGCTCGATTTTCTCGAGGAAGCTGAGCTCGATCGCGTCGGCTGCTTCGCCTACTCGCCGGTCGAGGGCGCGAAGGCGAACGCGCTGCCGGGGGCGTTGCCCGACGAGGTGCGCGAGGAGCGGTGCGCGCGCCTGATGCGGCTGCAGGAAAAAATCAGCAGACGGCGCCTCAAGCGCAAGGTCGGCGAGACCCTCAGGGTTCTGGTGGACGAAGTGACCCCGGAGGGCGCCGTGGCGCGCTCGGCCGCCGACGCGCCGGAAATCGACGGCGTCGTGCGCATCGAGAACGGTCACAAGCTCGCAGCCGGAGACTGGGCGCAGGTGAAAGTGACGCGTTCGGACGCGCACGACTTGTGGGCGCGCGTGAACGCAGAGACTAGGGACTAGGGAAATGCGCGATTGCGGGCTTTTACCATCTCCTTGCCTCCGGGGCCGGCGCGGGCCCGGGCCTGAAAAAGTGAGCGATGGCCCTTCGACCTAAACTTGGACTTGCCCTCGGCAGCGGCTCCGCGCGCGGCTGGGCGCACGTCGGCGTGCTGCGCGCGCTCGCCGAGCAGGGCTTCGTGCCCGATTTCGTCGCCGGTTGCTCGATCGGGGCGCTGGTCGGGGCGGCGTTCGCCGCTGGCCGCATCGATCCGCTCGAAGCCTGGGTGCGCTCGCTTGATCCGAGGCGCGTATTCGGGCTGCTCGATATCGGCTGGGGCGGCGGCTTGATCAAGGGCGAGCGCGTAATCGATTTCTTTCGCGAGCAGATCGTCCAGTGCGGGTTTGCCGACCTGTCCATTCAGTTTGCCGCGGTTGCAACCGATGCCGCGTCCGGGCAGGAGGTGTGGCTGCGCGAGGGCAGGGTTTCCGAAGCCGTTCAGGCCTCCATTGCCGTGCCGGGGTTGTTTCGGCCCGTGCTGCGCGAGGGCCGTTACCTGATGGATGGAAGCCTCGTCAATCCGATTCCGGTATCGCTGTGCCGCGCGATGGGCGCGGATATCGTCATCGCCGTCGATCTCGGCTCGGACCTGGTCGGGCGTCACAACCGCGAAAATCATCGGAAACAGGAGGCGCAGGCCGACCGGCGGCCGTTCATCAGCAGGCTGTTGCCGCGGCACGGCGACGAACTGGATCCGCCGGGGAATTCCGCCGCGCCGCCGTCTCTGCTGGAGACGGTGATGGGAGCGATCGACATCATGCAGGTGCGCATCGCGCGAGGCCGCCTCGACAGCGAGCAGCCCGACGTGCTGCTGGCTCCGCGCCTCGGACACCTCGGCCTGTTCGATTATCATCGCGCGGACGAGGCGATCGCGGAAGGACGCGAAGCGGTCGCGCGCATGCTCCCGGCGCTTCGAAGCGCGTGGCCCGATCAATAGAGCGAGCCGCCGCCCGGCAGCGCCGAGGGCAAGGGAACTCTTGCGTTCAGGGCCCGGCATCAGTCAGATCAGGCTAACCTGCCTTGCAGGTACAGAACGAAGCCTTCTATTCCGCGCAGGAGCATCTCCACCGCGATCGCGGTGAGCAGCAGTCCCATCAAGCGCTCCAGCGCGGCGATGCCGTGCTCGCCGAACAGCTTGCTGATGCGCTCGGCGAACAGCAGCACCGCAAGCGAAATGATCATTGCCACCGTGACCGCGACCATCCATTCAAGCATGCGCTGCGGCGCGCGTGAGACGAGCAGCACGACCGTGGCGATGGCGGTCGGCCCCGCGATGGAGGGGATCGCGAGCGGGACGATGAAGGGCTCGTCGCTGGATGCAGTGTCGCCGAATATTCCTTCAGGGTTGCGAAAGATCATGCGCAGCGCAATCAGAAAAAGGATCACGCCGCCGGCGATATTGAGCGAGCGGTCGGACAATCCCAGCAGGTCGAGAATGGACCGGCCGAAAAACACGAACGCGAGCAGCGCGGCAAGCGCGATGGCACATTCGCGCACGATGACCCAACGCCGCCGATCGGGCTCCACGCGCCTCAGCAGCGACACGAACAGCGGGATATTGCCGATGGGGTCGGTGACCAGCAGCAGGATGACGACTGCGGAGGCGAAGGAGGTGTCCATGGGGACGGCGCTTCGCGACGCGGCGCGGCCATCCGCATTCTGCGAGAACGCGGTCGGATTATAACCTAGCGGTTTGTCGCTCCGCCACGGAACTGCGGCAGTGCCTGCGCGCCGGCGAAGTGCGCCGCGGCGCCAGCACGCGGCCGGCAGCGCCGCAGGCAAGCCGGACCTCGGCCTCCACCGTGGGGCGGCCGCGCGAATCCTACATTCGCCGGCCGACCACTATGGTGATAGTGGTATCGGCCACCGTATCGGGGTTCGGCCTCTCAGGTGGAGGAGAGAGCCCTTCTCCAGCTTTCGCGGACCGCAGCGAGCCGGACCGGGGGATCGAACAGCATGCGCCGCGCGATTGCGGCAACCTTGCTTCGATCCTTCGCGCCATCGAGGTATTCGACCGGCGATTTGCCGGCGACGCATGCGAGCACGATGGCCGGAAGCAGCAGGGCGGCGCGCTCGTCGGTGTGCTCGGGCATCTCCCAGGTGACGCGCTGCCGATAGGCGGCGGCAAAGGCGTCGAAGCAGGCGAGATACCGGTCGCACCACTGCGGCCGCCAGACGCATTTGAGCAGCATGTGACTGAGGCAAGAGGCGACATCGAAGGCGGGATCGCCGTACCCGGCGCATTCCGCGTCCAGCAATATCGGGCCTTTCGGACCGACCAGGACGTTCTTCGGGTTGACGTCGCCGTGCACCAGCGCCAGCTTGGTTCGAGCCATAGCCTGGGCAAGTGCTCTCAATCGCATCGCCGCGGCCGGCCGCGCTTCGTCCGCGGCAACCAGATAGGACTCGATGCGCATGGCGTGAAAGATCTGGTCGCTGGCGAAGCGTCGCGCCACAGCGCTGTTGTGTGCGGTTGCGGCGTGGACGCGGCCGATCAGTCGTCCGACCTCGGCGGCGGTGGAGGAATTGATGTCGCCGTCGCGCAACTGGGCCTTCCATGACCGATGGCGCTCCGGATCCAGATATTCCATGGCGAACAGTCCCGGCTGCTCGCCCAGTACCTCCGGAACGGATTCACCGACAATGGCGCGCGCGAGTTTCAGCCATGCGATCTCGTATCCGCTGCGCTCGGTCGGCGCCAGCCACGCCGAGGACGCTTTCGGCCCGGGCAACGCGCGCTTGACGCAGACCGTGCCCAAGGAAACCTGCACGCGGTAGATTTCCGACGAAACTCCGCCAAGGCGCGTGGCGACGATGGGCCGGTCACCGGGCGCGAGCAGCCCCATCTTCTCCAGCGCGAGGGACAGGTCTGTCGAAGACGCGTCAGTTTTGTCGGGCCGGAGACTGATTACGTTGTCGGCCTGATCTTCTAAGGCATTGAATGTCGAGCACAAGTTTGCCACGTCTGTGCTCCGTTGGTTGCCCATACTGCATGCCAGAGCACAGACCGTGCCAATCATCTCCAGCCGGTTTCAGCCGATTGCGAGTGCGACCACTCCCAGCGCCATCGCCGCCGCCGACATCACGCGGCGGAACACATCGCCTTCGCGCAGCCAGCGCGCCCCCATCAGGGCCCCGAACAGGATGCTGATCTCACGCGCCGGCGCCACATAGCTCACCGGGGTGAATACCATCGCGGTCAGGACAAGGATATAGGACAGCGGACACAGCAGCGCCACCAGAACCACCGCCTTGCGCTGTCTTGTCCACGCCGCCCTGATCTCGCGGCGGTGGCGCAGCGCGAGCGGCGCCATGACGAACACGCGGCCGAGATTGGCCCCCCAGTCGAGCAGGATCGGCGGAACCAGCACCACGCCCACCGCCTGCTTGTCGATCACCGTGTACGCAGCGATCATGCAGCCGGTGAGCAGGGCGAATACGACGCCGCGTAACGCACCCGCATCACGCAGCTTTGCCGGGTTCGCGGCGAGGAAAAAGGCGCCGCCGACCACGAGCGCCGCGCCGCACAGCGCGGTCGGCCCGGGGCGCTCGGCCAGCAGCGTGATCGCGATGATGACGGTCAGGAACGGGCCGGTTGCGCGCGCCAGCGGATAGATGATCGACAGATCGCCATGGCGGTAACCGCGATCCAGAAACAGGTAATAGGCGGTATGGATGGCGGCGCTTGCGAGAATGAAGGCGAATGCCGCGGCGGAAACCTCGAAGTGCTGGAACAAGACGACCGCGACGGCAAGCGGCGCGTAGAACAGGGAGGACAGCGCGGCGAATGCCCAGATGAACCCGATGCCGCCGCCGCTTTTCTTGAGCAAGTAATTCCAGCTCGCGTGAACCAGCGCGGCGCCGAGCACCAATGCGATGGCAAGGCCGCTCATCGTGTTTCCGGAGCAAGTTGGCCATGCGACATCGTGGCGGAACCCAGTGCCTGTCGGTTGAACCGGAGAAAACTGTAAAGCTGGCGGCTGCAGGCCGTCAACTGCGGCGTACAAACAAAAACGCGGGCATCTGCCCGCGTTTCGAGAGTAGGCCGACGTGCTAACTATCCGCCTGGATAACCCCGTTGATCACTTTCACCTTGTCGCCTATATGCCAGGTCGGCGGCGTCGCCGAGGGGTACAAGCGCGTGGTGCCGTCGTTGAAGCGGACGGTGATGCGGTATTCCGAGCTCGTCTTCGCGTTCTTCTCGATTTTGTTGCCGGCCACCGCGCCGCCGAGGGCACCGAGCACGGTCATGACATCCCGGCCCCGGCCGTTGCCCAATTGGTGGCCGACAACGCCGCCGACCACGGCGCCGCCGACTGCTCCGACACCCGATCCTTGGCCCTCCTTCTTGATCTCGCCCACCGATTCGATCACGCCGCATTCGTTGCAGATAATGACCGGCGCGGCTGACGGCGGCGGGGGAGGAGGATTCATCGCCTCCGCCATTTGAGCCGGGGGCGTCGGTGCGCTTTCGTGTTTGCTTGCGGCTTTCTTCACCGGTTTCGGCGCGGGTTTCGCCCGCTCGGCCACCGGCGCGCTTGCTTCCGGTTGCGCAGGAGCGAGGGCGACGGGCGCCGGCGGGGTTGTGCCGCTTTGGCCTCCGGTCGAAATGGGAATCCAGCCGAGCATGGCTCCGATGCCGACCAGGCTGAACAGCGTAATGGCGATCGCGGCGATGATCAGCAGCGGATGCGTGGGTCTAACGGCTTGCACTTCCATGCTCGTCTCCTTGTGTGATGAGGTAGCTTACCCGCACTAACGCACGGAATGCCATTTGGTTGATGTAAAAAAGTATTTCAGGTTTTATGAGGGGGCGAGAGGCCGGAAAGTTCCGACATAAGTCTTGCGCACTATGTCTAGGATTCGCGGCGCAGATGAGGGAACAGCAGCACGTCGCGGATGCTCGGGCTGTCGGTAAGCAGCATCACCAGGCGGTCGATGCCGATGCCTTCACCAGCAGTCGGCGGCAGGCCGTGTTCGAGCGCGCGGATGTAATCGGCGTCGTAGTACATCGATTCCTCGTTGCCCGCTGCCTTGGCCTTCGCCTGCTCGTCGAATCGCGCCGCCTGGTCTTCGGGGTCGTTCAGCTCGGAGAACCCGTTCGCCATCTCGCGGCCGATGATGTAGAGCTCGAAGCGGTCGGTGACTTCCGGGTTGGCGTCGCTGCGGCGCGCGAGCGGTGACACCTCGGCCGGGTAATCGACGATGAAAGTCGGCTGGATCAACAATGGCTCGGTCGTTTCCTCGAACAGGTGCAATTGCAGCGTCCCGGCGCCGGCATTGGCGTGCTGCTTGTACTCGATGCCGCGCTCTTCGAGTACGCCGATCACGCCTGCGCGCGTGGCGAGAGCGGATTGCGGAATCCCGGGATGAAACTTGCGGATCGCCTGCGGGATGGTGAGCCGCTCGAAGGGCTTGCCGAGATCGACGCGATGATCTCCGTAGCGGACCTGGGTCGTGCCGAGCGCCTTCTGCGCCACCGTGCGCAGCAGCTCCTCGGTGAAGTCCATGAGGTAGCGGTAGTCCCGGTAGGCCTCGTAGAACTCAAGCATGGTGAATTCCGGGTTGTGCCGGGTCGAGATGCCTTCGTTCCTGAAGTTGCGGTTGATCTCGAACACGCGCTCGAAGCCGCCCACCACCAGGCGCTTCAGGTATAGCTCCGGCGCGACGCGCAGGAACAGCTCCATGTCGAGCGCGTTGTGATGCGTCCTGAACGGCCGCGCGTTGGCGCCGCCCGGGATCGGCTGCATCATCGGCGTCTCGACCTCGAGAAAGCCCCGGTCGGTCATGAACTCGCGGATCGCCTGCACGATGCGGCTGCGCGCCCGGAACAGCGCGCGCGTTTCCTCGCTGGTGATGAGGTCGACGTAGCGCTGGCGGTACTTCTGTTCCTGGTCGGCGAGCCCGTGGAATTTTTCCGGCAGCGGCCGCAGCGCTTTCACCAGCAGCCGCAGCTCGGTCACTTTCACCGACAGCTCGCCGGTCTTGGTCTTGAACAGCGTTCCGCTCGCGCCGAGGATGTCGCCGAGGTCATGGTGCTTGAAGGCGTCGTACGCCGCTTCGCCGAGCGCATCGCGGGTGACGTAGAGCTGGATGCGGCCGCTCATGTCCTGGAGGGTGGCGAAGCTCGCCTTGCCCATGACGCGCTTCAGCAGCATGCGGCCGGCGACCGCCACCTGCATGTGCCGGGGCTCGAGCTCCTCGTTCGACATGCCGCCCCAGGCGGCGTGCAGGTCGGCGGCGAGATGCTCGCGGCGGAAATCGTTCGGGAACGCGGCGCCGTGCCTGCGCAGCTCGGCGAGCTTGGCGCGCCGCTCGGCGATGATCTGGTTTTCGTCCCGGGGAGGCGCTTCCGGCGGATCTTTTGGCGGCTCGTTTTTCTTGTTCATGGAGGATCCTAGACGCCCTGCTTCAGGCTCGCGCTGATGAAATCGTCGAGGTCGCCGTCGAGTATTTTCTGCGTGTTGCCGAATTCAATACCGGTGCGCAGGTCCTTGATGCGCGACTGATCGAGCACATAGGAGCGGATCTGGTGCCCCCAGCCGATGTCGGTCTTGGCTTCCTCGAGCTTGTCGCGCTTGGCCTGGAGCTTGCGGAGTTCCAACTCATACAGCCGCGATTTCAGCATCGCCATGGCCTCCGCGCGGTTGCGGTGCTGCGAGCGGTCACTCTGGCACTGTACCACGATGTTCGTGGGCATATGGGTGATGCGCACCGCCGAATCGGTCTTGTTCACGTGCTGGCCGCCGGCGCCGGAGGCGCGATAGGTATCGATGCGCAGGTCCGCGGGGTTGACCTCGACCTCGATGTTCTCGTCCACCTCGGGATAGACGAACACGCTCGCGAACGAGGTGTGGCGGCGGGCGCTCGAATCGAACGGCGACTTGCGCACCAGGCGGTGCACGCCGTTCTCGGTGCGCAAGTGGCCGTAGGCATAGCTGCCGGAAATCTTCAGCGTCGCGCTCTTGATGCCGGCGACTTCGCCCGGGGACTCCTCCAGCACGTCGACGTGGAAACCCTTGCGATCGCAGTATTTCGCGTACATGCGCTCGAGCATCGATGCCCAGTCCTGCGCCTCGGTGCCGCCCGAGCCCGACTGGATGTCCATGAAGCAGTTGTTGGGGTCGAGCGGATCGTTGAACATGCGGCGGAATTCGAGATCCGCCATGGTTTTCTCCGCCTGCGCCACGTCGGTCTCGACGGCAACCAGCGTCGCGTCGTCATTTTCCTCGCGTGCGAGCTGGAACAGGTCGCGCGCGTCGCGCAGCCGGCCGTCCAGGCCGCTGACGAGGCCGACGAGGTTTTCAAGCTGTTTTTTTTCGCGCCCCAGCTCCTGGGCGCGCTTGGCGTCGGACCAGACGTCCGGCTTTTCGAGTTCCCCGGCTACTTCGGCGAGGCGCGCCTGCTTCGCATCGAAGTCAAAGATACCTCCGGATTTCAAGCGCGCGGCGGTCGAGGTCCGAGAGCGCGTTGGCGATGGCGTTGATGCGTTCTGCTTCCATGATGAGGTGCCCGAAAAATGCTCACATTATAGAGCACCCGGAGCCGGCCTACACGCGTTGCGACGGATAGCACTCGTCGATCTTGTCCTCGAAAAAGCTGGGCGGCGAGGGCGCCGCCATGAACTGCCTGTGCACCTCGGGCGAGACGCCGCGGTAGGCGAGCACCTTGCCGTCGCTGAACTCGACTTGCAGCAATTGCGACTCGGCGTCGTAGCCCACCGCGCGGATCTTGCTCGAGTTGACGCGTTTGCGTTCCATGATCACTCCAGATCTACGCTGATGGAATCGCCGCTGCGCACCGAGGCGAGCTGCCTTGCGTCGCCATCCATACGACCGAGTACGTTGCAGCGGGTCACCAGGCGCGATTCATCGCCCTCGGATATCGGCGTGCGTCCCCAGGGCAGGGCGAGCGCGCTGCCTTCGACCCAGAAGCAGACCGTTCCCGGTTCGACGACCTGCCTCGCGCCGCGCTCGAGGGCCGCGTTCACGTGCGCCTCGAAATACACCTCCTCGCCCCAGGTCTGCGCGTTCGCCTTGACCGGCAGCGCGGCGACCAGGGTGCGCACCGTCGGGGTGTCGTCGAGTGTTGCGCTCAACGCGCCTTTGGGCCAGGTGATGCGAATTCTCGCGAATGCACTCATGCGCCGCCTCCCTTTGTTCTGACGCCGATACACGCACCGAGCCGTCGGCGGCCGGCGGCAATCGCGGCCGGTCGCATCCCCATCCCCCGATGGGGCCCCTGCTCCCTGGTCATGCCGCCTCCCAGTGCTCGATCACCAGCTGCAGATTCTGCGCGCCATTGAACTCGTTGACCGAAAGGCGGTACGCCGCGCGCACCGGCGAAGGCAGCGGCTCGAGCGCATTGAAGCGCATCGCCTCGAGCGTGCGTCCGCCGCGCGAGAGCCTGAGCTTCAGGTGTTTTTCGCCGACCACGCGCTGGCTGACGACGTCGAACTCGTCGCAGAACAGCGGCTGCGGGAAACCCTGGCCCCAGATCTGCTGCTCGAGCAGTTGCGCCAGGCCGAGGTCGAGATACGCCGGCTCGAGCGAGCCGTCGGTCTCGACCGCGTGCGCGAGCCGCGCGGCCGGCAGCAGCTCGCGCACCACGGCTGCGAAGGTCTCCGCGAAGTGCGCGAAGTCGGCGGCGCGCAGCGTCAGCCCCGCGGCCGCCGCGTGGCCGCCGAAGCGCAGCAGCAGCCCGGGGGCGCGCTTGGTCACGAGATCGAGCGCATCGCGCAGGTGCAACCCGGCGATGGAGCGCCCCGAGCCCTTGATCTCGCCGGGATTCCCCGGCGCGAATGCAAACGTCGGGCGATGATGGCGGTCCTTGATGCGGCCGGCGAGGATGCCGATCACGCCCTGGTGCCACGATGGATCGTAGAGGCAGATGGCATGGCTGTCGCCGACGGCGAGCGTCGCCAGCAGCGCCTCGGCCTGGTCCTGCATCCCGGCTTCGATTGCGCGCCGCTCGCGGTTCAGGTCGTCGAGCTGGCGCGCGATGGCAAGCGCACGTCCGCGGTCGTCGGTCACCAGGCACTCGATGCCGAGGCTCATGTCGGAGAGCCGGCCCGCCGCATTGAGCCGCGGCCCCAGCAGGAAACCGAGATCGAAACCGCTTGCCCGCGAGGGATCGCGGCCGGCGGCGGCGAACAGCGCGCGCACGCCCTCCTGCATGCGGCCGGCGCGGATGCGCTTCAAACCCTGCGACACCAGCACGCGGTTGTTGAAATCGAGCGGCACCACGTCGGCGACGGTGCCAAGGGCGACCAGATCGAGCAGATCGCCGAGGTTCGGTTCCAGCGCAGGGGTCCGGACGCTAGCGGCCGGCAAGATGCGCCCCTCTCCCGCTTGCGGGAGACGGGTTGGGGGTGAGGGTGCCGCAAACCAGCCGCGGTTCCTCAACTCGGCGCGCAGACTCAGCATCACATAGAACATCACGCCCACGCCGGGAAGGTTCTTGCTCGGAAAGGCGCAGCCGGGCTGGTTGGGATTCACGATCACCGCGGCGCGCGGCAACTCGTCCCCCGGCAAGTGATGGTCGGTGATCAGCACGTCGATGCCGAGCTTCGCGGCTGCATCGACCCCTTCGACGCTGGCGATGCCGTTGTCGACCGTGATCAACAGGTCGGGATGCGATCGGGCGGCGAGCGCCACGATCTCGGGCGTGAGGCCATAGCCGTACTCGAAGCGGTTGGGGACGAGATAGCCGACGTTGGCGCCGAAAGCGGAGAGCGCACGCACTCCGAGCGCGCAGGCGGTAGCGCCGTCGCAGTCGTAGTCGGCGACGATCAGCAGGCGCTTGCCGGCGGCGATGGCGTCGGCGAGCAGGACTGCGGCACGATCGGCATGCAGCAGCCCGGCGGGCGGCAGCAGGCCCGCCAGAGCGTCATCGAGATCGAGCCGCCGGCCGATCCCGCGCGCGGCGCAGACGCGCGCGAGCACCGGGTGCAGGCCCTCGCGCACGAGCTGGTCGTGCGTGCGCGGCGGAACCGGGCGGACGGTGATGCGGGGCTTCATGAGTGAATCGTGAATCGTAAATCGTGAATCGCAAATGACAAAAACCGCATTTGCACGCGGGCTCGACAGGCTTTTAACGATTCCCGGTTCACGATTTACAATTCACCGCTGTACGCCGCAAGCGGCTTGCGCCGCCGCCAGAAATAACGCAGGTCGGAGCGCGCGACCTCGACTTCGAGCAGAGAATCCTCGTCCGGCAAATGCAAAGTCAGCATGCCGATGCGCCCCGACTGCAGCGCCTTGAGCAGCGGCTCGAGCCAGTCGCGCTCGAGCGCGGCGCGCTGCTCGCGCAGGCGTCCGGCGTCGGCGTAGCCCGCGGCCTGGCGCAGCGCGTCGAGCACGATCAGCGCGACGCCTTCGCCCGCCGTCGCGGCCAGCAGGGATTCGGCATTTCCTGGCAGCGGGTGTGAGGAGATGCCGGCGGCTTGCGCCAGTCCCGATGCGAGCGGATCGTCGCTGATCACCGTGGAAAAAGGCCGGACCTTGGGCGCGTCGATGACGCCGCCGCCCCAGAACCAGACGCTGTTGATTGCCGGTTCGCCGCGCGCCTCGCGCTCGACATTGACCGGATGCTCGTGCAGCAGCATCTGCGCCTCGTTCATGAGCGCATGAAAGCGCATCGCGTCTGCGCCGGCGGGAAGGCAGGCGTCGATCGCTTTGCCGCGCGCCGCGGAAGGCGCGATCGTTTCCATGTCCGGGGCGCGCCCGGGGCGCACGTACCAGCGCTCCGGCCGCAGCGGATAAAACAGCATGGCCGCGCCGAAATGGCGGTTGAGCGTCTCGACCAGCGCTTCTGCTTCGGCGCGCGATACGTCGAATACCGCGCTATCGGCGAGCACCAGGCGATCGCGCTCGAAGCGCAGGTGCACCGGGTCGGCGCGCAGCCAGAAATGCTCGTCCGGCGCGCCGCCGTCGGCGAGCAAGGTGTAAGCCGCTACCGGCCAGTCGCGCTGTTTCGGCACCTCGAAGCGCTCGAACAGCCACTGCTCGGACGGGATTGCCGCCAGACGCCGGCGCCGTCCCCTGGCGACCAGCGTTTCCGCCGCGCCGAGGCGCCCGGCGGCTTCGGTTCCTGCGCCGGCGAGAAAATCGGGGATGAGCAAATGGCAATGCATGCGCTTTCGAGTTTAGCATCGCCTCGTTGACCCGGTTGTGGCACACTTGCGGCTCATTTTTTGACTGAAAGTCGTTTTGATGCTTCATTGGCTTCCAGCGATCCTTCGGGCGATTTTCGAACGAGTAAGCCGCTCCTGGCGAAAATTGCTGAACGCGACAGTCGATCGATTACCCTATGAGTATTTCGTCGGCCTGCGCTACACCCGCGCCAAGCGCCGCAATCACTTCATCTCCTTCATCTCGCTGACCTCGATGCTCGGCATCGCGCTCGGCGTGGCGGCGCTGATCGTGGTGCTGTCGGTGATGAACGGCTTCCAGAAGGAGCTGCGCGCAAGGATCCTGGGCGTGGCCTCGCACGTGCAGATCAGCGGCGCGAACGGGCAGCTCGCCGACTGGCAAAAGGTGGCTCAGGATGCGGCCGGACATCCGCAGGTGCTGGCGGCGGCGCCGTTCGTCAACGCCCAGGCGATGCTCGCGTTCGGCGGCAACGTGCGCGGCGCGGTGGTGCGGGGGATCGAGCCGAAGCTCGAGGAAAAAGTCGCCGACATCGGCTCGCACATGATCGCCGGGCGGCTCGAGGCGCTCGCGCCCGGCGAATTCGGCGTTGTGCTCGGCTCGGAGCTCGCGCGCGCTCTCGGCGCACGAGCCGGCGACAAGGTGACGCTGATCGCTCCGCAGGGGCTGGTGACGCCGGCGGGCGTGCTGCCGCGCCTCAAGCAGTTCACCGTGACCGGGATATTCGAAGTCGGCATGTTCGAGTACGACTCGGGTCTCGCGCTCATCGACCTCGCGGACGCGCAGAAGCTCTACCGCATGGATGACCGCGTCTCGGGCGTGCGCCTCAAGCTCGCCGACCTGTTCCAGGCGCGGCAGGTGGCGCGCGAACTGCTGACGCGCCTGCCGGGCGATCTCTATGTCTCCGACTGGACCCGCAGCCACGCCAATTTCTTCCGCGCGGTGCAGATCGAGAAGAACGTGATGTTCATCATCCTGCTCCTGATCGTCGCGGTGGCGGCGTTCAATATCGTCTCGACGCTGGTGATGGCGGTCACCGACAAGCAGTCCGACATCGCCATCCTGCGCACGCTCGGCGCGAGTCCCGGCGGCATCATGAAAATTTTCATTGTCCAGGGGGCGCTGATCGGCGTGCTCGGGACGCTGATCGGAGTCGCAGGCGGAATCGTTCTCGCGCTCAACGTCGGCGTGGTGGTGCCATTCCTCGAGCGCCTGTTCGGCGTCCAGTTCCTTTCGCCCCAGGTCTACTACATCACCGAGCTGCCCTCGGACCTGCAGCGCGGCGACGTTGGCGTGATCGCCGCGGTGTCGCTGGTGCTGTCGCTGCTGGCGACGATCTATCCGAGCTGGCGCGCCTCGCGCGTCAATCCGGTGGAGGCGCTGCGCTATGAGTGAAGCGCCGAACCAGAACCTCCCGGCGCCGGACGCGAACCTTTCGGTTCCGAACGAGAACCTCGCGGTACCGAACGAGAACCCCCCGGTTCCGAACGAGAACCTCCCGGTTCTGGCCTGCAACGGCCTGAAGAAAATCTACCGGCAGGGGCGGGCGGATGTGCCGGTGCTGCTGGGTGTGGACCTCGCCGTCGGCGCGGGCGAGATCGTCGCCATCGTCGGCGTTTCGGGCTCGGGCAAGAGCACGCTGCTGCACTTGCTGGGCGGGCTCGATGCGCCGAGCGCGGGCGAAGTGACGGTGCGGGGCAGGCCGATGCACCGGCTGTCCGAGGCCGAGCGCGGCCGGCTGCGGAACGAAGCGCTCGGGTTCGTCTATCAGTTCCATCACCTGCTGATGGAATTCACCGCGCTGGAGAACGTGGCGATGCCGCTCCTGATCCGCCGCATGCCGCCCGTCGCGGCGCGCGCCGCTGCCGCGGCGGTGCTGAAGGATGTCGGGCTCGGTGAACGTCTGGACCACACGCCGGCGGAGCTTTCAGGCGGGGAGCGCCAGCGCGCGGCGTTGGCGCGCGCGCTCGTGACCGCGCCCGCGTGCGTGCTTGCCGACGAGCCGACCGGGAACCTCGACAGCCAGAACGCGCGCAGGGTGTTCGAGCTGATGCTGAAACTCAACCGCGAACGCAACACCAGCCTCGTCCTCGTCACCCACGATACCGAACTCGCGCGCCGCGCCGACCGCGTGTTGCGGCTTCAGGATGGAGCGTTGGTCCCGCAAAGGTAGCGCATCGCCGGATGAGGGTCCAGGAGACCGTTTCAGAATGACCGAAACGGCCTCCAATACAGGGGAGCATGAGGGGATGTTTCCCCTCATTTTGTAACCGGTTCCAAGCCACGAACATCTGCTCTGGCGCCTTGCGTCCCTGCGGACTCGGATGGCGAGGCGATCGCGATGCGCATTGCGTCACATGTCTACAGCCATGTTTTGAGCTGGCGCCGCAACTCCGTGCGATCATGACCGGGGCATTTTCGGATTTTGCCGGAACCCGCCATAATGGCGACAGCGGTTGTTTTCCGAATCATCCCGCAATATTTCGTGCCTGACAGATGAAATTGAAGGCTATTCCTCCTCCGCTGGCGAGCATCGTGTTCCTGAGGGTGCATGAGATCGCACGGCGGCCGGTCATGGAACAGGCGCGCCTTCTGGCGCAGCTCGAGGCCGTGGTCGCGGTGACCCTCTCGGATCTCGCGCCGGAGGAAAGAATCGTGCTCGAGGCGCCCGACGGCGCCGCGGTTGTGATCTTCCGTAACCCGGGGAAGGCACTGCAACTCGCGCAACGCGCCTTGCCGGCGGCGGTGGCGGGGCTTCGGCTCCGTATCGGTGTCAATCACGGCGCGGTGCAGCTTGCCGCGGACGGCGGAGCTCAGGGCGGCCTGATCGGCGACGGCATTATCACCGCGGCTTCGGTAGCTGAATTCGCTGCCCCGGCGAGCCTGTTGATGACGCGGTCATTCCGGGACGCGCTGGCGTATGTCGAGCCGGCACTTGACGCCAGCTTTCGCCCGGCGGGTGTTGTCACCGATGCCGGCCTGCGGACACACGAGCTCTTCAGACAGGACAAGGGCGCGGCCGTGCGTCGCCGCAGGCGTTTTCTCGTGCTTGGCGTCATCGCAATCGCGGGTTTCATCGCGGCCGGCATCGCGGTCCGTCCTGCCACAGGCGATCATCAGGAGCGTTTTGACCGCTTATTCGAAAAAATCGAGACTTCCGCGCGTGAATACCGGGAAGTCTTCCGGGGTTTGACCGGGAAACTCAAATTCTGATATGGCAACAGCAAAGCTGACCCGGCTCGGCCGCTACAAGGTCCTCGGCGAATTGGGGCGTGGCGCCATGGGGATTGTCTATAAGGCGCACGATCCCGTGCTCGATCGCACGGTTGCGTTGAAGACGATCATCCTGACGGACGATGCGTCCGGGCGCACGGAATACGAGGCGCGCTTTTTTCAGGAGGCGAAGGCCGCGGGCCGCCTCAACCATCCAGCCATCATCGCCATCTACGATTTCGGCGAAGAGGGCGACCTTGCCTACATGGCGATGGAGATGGTCGAGGGTACCGAGCTGCGTGCCAGGATGTCGCAGGGCGCCATTCCCGTGCGCCACGCGATCGATATCGCCGAGCAGGCCGCCGACGGTCTTGCCTTCGCCCACGAGCGCGGCGTCGTGCATCGAGACATCAAACCGGGCAACATCATGCTCATGCCGCGCGGGCGGGTGAAGATCATGGACTTCGGCATCGCCCGCGTGCGCATTTCGGAATTCAAGACGCAGACCGGGACGAAGCTCGGCACGCCGAAGTACATGTCGCCGGAGCAGGTGATCGGACGTCCAGTCGATCACCGGTCCGATATCTTCTCGCTCGGGATCGTGCTCTACGAGATGCTGACCCATTCCTCGCTGTTCCGGGGCTCGAACACGTCGGAAGTCCTGTACAACGTGGCCAACGTCCAGCAAGTCCCGCCGAGCCGGCTGAATGCGGAAGTGCCGTCTACGCTCGACCTTATCGTCAAAAGGGCGCTCGAGAAAAACCCTGGCGCGCGCTACCAGGATACCTACGAGTTCGCTTCGGACTTGCGCGCCTGCCTGGACGAGCTTGGCGGCCGCGAGGCCGCCGAGAATGTAGGGTTCATGGACACGCTGGTACTCGATGCGCCGGTGGCGATTGCCGGTCATGGCGAAGATGCCGAGAAAACGGTCAGGCTGGATGCGGCGATGGCGACGGAGAATACGCTGCCGTTGGCGCCCCCGGCAAGCGCGAACGGGTCCGGGACCGGTTTCGCGTTTTCGCCACGGTTCGATTCTTCTGCTGCTCTGCGGCGGCTGTCGGCACCGGCGAAGCGGGATCGCGCCCTGCTCGCCCGTGCGCCGCGGCCGCTCGGCGTATTGCGCCGGCTGAGGCATGACCGCGATCTGCGCCAGCTGGCCGCGGTGGTCGTGGCCGCGGCCTTGATTGGCGGCGCCATTGCTTTCTTCTGACGCGAGTCGAATCGTATTCGAGCCGACGCCAGGGAACCGATCAGCCGCAACGCATCCCGGGTCATTCCGTCACGGACTCTAAACCGCGAACATCCGCTCCAGCGCCTTGCGTCCCTGCGGCGCGGTCATGAAGACGAGCGCGTTGCCCGACCTGATTTCGTAATCGTCCCGGGGATTGAACACCCAGCGGCCCTCGGAGCGCACGGCGAGCAGCATGTAGTCGGGGCCGCGCAGGCCCAGCGAGCCGATGGTCTTGCCGGCGAAGCCGGGCGAAACATGAACCTCTTCGACGCGCAGCTTGTCGTCCGAGCGCAGCATCTCGTCGAGGAAGCTCACCACCTGCGGCCGGACCATCGACGACGCGATGCGCATGCCGCCGGTAAAGTCCGGCGACACGATCGCGTCGGCCCCGACCTTGCGGATCTTCTCGATGTAGTTGAGTTCGTGGCAGCGCGCCACCACGCGCACCCCGGGATTGAGGGACTTGGCCGAGAGCGTGATGACGAGGTTCTTGCTGTCCTCGCCGGTGATCGCGAACACGCCGCGCGCGCGGGCGATCCCGGCCCCGATCAGCACCTCGTCCTCGCTGCCGTCGCCGAGCAGGTAGGGGATATCCGCGTGGCGCTCGCTGTGGGCGTCGATATTCCGCTGGCTGACGTCGACCACGACGTAGTCGCGGCCGGTCACCGACAGCTCGTGCGCCACATTGGCGCCGACGCGGCCGATGCCGCAGATGATGAAATGATCCTTGAGCCGGTCGATCTGCTTTTGCATGCGCTTTCTCCGCAACGCCTGGTTGATGTCGCCCTCGACGATGAACGCCGTCAGCATCGAGAGCATGTAGGTGAAGCTCGCGATCCCCGCCGAAGCGATGATCATGGTGAACACGCGCCCGCCGGGGCTGTGGGAAAGATCGACGATCTCGCCGTAGCCGATGGTCGCGACGGTGATGAAGGTCATGTAGAGCGCGTCGATGACCGTGGTCTGCGGCCCGCCGATCAGGCGATAGCCGACGGTTCCGCACGCCATCACCGCGAGAATGATCAGGCCCGGCGGCGCGAGCCGGCGCCAGACGCTGAGGACGATGGTGATCATGCGCGCTTCCGCCTCGCCCGGCGCCGCCGCCAGGCGAGGATCACGTAGATCCGCCAGGCGAGCAGAACGGACGCGTAACCGGCCAGGGCGAGTCCGAGCGCCAGCGCCACCAGCCCCACCGCAAGCGGTTTGCCCAGGGACAGGACCCAGTCGAAAAACGCGTGCATCCAGGCGCCGAAGTGCGACCACTCGAAAGCGGGCGCGAGGCCGAGCGGCGCGTGGTCGCTCGAGACCAACAGCTTGCCGATTTCGTAGGCGATCACGTACAAGGGACCGATCGTCAACGGGTTGGTGTAGAACGTGGTGAACAGCGCCACCGGCAGATTGACCCGCAGGGGAATTGCGAGCAGCGCCGCAGCCAGCATCTGGAACGGCCCCGGCACCAGGCCTGCGAACAATCCGATCGCCACTCCGCCGGCGACCGAATGCCGGTTCAGGTGCCAGAGATTGGGGTGCTGCAGCAGCGCGCCGAAGCGCGCGATACACCGGTTCTGCCGGATCGACTCGTGGCTCGGCAGATATTTGCGGAAGAACTTGCGCGGCATCGGTGGTGACGGCGCCTTAACCGGTTACAAAATGAGGGGAAACATCCCCTCATGCTCCCCTGTATTGGAGGCCGTTTCGGTCATTCTGAAACGGTCTCTTAGATATCGTCGTCCCCGCGCACGCGGGGACCCAGTGGCGTCCAGACAGACGCTGGATTCCCGCTTACGCGGAGACGCTGGATTCCCGCTTACGCGGGAATGACATGTTCTCGAGGTTGACACGCCTTCCGGGATTTTAGCGGATATCAACCGCCTGAGTACTCGGCCGTTAAACGGCGCATGGACGCAGACGCCGACCGCCGATGAGATC
Organism: Burkholderiales bacterium; assembly: GCA_049802235.1. Lineage (GTDB taxonomy): Bacteria > Pseudomonadota > Gammaproteobacteria > Burkholderiales > SG8-39 > VBDM01. The sequence continues at coordinate 14,596 of JBARMB010000031.1, read as the reverse complement.
CGCAGCTTTGGGCTTCGCGCTCGGCGTCTGGCTGTTGCAGCAGCAGCCGGCGCTGCCGGGGTGGGGCTGGCTGTGTCTTGCGGCACTCGCGGGGCTCGCCGCGCTGGCGCTCGCAGGGTTCTCGAGGCGCGCCGACGCCGTCGCTGTGGCGGGCCTCGCGTTCACGGCCTTTGCCGTCTTCGGCTTCGCCTGGGCGGCGATGCTTGCGCACCTGCGGCTCGCCGACCGGCTCGATGCGGCGCTCGAAGGCCGCGATGTGACCGTCACCGGCGTCATCGCCGGCCTGCCGCAGCCGTTCGAGCGCGGCGTGCGCTTCGATTTCGACGTCGAATCCGCCTCGCCCGGCGTGCCGCGGCACGTCGTGATTTCCTGGTACGCCAGACTTGCGCCGGAGGCGTCCCGGCCGGTGCCGCCGGTGCGCGCCGGCGAGCGCTGGCGCTTCACGCTGCGGCTGCGCCGGCCGCATGGCAGCGCCAATCCTCACGGTTTCGATTACGAAGCCTGGCTGCTCGAGCGCGGCATGCGCGCGACCGGCTACGTGCGGCAGCCCGCAACACGCGGCGCGCTCGAAGAGCGCGCCGCGGGATCACCCGAACGGCTGGCGGAGATGGTGCCGCAGCCGCAGTACCGGATCGAGAGGCTGCGCGAAACCGTGCGTGAAAAACTCCGCGACGCGCTGCCGCAGCAGCGCTACGCCGGGGTGCTGGTCGCGCTCGCGATCGGCGACCAGAACGCGATCCCGCCCGACCAATGGCAACTGTTCGCCCGCACCGGCGTCAGCCACCTGATGAGCATCTCGGGGCTGCACGTCACCATGGTCGCGAGCCTGCTCGCCGCATTCGTGTTCTGGTGCTGGCGGCGAAGCGAGGCGCTGGCGCTGGCGCTGCCGGCGCAGAAGGCGGCGGCGCTGGCGGGATTCCTTGCGGCATTCGCCTATTGCCTCATTTCCGGTTTTGCCGTGCCGGCGCAGCGCACGCTCTACATGGTCGGCGTGGTCGCGCTGGCCCTGTGGCTGGGACGCGCGAGCAGCGCCTCGCGCGTGCTCGCGCTGGCGCTACTCCTCGTGCTCGCGCTCGACCCGTGGGCGGTGCTGGCGCCGGGGTTCTGGCTCTCGTTTGCCGCGGTTGCCCTGATCTTCTACATCGGCACGGGGCGCGCGGCGCAGCCGCACTGGCTGGTGCAGTGGGGCAGGGTGCAATGGGCCGTGACCATCGGCCTCGCGCCGCTCTTGCTGGTGCTGTTCCGGCAGGTGTCGATCGTTTCCCCGATCGCCAATGCGATCGCGATCCCGCTGGTGAGCTTCGTCATCACGCCGCTCGCGCTTCTCGGCGCCGTGCTGCCGCTGAACTGGCCGCTCGCGCTCGCGCACCTGCTGCTCGAAATCATGATGGCGGTGCTCACCTGGCTCGCCGCGCTGCCGAGCGCCGTCTGGCACCAGCATGCGCCGGTGGCATGGACGCTGGTGCTCGCCGTGCTCGGCATCATCTGGCTGCTGCTGCCGCGGGGATTTCCGGCGCGCTGGCTCGGCGTGCTGCTGGCGCTGCCTGTTTTCGCTCTCGCGCCGCCGCGGCCGCGCCCGGGCGAGCTGTGGGTCACGGTACTCGACGTCGGCCAGGGGCTCGCCGTGGTCGCGCGCACTGAAAAGCACGCGCTGCTGTTCGACACCGGTCCCAGGTTCAACGAATCCGCCGACAGCGGCAGCCGGGTGATCCTTCCGTATCTGCGCGGCGAGGGCGTCGGCCGGCTCGACGCGCTGGTGGTGTCGCATGACGACGACGATCACGCCGGCGGCGCGCAGTCGGTGCTCGATGCGATGCCGGTGGACGCGTTGTGGGCGTCGCTTCCCGCCGGCCATGCGCTGCTCGCGGCCGGCAATTACCGGCTTCCCTGTCTCGCCGGCCGCGGCTGGCGCTGGGACGGGGTGTCGTTCATGTTTCTCCATCCGTCTGCGGAACCGTCCGACGGGTTCCTGGCGCGCGCCAACAACCGCAGTTGCGTGCTCAGGATCGAAGGCGGCGGCGGCCGCGTGCTGCTCACCGGCGATATCGAGCGCGCCGCCGAGCGCCAGCTCCTCGAACGCGCGCCGGAGCTGCTCCCGGCGGAGGCGCTGCTGGTGCCGCACCACGGCAGCAAAACGTCATCGTCGCCGGAGTTCGTGCGCCGGGTCGCGCCGCGCTACGCGGTGTTCACGGTCGGCTATCGCAATCGCTTCGGCCATCCGCGCGCGGACGTGCTCGAGCGCTACCGCGAGGCGGGCAGCAGCCTGCTGCGCACCGACGAAACCGGGGCGGTGCAGATGCGCTTCGGCGCCGGAGGCCTGCAGATCGTCGCGCAACGCGACAGCGCGCGGCGCTACTGGCAGGAGCCGTAGGCGGTCCGACTTGGTTATACTCGCGCCGGATGCGGTTTTTTTGCAACCGCAGGGAGCGAGAGCTTGGCTGCAGGCATGACCGCCACGATCACGGTGAAGGGCGATCCCGAATTGCTGCAGGGGTACCGCAGCCACGTCAGGCCGCTGCTCGAGGAGGACGGCGCGGATTCCTACCGCGAGTTGCATACCGCGCAGCAGCTCGAGTACCGCTTCAAGCTGCGCGGCGGAATTCCCTTTCCTGCGTTCGTGTTTGCCTCGCAGGCTTTCCCCGACCTGACGGTGGAGGTCGAATGGACCGAGGTCGCCCAGGGTCGCAGCGGCCGCGCCATCATTCAGAACGGGACCTTGCGCGAACAGGCCACGCACTCGCACGCCCCGGCGGGAGCGACGCTGCAGGACGTGCGCGCGGATGCGGACGGCCGGCTGCGGCTCGCCGTCGTGTGTGCGCGCTGGCGCGAGGCCTGGCTCGGTTACGCGATCGCGTCGGATCAGCACGCGTTCTTCCGCATCGAAGGCGCGCCCGGCGCGTGCACGTTGTCTGCGGCCGGCGGCGTCGAAGCCGGGTGGGCCGAGCGCTGGGCGGTGACCTCCGGCGAGGCGATGCATACCGAGCTGGCGCGTCGCGAGCCGATTCCAGAAGACGAATTACGCGAGCTCGATCGCCTGGCGCGGGAGTTTGCGCGCGAATGGGTATGGTTCGGGGAAAGCCCGCCGGAGGAAACCGCGGTGGAGCGCCAGCGCTTCCGGACTTACGGCTACCCGGTGCGCAGCGCGAACCTGCGCTCGGAAAAGCTGCGCCGGGTATTGCGTCCCGAGGACGGCGGCCTGGCGCTCGGCACCTTTGGGGAAGACACGCGCTGGATACCGGAGCTGCTGCGGCGCTGCTGGCTGCGGCCGGAAGCATGAAAGGACGACGATGAGCGAAGCGTTCCGGCGCCGCAAGCTGCAATGCGCGAGCGCAAGCGGCCTGCACCGCATGGCCTATCTCGAATGGGGCGAGCGCGACTGCGCGCGCGTCCTCGTTTGCGTGCATGGGCTCAGCCGGTGTGCGCGCGATTTCGATTTTCTCGCCGCCGAAATGGTCAGTCAGGGCTATCGCGTGATCTGTCCCGACATTCCCGGCCGCGGCGACTCCGATTGGCTGAAGAACCCGATGGAGTACGTCGTACCCACTTACGTCAACGACATGGTGGCGCTGATCGCGCGCCTGGACGTCGAGACGGTGCACTGGGTCGGCACCTCGCTCGGCGGGCTGATCGGCATGACGCTCGCCGCGCTGCCCGACTCGCCGGTGAAGAAACTGGTCTTGAACGACGTCGGGCCGGTGCTGACCGCGGTATCGCTCGACCGCATCGGCGCCTACGTCGGCCAATGGCCGCCGCTGCCCACCATCGAAGCCGCGGAGCAATTCGTGCGCGCCGTGAGCGCGCCCTTCGGTGCGCACACCGACGCCGAGTGGCGCTTCCTCACCGAGCACGTCGTGCGGAAGAACCCGGACGGCACGTTGCGCATGCACTACGACCCGGCGATCGCGGTGCCGTTCAACGCGCAGCTCCCGCACAAGGACATCGAGTTGTGGGACTTCTACGACGCGATCCGCTGCTCGACCCTGGTGCTGCGCGGAGAGAAGTCGGACCTGCTGACGCGCGATACGGCGGCGCAGATGGCCGCCCGGGGCCCGCGCGCCCGCGTGGCGGAAATTGCGGGCGTCGGCCACGCGCCGACCCTCATCCACACCGACCAGATCGCAATCGTGCGCGATTTCCTGCTCGCCGACGGCTGAGCCGCCGGCGACTCAGCGCCGGTGGCGTCCGGGTTGATCACCCAGTCGTCCCGCCGGATCCTGGTGGTAGAACTGCGCCAGCTGCCCGTACAGCTCGGACCAGTCGCGGGCGAGCACCGCGGAGTCGGTGAAGAACGCCTCGCTCATCACGGCGAAGAACTCCGCCGGGTGCTCGGCCGCATACGGGTCGATGAGAGTCGGCTGTTCGGCGTCAACTTCGCCGCAGAAGCGCCGGTAGGCCTGTTCCAGCGTCTGGCGCCATTTCCGGGCATCCATGCCGGGGCGCGCCGCGGGGAAATCCTCGTCGCCGCCGCCTTCCATGTGGATCTTGTGGGCGAACTCGTGGATCACCACGTTGTATCCCCGTGCCGCGAGGCCGACGTCCTCCCATGACAGGACCACCGGCCCGCCCGCCCAGGCCTCGCCCACGATCCCCTCTGAGTAGGCGTGCACCACGCCGGCGTCATCCATTTCTTCCTTCGATACTCGAAACTCGCCGGGATAGACGATGATCCCGACCCAGCTCTCGTAGGTGTCCAGGCCGAGGTTGAGGACCGGCAGACAGGCCTGGATGGCGACCGACAGGCGCACTTCGTCGGTGAGCTCGAGACCGCCGGCGCCGTGCATCTGCTTCTCGGACAGGAACAGGACTGCGAGCTGCCTGAGCCGCGCGGCTTCTTCCTCCGACAGGCCGCGCAGAAACGGCAGGCTCGAGGCGACGCGCCGCCACAGCGCATCGTCGAGCCGGGCGTTCTTCAGCACGCGCCTGCGGCGCCACTCGCGCAGGAATCTCACTGAGCGTCCGGGAAGGGGAGCAACATCCGCTGCTGCGCGGGGACGGCTTGCATCGGGGGACTCCGGGAAAGGCGCATTATCCGGGAGAGCGCGCGCCGCTGCCAGCCGGTGCGATACACTTCGAACATGGTCTCGACCACCCAATCGGATGTCGCCGAAATCGGCGCGACCGACGTTCTCAACGCCGGGCTTTCGGATGATGAGCGGCGCACGCTCGCCCGCGCGCTCGAGTTCGCCGCCGGCGTCTACGAAGGCAAACTGCTCGGCACCGGCGAGCCGGCCCATGAGCACGCTCTGGGCCTCGCGCGCAATGTAGCCGGCCTGCGGCTCGACGCCGAGACGCGCGTGGCGGGTCTGCTGTTCGCCGTTCCGAGCTATGTTCCCGAGAGCGACGAGAAGCTGAAGGCCGGATTCGGCGCCACCGTGGCGTCGCTGGTCGCGGGGATAACCAGGCTCAACGAGCTGCGCGTGGTCACGCGCATGACGGCGCAGGACAAGGATTTGCAGTCCCAGGCCGAGATTCTGCGCAAGATGCTGCTCGCCATGGTGGAGGACATTCGCGTGGTGCTGCTGCGCCTGGCGAGCCGCACGCAGACGCTGCGCTGGCTGGCACACGCGCGTGAGGCGCTGCGGCAGCCGATCGCGCGCGAGACGCTCGACATCTATGCGCCGCTCGCCAATCGCCTCGGCGTGTGGCAGCTCAAGTGGGAGCTGGAGGACCTGTCGTTCCGGTATCTCGAGCCCGATCTCTACCAGCGCATCGCCGCGATGCTCGACGAGCGCCGCGCCGGACGCGAGGGTTTCATCGCGCAGGCGATCGCGCAGCTCGGCGGCGAACTCGCGGCGTCCGGCATCCAGGCCGAGATCACCGGCCGGCCCAAGCATATCTACAGCATCTACAGCAAGATGCGCGCGAAGTCGCTCGATTTCTCCGAAGTGCACGACGTGCGCGGCCTGCGCGTGCTGGTGGACGACGTCAGGGACTGCTACACCGTGCTCGGCGTCGTTCACAACCTGTGGACGCCGATTCCGAGTGAATTCGACGATTACATTTCGCGGCCGAAGAGCAATTTGTACCGTTCACTGCACACTGCCGTGATCGGGCCGGACGGGCGCGCGCTCGAAGTGCAGATCCGCACCCGCGAGATGCACCGCGACGCCGAGCTCGGCGTTGCCGCGCACTGGCGCTACAAGGAGGGGCTCGGACGGGACGGCGCGAAGGCGGATCCTTTCGACGAGAAGATCGCCTGGCTGCGGCAGGTGCTCGCCTGGCGCGACGAGATCGTCGACGCTTCGGACTGGGTGGAGCGGTTCAAGCACGCGGCGCTCGACGACACCGTCTACGTGCTGACGCCGCTGGGCAAGATCATCGACCTGCCGCAGGGGGCAACGCCGGTGGATTTCGCCTACGCGCTGCACACCGACCTCGGCCACCGCTGCCGCGGCGCCAAGGTGAACGGGATGATCGTCCCGCTCGATTACCGCCTGCAGAACGGCGAGCGCGTCGAGATCATCGCGGCCAAATCGGGCGGGCCCAGCCGCGACTGGCTCAATCCCGCGCTCGGGCACATACGCAGCTCGCGCGCGCGCAACAAGGTGCGCCAGTGGTTCAACAGCCAGGAGCTGGCCCAGGTCGCCGCGGCCGGACGCTCGGCGGTCGAGCGCGAGCTGCAGCGCGAAGGCAAAAAGGCCGCCAGCCTCGAAGAGCTTGCGCAGCGGTTCGGCTTCGACCGCCCCGAGGATTTTTTCGCCGCCGTGGGGCGGGACGAGATCAGCCAGCGCCAGCTGCAATCGGCGCTGCGGGGGGAACCGGCTCCGCCGGCGCCGGCGCCGGTACCGATGCGCCGCAGCCGCGCTCACCCCGTGCCGGGCGGCATTCTCATCGTCGGCGTGGACAAGCTGATGACGCAGCTCGCGCGCTGCTGCAAGCCGGCGCCTCCCGACCGGATCGTCGGCTTCGTGACCAGGGGGCGCGGCGTCTCGATCCACCGGCACGACTGCGCCAGCCTCGCGCGGCTGCTCGCGCGCTATCCCGAACGCATGATCAGCGCCGAATGGGGAAAGAGACTCGAGCGCGTGTTTCCGGTCGACATCGTCGTCAGGGCGAGCGATCGCCAGGGGCTGCTGCGCGATATCTCGGAAGTGCTGTCGCGCGAGAAGATCAACGTCATCGCCGTGCAAACCCAGACCCGGCAGGAGAACGCGTCGATGCATTTCACCGTCGAGGTGGACAATGTCGCTCATCTGCGGCGCGCGCTTGCCATGATCGAGGATGTGAGCGGCGTGATCGCCGCCGCGCGGCGCTAGCCGGCCGGAGCCGGCGGACGGTGTTGCTATAATCCGTCCACATGCGCATTCTGCTCAGCAACGACGACGGTTACTTCGCTCCCGGCATCGCGGTCCTCGCAGAAGCGCTCGCCCGCCTCGCCAGCGTCACCGTCGTCGCCCCGGAGCGCGACCGCAGCGGCGCCTCCAACTCGCTCACCCTCGATCGGCCGCTGTCGGTGCGCAGGGCCGCCAACGGCTTCCTGTTCGTGAACGGAACGCCGACCGATTGCGTTCACCTTGCCGTGACCGGGCTGCTCGATGAGTTGCCCGACATGGTGGTCTCGGGCGTCAACCACGGCGCCAATATGGGCGACGACACCATTTATTCCGGCACCGTGGCCGCCGCGACCGAGGGCTACCTGCTCGGCATTCCGTCGCTCGCGGTCTCGCTGGCGAGCAAGGCCGGCATACACTTCGAGACCGCGGCGCGCGTGGCGTGCGAGACGGTCGCGCGCTTTCAGGACAAGCCGGTGCGCGAGCCGGTGCTGCTCAACGTCAACGTGCCCGATGTCGCCTACGAGGCGCTGGCCGGCTTCGAGGTGACGCGGCTGGGCAAGCGCCACAAGGCCGAAGGCGTGGTCAAAGCGGTGAATCCGCGCGCGGAGACGATGTACTGGATCGGCGCGGCGGGTGGCGCGCAGGACGCGGGACCCGGGACCGACTTCCACGCCGTCGCCGCAAACCGCGTCTCGTTCACGCCGCTGCAGATGGATCTGACGCACCAGCAACAGATCCCCATGGTGAAGACATGGCTGGCGGCATGAGCAGGGAGCAGGGGCCCCTCTTTGAGGGGATGCGACCGGCCGCGATTGCCGCTGGCCGCCGACGGTGCGATCATGATCTCGGCTATAGGGTTTCGGAAGCGGCGCAATGACCGTGTCCAAGACCCGCGGGATAGGCATGACGTCCCAGCGCACGCGCGACCGCATGGTGGCGCGGCTGCGCGAAAAAGGCATCCACGACGAGATCGTGCTGGCGGCGATGGCCGCGGTGCCGCGCCACATTTTCGTCGAGGAAGCGCTCGCGAGCCGCGCTTACGAGGACACCGCGCTGCCGATCGGTTTCGAGCAGACCATCTCGCAGCCTTTCATCGTGGCGCGCATGCTCGAGACGCTGCGCGGCGGAAAAAACCTCGGCCGGGTGCTGGAGATCGGTACCGGCTGCGGCTACCAGGCGGCGGTGCTGGCGCAGGTGGCGAAACAGGTCTATTCGATCGAGCGCATCGCCGGGCTGCTCGAAAAAGCGCGCGCCAACCTGCGCCCGTTGCGCTTGGCTAACCTGCGGCTGGTGCACGGCGACGGCGCACAGGGAGTGCCCGAGGCAGCGCCGTTCGACGGCATCATCGTCGCGGCGGCCGCGCCCAGGCTGCCCGAGGCGCTTTTGCAGCAGCTCGCCGTGGGTGGCAGAATGATCGCTCCATTGGGCACGAACGATCAGACGCTGTGCCTGATCGAGCGGACACCGACCGGGTTCTCCGAAAAATGGCTCGACGCCGTGCGTTTTGTACCCTTGAGGAGCGGCAAGCAATGAAGCTGCGGCGCGTGGCCACCCTGGCGCTTGCCGGCGCGCTCGCTGCAGGCTGCGCAAGCACCTACAAGGCGCCGGTGATCGATCGCGCGGTAACGCGTCCGTCGGCGACAACGCCCGCGTCTCCGGCGGCGGGCGCGCCCGAGGCGCGGTCCGAAACCTACGCCGTCAAGCGCGGCGACACCTTGTACAGCATCGCGCTCGACAACGGTCTCGATTACAAGGATCTGGCCGACTGGAACGGCATCACCAATCCCGCCATGATCCAGGTCGGGCAGGCGCTGCGGCTGCGGGCGCCGGACTCCGGGGTGCAGGTGCAGGCCGTGACTGCATCGGGCGCGGTGGAGGCGCGGCCGCTCGGGCCCGAGGCGCCGCGCGTGGCCGGTGACAGCCTCAAAACCGGGCCGAAAGCGATCAAGCTCCCGTATTCGGAGAAAAACCTGGCGCTGCTGATGCGCCAGCAGGCACAGCCCGGACCCAAGCCCGAGCCGAAACCCGAACCGCAGCCGGCGACGCCTTCCCAGCCGGAGGCACCGGGCGCGGACGGCGACAGGATCGATTGGAGCTGGCCGTCCTCCGGGAAAGTGGTTGCGGCGTTCTCCGAATCGTCCAACAAGGGGCTCGACATCGGCGGCAAGATCGGCGATCCGGTCTATGCCTCGGCATCGGGCCGCGTCGTCTACAGCGGCACCGGCCTGCGCGGCTACGGCAAGCTCATCATCATCAAGCATAACCAGACGTACCTGTCGGCGTATGCCCACAACAGCAACCTCCTGGTGAAGGAAGGCCAGAACGTGACCAAGGGCCAGAAGATCGCCGAGGTCGGCAACACCGACAGCGACGGGGCCAAGCTGCATTTCGAGATCCGGCGCCTCGGCAAGCCGGTGGATCCGCTCAAGTTTCTCCCGGAACATCCGTCGTGAGCCGGCAACCGGTTGCATTCGGGGGCGACCTCGGTGCGAGCACGGTGGAACGCGACGAGCTGTCCGCTGCCGTGCCGGCGCCGGCCGGGGACGAGGCAATCGCAGGCAGAGACGCCACGGCGGAAACGGCGCCGGACACGCAGCAGGGCGAGGAGAATGTCGCCGCCGAGGCCCGGTCGCTGAGCGACGCGACCCAACTCTACCTGCACCAGATCGGGCTCAACCGGCTGTTCACTCCGCAGGAAGAGCTGCGCTTTGCGCGGCTGGCGGTGACGGGCGATTTCGCCGCGCGGCAGAAGATGATCGAGCACAACCTGCGGCTGGTGGTCAATGTCGCCAAACAGTACCTCAATCGCGGCATGCCGCTGCTCGATCTGGTCGAGGAGGGGAACCTCGGCCTGATGCATGCGCTCGACAAGTTCGAACCCGAGCGCGGTTTTCGTTTCTCTACCTACGCCACGTGGTGGATCCGCCAGAACGTCGAGCGCGCGATCATGAATCAGGCGCGCACCATCCGGCTGCCGGTGCACGTGATCAAGGAACTGAACACGGTGCTGCGCGCGCGGCGGCACCTCGAGACTCACGCGCAGCGCGAGCCCACGGCGGAGGACATCGCGCACCTGCTTGGCAAGGAGCCCGAGGAGGTGCGCCGGCTACTGGTGCACAACGATCACACCGCGTCGCTCGACGCGCCGCTCGACATCGATCCGATGCTCTCGGTCGGCGAGTCGATTGCCGATGAGCAATCGATGAGCCCGGAACTGCAATTGCATGCGAGCGAGATCGAATCGCTGGTGCGCGAATGGCTCGGGCAATTGAACGACAAGCAGCGCACGGTGATCGAGCACCGCTTCGGTCTGAACGGTCAGGAGGTGTTCACACTGGAGCACCTGGCCGTGCATCTTGATCTGACGCGCGAGCGGGTGCGGCAGATTCAGCTCGAGGCCCTGACGCGGTTGCGGCGCCTCCTGAGCCGGCGCGGCTTGTCCAGAGACGAGTTGCTCTGAGCCTCCCTAGCGGGAGTCCCCCGCCAGAGTCTCGGGCGGTTTGCGCTTCAACGCCGAGGTGTCGTGTTCCTCGCCGATCGACAGCGCAAACTGGATGTTTTTCTCAAGCTCATCGAGGTACAGGTGCTGCCCGCCGAAATACTGCTCGGCGTACTTGTGGCAGCCGCCGAGGTCGGCATCGAGGCGCCGGGTCGCGACCTCGTAGAAGCGCGGGGTCTTGATCACCAGATCCTCGCCCGACGCGTACACGACCTCTTCCTCGCCGTTCGGAAGGCGTTTTCGGGCGATGCCGCCGGCGACGAATTCCGGATACAGGCGATCGCGGCATTTTTCGAGGTAGCAGCGGTCCGACATCTGCGCGATGATGTCGGCCGAGCCGAGCAGGCTGCCGAGCAGCTTGTATGAGAGCGAGGGCACCTTGATCTGCGCCACCGGTATTTCGTACCCGGTGAAATGGATCAGCGCCGCGGCGATGTCGGCCACTTCGCCCATGCCGATCTTCGGCAGGTATTCCTTGAGGAAGCGCGCGCCGCGCGACACATGGGTCAGCGTCAGCTCGCCGCCGTTCTTGTGCGTGGTGTCGTCGAGCGTGCGCACATAGCCGCAGTCATGAAACAGCGCCGTTACGATCCCCAGGCTGAACATGGACGCATCGAGCGACTCGAGTCCGATCCCGCCGCGCTCGTAGCCGTCGATCAGCCGCGCCGTGGCGAGTGTCACGTCGAGCACGTGCTGGATGTCGTGATACGCGGTGTCGCATGGATGATAGCCGGGATACGCGCCACGGTACAGAGCGGTCATGTCGCGGAACGCCCGGTCGATCCCGGCGGCCGACCCTTTCGGGTAAAGCTCGAGAAAGATGCGATCGACCTCGGCGTTGATCGCCGCCGGCTCGGTGGTGTTGATCCGGCAGGAAACGTCGTATTCGTTGCCGCGACGGCTCATTGAAGTCACCCCATCCCAAGAAGAGAATGCACGTACGTTATTCTAGCGCCGATTCCATCGCCGGAGAAACGGCCGGACGAAAATATATCCGGATTTGCGTCCGGATTCTCAGCATAGTCTTCTTAGGTCTTGAGCGTAAAGGGATTGAAGTCGGTATCGCGGTCGTAGTAATCCTCCCGCTCGGCGCGCTTGAGCCAGCCCACCATCTTGTAGGTCACCGGGGTGAAGACCACTTCGACGCCGACCTTGGCAACGAACTGCACCAGCATGATCTGCGGCAGCCTTTCGTCGGGAATCAGACCGCTGCCCCAGAATGCAAGCGGGTAGAACAGCAGCGAGTCGACGCCCTCGCCGAAGATCGTCGAGCCGATCGTCCGCGTCCAGAGCCATCGCCCCGCGGTCCGGATCTTCATCTTGGCGAGCACGTAGGAATTGACGAACTCGCCGCACAGGAACGCGAAGAGGGAGGCCGCGGCGATGCGCCAGGTCGAGCCGAAGGCGATTTCGTACGCAGGCTGGTTGTGCCAGAACGGCGCCGAGGGCAAGTGCACCACCACCCACGCCATGAATGCGGCGAATGCGAGCCCGCCGAAGCCGGCCCAGATGACCCGCCGGGAGCGGGCATAGCCGTATACTTCGGTGAGGACGTCGCCGAAAATGTAGGAGATCGGGAAGAACAGCGCTCCCGCTCCGAACGCCACCGGCCCGACGAGGGGAAAATCGAGCTGCGCGATTTTTGCCGGGCCGATCAGGTTGGAGCAGATCAGCACCGTCACGAACGCCGCCATGACGAACTCGTAGTAGCGATACTGGCGCGTCGGGTGGTTCATGGGTTCTCCTTTTGCGCTTCGCGGCCCTGCCGGGCGATGGCCGTGGCGAGGTCCAGCACTGCGGCGGCATAGAGGCCGGAACGGTTGTAGCGGGTGAGGACATGGAAATTCCGCAATCCGACGCGATACTCCGAAGGCTGTCCCGGCGTTTCCAGCTCGATCAAGGTACAGGGCGTCTGTGCAGGCGGGGACTCGGCGATCTTCACGCCGAAGTCGGGCAGATCGCCGATGCTATACCGGGGCGCGAAACCGGCCTCGGCGAGCTTGCGCCAGTTCTCGCCGGTCACTTCCGCGGCATAGGCTACCGGCTCGCCACGCTCCCAGCCGTGCCCCTTGAGGAAATTGGCGACGCTGCCGATGGCGTCGTCTGCGCTTGCCGCGAGGTTTGCAATCCCGTCGCCGTCGTAGTCGAGCGCAAAACGCCGGTAGGTGCCCGGCATGAATTGCGGGATGCCGATCGCTCCGGCGTAGGATCCCTTCAGCGTGAACACGTCCATACCGGACTCGCGCGTGAAGAGCAGGTAATTCTCCAGCTCGGCACGGAAGAACCTGGCGCGCGGCGGAAAGTCGAAGGCGAGGGTGGCGAGGGCATCGATGACGCGGTATGTGCCCATGTTGCGGCCGTACCCGGTCTCGATGCCGATGATGGCGACAATGATTTCCTCGGGCACGCCGAACTCCGCCGCGGCGCGCGCGAGCGTCGCGGCGTGCTGTGTCCGGAACTGCACGCCGGCGTCGATGCGCGGGGGATTCAGGAACAGCGCGCGGAATGTCTGCCAGGAGCGCTCCGGCGACTCGGGCGGCGGCGTCATCGCCTTGACGACCGCCGGCTCGAAGCGCACGCGGCTGAAAAGGGAGACGAGCTCCCTTCTGGAGAAGCCGTGCTTTTCCACCATCTCCGCAATGAACTCCTTCACTTCCTTCCGTTGCTGGTAGGGCGTCGGCGCCGCTACCGCCGCGGCCGCGACCAGCACCAGCACCAGCACTGCCGGCAACCCTCTCATGGCTTGAACTCCTGTACGAGCTTTTTCAGGCGCACGAACGCGCGCGCGTCGACGCGCGCTCCATAGCGCAGCTCCACGTAGAGATCGGCGATGGCGCGCACCACGGCCTTGCGTTCGGGCAGCCGTGCCATGGCGCGGGCGGCATAGTCAAACGGGCCTTCGGCGGCTGCGCGATCGACGCCGGCGCGCCGAAGCTTGCTGCAGAAGCGCAGCCATGCGCGCTGCACCGGGTCGTCGCGCCGGACGGTGCGCAGCAGCCACACCGCGATCGCCAGCAGCACCGCGGCGACGCTCCAGAACAGCATCATCGACAGGGTCTGCCAGTCGGGCTGCGGCACGCCCAGCCGGGACAGCATGTCGCGCTGCCGCTCCGGGTTGTAGCCGAGCACCCATTGATTCCACTGGTTCGCCAGCGCCTCCCAGTTCCAGTGCACGGTCCGCAGCCAATCGATGTTGGTGCGTACGAACAGCGGCAGCGTCGCCGCGGCGCCTTGCGGCACCGCGCCCGTGATGCCCATATCGATGCGCATCGGCACCGCTGCCGCGGTGGGATCGACGCGCACCCAGCCGCGCCCGGCGAGCCAGACCTCGGCCCAGGCGTGGGCGTCGGTCTGCCGCACCACCAGGTACCCGTCCACCGGATTGATCTCCCCACCCTGATAGCCGGTGACGATCCGTGCCGGAATGCCGGCGGCGCGCATGAGAAACGCAAAGCTCGAGGCGAAATGCTCGCAGAAGCCCTGCTTGATGTCGAACAGAAACTCGTCCACCGTGTTGACGCCGAGCAGGGGCGGCGACAGCGTGTATTCGTACTTGCCGTTGCGGAAGAATTCGATCGCCTGCCGAACGACGGCGGCGTCGTCCCCGGACCTGCCGCGCCACTCGCGCGCCAGGGCGCGCGCGCGCGGATTGAAGTTCGCCGGGAGCGCGAGCGCCGCGGCAAGGTCTCCCCGCTCGCCGCCGCCGATGGCGAGGTAATCGGGATAGGAGCGCAGGTCATAACGGATGCGGCTGCGCACAGGCGGCAGGGAGATGAGCTGGTAATCGCTGGTCGTGCGCGCGCCCTTCGGGACGCGCGCAGGC
>JBARMB010000030.1:0-15891 GCA_049802235.1 Burkholderiales bacterium | reverse complement strand
CCCCCCACGCACTTCTTTTTCCGGGCATGGTCATGTCCCCCGCCCCAGAATCCGGAATCGGCCCGCGTGCTATTCTGAAGTTCGAACAGGTTCAACAGGTTGGCATGCGAGTTCTGATCGTCGAAGACGACAAGGCCCTCGCCGACGGGTTGCTGCGCACCCTCCGGCAATCGGGTTACGCCGTGGATCATGCCGGAACAGGGGAACTCGCTCTGCGGGCCTGCGCCGAGGAGCACTACGACCTCGTCGTGCTCGACATCAGTCTGCCGGGCATCGATGGTTTCGACGTGCTGCGGCAGCTGCGCCGCAGCAGCCAGGCCGGCAGCATCCTGATTCTCACCGCCCACGACGCCGAGGCGGACCGCGTCCGCGGTCTCGATCTCGGCGCCGATGACTACGTCACCAAGCCGTTTTCTCTGCCGGAATTCGAGGCGCGGGTGCGCGCGCTCATTCGTCGCAGCCAGGCAGTAAAGAGCCCGCGGCTGCATTTCGGCGGCCTGACGATCGATACCGTCGCGCGCCGCGCCAGCATCGAGGGCGAGTCGCTCGACCTCACCCCGCGCGAGTGGGCGGTGCTCGAATACCTGCTGATGCGCGTCGGCCAGGTGGTGAGCAAAGAGCACCTGCTGCAGGCAATGTGCAGTTGGGACGATTCGCTCACCCATAACGCCATCGAAGTGTACATATCGCGGCTGCGCTCGAAACTGCAGCACGCCGGGGTCAGTATCCGCACCGTGCGGGGTTTCGGCTACATGGTCGAAGACCCGGATGCGCGTTAGCCGCAGCCTCCGCCAGCGCCTCACCTACTGGCTGGTCGGCCCGCTGATCCTGCTCGTTGCGGCAGGCACGTTCGTCTCCTACCGCATTGCGCTGAATGCCGCTACCAGGGCATACGACAGCGCCCTGCTCGACCCCGCGCTCGCCATCGCGAGCCACATCCACCGCGTCGGCAGGAAGATCGAGCTCGACCTGCCTTTGATCGCGATCGACGCGCTGCGCATAGACACCGAAGACCGCGTCTTCTACCAGGTGCTGGGCCCCAAGGACGAGCTGATCGCGGGAACGCCGCGGCTGCCCGCCCCGCCGGAGCGGCTGGTGGCCGACGAGCACATGTTTTACGACGCCGTCCTCGAGGGCGAGCGCGTTCGCGTCGCCGCCCTTGGAGTCGCCATGGAGAGCGGCGGTGTCGTCGTCCAGGTCGCCGAAACGCTGGTCAAGCGCGACAAACTGATATTGAATCTTCTCATCGCTTCGGCTGTGCCCCAGTTGCTGATCGCCTTCGCCGCCGTGGCGCTGTTCTGGTTCAGCATAGGACGCGGACTCACCCCGCTCGACCGCCTGCGCGAGGAGATTGCCGCGCGCTCTCCCCGCGACCTGCGTGCGGTCCCGGAAGAAGGCAAGCCGCAGGAGGTCAAGCCGCTCATTGGTGCGCTGAATCAACTGCTGTCGAGGCTCAACGGTGCGATCGAATCTCAGCAGCGCTTCATCGCCAACGCGGCGCACCAACTGCGCACGCCGCTCGCCGGACTGAAGACGCACGCGGAGCTCGCGCGTCGCCAACCGTCGACAGTGGAGCTGAAATCGTTGCTCGACATGATCGCCGGGGAAACCGAGCGCACCAGCCACCTCATCAACCAGTTGCTCACGCTCGCGCGCGCCGAGCCGGGCGGGATCCAGGTGGCGGGCGGCGAACCGGTCAATCTGCGCCAGCTGGCAAGCCGCGACGTGCGCGAGTGGGTGCAGCGCGCGGTCAACAAGAACATCGACCTCGGCTTCGAGCTCGAGGACGCCTGGATGCTGGGCGAGCCGTTACTGCTGCGCGAGCTGCTTGCCAATCTGCTCGACAATGCGCTTGCCTATACTCAGGCGGGCGGCAGCGTCACGGTGCGCACGCGCGAGCACGACAACGACGCCCTGATCGAAGTCGAGGACAACGGACCTGGCATACCCGAGCCCGAGCGCGCCAAGGTGTTCGAGCGCTTCTACCGGCTCGCCGCCACCGAAGGCGAAGGCTGCGGACTCGGATTGTCCATCGTTGCCGAGATTGCCGGGCGGCATGACGGCAGGATAGATCTGACGGCGCCGCCGGGAGGGCGAGGCACGCTGATCCGGGTGACCTTCCCGCGCCTGGCGCGGGAAGCCGCGCCGACCCTCGATCTGCGTCAGCGCGCGACGCGCTAGAAGCCCCTCTGGTCGAGCAGCTCCCAGACGACGATCAGGCCCGGCTCGCCGGGCGCCGCCTGGAATTCGCACTCGTAACCGACCTCGGGAACCGAAACCAGATTTTCGCCGCAGTACAGCAGCGGCAGACGGTCGCGCTGCCACGGCGGCACCCGCTTTTCCTGGAACAGGTTCTTCAACGAGCGCCGCGGCCGGCCGCAATCGGGCCGCAGCCGTTCCCCGCCCCGGCGCAGTCGCACCGTGACCGGCTTACTGCGCAGCTTGGGCAGGCTCAGGCCGCGCCCCTCCTCGGGCCTGAAGCTCAGCACGCCACCCAGACCGAGGAGCGGCAGCGCGTTCTCGCCGCTCCAGGCCTCGCGCAGTTCCGCCTCCACCGCTGCCCGATGAGGCTCGAGGTACAGCTTGCCCCGATAGCGGCGAAAGTCCCAGCCCGACATCGTGAAGCCGACGGCGGCGTCGCGCCGCGCCTCCAGAAGCTGGCGCAGCAACTCGTCGAGCAGCGCCGCGCCGGGGGCGCGGATGCCGCGCGCGTCGCAGACGTAGCGCAGCAGGTTCTTCGCGTGCGCCGTCCCCAGCTCCCGCAGGAATGAAATCTCGATCGCGGCGCCGCCGGTGCGCTCGAAGTCGGTGCGCGCCATCTCATCGAGCAGTACCCCGGCTTCGGCCACGTGAGCCGCAGCCCGCGCGATCGTGGCGCGCGCTGCCGGAAATTGGCGTTCCAGCAGCGGCAGCACCTCATGGCGCAGGAAATTGCGCTGGCGCGCGGTGTCGGCGTTGCTCTCGTCCTCGACCCAGGCAAGGCCTTTGGCGTGCGCGTACGCCTCGATCGCGGCGCGCGGAACATCGAGGAAGGGCCGCAGCAACTGTGCGCGGGTGCCCGGAAGCGCCCTCAGGGGCGGCATGCCGGCAAGGCCGCGCAAGCCCGCTCCGCGAAGCAGTTGCAGGAGCAGCGTCTCGGCCTGGTCATCGCGATGATGCGCGAGCACGACAAAGTCGGCCTCGATTTGCGCCAACGCCTCATAGCGCGCGCGCCTTGCGGCGCCCTCGATCCCGAAAGTGCGGTAAGGCGCGATGTCGACCGCCTCGAGCTGGAACGGCACGCGCAGATCCCGGCAAATCCCGGCGCAAAACTCGGCCCAGCGCGCGGCGTTGGGACTGATGCCATGATTGACATGCACGGCCCGCAGCGAAAACCGCAGCGCCGGCGCCAGCTCCAGCAGGATCGAGAGCAGGGCGACCGAGTCGATGCCGCCCGAGAGGCCCAGCGCGAGGTGCGCGCCCGGTGTGACAGCCGGGGCGAGCGCTGCGGCTACCGCGCCCTGCAGGTCATTTGAGCTCGGCTTCCTTGAATTTGCCATAGCCCATCAGGCGCTCGAAGCGCTCCTCGACAATCTTCTCAGGGCTCTTCTCGCTCAATCCGCGCAGTGCGTCGGCAAGCGCCCTCTTCAGGTTCTGGGCCGTCGCCGCAGGGTCGCGGTGCGCCCCGCCGAGCGGCTCGTTGATGATTTTGTCGGTCAGCCCCAGCGTCTTCAGCCGGCTGGCGGTGATGCCGAGGATTTCCGCGGCCTCGGGGGCCTTGTCGGCGCTCTTCCACAGGATAGAAGCGCAGCCTTCCGGGGAGATCACCGAATAGGTGGCGTACTGCAGCATCATGACGACGTCGCCGACCGCAATGGCGAGCGCCCCGCCCGAGCCGCCCTCGCCGATGATGGTGCAGACAATCGGCACCTTCAGCTCCGCCATGACGTAGAGGTTGCGGCCGATTGCCTCGGACTGGCCGCGCTCCTCGGCGCCGATGCCCGGATAGGCGCCGGGCGTGTCGACGAAAGTGATCACCGGAATGCCGAATTTTTCCGCGAGCCGCAACAGGCGCATCGCCTTGCGATAGCCTTCCGGCCTCGGCATGCCGAAATTGCGCAGGATCTTTTCCTTGGTGTCGCGCCCCTTCTGGTGGCCGATCACCATGATCGATTGGCCGTTGAAGCGCGCCAGTCCGCCGACGATCGAAGGATCATCGGCAAACGCCCGGTCGCCGTGCAACTCCTCGAAATCGGTGAATAGGGCGGCAACGTAATCGAGCGTATAGGGACGCTGCGGGTGGCGCGCAACCTGCGCCACCTGCCATGGCGTCAGCTTGCCGTAGATCTCCCTGGTCAGCGCCGCGCTCTTCTTCTGCAGCCGCTGGATTTCCTCTGAAATGTCGACCGCCGAGTCGTCCTGCACATAGCGCAACTCCTCGATCTTCGCCTCGAGTTCTGCGATCGGCTTCTCAAAGTCGAGAAAAGTGGTCTTCATCAGCTGGGAAACGCGGAAAGGCGCGCCATTCTACCCGATTCAGTCGCCGCGGTTCAGCGCGTAACCGTGTCATGCAGCGCGTAGCGCACGGCCACCAGCGCGAAAACGATCAGTGCCCGCTGAATCGCCACCTCGCGCTCGAGCAGTCCCCTCGCACAGCGGACGCCGAACCGGAACACCCCATGAACGAAGCCCCCGCCGCCGGGAGGAAACGGCGGCTTCGCAGCGCCTGCTCCGGGTCGGAACCAACAACCGGTTTGAGTTTGAATCGGAGCATCGGCAGCGCTGGTTGCGATGGTCGTACGCGGCAGCGTTTTTCCCCCACCCCTTGGGTGCACCATGCGGTCAATACTCTACCGGAACCGGATCGAGGCTGCGCCAGAGATACCAGGTCGCGACCGAGCGCCAGGGACTCCATGTTTCCGCGATCCTTCGCATGGTCCTGGGCGAGACGCCCCGCCCGCTGAAATAATTGAGGCTGATCGCGCGCTGCAGTCCGAGATCGTCGAGCGGCAGCACGTTCGGGCGCAGCAGATTGAAGATCAGGAACATTTCCGCAGTCCAGCGGCCGATGCCGCGTACCTGGATCAGCTCGGCGATGACCGCTTCATCGTCCATTTCCGTCCAGGCATCCACGTGCAGGCTGCCGTCGGCGAAATGCCGCGCCAGATCGGAGATATATTCGGCCTTGCGCTGCGACAGCCCGCAGGCGGCGAGCCGCTCGTGTCCCGACGCGAGAATCTGCGACGGCTGTATCTCCGGTGCAAGCACGAGAATGCGCTCCCAGACGCTTGCTGCGGCCTTCACCGAAATCTGCTGCCCGACGATCGAGCGCGCCAGCGTGAAGAACGGCTCGCCGCGGCGCTGGAGAGCGACGCGCGGATGCGCGCGGATGACGCCCGCGAGCACCGCGTCCCGCCGCGCCAGCGCACGTTTGGCGCGGTTCCAGTATTCGGGAGTCGTCATCAGCGGTGGCGCAGAGTCAGACGCGCCGCGCGAGCGGCAGATTGAGCAGCAGGTTCTGCGGCTTCATCCGCACCACGCCGTTCTCGTCCATCGAGAGTGCAATGTAGACAGGATTCCCGGCGATGTCGGCTCGCATCACCGCGCTGTCGGCAAAATCCAGGCGGAACAGCGCCAGCAGGCAACGAACGCGCGCCGGCTCGACTTCCTCGCCGCGCCACAGGTCATTGAGCAGCGCCGTTGATACGGCATCAAGCCCGATGTGCCAGGCCCAGTTCCGCTCCTCGATCGCCCGCAGCGGCTGCACCTTCACCTCGACAGCGAGGAAGTGCCGCACCCATTTTTCGGCGACGCGGCTGAACGCGCTGTTCGCGGCGCGGCCGAAGTTCATGCTGACGACAAAATCGTGGCGCTGGTCGCGAAGCCAGTAATCCTGGGCGTTGCCGGCGTCGAGCACGTCGAGGTCGACCGTGGTGAGCGGCGTCTGCGCCTCGACAATGAGGCGGCCGAGGCTGCCGCAGGCGCCGCCCGAAGCATGCATTTCCACGGTTTCCAGGTCGGCGAGCATGACTGCGCCGCCGTCGGTGTTGGCCTTCTGCTCACGGTAGAACAATTCGGCCGCGCGCAATTCGAGCGCATCCTCGCAACCATCGAGCATGTTCCGCAAGATGATCTGCACCAGCTGGTCAATGAACAGCGGCGGCACCGAGACGTCGGCCGCCGAGAAGATTCCCATATAGCAGGCCTCGAGCGAGGCGGCACGCTTCAGGCGTTCGAAAAACGCGAGCAGAACGCGATAGTTGTCGCGCGCGTCGGCATCCTCGATGCGCGCGAGCGTGTCGGCGTCCACGGCGCGGCGCGGCTCTTCCACGAGTGCCTCGTGCAGCGCGATCTCGTTCGGCCCCGATTCATCGATGGGCCGGACCTCGGGACGCAGCAGATAGGCACGCAGAAAATCGTCGGTAACGGCGAGGCGGCCCTCGCCGTCGCGCTCGAGCAGGTGAAAACCGGAGTTACGCCAGAAGTCGGGCATGGAGGAAGTGCCGAATCTCGAGCGCCGGCGTCACCCGGACGACCGCGGTTCCCTGAACCCCGCCGGCTGAATTCAGGCCGCCGCGCCGGCCAGGTTCAGCACGCGGCTGTGGGAAGACACATGCTGGACCAGGAACTCCATCTGGTCCGCGAGAATCTTGCGGTTGGTGAGGATCAGGTATTCGGCCTTGTTGGGGACATAGGGCGCGTAAATCAATTCCAGCCCCGCCTCCTCGGGCATGCGGTTGCGCTTGATGCCGTTGCAGGCACGGCAGGCGGTGACCACGTTCATCCAGATGTCGGCGCCGCCACGCGACACCGGACGGATATGGTCTCGAGTGAGACGCAGGAAACTGAACTCGCCGCCGCAGTAGGCACAGACCTGACGGTCGCGGCGGAACAACTCGCGGTTATTGAGCGGCGGCACCTGGCTGAAACCCTTCATCGCCATCGCCTTGCCCTTGATCGCGATGATCGAGTTCGCGGTGATGCTGGAGCGCCTGCCGGTCGCGCGCGAGATACCGCCGTAAAACGTAAACGCCCTGTCCCCCAGCGTCCAGGCGACCAGGTTCTTGGCGTAGTAGAAGCACGCCTGCTGCCACGTCACCCAGCGATGCGGCACGCCGTGATTGTCGAGCGTCAGAATCAAGGGTACTTCGCCCACCATGGATATCTCCAGCACCATCCTCGCATACGCTCTGCAATTTCGGCCGGGATCTCGCGGTACTCAGGCGAATTCCGGCCAAACCATTGACTGCGGACGATTGTGCCGGAAAATCCGGGGCATGGGAATCCCCCCGCCCTGCAGCCGTTCACGGCGGCTGCGCGCGGGCGCTCGCCGGTGACGGACCGGTGTCGTTGCAACGGGTCGCGTGTTTGATCTCGATAGGTGAACGACCGTTTTCTTGTGGCAGCTCGTTCGTTGCGATTTCAGGTCGGGTGCAGAGAATGTCGGTCACCTTACCCTCACCTCACCCACGTGTCGGCCGCCTAATTCTCCAAACGGCGATCGTCGATGAGAATTTGAGTGCAATCCGCCACCGAGAGCGGGCGGGCGAAGTAGAATCCCTGCATTTCATCGCAACCGCGCTCGCGCAGGAAATTCAGTTGCGCTGCAGTTTCCACGCCCTCGGCCACGACCTTGAGTTCCAAGCTATGCGCAAGATTAATGATGGCAATGGCAATTGCGGCGTCGTCCGGATCGGTGGTGACATCCCGAATGAAGGCACGATCGATCTTGAGCGCATCGAGCGGGAAGCGCTTCAGATAGGCAAGGCTCGAATAGCCGGTGCCGAAATCGTCGACCGTCAGGCGCACCCCGGAAGCAGTGAGGTTCTTCAGCGTCCCTACCGCTTCCTCGGCATCGCTCATCAAAATCGATTCCGTCAGTTCGAGTTCAAGCAAGGCGGGGTCGATACCCGTTTCCTGAATGAGGCGCGCAACAGTGGCGTCCAGGCCTTTCTGCTGGAACTGGCGCGCGGACAGATTGATCGCCACGGGCCGGGGCTTGATTCCCTGGGACTGCCAGGCGTTGATCTGATCGCACACGGTCAACATTACCCATTCACCGACGGGAATGATGAGGCCGGTATCTTCGAGGATGGGAATGAATTGGGCCGGGGACACCAGCCCGCGTTCGGGGTGCTGCCAGCGCAGCAGCGCTTCGAATCCGCTGATGACCCCCGAAGCGAGCTCCACTTTCGGCTGGTAATGCAGCAGGAACTCCTTGCGCTCGATCGCGCCGCGAAGGCCGCTCTCCAGTTGCAGCCGCCGTACGGCGCGCTCGTTCATTTCCGGAAGGTAGAACTGGTAATTATTGCGGCCCTTCTCCTTGACCCGGTGCATCGCCGTGCTGGCATTCTTGAGCAAACCATCGGCATCGCCGCCGTCATCGGGAAAGATGGCGATTCCGATGCTCGCCGAAGTATAGGTCTGAATCCCCTCAAGGTCGAACGGGCGAGCCAGCGCCATGAGCGCTTTTTTCGCGACCAGCGCGGCGTCGTCCGCTTTCGCCAGGTTCGACAGAACCACCGCAAATTCGTCGCCGCTGACTCGACCTACGCTATCGCCGCTGCGCAACGCCTGATTCAATCCCTCTGCAACCTGAACCAGCACCTTGTCGCCCGCTGCATGTCCGAACGTATCGTTGATGATCTTGAAGCGGTCCAGATCGATGTACATGACCCCGACGAGCCGGTTATTGCGCTGCGCTTGTGCCAGTGTTTGCGCGAAACGGTCTCGAAAAAGATGCCGGTTCGGAAGGCCGGTAAGAGTGTCGAATTGGGCCAGATAGGAAAGACGCTCTTCGGCCTCCTTGCGGGCCGTGACGTCGGCCTTTGCGCCGATCATGCGCACCGCCTTGTCCGAACCGTCGCGGATTACATGACCGCGATCGTAGACAAAAGCATAGCTCCCATCTGCGCGCCGCAGGCGATACTCATCGCTCCAGCTTTCGCCGCCGAGTTCGAGCAGGCGATGGAGGCCAGTCACCACGCGGTCCCGGTCTTCCGGATGAATGAGGTCGTACCAGGATCTTCTGGTCCTGCCGAGATCATCGCGACGGTATCCGAACGCCTTGGTGAGGTTGTCGTTCCACCAGAGCTCATCGGTGACAATGTCCAAGTCCCAGATGACATCGTTGGTGGCGCGTACCGCGAGGTTGAAGCGTTCGTTGCTCTTGCGCAGAGCTTCCTCCGCGGCGACCCGCTCGCTGATGTCCCGCGAGATGGCGACGATGCTCCATTCATCGCCGGAACGCTCTACGCGCCGGGTGGATTCGAACGGCAGCAACGTGCCGTCTTTGCGGCGATAGTCGGTTTTCATGCCGCCACTGACGGAAGGATTCGCGATCAACTCGTCGTAGGAACGTTCCAGTTCGTCCCGGCTCACCGGAAGCACGTCCTGCGGGCCCATCGCGAGCAATTCTTCCCGCGAGTAGCCCAGCAATTTGCACGCGGTCTCGTTCACGTCCACAAAGCGCATCGTCGCGCGGTCGATCAGCACGATCATGTCCGCCGAGTGGTCCATGGCGATCCGGAACCGGCGCAGCTTCTCTTCGGCCAGCTTGCGTTGCAGGAACTGTCCGATCTGGCCGCCGATCACGCCTATCGCCTGCAGCAGCCGCTCCTCCGGCTCGCGATTTTCGCGGCTGCTGAAAGCCAGTACGCCGATCGTGTTTCCCGCGGATATGATCGGAAAAACAAATGCGCCGCGTATGCCGGTTTCGCCGGCGAGCATCGCTCGCGACACACGCGCGTCCTTGCCGATATCGGCGATCCACAACGGCTGGCCCGACTGCCACACCCGCCCCGCCAGGCCGACGCCCGGGACGTATGTGAGTTCCCGCGACTCCGAGATAAAGCGCTCGACGGCTGCGTCCGGGACGCCCCAGGCTTCGCTGAAGCGCAGCACCCCGGCCTTGTCGTCGAAATGGAAGTATCGGCCGCACTCCCAGCGCTCTGATTCGCATACCGCGCGGATCGCCTCGCGCAGCGTGGAAGATGCGCTGTCCGCTTCGGCGAGGCAGCGGTTCACCAAATGCTCCAGCGCGCGCAATTGCTCCGCACGCCGCTTTGCGGCGCGCGACTTTGCGTCCTGTATCGCCCTCTCGACCGCGGGGGGCAGGCGAATTAAATTGTTCTTGAGGACGTAGTCGAACGCCCCATTTCTCATCGCCCGGATCGCGTATTCCTCGCCGATAGTGCCGGAAATGAAGATGAACGGCGTGTCGGGACTCGTTTCGCGCGCAATCGTGAGTGCGTCCATGCCGTCGAAATGCGGCATTGAAAAATCCGACAGGATCACGTGTGGTTGGAACTGCGTCAGCTCGCGCCGGAATTCATTCTCGGTATCGACTCGGAGGCCCACGCACCTGATACCGGCTCGCTTCAACTCGTGCAATGCCAGCTCGGCGTCCGTCTCGACGTCCTCGACAAGCAGCACCTTGATCTGCTCTGTCACGACTTTCTCGCCGTGCCGCGGGTCAGGAAGCACCCGGCTCGTTGCCAGACAGTCTGGCCGGCGCATCCGTGGAACTTGGAGGAACTGCCATGGGGAGTCGGCCGGAGACTTCCCGGCTATGGAGCGCGCCCATATGGGCCCTGTTCAGCACGATAAAATTCTGCCTGCCCGGCGATGGCCGGCGTAGTGAACGACCAGACTCCCCGGACTCGCGTACGGGGACGCACCCTCCCTATTTGCCGCCTCTGGCCCATTTCCCGCCTCCTATTGCCTTCGTTCTTGACGGCATCCTCGATTTCGTTAACGCGGCGTGAACCGGAAACAATCCCGGTCAAGATGCTTTTTTCACCCACCGCTAATATTACCGTTGGAAATCCGAAAGGAAATTCCATCGGGGCTGCCGCGCTGGCGGCTTTGCCGAAGCTGATTCGAATATTTTTGGCGACAAAGTCACCTATTCACCCAATACCATCCTCGGATCAAGGTCTTTCGCCGTGTCGACCGTGAAACCCGCGCTTCATGATAGCCCCTTAACTGCATCGAGCGGCGATGCCGCGAATTGGCAAAATGGTAATCGATCCTCAAAGGGGGCGATACCTGTAGGAATTGACAGGTATCGGCTACCGCCTCAACAACATGCAGGGATTCTCGCTGACCATGGATCGGGCCTTCGGTCGGGCGATCGGTATTCGCGGCCGTTGAGCGTGCTGATGACCGACCAGGACAGCCTCGAGGCTGTCAACGACGATCACGGCCACGATGCTTCCACCACCGCCCCGGAAATGAAAAGGGCCTGCATCATGCAAGCCCTTGAAGAATCTGGCGCGCCCGGCAGGAATTGAACCCACGACCCCCTGGTTCGTAGCCAGGTACTCTATCCAACTGAGCTACGGGCGCAAAAGAGGCAAGAATTATAGCAGAGGCAACCCGTCGGCGGAGCCGGGGCGGCCCGAGACCTGGAAAATTGCGGCCTATTCGGGCTTTCGCCCAGGTCGGGCCGCGGCGTTCTTCTCGTGCGGGCCGCTCACTCCTCGGGTGTCGCGCGCCGTCTCGTTCCGCAGCGACAGCGCAATGTGCAGCGTCTGCAGGTCGGGATGCCCCGCGACGCGGAAGCCAAGTGACCGTGCTAGTGCCAGCATCGGCTGATTCTCCGCCAGCACTTCTCCAAACATCTCACGCGTTCCCCGCTGCCGGCAGTAGGCCACCAGTTTTTCCATCAGCACCCGGCCGAGTCCGCGGCCTTTCAGGTCCGAGCGCACCAGAATGGCGAACTCGGCGAGCAGATTATCCGGATCGGCGACAGCACGCGCTACCCCGAGCGTTTCGCGCCGGCCGGGCCCGCGCTCGGCCGTGGCGATGAAAGCCATTTCGCGGTCGTAGTCGATCTGGGTGTAGCGCGCGAGCTCCGAATGCGGCAGCTCGCGCACCATGTGGAGAAAGCGCAGGTGCATGTCGCTCGGCTCCACGCGCGACAACAGCTCGCGGTGCTGCGGCTCGTCTTCGGGGCGTATGGGCCGCAGCAGAACCTTTCGTCCTTCGAACTCAATCCATTCTTCCAGCTCCTTCGGATATGGCCGGATCACAAAGCGATCGGTGCCGCCAGTGCCTGGCGCGACCACCTTGATGCGTGCGTCCAGCGCGATCACGCCCTCAGCGTCGGCAAGCAGAGGATTGATATCCAGCTCCGCTATCTCGGGCAGGTCAGCCGCCAATTGCGCCAGCTTTACCAGCGTAAGCTGGATCGCCAGAGCGTCGGCCGGCGGCCGCTCCCGATAGCCGGCAAGGAGCCTCGCCACCCGCGTGCGCCCCACCAGCTCCTGGGCCAGCACGAGGTTGAGCGGCGGAAGGGCCATGGCGGTGTCGGCCACTACCTCCGCGGCGGTGCCGCCTTGTCCGAAAAGGATCACCGGGCCGAACACGGGATCGGTCGTAAGTCCGGCGATCAGTTCGTGCGCCCCGCTCCGCCGAATCATGGGCTGAACCGTGAAGCCCTCAAGGCGCGCGCCGGGTTTGGCTCGGGCGCAGCGGTCGATCATCGCCTGCGCCGCTGCGCGCACGCTCGCGGCATCGGGCAGATCGAGCGCAACTCCGCCGACGTCGGATTTGTGGGTGATGTCGGGCGAGAGAATCTTGAGCACCACCGGGAAACCCAGCCCCGTGGCCACGCTCACGGCCTCCTCTGCGTCGCGCACGATTCGGGTTTGCACCACCGGCACGCCGTAGGCGGCAAGTACGCCCTTGGCTTCCGGCTCCGTGAGCAGCGCGCGATCCTGGGCGAGCGCCTGATGAATCAGGTTTCGGGCCGCCGCGGTGTCCGGAGAATAGTCCTCCATCGCAGATGACGGCGTCTGCATGAGCAACTCGCGGTTGCGCCGATACTGCACCAGCTGCAGAAACCCGCGCACCGCTTCTTCCGGCGTGTCGAAGGTCGGGATGCCCGCGGCGCTGAACACGCTGTTCGCCTCCCGGACCGCCGGGCCGCCCAGCCAGCATGCAAGCACCGGTCGCCCTGCAGCAGCGGCGAGCGGCGCACAGCAGCGCGCGATATCGGTGCTCGCGACGATCGCGGTGGGTGCGTGCATGAAAAGAATAGCGTCGTACCCGGGATCGGCGAAAAGCACCTGCAGCGCCGCCTGGTAGCGCTCCGTCGGCGCATCGCCAATGATGTCGACCGGGTTTGCGTGCGACCAAGTGGCAGGCAGCAGGCCATTCAGCCGTTCGACGGTCTCCGGTGCCAGCACGGCCAAGTGGCCGCCGCCGGCGATCAAAGCGTCAGCGGCCATGACGCCGGGGCCCCCGCCGTTGGTGAGTATGGCAAGTCGGTCGCCCGTGATCAGGCTTTTGACCCGGGCCAGCGTCTCGGCTGCGCTGAACAATTCGCGGGTCGTGGCGACGCGCAGAATTCCGGCTCGGCGCAGGGCGGCGTCATATATCTCGTCTTGTCCGGCGAGGGCACCCGTGTGCGATGCGGCAGCCTTCGCGCTTTCGGGTGTCCGCCCGGCCTTGACGGCGATGACCGGCTTATTGCGCGCGGCGGCGCGCGCGGCGGACATGAATTTGCGCGCCGCGGTAATCGATTCGATATAGAGCAGGATCGCGCGCGTTTGCGGATCGCTGCCCAGGTAGTCGATAACGTCGCCGAAATCCACGTCGGCGCTTTCGCCGAGCGACACGAAATGGGAAAAGCCGAATTCCTGCGATCGCGCCCAATCGAGCAGCGCGGTGGTGAGGGCCCCGGACTGCGAGACAAAGGCGATGCTGCCGGGCAGGGCCTGAGTATGCGCAAAACTTGCGTTCAATCTGTTGCCGGGCGACAACAGGCCGATGCAGTTTGGTCCGAGTATGCGCAGAAGATGGGGACGCGCCGCCTCCAGCATGGTGGCGGTGAGCGTGGTGCCGGCGGCATCGCTCACCGCGTTCAGTCCCGCAGTAAGCACCACCGCCGCTCGCGTGCCGCGCCCGCCCAGTTCGCCGATCAGTGACGGTACCGTGGCTGCCGGCGTACAGATGATGGCGAGGTCAGGCGCCTCCGGCAGGTCCGCCACGCTCGCGTATGCGGGACGACCTGCAACTTCCGCATGCTTTGGATTGACAGGCCAGACCGGTCCGGCAAATCCGCTCTCTCGCAGATTGAGCATTACCGTGCGCCCGACGCTATGAGGCCGGTCGGACGCTCCGATGACCGCCACGGATTGCGGGCGAAAGAGATACTGCAGGTTTCGGATCGTCATCGACAAGCGGGCCTAGACGGGTTCATGCACGCAGTGGATTACCCCGACTTCAACTTGACAATGCCTCATTCTTGCACCAGAACCCCGCAAACCGGCTCGCGTTCGTCAGGCGCCTTTGATCAGCGCTTGCGCTCTCCGGTCCAGGAATAGCTCACCACGCGGCCCTGCGTGTCGAAGCGGATCTGCAGGACCTTGAGGTTGGCGTCTTCCAGGTTTGGCAGCGTGCCCTTGCCATAATAGTAGGTCCACTCTTCGAAGCGCTCGCCGCGATCGTTCACGCCGGCGCCCTGGGAAGTCGGCTCGCCGAGCCAGCCGCGCACCGCTTCGCGCGTGGTGACGCCGCGTTCGACTTTCGTCTCGAACTGCGCGCGCGGATCGAAATCGCGCCCGAACTGCACGGCGGCGCAAGACGCGAGCAACGCAGCTGCGGCCGCAGCGAGTATCGCGCGTAGTTTGAATTCCTTCGTCATGTTCGCCTCGCTTTCATCACCGGTTGATGATCACGGAAATTTTACACCGATCGCTTCCAGGGATTCTGGTGCAACAACTTTGCGACGGCTGGCGGTTCACTCGGTCGACGACATTCGATGGATAGTGGACCCGAATTAACCCTGCACCAAAAACGGCTCCCAGAAGCGGCACCCGAGAGTAAAGGACGCGACCCCTCACGACATGACGTTGCCCGCGCGATGACGGACCGGGCTCCGTACTTACGGCTTACATTCCCAGTATTCTTCCAATCTCCGAAATATATTGACCCGCTTTCAAGCCCTCGGCGAGAGCAGTTTCCATTCCGCCCTCGAACGCTCCCCGCATGTCGTGCAATCCTTCCCTGATCCAATGGTGCCGACGTACGGGCGAGTTAAGCACGTTCTTGAGGGTTTCAACCTCATCTCTTAGAGGCTGCAAGTCCCGTGAACCGCCTCGGACCTCTGCCAAGTCTCTTTCCAAAGATTCGATCAGCTTTGCCACCTCTTCCAGGTCTATTTCCTGCGCGGTCTCGTTCCTGACTTCATTCCTCGACATTGTGTGCTCTCCTCTGCGTTTGGCTGTCCAGGCTTGGTGACGCTCATCGAATTAACGACAGATGCCTGTCCCCGGCGAATTACCGGATGATGGCACGGAGCGAGGATTCTGGTGCAACGGCTGCGAGAAGGTAAGACGAATGGTATTGAATTGACGACTAGAACCGCCAGCCATCGCAGGATCGCGAAGTTGTGGCACCAGAACTGCAGCGGGCGAGGTCTCGCGTAAACCGAAACCATGCCACGAACGTTCTTTCCTGCCGGAGGAGCGCGTTCCACGCGGTCGCCGGCGTCACATTTTGTGACAATCGGTTACCCCTGCGGAATGGCATCCCTGCTAATATTAAACGGTGTGATCAGTTGGAAGGTGTGATCATGAAACGGATGAATGCGGCTTTGACGTTGATTCTGGTTCTGTCGGGAATCACGGCGAGCGGGCCGGCGTTTGCCTGGTACGGTGGGCACGCGCGCGTTGGCGTTTTCATCGGTGCGCCGGTCTATCCGTGGTATTACCCTCGTTACTATGCTTACTATCCTCCGGCGGTCGTCACGGTGCCGGCCGCTCCTCCGACGTACATTGAACGAGGCAGCCCGCAGGGGACGGCCGCGCAGGGACAGCAGTCGCAAGGATATTGGTACTACTGCGCCGAATCGAAAACCTACTACCCGTATGTCAAGGAGTGTCCCGGAGGCTGGCAGCGTGT
>JBARMB010000029.1:0-31707 GCA_049802235.1 Burkholderiales bacterium | reverse complement strand
CCCATTCGGTCGCGGGCGCGGCGACGGCGATCGTGCCGTGAAAGGCCGCGACCGCGGCGGCCAGCGCGTCGATCTGCGCCGCCGCGAGCGCGTGCCGGCGCAGCACGTGGTCCAGCGTGTCCCCGGGCGGGAACTGCCGCATCCTCACCGCATACTCGACGGCGGAGCCCGCGCCCGCGACTGCGGGACTGTCGCGCGTCCCCGCGATCGCCACGACCTCCAGATAAAGTCCGGGCGCGGTGCGGCGATTGAGACGCAGCTCGTCCTCGCAATAACGGCGCCGGGCGTCGAGCGTGGTGAAATCGAGAAACCCGAGATTGACCGGCTTTTTCACTTTGTACGCGTACTCGCCGGTGAGCAGGACGCTGGAAATGTGCGTCTCGATGACTTCGATCCTGGAAACCGGGTGCGGATAGCAGCGCGGGTCGCGCAGCGCCGCGATCAGAAGCGCGTGATCCTCCGGCGAGCGCACGGCGCCCTCGGCCTGACTGCGGGGCGCGGGGGGTGTCGCCGAATCGAGCGCGGAATTCATGATTGAAGAGCCTAAGGCGCCCTTGCGGCGCGGTCTTGACGTGGATCAAAGCGGGCGCGCCTGCGCGCCCGACTCGTTCCGTCCGGATCACCGCTCGCTGCGCGAGAGAGCGCGGTGTAAAGGTTTGACATTCGTCAACAAGCCCGTCCGGCCCTGCGATTCAATGTGGATTCCATCGGAGAGCGCGACATGACCACCGCCGGACAAGTGCATGCTACAGCGAATGACGCCGAGTTTCGCGGCATTGCGCCGCCCGCAATGCCGCTGAAGCACCGTGTTGCGCGCATCGAGCCGAGGCGGCCGCATCCGAACGCTCCCGGGCGGCGCCCGGCGTCGGGCGAAACGGCATGAAACGGCCGCGTCTGGCGATCGTCGGTTACGGTGCTCTGGGACGCGCCTGCGCTCTGGGGCTCATCGAAGCGGGAGACCTCGAGCTCGCGGGGGTGGTGCGCCGTACCGCCGGCGCGCTGCCCGCGCCGCTTCACCGCGTTGCGGTCGCCGCACACCTGCGGGACCTGAAGCAGGTCGATGCGGCGCTGTTGTGCGTGCCGCCGGACGCGGCGCTCGGCGTCGCGCGCGAGATCCTGCAACAGCGCATTCCCCTGGTCGAATGCGCGCGCCTGGAAGGACACGCGCTGCAGGGCTACCACGATGCCCTCGATCGCGCGGCGCGCAACCATCGCGTTGCGGTAATCACGGGCGCGGGATGGGACCCCGGCGTGCTGCCGTTGATACGGCGCCTGTTCGAAGCGCTGATTCCGCGCGGACAAACGCTGAGCGAGAAGCATCCCGGGCTGAGCCTGCATCACACCGCGATCGCCGCCGCAGCCGGCGGCGTCAAGGACGCACTCGCGACCGAACACCGCACGCCCGGCGGCGGACTGCAGCGCTACGTGTACGTCGAGCTGGAACAGGGCGCGGACATCGGCTCAGTGACGCGGGCGATCGAAGCCGATCCGCTGTTCGTCGACGCGCGGGTCCACGTGTTTGCGGTTCCCGATCTTGCCGCGCTGGAGGCGGCCGGGTCGGGGATCGTGCTCGAGCGCCGCGCGACGGCGACGGCCGGCCGGCATGAGAGCCTGCTGCTCGAGGCGCGCTTCGACGCGCCGACGTTTGCCGCGCGCGTGATGCTCGACGCCGCCCGCGGCCTTGCGGAACTCGCGCCGGGGGCGCACCGCCATGCGCTTCGCTGAAGCCCGCTCGAAAGCGATCAATGGTCGCGATGCTTGAGATCGACGGCGCATACGGCGAGGGCGGGGGGCAGCTTCTGCGGACCGCCGTCGCGCTCGCTGCGCTCACCGGCATGGCGACGCGCATCTCGAACATCCGCGCCGGAAGGGCAAAGCCCGGCCTTGCGGCGCAGCACGTGGCCGCGGTGCGCGCCGTCGCCGAACTGTCCCAGGCGCGAGTGGACGGCCTGGCGCTGCAGGCCGGACAGATCGAGTTCACGCCCGGAGTCCTGCGCGGAGGCTCTTTTCGCTTCGATATCGGCACCGCGGGCAGCATGACGCTGGTGCTGCAGGCGCTGATTCCGGTCGCCATCGCCGGCGGCGCGGCATGCCAGGTCGCAATCACGGGAGGCACCGACGTGCGCGGAGCGCCGCCGCTCGACTATGTGCGGCAGGTGCTGCTGCCGTTGCTCCGGCGGATGGGCGCGAAGCTCGATCTCGAGGTGCGGCGGCGCGGCTATTATCCGCGCGGCGGCGGCGAGATCGGGATTTCGTTCTCGCACGCGACGCTGCAGCCGCAGCGCTGGGAGAACCCCGGCCGCTTGCGCCGCGTCGGCGGGCTCGCGCATGTCGCGAACCTGCCGTCGGGCGTCGCCGAACGGATGCGCGACGCCGCATTGCTGCAATTGTCCCTGGCGCGCGTGACGGCGACGATCGACACGGCGATTCTGGGCCGGGAGCAGGCGATCGGCCGGGGCGGCGCGGTGGTGATCTGGGCGGAGACCGGGGACACGGTGCTCGGCGCCGGCCTCGTTGCCGAGCGCGGCGTGCGCGCGGAGACGCTCGGCGAGGCAGTGGGACGCGATCTCGCCGACGACCTTGCAGCCGGCATTGCGCTCGACGTGCGCGCCGCCGACCAGATCCTGGTCTACCTCGCGCTCGCCGGCGGCGAGTCGAGCTTCACCGCCCGGACGCTGACGGGCCACGCGCGCACCGCGATGTGGCTGATCGAGCAGTTCCTGCCGGTGCGGTTCGATACCTCGGGAATGGAAGGCAGGGTGCTGGTGCGGGTCGTTCCGCGCCGGCGCGGCCGTTCGCGACCGACATGATACCTATCCAGGACCTGCTCAGCCGCATCCGCTGGGACCCCGAATTCGGCCGCGGAAAATTCATCATCGGATACTACGACCGCATCAAGGGGCAGATCGTCAAGGTGCCGCTGGCGCGGATTGTGTTCGAAACGGACAGCCATGGCTCGTTCGAGGCGATCGAGGCGGACGGTTCGGTGCACTCGGTGCCTTATCACCGCGTTCGCGAGGTGGTTCGCGACGGCGAGCTGATCTGGCAGCGGCCCGAACCGCCCGTCGCGCGCCACGGCTG
Organism: Burkholderiales bacterium; assembly: GCA_049802235.1. Classification (GTDB taxonomy): domain Bacteria; phylum Pseudomonadota; class Gammaproteobacteria; order Burkholderiales; family SG8-39; genus VBDM01. The sequence continues at coordinate 28,626 of JBARMB010000029.1, read as the reverse complement.
AAAGGCACAGGGAATGCGCCCCCGGGCGGCGTGACGGGCCCGGTATGGTCGAACGGCGGCGGCTGCATTTGATCGAAATCAAACACGGCGCGGCCAGAAGGCGCATGGTTCAAGTGGGCGCGCCGGCCGGGGCTCCCGGCCCGGCGGCGCCCGACGACATTGTTTTCAGGAATCAACACCGGCTCCCATGCAAATCCCTCTGCAGATCACATTCCGCAATTTTCCGCGCACCGATGCGGTCGAGGCGCGCATTCGCGACAAGGCGGCGAAACTCGAGGAATTCTATCCGCGCATCATGAGCTGCCACGTCGTTGTCGAGGAGCTGGATCGTCACCACCACCAGGGCAAGCAGTTCACCGTGCGCCTCGACATTCGCGTACCCGGACACGAGCTGGTCGTCGACCGGGACCACGACGAGGACATCTACGTGGCGCTGCGCGACGCGTTCGATGCCGCGGGGCGCAAGCTCGAGGACGTCGCGCGCACCCAGCGCGGCGACGTCAAGGCGCACGAGGTGCCGCAGCACGGCAAGGTGACGCGCCTGTTTCCCGACGAGGGCTATGGCTTCATCGAGACCGCCGACGGACGCGAGCTCTATTTCAGCCGTGAAAACGTGGTCGAGTCGTCTTTCGACCGGCTCGAGACCGGCGCTGCGGTGCAATTCATCGAGGATGGCGCGGGCGAGGGCCGGCAGGCCAAGCGCGTGAGTGCAGGCAAGCACCATCCGCTCGCGGATTGAGCCGTCGCGCGCGCCGTCGCCATCGATTGTCTACAGTGCCGTGAGCTCATCGCGGCCTTTTGATCATCTTGCGGAACGCGCGCGGCTCCTGCTCGCCACGGCGCCCCGCGCAACACTCGACCTGGACTTTCATCCCCGGTCCCGGGCGGCGGCGTAACCGCCGTTCCAGGCATCTTTCCGTGCGCCCGATTTTCGCCCCGGAACTGGTCAACGGGGCGTTCGGCGATCCGGCGCTCTACGTCGATTTCAAGTTCGAGAACAGGGCGCTGTTGCTCGATCTCGGCGACCTCGGCGCGCTGCCGCCGAAGAAGATCCTGCGGCTCTCCGATGTGTTCGTGTCGCACGCGCACATGGACCACTTCTGCGGCTTCGACCGCCTGCTGCGCGTGTGTCTCGGCCGCGACATGGCATTGCGCCTCTACGGCCCGCCGGGCTTCATCGGTCAGGTCGAGCACAAGCTCGCCGCCTACACCTGGAACGTGGTCGAGAATTATCCGGGCGACTTCACGCTCTTCGTCCACGAGGTCGCGCCCGACTGGCGCGTCGGCGTGGCGCGGTTCAGGTGCCGCGAGCGGTTCCGGCGCGAACCCATGCTCGGGCACGAATGCAGCGGGAGCGTGCTGCTCGATGAGCCGGCGTTCCGCGTGCGGGCGGCGTTCCTCGACCACAAGACGGCGTGCCTGGCGTTTGCGGTCGAGGAAAAGATGCACGTCAACGTGTGGAAAAACCGGCTCGCGGAGATGGGGCTCGAGGTCGGGCCATGGCTCAGGGAGCTCAAGCACGCCGTGATGGAAGGCGCGCCGGAGGATGCACAGTTGCGTGCGTGGTGGCGCGATCGCGACGGGCTCCACGAGCGCACGCTTGCGCTGGGCGAGCTGAAGGCGCGCGTGCTGCATCTCGTGCGCGGCGAGCGGCTCTGCTACGTCACCGACATCGTCTACCACGAGGACAACGAGCGGCGCGTTGCCGCGCTCGCCGCCGACGCCGACTGTCTTTTCATCGAGTGCGTGTTCCTGGAGGAAGACGCCGCCCACGCGGCACGCAAGTTTCACCTCACCGCGCGCCAGGCGGGGCGGATCGCGCGCGCCGCGCGCGCCAGGGTCGTCGTGCCGTTCCATTTCTCGCCGCGCTACACCGGGCGCGAGACGGAACTGCGGGCCGAGCTGGAGCGGGCGCGGGCCGGCTCCTAGGCGACGCGGGCGGCCGCTACAGCTTGGGCTCGCTCGCGTGCGCGTAGGTCTTGTCGTGCACGCGCTGGCAGTCGACGCAGCGGATGGCGGCGGGGGTGGCGCGCAGTCGCTCGAAATCGATCCCGGCGCCGCATGCGGCGCAGGTGCCGTAGGTGCCTGCGGCGATGCGGGCCTGCGCGGCCTCGAGCTCGCGGACTTCCTGCAGGTCGCGCGAGACTTCGGCATTGTCGAGGTCGGCGACAAGGTCCGCAATGGACTCATCGCCGGCGTCGGTGACCGGACCGACAACGTCGGCGTGGGTTTCGTCGCGCGATCGGGCCACCTCCTCGCGGATCTCGGCCATGAGGGATTCATGGCGTTCCTGGATGCTGTGCTGCAGCTCGTCGAGCTGTTTCCGGGTCAGGTCCATCGCTGCTCTCCATGCATGACGGCGGGCGCCGCCGCTTCCGTTGACTGTAGCCGGACGCGGGCTGCATCCATTGATCTCGGTCAAGTCCCGCTTCCGCGGCAGGGAAATAATACTGCATGCAAGGCTTCGCGAGCGCGGGGGCGCTCGCGATTGCCGGGGCGGCGCGAGGCACAAGAGCCGGGTCGGAGACCATGTCGCAGCGAGTCGAGAGCACGGGCGCGCAGGCGCGCGGCGTCACGCTGTTCCTGTGCGGTGACGTGATGACCGGACGCGGCATCGACCAGATTCTCCCGCATCCGGGCGCGCCGCAGCTGTTCGAGCCCTATATGCGCTCGGCGCTGGGCTATGTGGAGCTTGCCGAGCGCGCGTCGGGGCCGATCGCGAGGCCGGTGGATTTCGCCTACGTCTGGGGCGACGCGCTGCCCGAGCTCGAGCGCGTGCGTCCGGACGCGCGCATCGTGAACCTGGAGACCGCCGTGACCGCGGCCGGCGATGCCTGGCCGGGGAAGCGCATTCACTACCGCATGCATCCGGACAACGTTCCCTGCCTCGCCGCGGCGAAGATCGATTGCTGCGTGCTCGCCAACAACCATGCGATGGATTGGGGGCGCGGCGGGCTGGCCGAGACCCTGGACGCTCTGCGCCGCGCGGGCATGCGCACGGCGGGCGCGGGCCGCGATGCCGTCGAGGCCGCCGCCCCGGCGGCGATCGAGTTGCCCGGCGGAGGCCGTGTGCTCGTTTTCGCCTTCGGCACGAACAGTGCGGGCGTGCCCGGGGACTGGGCCGCGGCGAAGGACCGCGCCGGCGTGACCTGCATCGACGATCTGTCCGCGTGCGCCGCGGATGCGATCGCGAGGCAGGTCCAGGCCGCAAAGCGTGACGGCGATATCGTCGTGGCGTCGATCCACTGGGGCAGCAACTGGGACTACGAGGTTTCTCCGGCGGAGCGCGCCTTTGCGCACCGGCTCATCGAGGCGGGCGGCGTCGATGTCGTGCACGGCCATTCCTCGCACCATCCGAAGGCGATCGAGATCCACCGCGACCGGATCATCCTCTACGGGTGCGGCGATTTCCTCAACGACTACGAGGGCATAGGCGGCCAGGACTCCTTCCGGCCAGACCTCGCCCTGATGTACTTCCCGACTTTCGATGCGGCGACCGGAAGGGCGGTGCGCTGCGACCTGACGCCGATGCAGATCCGCCGCTTGCGCGTGAATCGTTCGTGCCACGACGACGCGTGCTGGCTCGAGGAGAGGTTGAACCGCGAGGGGCGGCAGTTCGGCACGCGTGTGGAACGCCTGGCGGACGATCGTTTTCAGCTGCGCTGGGGCTAGGCCGGCACGAGCCTGGTCGGGAGCGGGCCTGGGCGACGCCGACGCGGCGACTTCGTGCCGGCACGTCGAGCCGCCCGCCGGGATATCGGCAGGGAGTCGGGGTTTGACATGCGTCAAGACACCCGGGCGGGCGTGCGATTCTAATAGGGGTTCCGTCAGGGAGAGCGCGATATGGATTCCGCTCCTGGACAAGCGCACGGCGCGGCGAGCGATGCCGAGCGGCTGATTGCGATCATCGGCACGATGCTTGCCGAGCTTCGCGGCACTGCGCCGCCCGCGGTGTCTCTGGACGACAACCTCGAACGCAAGCTGGGCATCGACAGCCTGGCGCGCGTCGAGTTGATGCTCCGCATCGAGGCGGCGTTCGCCATCCGTCTGCAAGAGGATCTGTTCGCGACCGTCGAAACTCCGCGCGACCTGCTGCGCGCGATCGCCGACGCCTTGCCGCGCAAGGAACCGGGCGCCGTCATCGAGCCGGCGGTCACCGTGCAGCCGGAAGCCCTCGGCGAGCCGGGGAACGCGGGCACGCTGCTCGAAGCGCTCGACTGGCACGTCGCGAGTCATCCCGATCGCGGCCACATCACGCTGCTCCTGTCCGAGGAGCGCGCCGAAACCGTCCGCTACGGTGAGCTCGCCGCGGAAGCGCGCGCGGTCGCGCGCGGGCTCGGCTCGCGCGGCCTCGCGTCAGGCCAGACCGTGGCCATCATGCTGCCGACGAGCCGGTCATTCTTCCAGGCGTTCTTCGGGGTGTTGCTGGCGGGCGGCGTGCCCGTCCCGATCTACCCGCCGTTCAGGTGGTCGCAGATCGAGGATCACCTGCGGCGTCAGGCGCGCATCCTCGAGAATTGCGGCGCGTCGATGCTCGTCACCGTTGCGGAGGCACAAGCGATTGCCCGCCTGCTGCAAGCGAATGTCGCGACGCTGCGTCATGTGACGACCACCGACGAGCTGCGTTCGGAGCGAGACGCCCCGGTCGTCCGTGCCCCCGCCGCGCAGGACATCGCGTTGCTGCAATACACCTCGGGAAGCACCGGGCAGCCGAAAGGCGTGATCCTGACGCACGCCAATCTCCTGGCGAACATCCGCGCCATGGGCGAGGCGGTGAAGGCGACCTCGCAGGATACGTTCGTGAGCTGGCTGCCGCTATATCACGACATGGGATTGATCGGCGCGTGGCTCGGGAGCCTTTACTACGGCATTCCGCTCGTCATCATGCCGCCGACGGCGTTCCTGTCACGCCCTTCGCGATGGCTGCGCGTCATTCACCAGTATCGCGCCACCTTGTCGGCCGGCCCCAATTTCGCCTACGAGATTCTCGCCAGCAAGGTCGCCGACGACGACCTCCCGGGGCTCGACCTCGGCAGCTGGCGCATCGCCTTCAACGGCGCGGAGCCGGTGCGCGCAGCCACGCTCGAACGCTTCGCACGGCGCTTCGAGCGCTGCGGATTCGATGCGCGCGCCATGGCCCCGGTGTACGGGCTTGCGGAATGCGGACTGGGGATCACGTTTCCGCCGCTCGGGCGCGGACCGCTGATCCAATGCATCGACCGGCGCGCGCTGGAGCGCGAGGGGCGCGCGGTTCCGATTCGTCCCGATGCTGCAACGGCCATGAGAGTGGTGGGCTGCGGCCGGCCGCTCGCAGGCCATCAGGTTCGCGTCGTGGACGGCATGGAGCGCGAGGCGCCCGACAGCGTCGAGGGCCGCATCGAATTCCGCGGCCCGTCCGCGACATCGGGGTACTTCCGCAACCCGGCGGCCACTCAAGCGCTCATGCGCGGCGATTGGCTCGATACCGGCGACGTCGGCTACATCGCCGGCGGTGAGCTGTATCTGACCAGCCGCGTCAAGGACCTCATCATCCGCGGCGGCCACAACATCCATCCTTATGACCTCGAGGAGGCGGTCGGAAACCTGCCCGGCGTTCGCAAGGGCTGCGTGGCGGTCTTCGGCGCGACCGACCGCATCACCGGGACCGAGCGCGTCGTCGTTCTTGCCGAGACGCGGGAGACGGATGCAGAGCGGAGGCAGGCGCTGCGCGACCGCATCGCGGATTTGTCGATCGCGCACCTGGGTGTGGCCGCGGACGACATCGTGCTGGCGAGCGTGCGGGTGGTGCTGAAGACATCGAGCGGCAAGATCCGGCGCGCAGCCTGCCGCGAGTTCTACGAGGGCGGCATGCTCGCCGCTTCGCGACGCCCGGTGGCGTTGCAGCTTGCGCGGCTGTTCCTCAGCGGCTTTGCCGGCAGGGGCCGCGCGCTCGCCCGCATCGTTGCAGAGTGGACGTACGCGCTCTACCTGTGGGCGCTGTTCGTGACCTTTACCGTCTTCGCCGCCGTGACCGTGACGCTGCTGCCGGGACGGCGGGCCCGCCAGCGTCTCGTGCGCGGATTGGCGCGCGCGGCGCTCGCGATGTCCGCTCTTCCGGTTCTCGTCGAGGGACGCGGGAACTTCCCCTCGGCGCGGACGCTGATCGTCGTTTCGAATCACGCCAGTTACCTCGACAGCATCCTGCTGACGGCGACGCTGCCGGGCGAAGTCGGTTTCGCCGCGAAGCGCGAACTTGCCGACCGGCCGGCCGTCGGCTGGTTGCTGGGCCGCATCGGCGTCCGGTTTGTGACGCGGTTCGACGCACAGCGCGGGGTCGAGGACACGCACGACCTCGTCGCCGCGACCCGCCGCGGCGAGTCGCTCGCGTTCTTCCCCGAAGGGACCTTTTTCCGCAACCCGGGGCTCGGACCGTTTCACATGGGCGCATTCGTCGTCAGCGCGGAAAGCGGGGAGCCTGTGGTGCCGGTCACGCTGCGCGGCACGCGGTCGGTTCTGCGCGACGGCACCTGGCTGCCGCGGCGGCAGCCGATACAGGTACTGATCCACCCGCCGCTGCGGCCGCAGGGGCAGGACTGGGGCGCCGCCCTGCGCCTTCGCAACGAAGCACGGCGTATCATCTTGGAGCGCTGCGGCGAGCCGGATCTCGGGGCATGAGTTCGCCGATCGAGGCCGATCGAATCGATGCTGCGTTTGATCGAAATCAAACGCCGGCCTGAGATTCCGGCTTACGGTAGGCAGAAGTGTAAGACTGGAGATATTGGGCAGGCCGGATGGCTTGCGCTGAAGTGCCCCCGCCGGCCGCAGGCAAATCTTTTCGAGCAACGACAGGACCAGACCCATGACACAGATCATTCCCCAGACCCCCGCGGACTACGATCGGACGCGGATCGTCGAACGTCCCGACGGCTTTTACTGGCAGGCAAAAGAGGGCGGCCGGGAATACGGGCCGTTCGCGACGCTGCTGGAGGCGGTGCAGGACATGCAGTCCAGCGAAGAAACCGCGTTCGAGCCCGGCGAGACGCTCAAGGAAGCCGAATCGGAGATCGGCATGTCGGACTGGATCGACCCCGACACCGGCGAGCCGGCCGAGGAAGACCGGACGCGGACCGAAGACCACTAGCACGAGGCCGATCCTGGCCTGTCCGAATCGGCGCGCAGCCCGTGGGCCACGAGTACTTCGAGCACGACGCCGATATCGGTGTCATCGGCCGCGGTGCGACACTCGAGCAGGCGTTCGAGTCCGCCGCGGAGGCGACCTTTGCCATCATGGCCGACCCGGCTTCGCTGGGCGAGGCGCTCGAAGTCGAGGTCGCCCTTGTCGAGGACGACGTCGAATTCGCACTGGTGCAATGGCTGAACGCCCTGATCGCAGCCGCGCGGGAGCAGGGCGCGGTGTTCAGGCGCTTTGCGCTGTCGCGGCAGGGTTCCCGCTGGCTCGGTCGCGCGTGGGGCGAGCGCTGGCGCGACGATCTGGAACGGGGCGTGGAAGTGAAGGGCGCGACTCTCACCATGCTGTCGGTCAAGCCGACCGCAGCGGGATGGGAGGCGCGGTGTGTCGTCGACGTCTGACCGGTGCCAACGATGGATCTCGAGCGCCTGGAGCAAACCGGTCCCTGGACCTGGCGGGTGAAGACCGACCCGGCCGTGACGCGCGCCGAGGCCGTCCTCTATGGCGACGCCGAGCTGCTGCGCTCCATGGACAACAAGGTGCTGGAGCAGATCACCAACGTCGCGAAACTCCCGGGGCTCGTCGGCGCGGCGCTGGCGATGCCCGACGCGCACTGGGGCTACGGTTTTCCGATCGGCGGGGTGGCCGCGTTCGATCCCGAGCGCGGCGGAATCATCTCCGCCGGCGGCGTCGGCTTCGATATTTCCTGCGGGATTCGCTGCCTGCGCACCGATCTCGTGGCCGCCGAGATCGCACCGGCGCTGCCGAAGCTCGCCGACAGCCTGTACCGGAACATTCCCGCCGGCGTCGGCGTCGAGGGCGATATTCAGTTGTCGACGCAGGAACTCGACGCGATCCTGATCGATGGCGCGCGCTGGGCGGTGAGGCAGGGATTCGGCGATGCGGCCGATCTGGAATACGTGGAGGAACACGGCCGCATGGCTGGCGCAAAACCGCAGAACGTGTCGTCGACGGCGAAAAAACGCCAGCGCGGCGAGATGGGAACGCTCGGCTCGGGCAACCACTATCTCGAAGTGCAGGTGGTGGACCGGATTCACGAGGCCGCCTGCGCGCAGGCGTTCGGGCTCAAGCAGGGGCAGGTCGTGGTGTCGATCCATTGTGGCTCGCGCGGCCTCGGACATCAGATCGGCACCGAATTCCTCGTCAGTCTCGCCAAGGCCGCGGGGCGGCTCGGAATCGACCTTCCCGATCGGGAGCTCGCCTGCGCGCCGATCAAATCGCCGGAAGGCGCGGAGTACATCGGCGCGATGAACGCGGCGATGAACTGTGCGTTCGCGAACCGCCAGATCCTCGCACATCTCACGCGTCGGACCTTCGCGCATTTCTTCCCCGGGAGCCGGCTGGAGACGCTGTTCGACGTCTCGCACAACACCTGCAAGCCGGAGTTCCATGAAGTGAGCGGCAAGCGCCGCCTGCTCTATGTCCACCGCAAGGGCGCCACGCGCGCTTTCGGGCCCGGGCACGAGGACATTCCGGAGCGTTACCGGCAAGTGGGCCAGCCGGTGATCATCGGCGGCAGCATGGGGACCGGCTCGTACGTGCTTGCAGGCACGGCGGAGAGCGAGGCGCGCGCGTGGAGCTCGGCGAGCCACGGCGCCGGGCGCGCGATGAGCCGCCATCAGGCGCTGAAAACATGGCAGGGCCGCGCGCTGGTCGACTCGCTGCGCGAGCGCGGCATCCTCATCCGCACGCGCTCGATGCGCGGCGTTGCGGAGGAGGCCCCGGGCGCGTACAAGGACGTGGACCTCGTCGCCGCGGCAACCGAGGGTGCGGGACTGGCGCGCCGCGTGGCGTTTCTGCGGCCGCTGGTGTGCATCAAGGGCTGAGCATCCGCTCGCTGTATTCCGCAATGCGCCGCTTGTTGATCTGCATCAACAGGGCGGGCGGCGAAAAGCGTCAAATCGCATGTAGTTATCAGCGCGAGGTACCTTCCCATGGCAATCGGAGAAATTTGCAGCCGCGAAGTGATCTTTGTCGGCAGAAACGACAGTGTCGCCACTGCCGCAAAGCTGATGCGCGAGCACCACATCGGCAGCCTCGTGGTCGTCGATAAGCGCGGCGACAAGAATGTTCCGGCCGGCATGTTCACCGACCGCGACGTCGCCGTCGGCGTGGTGGCGCTCGATCTCGACCCGGCGGAGAGTGCGGTCGGCGACGTGATGAACCCGGGACTGAGCGCCGTGCGCGAGGACACAGGCGTCGCGGAGACGGTTGCGCTGATGCAGCAAAAAGGTGTTCGCCGCCTGCCGGTGGTCAACGCCGCGGGCGATCTTGTGGGCCTGATTGCGGCCGACGACTTGATCCAGTTGCTCGCCGAGGAGATGTCCTTGCTCGCCGGCATGATTTCCCGTGAGGAGCGGCAGGAGAAACAACTGCGCCGCTCGCCGGTGTCATGACCGCGCCCCGGATTTTCCGTGGCCGCCCGTCCCAAGGCGCGGGCGCGCGGTGTCTTCACGGTTCCTGAGCATCGGGTGCTCCTTTCCGGGAAGTTGCGCCCCGGCCGATCCGCGCCAGGGCCCGCGCCAGGAGCCGCGCGACCGGCACGAGCTCGACGCGCGGATCGGGATCGCTGCGCACGCTGTCGGTGGTCGCGATCCGCCGCACCGATGCGGCACAAATCCGCTCCAGCGCGCCCGGTGCCATGACGGCGTGGACGAAGAGTGCATGAACCTCGCTCGCCCCCGCATCGAGCAATGCGCGCGCGGCACCGGCGATGGTGCCGCCGGTGCTCGCCATGTCGTCCACGATGAGGCAAGGCCGGCCGCGCACCTCGCCCAGTACCTGCAGCGCGACGGCGATGTCGGCGCGAGGCCGGGTCTTGGCGATCACCGCCAGCGGCGCCGCCAGCGCCGCAGCGTAGCGTTGCGCGCGCTTGAGCCCGCCGGCGTCGGGAGCAACGATCGCGAGATCGGAGATGTTCCAGCTCCGTATCGCGGGCAGCATCAGCTCGTCGGCCTGCAGGTGAATGAGCGGCATCTCGAAGGCGCCCTCCAGCGCCGGCGAGTGCAGCTCGAGGGCAACGATCCGCTCGATGCCGGCGCAACGCAGGATGCGCGCCGCAAGCTGCGCCGAGCGCGGCTCGCCCGGGTTCTTGCGCACGTCCTGGCGCGCGTAGCCGAAGTACGGCACCACCGCCGTCACGCGCGCGGCCCCCGCGGCGCGCGCCGCGTCGGCGATCAGCGCCAGCGTCATCAGATGCTCGTTCGTCGGCGTCGAAGTCGGCTGCACGATGTACAGGTCCGCGTCGCGGACTTCGGCCTCGATGCGGATCCGCGTCTCGCCGTCGGCGAACGCCGAGACGGAGACGGGGACCAATGCCGTGCCTATCGAATGCGCAATGGCGCGCGCCAGCTGCGGGTGAGCATCGCCGGCGATGAGGGCAAATCCGGTCATCGCCGGGCTTTTTCGCTGACGCCGGTGCGCACGCCTGCCGGGGAGAGGTGACGGACGAACCAGCGGCAGGCATGCCGCGCCACTTCCTCGAGCGCGCCGGGCTCTTCGAACAGGTGCGTCGCGCGCGGAACGACGACCAGCTCCTTCTCGGCGCTCAGGCGCGCATACGCATCGCGGTTCCATTGCAGCACCGGCTCGTCGTCTTCGCCCACGATCAGGAGCGTGGGCGCTTTCACATCAGGCAGCCAGCGCATCGCCAGATCCGGACGTCCGCCCCTCGACACCACCGCGGACACCCTGCCGGGATCCCGTGCCGCGGCGAGGAGCGCCGCTGCCGCCCCGGTGCTGGCGCCGAAATATCCCAGCGCAAGGGAATGGGTGCCCGGATTGTCGCCGAGCCAGCGTGCGGCCGCGAGCAGCCGCAAAGCGAGCAGTCCGATGTCGAAGACCTTGCTGCGGTCCTCCGCTTCCTCTTCCTCGAGCAGATCGAGCAGCAGCGTCGCCAGGCCCGCCTGCTGCAGTTCGCGTGCGACGAATTGATTGCGCGGACTGTGCCGGCTGCTGCCGCTGCCGTGAGCGAACGCGACGATGCCTGCCGCATCGCCGGGCACGATCAGTTCGCCTTGCAGTTTCCGGCCATCGGCCGGGATGCTGACCTGGACGCGCGACGACGGTTGCATGGCCACCTCGCCTGGTTCGCAGCTTCGTGGATGAGCGCACAGGTTAACAGCCGGCGTCGCGGCGCTTGTTGACCGAGATCAAACGATACCCGTGATGGGCGGAATCGCGTCGGTACGGCGGCCGTCCGGCGGCCCGGATGCGCCCCCGGCGCTTGCGCAAGTGGCTGATCACCATGCGAATGCAGGGCTTGAACGAAAATCCATCGATGCTACGCGAGGCCCTTGTTTGACGTACGTCAAGAAGCAGGCTTGGAATCTCTTTCAACATAACAGCCGGATAGTCCGAAGGAGACAGAGCCATGAAATTGCGCCATCTGGTCGAGAAGCAGAAGCGGTCGACGGCGGCGCCGTCCTACCCTGCCGCGCGAAAGGAAAGTCAGAATGAGAAGAATGTGCCGGCAAATCCTCGGGTAGCGGGCCGCGAAAATTCGCACACCGAGATAAGCGAGCAGGAGCGCGCCGAGATGATTGCGCAGGCGGCGTTTCTGCGGGCGGAAAAGCGCGGTTTCGCGGGCGGGCGCGAGCTTGACGACTGGCTCGAGGCCGAAGCGGAAATCAACGGCCTGCTCGGAGCGAAACGCTTCTCCTGAAGCTTCGCCGCGCCCGAGGACTCGGCCGCGGGTCGAACAGGTGGCTTGATCCGGTTCAGCTGTCGCCGACGCCGATGCCGGAAGCCGCGCGCGGCTGCTTGATCGCCCGGCGATACACCGCCGCGTAAGCCTGCGCAGCCGGTGCCCAGCCGAAATCCCGCGCCATTCCGTTTCGCTGCAGTGCCCGCCACATCCCGGGCTCGCGCCAGGCGGCGATGGCGCGCCGGATCGCGGTCAGCAACGCCGCCGGCGTCGGCTCGTCGAAGGTGAAACCGGTCGCGGTCCCGGAGCGGAGATTCCCTTCGGTGGCGTCGACCACCGAATCGGCGAGTCCCCCGGTCCGGCGCGCCACAGGGGGCGTGCCGTAGCGCATGCTGTAGAACTGGTTCAGGCCGCACGGTTCGAAGCGCGACGGCATCAGGAACAGGTCCGCGCCGGCCTCGATCTGGTGCGCGCGCCGCTCATCGAAACCGATGTGCGCGGCGATGGCGCCGGGGTGGCGCGCCGCGAGCGCCTCCAGCACGGCTTCGAAATCGCGCCCGCCGCGGCCGAGAACGACGAGCTGGGCCGCCGAGCGGACGAGTTCGGGCGCGATTGCCGCGACCAGATCGACGCCTTTCTGCTCCACCAAGCGGCTCACCATCCCGAGCAGGGGCGCGCCGGCGTCTACCCGCAGGCCGAAGGCACGCTGCACTGCCGTCTTGTTCGCCCGCTTGTGCTCCAGGTGCAGGGCGTCGTAGTTGCGCGCGAGATGCGGGTCGCGCGCCGGGTTCCAGGCGTCGGTGTCGATTCCGTTCAGGATGCCGGAGAGATCCGCCGCGCGCCGGCGCAGCAGTCCGTCCAGCCCGAAGCCGAGCTCCGCGGTCTGGATCTCGCGCGCGTAGGTCGGGCTCACCGTGTTGAGCAGCGTCGCATGATGCAGTCCGGCCTTCAGGAACGACGCCTTGCCGTGGTACTCGAGTCCTTCGGCCGCGAACGCCTCACGCGGAACGGCAAGTTCCTCGAGTACAGTCGGCGGAAAGATTCCCTGATAGGCAAGGTTATGGATCGTCATCACCGTTGCGGCGCGGGCACTGCCCGAATGCGCGAGATAGGCGGCCGCGAGGCCCGTCTGCCAATCGTTGCAATGCACGATGTCGGGTAGCCAGGCGAGGGGGCTGTCGGCGCTGCCGAGCCGCGCGGCGATCCGCGACAGCAGCCCGAAGCGAAGATGATTGTCCGGCCAGTCGGCGCCCTCGGACGACTGATACACGCCGCCCGAGCGCGCGAAATAGGCGGCGCAATCGAGCAGGTACATCGTCACCGGACCCGGGACTTCGAGCAGCCGGCTGGCCGGCAACACGCCGCCCGGGGCGGGAAATTGCGCCACCGGGCACGCGCCGGAGAATGCCTTCGCGAGCGGCGGGTATGCCGGCACGAGGATGCGCGCATCGATTCCGGTGCGCGCAAGCGCCGCGGGCAAATCGCTCGAAACGTCGCCGAGCCCGCCTTCCTTGACCCAGGGCGAGAGTTCCGGCGTCACGTAGAGCACGCGCAGTGTCTGCCTCATCGAGCGCGCGGACCCGGCTACAGCCAAATCATCATCCCCATCTCGAACGGGTGCGTGAGCAGCTCGCTGCACGGATAGGCGCGGATGCGGTAATCGATCCTGCCGCACTGGTCAGGCGTGAATTGGAGCGAGAAAAGGTGTTCGTGCGTCTCCGGGAGCGCTCTCTCGTATCGCAATCGCTGGCGCTCGATGCTCTTGCTGGCGAGGTCGGTTCCCGGCCGCGCGAGAAGGAGCTCGATGGCGACGTCGCCGGGCGCAAGCCCGTTGAGCTTTGCGGCGACCTCGATGCGCAGATCGCCGCCGTATTCGACGCGCGAAACCGGCAGGTCGAGGCGGCGCAGGCTCAGCTGGCTCCAGGCTTCGCGCACCTTCGCTTTCCAGGCCGCGAGCTCGCGCGCCGCGCGGAAATTCTCCGCCCCGAACCCGCGCCATTGGCGGGTCGCCGGCTCGTAGAACTCGGCGACGTACTCCGCCATCATCCGCGTCGACGAGAATCGCGGGGTAACGGTTGCGATCGACTCTTTTGACATCGCGACCCATCCGGGCGAGTAACCCATCGGGCCGAGCGCATAGTAAAGCGGGATCACCTGATCCTGGAGTATCTCGTAGAGCGTCCGCGCTTCCTCGTCATTGCGCCGGGTTTCATCCTGCACATTCGATGCGGGCTTGATCGCCCAGCCGTTCTTGCCGGTGTAGCCTTCGCCCCACCAGCCGTCGAGCACCGAGAGATTGACGACGCCGTTGATTCCGGCCTTGATGCCCGATGTGCCGCACGCTTCCAGCGGATACACCGGGTTGTTGAGCCACACGTCGACCCCGGACACGAGCCTGCGGGCGAGACGCAGGTCGTAGCCTTCGACCAGGAGGATCTTCGACTCGAACTCCGGCATTCGTGCGACTTCGGCGATACGGCGGATGAGATCCTGGCCGGGCTGGTCGGCCGGATGCGCCTTGCCGGCAAAAATGAACACCACCGGCCTCTTCGCGTCCCTGACGATCTCGCGCAGCCAGTCCAGTTTGTTGAACAGCAGCGTCGCGCGCTTGTAAGTGGCAAAGCGCCGCGCAAATCCGATCGTGAGCACCGTCGGGTTCGCGGGATCGGCGAGCTTGAGCATGCGGTCCAGATGCGATTCCGAGCCGCCGTTGCGCGCGTGCTGCTCGCGGACGCGGTAGCGCACGAGATGCAGCATCTGTGACTTCAGAGTCTGGTGCACGTTCCAGAACTGGGCGTCCGGAATCTGGTGCACGCGGCGCCAGCACTCCTCGTCGGCGAACCGCTGCGGCCAGCCCGCGCCCAGGTAGCGGTCGAAGACCTCGTTCCATTCCGCCGCGAGGAAGGTCGGAACGTGCACGCCGTTGGTGATGTGGCGCATCGGGTTTTCGTCCGTGTCGATCTGCGGCCAGAATTCGCCGCAGATGCGCGACGACACGCGCCCATGGATCTTCGAGACGCCGTTCTGATGGCGCGAGGCGCGCACCGCGAGCGCGGTCATGTTGAAGTCGTGCGCCGAAGGGGACTGCCCGAGGGCAAGAGCCGCGTCCAGGCTTGCCTTCAGATCGGGACAGGAAGCCTCGAGGTATTCGCGCACCAGGTCCACCGGGAAGTGATCGTGGCCGGCGGGGACCGCGGTGTGCGTGGTGAAGACCGTGTTCCCGGCCACCGATTCGAGCGCCGAAGCGAAATCGAGGCCGCCGGTCATGAGCAGCCGGATGCGCTCGATGGCGAGAAACGCGGCATGCCCTTCGTTGGCGTGCCAGCAGTCGGGCTTGATTCCCATTTCAGTCAGCGCGCGCACCCCCCCGACGCCGAGGACGATTTCCTGCTCGAGCCGCGTTTTGGCGTCGCCGACGTAGAGGTGGTGCGCGATGCCGCGATCATGCGCGGTGTTGTCCTCGATGTCGGTATCGAGGAGATACAGCGCGACGTGCCCGACGTGCGCCCGCCATACCTTGACCTGCACCGTCCTGCCGGGCAGCTCGATCGCCACGCGCAACTCGCGCCCGTCCTGGCGTGCGACCGGCTCGATCGGCAGAAGCTCGAAATCGGTGTCGGAGTAAAGCGCGCGCTGGCGGCCGTCGCTGTCGATCGTCTGCTGGAAATAGCCCTGGCGGTAGAGCAGCCCCATGCCGACGAACGGAAGCCGTACGTCGCTCGCGGTCTTGCAGTGGTCGCCCGCGAGAATGCCGAGGCCGCCGGAGTAGATCGGCAGGCTCTCGTGCAGCCCGAATTCGGCGCAGAAATAGGCGACCAGATCGCCTTCCCGCAGGTGCGGGGAATGGTTTATCCGCAGCGGCTCGAGGTGGTAGGTGTCGTAGGCCGAGAGGACCCGGTTGTACGCGCTGAGGAATACCGGGTCCTCGGATGCGTCGGTGAGATGTTTCTGGTGGACGCTGCGCAGGAACGCTTTCGGGCTGTGGCCGATCGTCTGCCACAGCATGGGATTCAGCCGCGCAAACAGCGCCCGCGTGGGCCGGTCCCAGCTGTACCACAGGTTGTTCGCGAGCTCCTCGAGCCGCTGCAGGCGTTGCGGCAGCTTGGGCCGCACGTCAAGACGATAGGGGGTTCCGCGCATGGTGTTGTTCTGGGAAAGTCAATACGAAACGTGCGATCGCATCGTCGGGGATCTCATCGGCAAGTGGCGCGCAATCTTACCATTCCCGACTTTCGCGCATGGGCATCAGGCGGAATCCGGGTAGGGCTCGAGCACGATCTCGAGCTTCGCGCCCGGCGTCTCGATCGTCCAGCAAAGCGTCACGCAGGCCGATTGCATGATTTTCTCGATGCCTGCTTCCGAGCGCGAGACGGTGTGGTGCGGTCGCGCGCGCACCGCGACCGGCGCGCTCGTCGCAAGCGCCAGTCCGCCGCCCAGTTCCCGGTCGTCGAGTGCGAGCCGCTTGCAGCGCTCGAGGTCGAGCGCCTGTCCGAATCCGCAGGGCATCTCGCCGTTCCCGAGCACGTAGCGCCCGCCGAAACCGTCGCAGCTCGGCATTGCGATGTTGAGTTCGATCTCGAAGCGCGCCGGCACGTCGCCGAAGAAGCGATAGCGCGCGACGAGCCGCCTGTGTTCCAGGCCGAGGCGTTTCTCGATACGCCAGCCGGTTCCGCTCGCCGCAAAGCGCGCCTCCGGGCGTTCCGTGTCGGGCGCGTCGAGCCGATAGCGATCGACCGGGTCCCGGATCCCGTCCGGCAGGACGCGGGAATCGATCATCACGTTGCGCGGCCTTGTGTCGGGCGCGAGATCCCCGGCGGTCACGCTGTGCTTCGCGCCCGCGCGGTCGTGCGCCGAGGCGATCCCGCCCGGTTGCGGCGCATCGTTGCGCGGTTCCATATGCCGGGCGAAGTAGGCCTGCGGGTAGCGGCGCAGGCTGTCGGCGAAATTGTGGGCGAGCGGATACGAAACGAGTTCGAGTGCCGCGGCGTGGCCGTCGAGCCTTATCGCAACCTGCAATGTCCGGTTGCAGAATTGAAGCTCGGTCACGCCGTCCAGATCGACATCGCCGCGCGCAATCGGCGGGCGCGGGATGCGCGCATCGAGCGCCGCTTCGAGCTCGATCATGTTCCGCCACACCGCGCGCCGCAGATGCGGCAAATAGAGCCCGCCGAACAGCCCGTGCCAGTAGGCGTCGTTCGCCTGCGCCGCGTAGAGCTTGCGCCGCAGTTCCGCGGAAGCGAAATCGGCGGGTGCTTGCGCGAGGCGTCGGGAAAGCCCGAGCATGCGCTTGTGCATCCAGTTCGATTCCGCATACAGGGTGAAGAAATTGCGCCAGATGCCGCCGCGGAGGAACGGTCGGGTGGCCGCGAGCGTGCCCGACGCCTGCTCGCGCTCGAGCAACGCGTCGTACTCCTCGGCGCGGTTCGCAGGCAGCGTCCACTCGTTCATCTCGGCGTACGACGTCGTCGGCAGGTAGACCGGGCCGCGCGAGGGCTCGCGCGCGTGGAATTCGGCGTAGGTCATGGTCGCGAGGTGCTCCGAGGCGAGCGCCCGCTCGATGAACTCCTCGAGCCAGCGTTTTTCGTAGACCCATTCCCAGGTCTCGGGCCAGATGCCGAACTTCTCGATGTCGTCGAAGTAGATCGCCGCGCGATGGCCCGCAGCGGCGAGCCCTTCGAGATAGGCGACCGCCTCCGCTGCCGGGGAGAACGGCAGCCGGTAGCGCAGCGCCTCGGAAATGGGAAACAGGTCGAGCGGCTCGCCGTCCTCCTCGGTGGTGTAGTGGCCGTCGAGTTCTTGCGGCGATTTGCCCGCGCACAGGAAATGGTAGTCGTCCACGGTGACGTAGCGAATGCCGCTGGCGTGCAGCGCCGGAACGACGTTCGCTTCCCAGACGCGCTCGGTGAGCCAGGCGCCGCGGGGGCGGGCGGCGAACTCGCGCTCGATGAGACTGGCGTTCATCTCCAGCTGGCCGATCCGGTCGCGCATCGGAATCACCGACAGCACCGGCTCGAAGTGTCCCGAGGAGAAGATCTCGGCCTGGCCGCGCGCGACCATCTCCTTCAGGCGTCCGGTGTCCTCGGGAAACCGCTCGAGCAATACCTCGAGCAGCCAGCCGGAGAGGTGCACGCTGTAGTGAAACGCGGGATGGCGGTACAGCGTCTCGAAGAACGGCCGGTAGCACTTAGCGTGCGCTTCCACGATGACGCGGTCGAAATTGCCGGACGGCTGGTGGCCGTGGACGCCGAAGAGGAGCGCTGTTTTCATCGCAATCGACGCTGCGCTAATGCGCGCGCCGCATCGTTCCGCCGCTCTCGGGCGATCCGCCGCCGCGGCTGAGCGGCTCGGCGAGCGCCTCCGGCGCGGCGATGCCGAGCACGCGGTAGAGCGCGCGCAGATTGGCACGGAACAGCGCGTCGAACGACGCCACGGAAAGCACCGGGTTGTAGTCGCCGAACCACCAGAACCAGTCCGAGCTTTCGCACACGGAAAGTATCTGTTGCGCTTTTGCGCGCTCCGCGGCCGGGAGCGCCTCGGTCGCGAGCGCGCGATCGCAGGCCGCCTTGGCCGCGCACAGCAGGTCCCAGGCGCGGTTCTTGTCGGCCGAGCCGATCCAGGTGGAGAAGTTGCCGTACACCCAGGTTCCGGCGACGAGCCGCGGCAGCGGCCGGAGATCGCCCTCGCGCTCCGCGAGGTAGCCGGAAAAAGTCGTCGTCCGGATTTCCGCGCGCGCCTCGAGCTCGGTGTAAAGGTCCTCGAAGAAGTAGTAGGCGTTGTACGCGTACTGCTCCCAGGCATTTTCCCCGTCGAGGATCACGCTGACGAGACGCGTTTCGCCTTCGGGGATCTGCACGCGAATCTCCTCGATCCGGTCGACGAAGTGCGAAGCGGCGTCGCGGCCGTGCCACTTGGCGTACTCGAAGCCGATCAGGTCGGAGAGGTACTCGTCGCGGAAGAAGAGCGCGGGCCCGGCCGCGCCTTCGAGACGGTAGCCGAAATAAAGGTCGCCGGACACGCGCGCCATGCCCGGATCGCGGTGGTTGAGGCTGTTCCCGAGTACCGCCGAGCTGCTCGCGGCCCAGCGGCAGCCGGCTTCCGCCAGCAGCTCGACGAACGCCGTTGACACCGCGCCCTCCGCCGGCCAGATGCCCGCGGGCGCCGAGCCGAAACGGTCCTTGTGGTAAACGATCGCGTGCGCAAGCTGCGACCGGACACGCTCCCGGCCTCCCGGATAGCCTGCGGCCGCAGGCAGGACCGCTTCGGCATCGGGCTCGCGCGCGCAGCCGAAGTCGATCAGGAGCGGCGCAAGCGGATGACTGTAGGGGGTCGATGACAGTTCGATCTGTCCGCGCTCGGCGAGCGCGCGATAGCGGGGCACGATCGCGCGCAGCACTTCGCCGATGAGTTCGCGCAGCCGCAGCCGGTCGCGCAGGCTGTAGCCTTCGCCCTTGCCGAAGAGCTCGGCGAGGAGCGGGCGGTTTCTGCGCTCGGTCTCGCCGGTCCATGCGAGGTGATACCAGGTCACCAGATCGGCGAGCATCGCGCCGGACAGGTAGCCGAGCGCGACCGGGCCTTCGCCCTCGACGCAGCCGAACAGCTCGCGCAGGCGGCGATAATGCGGGAACGGCTCGATCATCGTCGCCGGATTGGCGCGAAAGCAGCGCTCGAGCAGCAGCGCGCGCTCCCGCGGCGCGAGCGCGTCGAAGTCCTCGTGCCCGAGCAGGCGCAGCAGCGGGTCGCGAAACGCGCCGGTCGAGAATTGGCGGCAGTAATCCTCGAGCTGCTCGAGCAGCACCGGAACGAAATTCACCACTGCGCGGATGCGGGGATGGCGCTCGAGGTGCGCCGCCATGTCGGTGTAATCCTTGAGCGCGTGCAGATACACCCAGGGCAGGGCGTAGACGCCGGTCTCCGGATCGCGGTAATCCGGCTGGTGCATGTGCCAGAGGAATACGACCTCGAGCGTCTTTCGCGCGCTCATCGCCTTGACCCGCAGCCCTCAACGCACATGGTGCGCTTGCTGGCCGAGCATCTCCGGGGCGATGAGGGTCACGCCGTTCGCGGTGACGCAGAACCGCCTGCGGTCCTGTTCCGGATCGAGTCCGGCGACGAAGCCATCAGGGATCCGGCAGTACTTGTCGACGATCGCCCGCTTGAGCACGGCGTGGCGCCCGATGCGCACCTCGGGTAGGATGACGGAGTCTTCCACGCTGGCGTGGTCGTCCACGCGCACATTCGAAGAAAGGAGCGATCGGCGCACCGTCGCGCCGCTGATGATGCAGCCCCCGCAGACCAGCGAATCGACCGCCATCCCGCGCCGTCCGTCGTCGTCGAACACGAATTTCGCCGGCGGGAGCTGCTCCTGATGGGTCCAGATCGGCCACTCATCGTCGTAGAGGTTCAGTTCGGGCGTGACCTTGGTGAGATCGATGTTGGCCTCCCAATACGCATCGAGCGTGCCGACGTCGCGCCAGTAGGGGTGGCCGTTCAGCACGCCGACGCAGCTGTCGAGGTAACGATGCGCGAAAACGCGGTAGCGGGGAACGGCGTAGGGAATGACGTCCTTGCCGAAGTCATGGCTCGAGCGCGTGTCGTCGGCGTCGCGTATCAGCTGCTCGTAGAGGAACTGCGCATTGAACACGTACACCCCCATGTTCGCAAACGCGCGGTCGGCGCGTTCCGGAATTGGCGCGGGTCGGTCGGGTTTCTCGGCGAACCCCGTGATGCGATCATCCTCGCCGACGCTGATCACGCCGAAGTTGCGCGCGTCCTCCCGCGGCACCTCGATGCAGGCGACCGTCATGTCGGCGTTCTTGGCGGCGTGATCGGCGAGCATTTTGCCGTAGTCCATCTTGTAGACGTGATCGCCCGAGAGCACCAGCACGTAACGGCTGCCGTCGCGGCGCAAGACGTCGAGGTTCTGGAACACGGCGTCGGCGGTCCCCTGGTACCAGAGTTCCTCGACCTGCTGCTGCGCCGGAAGAATGTCGATGAAGTCACCGAAGCGTCCGTCGAGAAAGCTCCAGCCGCGCTGCAGATGCCGGATGAGGCTTTGCGCCTTGTATTGCGTCGCCACCCCGATCCGGCGCACGCCGGAGTTGACGCAGTTCGAGAGGGTGAAATCAATGATGCGGAGTTTTCCGGCAAACGGAACGGCGGGTTTCGCGCGCCAGTCGGTCAGCGCCTTCAGGCGGCTTCCCCGGCCGCCGGCGAGGACCAGTGCGTAAGTGTCCTTCGCCAACTGGCTCACCAACAGCGGATCGGCCTGATTGCGCGGGGCGCGAGACGAAAGCTGCGCGCCGGCGCCTGGGTCGGTTGTCGACGCCGCTTGAAACGTGCCCGAGTCAACAGCGTTCATGGCGCCTTCCACGACTGATCGAGCGGCAAATCCGCGCGAGCTCGCAGCCCTGCTGGAGGCGCGCGAGCACGACCCGTTCAGGGTGCTGGGCGCCTTCACATCGGAGCGCGGCGCGCTGGTGCGCGCCTACCGTCCCGACGCGGACTCGGTCTGGCTCGAGCTGGAGCAGGGCCCGGCGCCGATGCGCCGGGTCGGCACCGCGGGTATCTACGAATGGCGCGGGGCGGCGATCGAGCGGCCTTATCGCCTGAGAGTCGAGCGCGCGGGAAAAGTTCGGGTCGGATACGACGCCTACGCTTTCCCGCCGCAGCCTCCGGAGCGGGACCTGTACCTTTTCGGCGAAGGCACCCATTTCCAGGCGTACCGCCTGCTCGGAGCCCGCTGCGAGGTGCGCACGGGCGTTGCGGGAGCGTGCTTTCGCGTGTGGGCGCCGAACGCCGAGCGCGTGTCGGTCGTGGGGGACTTCAACGGCTGGGACGGACGCGTGCACCCGATGGCTTCGCTCGGCGCGAGCGGCGTGTGGGAGCTTTTCATGCCGGGGCTCGCCGCGGACGCGCTCTACAAGTACGAGATCCGCGCCCGCGGCGGCGCCATCGTGCTCAAGTCGGATCCTTATGCCTTCGCCTTCGAGCACCGGCCGGGCACCGCGGCGCTGCTCGCCGGACCCTCCCGGCACGAATGGCGGGACGCGGAGTGGATGCGGGCGCGCGCGGCGCGCGACTGGCTGCACGCGCCGATGGCGATCTACGAGCTCCACGCCGGCTCGTGGGTGCGTCACGGCGACGGGCGCTACTACGGTTACCGCGAGCTCGCCGCGCGGCTGATTCCCTACGTCCGCGAGCTCGGGTTCACACACATCGAGCTCATGCCGCTTTCCGAGCATCCCCTGGATGAGTCCTGGGGCTATCAGACGACCGGTTATTTTGCCGCCACTTCGCGTTACGGCTCGGGCGATGATTTGCGGGCGTTCGTGGACGCCTGCCATCAGGCCGGCATCGGCGTGATCCTCGACTGGGTGCCGGGACATTTTCCGGAGGACGCTTTCGCGCTGGCCTGCTTCGACGGCAGCGCGCTCTATGAACACGAGGACCCGCGGCTCGGCCGGCATCCGGAATGGCACACCCACGTGTTCAATTTCGGCCGCAACGAAGTGCGAAGTTTTCTGCTGTCGAGCGCGCACTGCTGGTTCGCCGAGTTCCACACCGACGGGCTGCGGGTCGATGCAGTGGCGTCGATGCTCTATCTCGACTATGCGCGCAAGCCCGGCGAGTGGCTGCCGAACCGCCATGGCGGGCGGGAGAACCTCGAGGCGATCGATTTCCTGCGCGCGCTCAATGTGATGCTGCATCGCGAGTTTCCCGGCGCGCTTTCGTTCGCCGAGGAATCGACGGCATGGCCGATGGTGTCGCGGCCGGTGCATGTCGGCGGCCTGGGCTTCTCGATGAAATGGAACATGGGCTGGATGAACGACACGCTCAGGTACTTCACCAAGGACCCGGTGCACCGGCGCCATCACCACGATCTGCTGACGTTTGCGCAGCTCTACGCCTATAGCGAGAATTTCGTGCTGCCGCTTTCGCACGACGAGGTCGTCCACGGCAAAGGTGCGCTGCTCGCCAAGATGCCGGGCGACGAATGGCAGAAATTCGCCAATTTGAGGTTGCTGCTCGCCTGCCAGGCGACGACGCCGGGCAAAAAGCTCCTCTTCATGGGAGGCGAGTTCGGCCAGCGACGTGAATGGGATTGCGGGCGGGAACTCGACTGGGGTCTCGTCCGGGAACCGGCGCACCGCGGGGTGCAGCGGCTGGTGGCGGACCTGAACCGGCTTTATGTCGCGACGCGTGCGCTGCACGAGCGCGATTTCGAGGCCGAAGGCTTCGCCTGGATCGACTGCCATGACGCCGAGCAGTCCGTGCTGAGCTTCCTGCGTTCCGCGGCGGACGGCTCGTTCGTGGTTGTTGCGGCGAACTTCACGCCGGTGCCGCGATCGCGCTATCGAATCGGCGTGCCCCGGGCCGGGGACTACCGCGAAACGCTCAACACGGACTCTGAGCATTATGGCGGCTCGAATCTGGGCAACGGCGGCCGGATTTGCGCGAGTGGGCAAGGTTGCATGGGGCAGCCGGCGTCGCTGGAACTGACGCTGCCGCCGCTCGCGCTGGTCGTTATGGCGCCATGCTAGCGAAAATCCGCTCGATTTCGGCTTCGGCTTGCCGCCAATGTTCGAGTTCCCGTCCCATGGGAAAGCCCTCGCGCTCGGCGATGAAATACGCCGCCTCGGCGATGTAGCGCTGCCGGACCTGCGGAGCAATCGCGGCGGATCGCTTCTTCGCCTTCCCCGATGCGACAGAGGGACCAGCGGGCTTGCGCGTGGAGAGGTCTCGTACACGCCGCTTGGAGGTCGAGGCATGCGCTGTCGAGGTGGGCGGAACCGATACGCGCGGGGCCGAGCCGCGCCCTTTGGCGCCGGCCGCGGAGGTCGTTTTCATGGACATAGTCTACCCCTTTCAAGTTGGATCCAACTGCAGGCGACTATTCTTTTCAGACCATGCTACCGATGCCGTGTTGCGGGCTCTTGACGCAGGTCAAACTGCCGCGGGGTAGCTAGTCGCGGTCCGCCACCGATCGCGCGGCGCCGAGAAGGCCGAGGCTTTGATTGACGACGAGAAACACCGGGATCGAAACCGCGAGGCCGCTGTGGCGGCCCTTGGCGCTGAAGGCCGCCAGAAAGTCGCCCGCCTGGAAGCGCCCGGCGAGTTTTGCCGCGATGCCGCCGCACACATAGACTCCGCCCCGGGCGAGGAATGCAAGCGCCACGTCACCGGTGAATGTCCCGTAGCAGGCCACGAACAGGTCGAGCGCCCGCGCGGCGAGGCTTGACGGCTCGGCGAGGGCGCGCGAGGAGATTGCCGCGGGATCGCCGATCGGCTCCTCGGCGGCCTGCGGGGAGCGGGAGCGCAGGTAAGCGTAGATTGCGGCCAGGCCCGGACCCGAAACGACCCGCTCTGCGCTCACCCGTCCATGGCGCGAATTGAGGTGGCGCCAGAGATCGAGCTGGGTTTCATTTTGCGGCGCAAACCCGACGTGCCCGGCTTCGGTGGCGAGCGGCCGGCGGGCGTGCCCATCCCATAAGAGCGCAGCCACGCCGAGCCCGGTGCCTGCGCCCACCACGGCGACGGTGCCCTCCGGGGCGCGCACACCTCGTTGCAACACGATCGAATCTTCGGCAGAGGCGCCGGCAACTCCGAACGCCAGCGCCTCGAAGTCGTTCATCAGACGCGTCTGCGCGCCGAGCGCGGACTCGACCGCGTGCTGGTCGACGCGCCAGGACGGAAGATGGGTGAGCTGCGCCTCCTGGCCCTGGACCGGGCCGGCAATTGCGACGGCGGCGCGCGATACGGCGATCCCGGCGCCAAGGGCCGCACGCGCGTCCTTCAGGAACGCATCCAGCGCCGGCTCGAAGCGCGGGTAGCTCGCGGTGGCGTAGGTGCGCTGGAAACGAACGCGTACTGCGCTGCTGCCGGCGTCGACAATCGCGAACCGGGCGTGCGTTCCGCCGATATCAGAGGCGAGAACCAGCATCGTTTATGCCGCCCACAAAAAATATGCGAGAAACCGATCCTACCGGCAAAGGCGAGTTTGTTGTTGCCGATTTCCTTACATGGTAAGCGAGCGGCCGCCGGGTCGCAGGCAGATGCGGCCAGGGTTGATATGGATCAAACGGCGGCCCGAGGCAGGGCCTATTCTGGGGTGGGGGAAGAAAAACGAGGTGAGCCATGAAAGTGGAGCACGGTGGATGGCGCCCGCTGCGGCGGGAAGAGTTGCGCCCGGAGCTGGTGCACGACAGCTACAAGTCGAAGAAAAAAATTCCCGAGCCGACGCGCTGCCCTGACTGCGGTGCGGTCTATCACAGCGGACGCTGGACCTGGGGAAAGGCGCCGGCGAACGCAAACGAGGAGCGCTGCCCGGCGTGCCACCGCATCCACGACGAGTTTCCCGCGGGTTACGTTACGCTGAAGGGAGACTTTCTCGCCGGCCACCGCGATGACATCGTGCAGCTGGCCCGCAACCGGGAGGCGCACGAGAAAGCGGAACATCCGCTGGAGCGCATCATGGCGATCAAGGACGTCGAGGCGGGACTGCTGATCACGACCACCGACATGAATCTTGCCCGAAACATCGGCGAGGCGGTGAATTCGGCCTACAAGGGCGAGCTCGAATATCACTACAACAAAGCCGAGAACCTCCTGCGCGTTTTCTGGACGCGGTGACCGGATGCGGTCGCCGGACCCTTGTCACAGCTCCGTGCCGGGGATGCGCTCCACGTCGGCCAGCCACACCGCCGCTTCGCTGTCGCTCGGCGCGCGGTAGTCGCTGCGCGGCGAAAGCGAGCCGCCCGAGCCGACTTTCGGCGCGTTGGGAATGGCGCTGCGCTTGTACTGCGACAGCTGGAAGAACCGGCGCACGAAGACTCCCAGCCACTTCCTGATATCGCCGATGGCATACTGGTTGCGTCGGTCCTCGGGGATGTCCGGCCAGTTGCCGCGGGTGCGATCGCGCCAGGTGCACCAGGCGATGAAAGCGACCTTGGTGGGCAGATAGCCGAAGCGCAGGATGTAGTAGAGGTGGAAGTCCTGCAGCTCGTAGGGTCCGATCACCGTCTCCGTGCTCTGTCCCGGCTCGAGTTCGCTGCGGCCGGGAACGAGCTCGGGGCTGATGCGCGTATCGAGAACATCCTGCAGCACCGCGCTCGCCTCGGCGCCGAGCTGGCGGGTGCGCGCGACGTAGCGGATCAGGTGCTGGATCAGCGTCTTGGGCACGCTTGCGTTGACGTGGTAGTGCGCCATGTGGTCGCCGACGCCGTAGGTGCACCAGCCGAGCGCGAGCTCGGACAGGTCGCTGGTGCCCACCACCGGCGCACGGTGCAGGTTGGCGAGCCGGAACAGGTGGCTGGTGCGCTCGCCCGCCTGCACGTTCTCGAAGGCAAGGTCATGCACCGGCTTGCCTTCGGCGAACGGGTGACCGATGTCCCTGAACATCTGCATGCAGCTCGGCCGGATGTCGATTTCATGGGCGGTGCAGCCCACCGCGCTCATCAGGCGCCGCGACTGATCGAGCGTGCGCGCGCTGGTGGCGAAGCCCGGCATCGTGTATGCGAGTATGTTTTTCCGCGGCAGGCCCATGACGTCCATGGCCCGCGCGCAGACGATCAGCGCCTGCGTCGAGTCGAGTCCCCCGGATATGCCGATCACCACCTTGTGAGAATTCAACGCCCGTAACCGCTTGACCAGGCCCTGCACCTGGATCTCGTACACTTCGTGGCAGCGCTCATCGCGCGTGAGCGGGTCGGCGGGGACGTAGGGGAAGCGCTCGTAGCTGCGCTCGAGCGGGAGTCGCGGCTCGGCGGGAAGCGGCAGCGGAAAACGCACGCTGCGGAAATCGGCGAGCGCACCGGCGTGGCGCGCGACCGACTGGCCGAAGCTGTTGGTGCGCATGCGGTCCTGGCCGATGCGGTCGAGATCGACGTCGCCGCTGACGAGGTGCGACCCGTACTCGAAGCGCTCGCTTTCGATCACGCGCGAGCCGTTCTCGTAGATCATGCCGTGGCCGTCCCAGGCCAGATCGGTGGTGGACTCGCCGTAGCCCGCCGCGCAGTACACGTAGGCGGCAAAGCACCGCCCCGACTGGTTCGCCACCAGTTGCCGCCGGTACTCGTCCTTGCCGACGGTGATGTTGGACGCGGACAGGTTCACCAGCACGGTGGCGCCGGCGAGCGCCGCGTAGGACGAGGGCGGGATCGGCGTCCACAGGTCCTCGCAGATCTCGACGAAGAACGTGAATAGCGGCTGCTCCTCGGCCTGGAACAGCAGCCGCGTGCCGAAGGGGACGCCCGTCTGCCCGCACAGGTCGATCGCTTCCCGCGTGCAGGATTCTCCGGGCGTGAACTGCCGCAACTCGTAGAACTCGCGATAGCCGGGCAGGTAGGTTTTCGGCGCGACGCCGAGGATCCGGCCGCGCGAAATCACCGCCGCGCAGTTGTAGAGCAGCGCGTCCACCTGCAGCGGCAACCCCACCACCGCGACCAGAGGCAGATCGACGCAGGCGGTGAGCAATTTCTCGAGCGCGGCCTGCGAGGCGGCCAGCAACGCCTGCTGGTGAAACAGGTCCTCGCACGAGTAGGCCGACAGCCCGAGTTCCGGAAACACGGCCAGCACCGCGTGCCGCTCCGCCGCCTGCTGCATCAGCCCGATGGTCTGCGCTGCGTTGAAAGACGGGTCCGCCACGCGCACTTCGGGTATGGCGACCGCGGCGCGGATGAAGTTGTGGCTATAGAGATTGAAGAAAGGCAAGGGCACGGCAGCGTTCCGGATTCAATCCGTGCCGAGTTTGCCGCGCAGGTAAGCGAACAGGTTGTCCAGCGTCACCAGCCTGGCGTAGTCGGCTTCGGGAATGTCGACGTGCAGCTTCTCGTGCATGCCGACGAGGAAGTTGAGCCAGTCCATCGAGTCGAGATCGACCTGGTTGCGCAGCGGCCGGTCCGCGAGCAGCTCACCTGCCTCGATTTCCGGGGCGATCGACTTGAGCACCGCGAACACCTGCGTCCTGATTTCCTGTTCGTTCATCGCGCGGCGTCCCTCGATTTCACAATTTCACAATTCTTCCGGGCGCTGCAGGACTTCGCGCAGCTCGGTCAGGAACAGGGCGCCGCGATGGCCGTCAGAGACGCGGTGGTCGGCCGACAGGCTTGCCGCGACCACCGGCATTGCGTGCAGCTCGCCGCCCTCGGTCCAGGGCCGCTCGGCGACGCGCCCGAAGCCGACCAGCGCCACCTGCGGCGGATAGATGACCCCGAACACCGTGTCGCTGCCTTGTTCGCCGAGGTTGGTCACCGTGACCGTCGGATCGGACATCTCCGAGCTGCGCAGCGAGCCGGCGCGCGCACGCTTCACCAGGTCGCTCAACTCGCGCATCAGCTCGGCCAGGTTCTTGTTATCGACGTCGTGGAGCGCGGGCGCTATGAGCCCGCCCTGACGGATGGAGATCGCGACGCCGATATGAATGCCCTTGCCCGGCTCAAAGCCGCCGCTGCGGTAGAAGCCGTTCAGCTCCGGGTATTTTTTCAACGCGAGCGCGACCGCTTTCAACTGCAGCACGCCCATCAGCAGGCGCCCGGTCACCGGGCGCCCTTCGTTTTCGCGCGCGAGCCAGACCGCGGCCTTGCGCATGGGGATCGTTTCCGACACGTAGTAGTGCGGGATCTCGCGCTTCGATCGGCTCATCGCCGCGGCGATCGCCTTGCGCATCTCGGCGTTACGGTCGGTCGGCGTCTTGGCCACGGCCGCGCGCTCGACATCCTCGAGCGTCACCGCGCCGCCGGGGCCGGTGCCGGAGATTTTCTCGACGTCGACGTCGAGCTCCCGCGCGCGCTTGCGC
>JBARMB010000028.1:0-38130 GCA_049802235.1 Burkholderiales bacterium | reverse complement strand
GCATGGCTCTGCGGAGCGGAGCGCACGCCGGCATCGCGCCGCTGCATGCTTCCTTGGCCGCGCGCACTGAACTGCCGCGTCTGCGGGCCGCCGCTGCGGATTCCTTCGAACGCTCCGGGCGACGGTTCGGGAACCGCCGTGCGTCGCGGCGGAGCGTTGCCTGCAGGGGCGCGGCTTTCCGGCGCCGGACCGCGTATCGGCGAACGGAATTCAGGGGCGCGGCCTCCAGTCTCCGGTTTCCGAACTTGCGGGCGGACATCAGGAGTGGCGCGTGAGCCTGTCGGCGGCAAATCGTGACCGCGGAATTCGCGCCGCGTGTCGGGGGCCGGCGTGGCGCTCGATCGGCCGTATTGAGTCCGCAGCCGCTCATTGCGGTAAGGCACGCCTCGGCGATGCTCCGCGTCGTGCTCCCACCGGCCGGGCACGACGTTGACCCGGGTCCCGCGGTAGTAGTAATTATTGACGTGAACGACATTGACGTGATGGCGATGCCAGTCGAACGCTCCGAAGAAAAAACCCACGGATACCGCGATCCCGACGCCCCACCAGAATCCCGGGGCGAATCCAGGGCGCACATAGTATCCGGGCCACGCAGGCCAATAAACCGGGGGATACGCCGGCCACCACCAAGTCCCGTAGACCACGAGCGGATCGTAGTAGGGGACGAAAATGATCTGCGGATTGACCGGCTCGACCGCAATCATCCCTCCCTCGTCGGTCAACAGCATCTGGTCGTTCGAGCGCAGATTGCCCGCCTCGTACGCCCTTCGACGCAAGGCCTGCACGGTGTCCATGACTTGCGGCTCCTGGGCGAGGAAGGCGTCCCCGAGTCGCTCGGTCCAGCCGAGCCGCTCGTCCATCATGGCCAGGATCTGCGGAAAGGCGACCAGCGACTTCACGCTCGGGTCCCAGGTTTGCGAAGCGACCGCGTTGACCGCGTATTCTCCGCGATAGCCGGGATTGGCTCTCGACCAGCGCGCCGCCTCGACCACTTCCAGCGGATAGGTCGAGGCCATCAGGATCTGCGACAGCAGCGGGTCGGGATACAGAGCGATCGGCGCCAGCATCTGGTCCAGCTCCTGCTGGCTGAACGCGGGTTGGGGCGGCGGATATGACGGGGGAGGAGGAGTCTGCGCAAGCGCCAGCGACGCCGCAAGCATCAGCACGAAGAATCGGTTCAGCAGACGACCTGCCGTGATATTCACGGGCGCCTCCAGCAGCGACTTGATGGCAATCGGATGCGGCACGCGATTCGGTGCGTCAACAAGTGTTGGCGTTGCCAGATCATACGGGTCCAGGCTGAAAGAGAATTTCGCCTGGAACGAAACGTGGCTGCGTCCGAGACTCCGACCAGTATAGGTCAATCGATGCCGATTTCCCAGCCGCCTGCACGATCACCGTCCACCGCTCCAACGCGCGCTTTGAAATTGGGGGATATCTTCTCGCTTGCCGGATTCCACATTCGTCGGCATGTTGGGCAGGCTCGCCGTGTAATTGTCTGCCGGACAGGACCCTAACCCCGCGCTCTCTCTCGCTTTACATTTACCGTTGTGCGCCGCGAAAGCAACCGAACAGCGGCATTTCGGGCGGCAGGTTCCCGGAATGAAAGGGGTTACACAATGATGCCGTCATCGATGGAAGAGCATTGGAGTCGCACTGGTCACGATGTCGATCGGGTGCGGCGTGGCAACGGTGCAAGACACATTCCGGATCACCGCGGCGACGCTTTATCCGGGCAGCGCGACGGTCGAGCGCACCGCGCGAGTCGTGCCAGGGGCGACGCGGGTCGAAATCTCCGGGCCGCCCGCGAATTTCGATCCGCAGACGGTGCGCGTCGAATATCATCGGCCGTCTGCTTGGGGCGCCTGCCAGTGTCCGTGCCGCACCGCAGCAACCGGCCACTGTGACGAAGGCCCGGCGCAGCATCGTCACAGAAGACCGGGCGGTTTTGTCGCAGCCAGCGTAACCAGCTGCAAAAAAACGGTGTTTGGGGTGGCAGACGGGACTCGAACCCGCGACAACCGGAATCACAATCCGGGACTCTACCAGCTGAGCTACTGCCACCGTCGGTGAACAAGGCGACCGGGGACGCAACAATGGCCGCCACAAGCAAGGTCAAATTATACCGCAGCGGCGTGTGGATCGCGACGGGGCCGTTGCTCCTGCGAACCCGCTAGAGTTTCGACAGGATGTCGCGGAACTTGGCTTCGA
Organism: Burkholderiales bacterium; assembly: GCA_049802235.1. Taxonomy (GTDB): domain Bacteria; phylum Pseudomonadota; class Gammaproteobacteria; order Burkholderiales; family SG8-39; genus VBDM01. Next base: position 35,919 of record JBARMB010000028.1, on the reverse strand, counting down.
TCTTGCGGCGCAGTTCGGGGCTGGAGCGCGCCACCGGCGGGAAGTCCTGCAGCATCTCGAACGGCCGGCAGGCGTCGATCACGGCGCGCGAATTCCAGGGGGTGCCGCGCGGGATGCGCGGATCGAGCGGGCCGCTCCACATCTTGCGCAGGATGTCGATGTCCTCGGCCGGGTCGCAGCGGGTGCACATCGCCCACAGCACGTCGAACAGGTCGGTGGGGTCGATGTCGTCATCCACCACCACGACGAAGCGGCCGAGATAGGCGCCCGACTGGCAGCTCGCCGCGGCCATCGCTGCCTGCTTGGAGTGGCCGGCGTAGGCCTGCTTGATGGCGATGACGTTGAACATGCGCGCGCCGCCCGCTTCGTGGCACCACACGCCTTTCACGCCGCCGAGTCCGGCGCGCTCGACTTCGTCCCAGATCATGCCGGACTTCATCACGCATTTGCTGTAGGAGAAGTCCGAGGGCGGACGCATCGGCGTCGCCATGGCGAGGATGGGATCGTTGCGGTGATAGATGCGCCGCACGCGGATCACCGGCTGCTCGCTCCTGCCGCCGGCGTAGTAGCCGGTGAACTCGCCGAACGGTCCCTCGGGCGCCGTTTCGCCCGGCAACATTTCACCCTCGAGAACGATCTCGGCATGAGCGGGCATGGGCAGGCGGTGCAGTTCGCTTTCGATCACCTCGAACGGCTCGCCGCGATGCCCGCCGGCGTAGTCGTACTCGGACAGCCCGAAGCGCAGCTCGTTGCCGCCGGCAAGAAACAGCAGCGGGTCGTGGCCGCAGGAGACGAGCACGGGGCAGGGCTTGCCCTGGCTGAAATATTTTTCACGGATCTGGCGGCCGTGCTTTCCCGGCGACATCCAGACGCCGAGGCGCTTGGCGTCATGCACCATCACCCGGTAAGTGCCGCAGTTGACCCAGTCCTCCTCGGGGTCGCGCATGATGACGAGGTCGTCGGTGCCGATGTAGCGGCCGCCGTCGAGCTCATGCAGGAACGGCACCGGAAACTTGAGCACGTCGACCGCGTCATCACGCAGCACGTTTTCGAGCACCGGGCCGCTTTTCACCACGCGCGGCGGAATGGGACCATGGCTCTTCATGCGGTCGCGGTAGGCGCGCACCACGTCGAGAGGATGCGCCGGCGCCGGAAAGCCCATCGTGATCGCAAGCCGCCGCATCGAGTTGGTCGAGCCGGACAGCACGCGAAAGCCCCTGGGGTAGCCGGGGATATCCTCGAACAGCGCTGCCGGCGCATTGCTGCGATCGTTCACCGCCTCGGCGAGCGTACCCATTTCGAGATTCCAGTCGGCGCCGGGAATGCGCAGCAGCTCGCCGGCGTGCTCGATGCGGGCGACGAACTCGCGCAAATCAGCATGCGGGCGGTCGTAATCGTTCCAGCGCTTTGCCGGGGCGGGATTGTTCATGAGCGGGTGTTCCGTGCCGGAAGCGCCGATTGTATTCCGGTTCAGCGCGGCAGTTGCCCGCGTTGCAGCAGAAACACGAATTCGTCGCCGGCGCTGGTTTCGAGCCAGGTGAAGGGCACGCCCGGAAAGGCGCGTTCGAGCATGCGCCGGTTGTGGCCGATCTCGACCACCAGCAGCCCGTGCGGGCCGAGAAAATCGCGTGCGTCGCGCAGAATGGCCTTCACGAAGCGCAGCCCGTCGGCGCCGCCTGCCAGAGCAAGCTTGGGCTCGTGCCGGTATTCGCGCGGCAGCATCTTCATCGCTCTGGCATCGACGTAGGGAGGATTGGCGACGATGAGATCGTATTGCGCGGCCGGCAGCCCGGCGAACAGGTCCGAGCGCAGCAGCCTCACGCGCCGCCCGAGCTTGTAGTCGCGCACGTTGCGGCGCGCGACCGCACGCGCGCCTTGATCGATGTCGGCGGCATCGACGGTTGCGCGCGGAAATGTCAGCGCCAGCAGCACTGCGAGGCAGCCCGAGCCGGTGCACATATCGAGCGCGCGGCGCACGCGCCCGGGCTGCGCGATCCAAGGGCGCAGTCCGTCGCGCAGCAGCTCGGCGATGAACGAGCGCGGCACGATCACCCGCTCATCCACGTAGAAACGGTGCTCGCCGAGCCAGGCTTCGTGAAGAAGGTAGGCGAGGGGCCGGCGCGTGCGCGCGCGATCGTCGATCAGCCGCTGCGCCTTGCGCCGCTCGGCCGGCGTGAGTGTGCGATCGAGCGCTGCCTCCAGCTGCTCGTGCGGCAGCCGCAGCACATGCGCAAGCAGCCAGGCGGCCTCGTCGCGCGCCGTGTGGGTGCCGTGGCCGTAATGCAGATGCGCCGCGCGAAATCGCCGCTCGGCGTAACGCAGCCAGTCGCGCAGCGTCCCGCTCGGGCGCGCGCCGGTCACGGCACTAGCCAAGCAGCCGTTCGAGCGTGCGCAGGTAGATGTCGCGCAGCGGCTCGATCGAGGCAATCTCGATGTGCTCGTCCAGCTTGTGGATGGTGGCGTTCAACGGGCCGAACTCGACCACCTGCGGGCAGATGTCGGCGATGAAGCGGCCGTCGGAGGTGCCGCCGGTGGTGCTGATCTCCGGCGCCTGCCCGGTGACTTCGCGGATGGCGGCGCTGATCGTCTCGACCAGCTCGCCGCGCGGCGTGAGATACGGCGGCCCGGACAGCGTCCACTGCAGCTCGTAATCCAGGCCGTGGCGGTCGAGCAGGGCATGCACCTTTTGCTGCAGGCCTTCGGGGGTGCTGGCGGTGGAGAAGCGGAAGTTGAACAGCACTTCCATCTCGCCGGGAATGACGTTTGCGGCGCCGGTGCCGGCGTGAATATTGGAAATCTGCCAGGTGGTCGGCGGAAAATACTCGTTGCCGCGGTCCCATTCGGTCGCGGCGAGCTCGGCAAGCGCGGGCGCGGCGAGATGCACCGGGTTCTTCGCCAGATGCGGATAGGCGACGTGTCCCTGCACGCCTTTCACCTTCAGGGTTCCCGAGAGCGAGCCGCGCCGACCGTTCTTGATCGTGTCGCCGAGCTTTGCCACCGAGGTCGGCTCGCCGACGATGCAGCAATCGATGCGCTCGTTGCGGCGCTTGAGCAGCTCAACTACTTTCACTGTGCCGTCGATGGCATCGGCTTCCTCGTCGGAAGTGATCAGCAGCGCGATCGAGCCCTTGTGCGAGGGATGCTTTGCGACGAATTGCTCGACGGCGACGACGAACGCGGCGATCGAGGTCTTCATGTCGGCGGCGCCGCGGCCGTAGAGCCTGCCGTCGCGCTCCGTCGGCGAAAACGGATCGCTGTGCCACTGATCGAGCGGGCCGGTGGGAACGACGTCAGTGTGTCCGGCGAAGCAGACGAGCGGCCGGCCGGTGCCGCGGCGCGCCCAGAGGTTGGCGACCTTGCCGCTGCGCAGCGGCTCGACCGTGAACCCCAGGCGTGCCAGACGCCCGGCGAGCAATTCCTGGCAGCCGCCGTCCTCGGGCGTGACCGAGCGGCGCGCGATCAGCTCGCGCGCGAGAGCGAGTGTGGCCTCAGTGCCGGGCATAGTCGCCGGGATCGAAGCCGATGCGCACTTTGCCGGCGTGCTCGATGACGGGACGCCTGATCAAGGCGGGAAATTCAAGCATCAGCGCGGCGGCGGATGTGCGGGAGGTCACTGCGGCGCGGCGTGTCTGCGGCAGCCGGCGCCACGTGGTCCCGGAGCGATTGAGAAATTCGGACCACTCGTGCGCACCAAGCCAGCGTGCGAGCAGCGAGCGGTCGATGCCGTGCTTGCGGAAATCGTGAAATTCGGCGGGGATACCGTTGGCGGCGAACCAGGCGCGGGCGCGTTTGACCTTGTCGCAGTTCGCGATGCCGTAGATCCGGATTGCGGGCATCGATTCTTATACGCGCTCGGTCTCGTCGGCGTCGAGCTTGAAGTTGCTGAAAGAGGCGCCGTCACCCGACCCGGCGGCGGGACCGGACTCCTCCCTCCGGCCCTTGCCTTGCGCGAGGTCTGCGCCGGCTTCGGTGTTGTTGATGAGCCACAGCAGGTTGGAGGCCGAATCGGCGTTGGCGAGCGCCTCGTCCCGCGTGATGACGCCTTCCTGCAGCATCTTGAACAGTGCCTGCTCGAAAGTCTGGGACCCGGGCGAGAGGCTTTTCTCCATGGCTTCCTTCATCTCGTTGATTTCGCCCTTTGCGATCAACTCGGCCATGTAGCGGGTGTTCAGCATGACCTCGACAGCGGCACTCCGTGTGCCCTGCTTGTTGCTCACCAGGCGCTGGGAGATTACGCACTTGAGCGTCGCCGACAGGTCCTCGAGCAACGCCGGCCGGTTTTCCAGCGGATAGAAGCTGATGATCCGGTTCATGGCGTGGTAGCTGTTGTTCGCGTGCAGCGTCGCCAGGCACAGGTGCCCCGACTGCGCGTAGGCGATTGCGGAGGTCATGGTGTCCTTGTCGCGAATCTCTCCGATCAGGATGCAGTCCGGCGCCTGGCGCAGCGCGTTTTTGAGCGCGATCTTGAAGTCCAGCGTGTCGCTGCCGACCTCGCGCTGGTTCACGATCGACTTCCTGTTCTGGAAAATGTACTCGATCGGGTCTTCCAGCGTGAGGATGTGGCCCGACTTCTGCTCGTTGCGGTAGTCGAGCATCGAGGCGAGCGAGGTGGACTTGCCTGAACCCGTGGCGCCGACCATCAGAACCAGGCCGCGCTTCTCCATGATGATTTCCTTCAGTATCTGCGGCAGGCCGAGACTGTCGAGCGGCGGAATGGCGCCCGGAATATAGCGCACCACCACCGCGGGCGAGCCTTTCTGCCGGAAGGCGCTGATGCGGAAGGTACCCACGCCTTCCAGGGTATAGCCGGTATTCAGCTCAAGGGTCTCCTCGTACTCCTTTTTCTGCCTGTCGCTGATCACCTCGTACAGCAGGCCTCTGACGGTGTTGGCGTCCATCACCTGCTGGCTCACCGGAATGGCGGTGCCGTTGATCTTGATGTTGATCGGCGAGTGGACCGACAGAAAAATGTCCGAGGCTTTTCTCTCGGCCATCAGCTGGAACAGGCGCTGCATCGCGGACATGATTGCCCCCCCTTCACATGCTGCGGTCGCGCTTCAATCTCCGCGCAACAGCTCGTTGATGCTGGTCTTGGCGCGGGTCTTTGCGTCGACTTGCTTCACGATCACCGCGCAGTATAGGCCGTATTTGCCGTCGGCGGAGGGCAGGCTGCCGGATACCACCACCGATCCCGCCGGCACGCGGCCGTACAGGACTTGCCCGGTAGCCCGGTCGTAGATGCGGGTGCTGCCGCCGATGAATACCCCCATCGAAATCACCGAGTTCTCCTCCACGAGCACGCCCTCGACGATCTCCGAACGCGCGCCGATGAAGCAGTTGTCCTCGATGATGGTGGGGTTGGCCTGCAAGGGCTCGAGCACTCCGCCGATGCCGACACCGCCCGACAGATGCACGTTCTTGCCGATCTGGGCGCAGGAGCCGACCGTGGCCCAGGTATCCACCATCGTGCCTTCATCGACGTAGGCGCCGATGTTGACGTAGGAGGGCATGAGGACGACGTTCCTGGCGATGAACGCCCCGCGGCGCGCCACCGCCGGCGGCACGACGCGGAAGCCGCCGCGTGCGAACTGCTCGCGGTCATAGCGCTCGAACTTGGTCGGGACCTTGTCGTAGAACTGCAGTGACCCGGCCGCGACCGGGTGGTTATCCTCGATGCGGAAAGAGAGCAGCACCGCCTTCTTGATCCACTGGTGCGTGGTCCACGCTCCGTTCACCTTCTCGGCGACGCGCAACCGGCCCTTGTCCAGCTCCTCGATCACATGCGCCACGGCCTCGCCGACCTTCGCCGGCGCGCTGCCGGGCGCGATCCGGGCGCGGTCCTCCCAAGCTTCATCGATGATGTGCTGCAGTTCCTGCATCGGGTTCCGTCCTCAGAGTGTTCTTGCGAATTCTACGACACGCCGGGTAGCCTCGAGGCACTCTTCCATTTCGGCCACCAGCGCCATGCGCACATGGTTTGTGCCCGGATTCACGCCTCCCGATTCCCGCGCCAGATAGCTTCCCGGCAGAACCGTGACGTGCTGCTCCGCGTAGAGGCGCCGCGCGAACTCGGTGTCGCTGACCGGTGTGCGCGCCCAGAGGTAGAAGCCGGCGTCGGGGCGCTGCACTTCGAGCGCCGTCTGCATCAAGGGGGTGACGCGCTCGAATTTGTCCGCGTACTTCCTGCGGTTTTCGCGCACGTGCTGCTCGTCGTGCCAGGCGGCCGCGCTGGCGTCCTGGACCGCGGGATTCATGGCGCCGCCGTGATACGTGCGGTAGAGCAGGAATGCCTTGATGACCGCAGCGTCGCCGGCCACAAACCCGGAGCGCATGCCGGGCACGTTGGAGCGCTTGGACAGGCTGGAGAACATCACCAGCCGCGAGAAATCGCGTCCGAGCCGGGTCGCCGCCTGCAGCGCGCCGAGCGGCGGCGCGCTCTCATCGAAATAGATCTCGGAATAGCATTCGTCGGAAGCGATGAGAAAACCGTAGCGATCGGCGAGAGCGAAGACCTCCTCCCAATCGTCGATACCCAGGACTTTTCCGGTCGGATTTCCGGGCGAACAGACGTAGAGCAGCTGCGTGCGGCGCCAGATGTCCTCTGGCACCGATCCGTAATCGGGGGCAAAGTCGCGCTGCGGTGTTGCGTTCACGTAGACAGGCCGCGCGCCGGCAAGCAATGCCGCGCCTTCGTAGATCTGGTAGAACGGATTGGGACAGATCACTACCGGCTCGGGCCGGACGGGATCGATGACCGTCTGCGCGAACGCGAACAGCGCTTCCCGCGAGCCGTTGACCGGCAGCACCTCGGTGTTCCAGTCGATCGCGCGCAAGCCGTAGCGCCGCTTGAGCCACTCTGCGATCGCTTTCCGCAGCGACTCGCTGCCCGCCGTGGCTGGATAGGTGGCGAGCTTCGACAGGCTCTGGGTGAGAGCGCGCTTGATCAGCTCGGGCGTCGGGTGCCGCGGCTCCCCGATCCCGAGGCTGATGTGCTGCAGCGCCGGATTGGGGGTCGCGCCTTCGAACAGCTTGCGCAGTTTTTCGAACGGATACGGTTGCAGGGACTGCAGGCGCGGATTCATGCGGCGATTATAACGGTAGCGATTCGGGCGCCCCGGAGCGCGGCATGGCCGCGCCGGCCCTCGACTGCCGGCTCAGCGCGTGCTCGATTCCGCTTCGATCGGCGGAAGCTCGAAGCGCACCGCGGGCTTCCAGCCTTTCTTGCGGTGCTCGGCGACGATGCTGGTAAAGATCCCGCCGCGCACGAAGAACCGCGCGGTGAGACGCATGTAGCGCGGCGCGAGCGCTCCGACCAGGTCATCGAGGATGCGGTTCGTGACCGCCTCATGGAACGCGCCTTCGTTGCGGTAGGACCAGATATACAGCTTCAGGCTCTTCAGCTCGATGCATTTGCGATCCGGGATGTAGTCGAGGAACAGGGCGGCGAAATCCGGCTGACCGGTCATCGGGCACAGGCAGGTGAACTCCGGGATCTGCATGCGGATCAGGTAGTCCCGGCGCGGGCTCGGGTTGGGAAAAGCGATCAGTGCTTTGCTGGGTTTGGATGGCATTCAGGGCCCGGATTCGAGGACGAAGATGGTATTATATGCGCCAGGTTTTCTCGACCCATAAATCCGGCTCTCAGCCGGTTTTCTTTTATCCGGTTCTGGCAGCATGCGCCTTACTCAGATCAAACTTGCCGGCTTCAAGTCCTTCGTCGATCCGACCGCCGTCAACGTTCCGGGGCAGCTGGTCGGCGTAGTCGGGCCGAATGGCTGTGGCAAATCCAACATCATCGACGCCGTACGCTGGGTGCTGGGCGAGTCGCGCGCCGCGGCGCTGCGCGGCGACTCGATGCAGGACGTGATTTTCAACGGCTCGTCCCTGCGCAAACCGGTGGCGCGCGCCAGCGTGGAGTTGATGTTCGACAACAGCCTGGGCAAGGCCGCGGGGCAGTGGTCGCAGTACGCCGAGATCTCGGTGAAGCGCGTGCTGCAACGCGACGGGGAATCGGCCTATTTCATCAACGGCACCCACGTCCGGCGCCGGGACGTGCAGGACATCTTTCTCGGCACGGGACTCGGGCCGCGAGCCTACGCGATCATCGAGCAGGGCATGATTTCGCGCATCATCGAGGCCAAGCCCGAGGAATTGCGGGTGTTTCTCGAGGAAGCGGCGGGCGTGTCCAAATACAAGGAGCGCCGGCGCGAGACCGAGCACCGGCTCGCCGATACGCGCGAGAACCTGGCGCGGGTGGGCGACATCCGCCAGGAGCTCGGCGTGCAGATCGAGAAGCTGGAAAAGCAGGCCGAGGTCGCGCGCCGGTACAACGAGCTTTCGAGCGAGCGGACGCACAAGCAGAACCTGCTCTGGCTGCTGCGCCGGAACGACGCCGAAGCCGAGGCGCAGCGCCAGACGCGCGAGATCGAACGCAGCGGCACCGAGCTCGAGGCCGAGACGGCGCGGCTGCGGGAGATCGAGCGCCAGCTTGAGCAGGCCCGCGCCGAGTACTACGCCACCGGCGACGCTCTCAACGCTGCCCAGGGCGAGATCTACAGCGCCAACGCCGAAGTGTCGCGGCTGGAGACCGAGATACGGTTCGTGGCCGAAACCCGGCAGCGGCTGGAAGTGCAACTGGCCCAGCTTCGGACACAGCGCGATACCGGGCAGCGCCAGGAAGCCGAGCTGCGGGAGGCGGCGCGAGTGTGGCAGGAGCGCCTGGCGCAATTGCGTGAAGATTTGGAGCGGATCCGGCAGAGGTTTGCCGAAGAGCAGGCGAAGCTACCCCAGGCGGAGCAGGCGTTCAGGGTGCTGCAGGGGCGTATTGCCGGAGAACGCGAGCGCATCGCCCAGGCCGAGCAAGCATTCCAGGTGGAGCAAGCGCATCTCGCCCATGCCGGCAAGGCACTGCAGGGGCTGGAGCAGCGTGAAGAACACCTGCTGGCCGAGCGCGCCGAGCTGATTGCCCCCGATCCCCAGTTGTTGGCGCGCATGGCCGACGAGCTGGCGCAAAGCAGCGCCGAACTTTCGCGTCAGGAGGCACTGCTGGCGCAAGTCGAAACCGCTCGCGTAGCTCTTGACGGACACCGCCATGCAGCGGTGGAGAAGCTTCAGACTCTCGAGCGCGAGTTCTCGGCGCTGGACGGCAGGTTGCTCACGCTGCAGAAGATCCAGAATCAGGTCGAAGAGAACGGCCAGATCCAGGACTGGATCGGCCGGCATCAGCTCGCATCGAAGCCGCGGCTGTGGCAGAAAATCCAGGTCGAGCCGGGCTGGGAGGCCGCGATCGAGTCGGCCTTGCGCGAACGGCTCCACGCACTGGAGCTGTCCGACCCCGAACTGCTGCAGCGGCTGCTCGACGATCCGCCTCCGGCCAGGGTCAGCGCTTTCACGCCGGCGGCGGATGCGGCCTTCGATCATGTGAGCGGCCTGAAGCCCTTGGCCGACTACGTAACGCCGCTGGAACCGGGCGCGCGCGGAGTGATCGCGGTGTGGCTTGCGCCCTACTATGCCGTGGAGGGCGTGCCGCGGCTGATGACCCGCATGGGGCTGCCGCCGCTTGCCGTTCTGGTGAACCGCGAGGGCCATCAGTTCAGCCGCTACGGGGTCAGTTTCCACGCTCCCGATCCGGCGGACACCGGGATTCTCGCCCGCCAGCGTGAAATCGAGGCGTTAAGCACCGAAGCGCGCGGGCTTCAGGACGAGATCGATCAAGCGCGGCAGGCTTTGTCGACGCTCGAGCGTTCACTCGCCGAGCACGACGAGGGTCTTGCCAAGCTGCGCGTCGCCGGAGCTGCGCTCAAGCAACGCCACCACGAGCGCCAGCTGGAAAATCTCAGGCTCACCCAGGGGCTGGAGCGGTACGAGGAGCGCAGCGGGCAAATCGAACGGGATCTGGCCGCGGTTGCCGCCCAAAAGATCCAGGAACAGGCCGGTCAGACAGCCACCGAAGCGCGTCTCGAACATCACCAGCACGAAATCGACGACCTCTACCAGAGATTGGAGGCTACGCAGCAGGAACACAATGCTGCCGAGCAAGACCTGGAAGCGCAGCGCAGGGCTTTGCAGCAAGCCGAGCGCGAGGTTCAGGAAGCAGGATTTTCAGAAAAAGAATGTTCAAGTAAAATCAATGAAATAGAAAGATCAATTAAAGTCTTACTGGAGCAGATGCAAGGCGCCATGCAAGGGCTGGAAAAGCTCCAGGCAGAATTTTCCGGACTGGAGGACGCCGGCCTGCGCTCGCAGTTGCAGCAGGCGCTCGAAATCCGCGTCGTCCGCGAGCAGGCGCTGGGAGCCGCGCGTAGCGGACAGGAGGAGGCGGCCAACCGGCTGCGTTCCGCCGAGGAGGCAAGGCTGGCCTGCGAACAGAAGCTGCAGCCGTTGCGCGACCGCATCGCCGAGCTGAGGCTCAAGGAACAGGCAGCGCGGATCAACTACGACCAGTTCGCCCAGCAGCTGCGCGAAGCCGGCGCAGACGAGACGGTGCTCTCTGCGGCACTTAAGGAAAGCCAGAAGGCGGCACCGTTGCAGGGCGAGATCACGCGGCTCGCCAACGCCATTGCCGAGCTGGGGGCGATCAACATGGCGGCGCTCGAGGAGCTGGCGGCGAGCCAGGAGCGCAAGCAGTTTCTCGACGCCCAGGCGGCGGACCTCTCTGCAGCGCTCGAGACCCTCGATAACGCGATCCGCAAGATCGACCGCGAAACCCGCGAGATGCTGCAATCGACCTTCGACACCGTGAACCAGCGGTTCGGCGAGTTGTTCCCGGTGTTGTTCGGCGGCGGCGAAGCAAGACTGATGATGAGCGGCGAGGAAATCCTCGATTGCGGCATGCAGGTACTGGCCCGTCCGCCGGGGAAGAAAAACACCACCATCCATCTGCTTTCGGGCGGCGAGAAGGCGCTCACCGCGATTGCGCTGGTATTTTCCTTTTTCCAGCTCAACCCGGCGCCGTTCTGTCTGCTCGATGAGGTCGATGCGCCGCTCGACGACTCCAATACCGAGCGTTTCTGCAACCTGGTGACGAAAATGTCGCAGCAGACCCAGTTCCTGTACATCAGCCATAACAAGATCACCATGGAAATGGCGAATCAGCTCGTGGGCGTCACCATGCAGGAGCAGGGTGTATCGCGGGTGGTGGCAGTCGACATCGAGGAAGCACTGAAGCTGCGGGAAGAACCTGCGGCCGCTTGATCTTGATATGAGCGAACTTCAGCTCGGCTTCCTGGCGATCGGCGCCGTCGTTGTCGTCGCCGTGCTTATCTACAACAAGTGGCAGGAGGCCCGGTATCGACGCCAGGCGGAGGTCAGTTTCAAGTCCCCGCGTCACGATGTGCTGATGCAGACGGAAGGCGGCGCGGAAGCGAACACTCAGGCCACGCCGTCGGCAGCAGCCGGGGAGCGCATCGAGCCCGTGTTCCACGTTCCGGAACGCCCGGACGAGGCGGCCGATATCCGGGGATCCGCTTTGTCCGACGCGCTCGACTTCGTCGTTCCGATCGATGCGGAGGAGGACGTCCCGGGCAGTGCCGTACCGGAAGCCGCCGCAGCGGCGCTTGCCGGTTGCTCCAGGTCGTTGCGCTGGGAAGGCTTCAACGCGGCGACGGCGCAATGGGAGGTACTGCGCCCCGAGGGCGGCTATTCCCTGTTGCGCGCCGGCCTGCAGCTCGTCGACCGTCGCGGCGCCGTAAGCGCAGACGAACTGACCGCTTTCGGGGCAGGCGTGCAGCAGGCGGCTGCCGCGACCGGGGCGCTGGCAACGATACCGGACTTCGCCCCGGCGCTTGCGTCGGCGGCGGAGCTCGACCGTTTTTGCAGCGACGTAGACATCCAGATTGCGCTCCACGTCGTGAGCGAGGGCGCCGCTTTTACCGGCACCAAGGTGCGTGCGCTTGCCGAGGCCGCGGGTCTCGCGCTCGACGACGAGGACGGGAAGTACCGGCGCCTCGACGATGCGGGCCGAGTGCTCTACACGCTTGCCGATTTCGAGTCGGTCCCGTTCCGTACCGATAGCATAATGTCGCTCACCATTCGCGGCCTTACGCTCGAGCTCGATGTGCCGCGGGCGCCGCGCGGCGCCTTCGATCTGCTGCGCGAACTGGCCCGCCAGCTCGCGCAGGCGCTCGACGCCCGCATCGTCGACGATAATCGCCAGCCTCTGGGCGCGGCGGCCTTCGACCAGATCCGGACGCAGCTGCAGGCGATCTACCAGACCATGGAAGCGCGCGGCGTTGCCGCCGGCAGCGCGACGGCGCTGCGCCTGTTTTCCTGATGGCGGTGTCCGAACGCCTGCGTAAGCGCGTCGAAGCGCTGCGGCGGGAGATCGACGCCCACAACTACCGCTATTACGTCCTCGACGCGCCGACCATACCGGACGCGGAATACGACAGGATGTTCCAGGAACTGGTCGAGCTGGAAGCGAAGCACCCGCAGCTTGCCGTGTCGGACTCCCCCACGCAGCGCGTCGGCGGCGCGCCGCTCGAAGAATTTTCCCAAGTCGTGCATCGCACGCCGATGCTGTCGCTCAACAACGCCTTCACCGAAGAGGAGGTTGCCGGATTCGATCGCCGCGTGCGCGAAGGGCTCGGCAGAGAGGACGTCGAGTATGCGGCGGAGCCGAAGTTCGACGGACTCGCGATCAGCCTGGTGTACGAACACGGGCGTTTCGTGCGGGGCGCGACACGGGGCGACGGTTACACCGGCGAGGACGTGACCGCAAACCTGAAAACCGTGCGCTCGATTCCGCTCAGGCTGCGCGGGGCGAAACCGCCGGCGCTGCTGGAGGTGCGCGGCGAAGTCATCATGTACAAGGCGGATTTCGACCGTATGAACCGGCGCCAGCGGGAGCGCGGCGAAAAAGAGTTCGCCAACCCGCGTAACGCCGCGGCTGGGAGCCTGCGGCAGCTCGACCCGAAAATCACCGCGCAGCGGCCGCTGCGCTTCTTCGCCTACGGTCTCGGCGATTCCGGCGGCATGCCGTATGAGCGTCATAGCGAAATGCTCGATTCGATCGCCGATCAGGGCGTGCCGGTGTCCCCGGAGCGGACGACGGTGACGGGGTTGCCGGGACTGCTCGGTTTTTACCGCACGATGGGCGAGAAGCGGGACAAGCTGCCCTATGCGATCGACGGCGTGGTCTACAAGGTGAACCACCTTGCCGGCCAGCAGGCGCTCGGCTTTGTGTCCCGCGCGCCGCGCTTCGCGGTGGCGCACAAGTACCCGCCGGAAGAGGCGCTTACCGAGGTGCTCGACATCGAGGTGCAGGTCGGGCGTACCGGTGCGCTGACGCCCGTGGCGCGCCTGAAGCCGGTGAGCGTGGGCGGAGTGACGGTGACCAACGCGACGCTGCACAACGAGGACGAACTCAGGCGCAAGGACATCCGCGCGGGGGACACAGTCATTGTGCGTCGTGCCGGCGACGTGATTCCCGAGGTTGTGTCGTTCGTTCCCGAGCGCCGGCCGCTCGGTGCGCGCATTTTTCACATGCCGAAGAAATGCCCGGTTTGCGGCTCGATCGTGGTGAAGCCGGAAGGGGAGGCGATCACGCGCTGCAGCGGCGGTCTCTACTGCGCGGCGCAGCGCAAGCAGGCGCTGCTGCATTTCGCCTCACGGCGCGCGATGGACATCGAGGGCCTCGGCGAGCGCCTGGTGGACCAACTCGTCGACGATTCGATTGTCAGAACCCCGGCGGACCTGTACAAACTGGGTATCGCCGCGCTCGCCGGGCTCGAACGCATGGCCGAGAAATCAGCGCGCAATATTCTCGGCGCCCTGGAAAAATCCAAGGACACGACGCTGGCACGGTTCATCTACGCGCTCGGCATCCGCAATGTCGGCGAGGCGACCGCGCGCGATCTCGCCGATCACTTCGGCAATCTCGAAGCGCTGATGGCTGCGACCGGGGAAGATCTGCAGCAGGTGCCGGACGTCGGTCCGGTGGTCGCCGACTCGGTCCGCGATTTTTTTGCCGAAAAGCATAATCTCGAGGTAATCGAACAACTGCTGGCGGCGGGGTTACACTGGCCGGAAGGAAAGGGCCGGCGCGCCGAGGGGCTTCTCGCCGGCAAATCGTTTGTACTGACGGGGACGCTGCCGAACATGACACGCGACGCAGCGAAGGAACTCATCGAGGCGGCCGGCGGCAAGGTCTCGGGCTCGGTCTCGAAGAGAACCGATTATGTCGTCGCCGGCGAGGAGGCCGGCAGCAAGCTGGACAAGGCGCGGGAACTTGACGTCGCGATTATTGACGAAGCCGGACTACAGAAACTCATCAAGGGGTCGAAGCCGTGAAAAAAGTGACCAAGGTCGTGTTCCCGGTCGCCGGTCTGGGCAGCCGGTTTTTGCCGGCCACCAAGGCCAGTCCCAAGGAAATGATGCCGATTGTAGACAAACCCCTGATCCAGTATGCGGTCGAGGAGGCGGTGGCGGCAGGAATTACCGACATGGTGTTCATCACGGGCCGCAACAAACGCGCCATCGAAGACCATTTCGACAGGGCCCACGAGGTCGAATCGGAACTCGCCGCGCGCGGCCAGGAGGAACTGCTCAAGCTGGTGCAGGGCATCATTCCGAAGTCGGTCAATTGCATTTATATCCGGCAGGCCCAGCCGCTCGGCCTGGGGCACGCGGTAATGTGCGCCCGCCCGGCAGTCAATGACGAGCCGTTCGCGGTGATTCTCGCCGACGACCTGATCGACAGCGTCCTCCCCGCCATGCGCCAGATGACCGACATCTTCGCGCGCCATCAGCACTCGATACTCGGCGTCCAGGAAATTGCGCGCGAGCACAGCCGCCAGTACGGGATCGTCCAGACCGAGCACGTCGAGCCCGGCATCGAGCGGGTGACGGCGATCGTCGAGAAGCCAAGCCCGGAGGCGGCGCCTTCGAACCTGGCTGTCGTCGGCCGCTATATCCTGACTCCGAGAATCTTTCATCACCTCGAGCGCGTCCAGCCGGGAGCGGGCAGGGAACTCCAGCTCACGGACGCCATCGCGGCGCTGCTTGCAGACGAGCAGGTGCTGGCGTACCGTTTCCAGGGCACCCGCTACGACTGCGGTTCGAAGCTCGGTTATCTGCAAGCGACCGTCGCCTACGGACGCAAGCATCCGGAGACCGGCGAGGCGTTCGAGAAATATCTCCAGTCGCTATGAAGCAGTTCCGGCGTACGGCGTTTGCGCCTATACTCGCGCTCGCCCGATCATGATGCCCGCGGACCAGGCGTGGAAGATTCTCGAATCCGCCGATCTCCTCTGCGACGAAGGTGAAGTGCGGGCAACGATCGAGCGCATCGGAACGGAGATCACGGCAAAGCTCAAGGATCGTTACCCCTTGGTGCTCGCGGTCATGGCCGGCTCGGTTTTCTTTGCCGGCCACCTCCTGCCGCTGCTGCGGTTCCCGCTGGAGTTCGACTACCTCCATGCGTCGCGCTACGGCGACGCAACCGCGGGCGGGCGGATCGTATGGAAGGTGGAGCCGGGCGAGAACGTGAAAGACCGGACGGTGCTCGTGCTCGATGACATCCTCGACGGCGGGGATACGCTTGCTGCCATCCGCGACCGCATCCTGCGACAGGGCGCGGCGGCGTGCTACAGCGCCGTGCTCACGGACAAGGACATAGGCAGGAGAAAACCCGTCGTCGCCGATTTCATCGGTCTGAAACTGCCAGACCGTTACGTATTCGGCTGCGGCATGGACGTGTCGGGGGCTTGGCGCAATCTGCCGGCGATTTACGCGGTCAAGGACTGAACCGGACATGCTCGCGATCATCGGCGGCACCGGCCTGACGCAGCTCGCCAACCTCGACGTGTCGCGTCGCCAGGTCGTGCGCACGCCTTACGGCGAGCCTTCCGGGCCGCTGACTTTCGGCACTTTGCGCGGCGTGCCGGTGATATTCCTCGCCCGCCACGGCTACGGCCATACCGTTCCGCCCCACCAGGTGAATTACCGCGCCAACCTCTGGGCGCTCAAGGAGCAGGGCGTTGGCGAAGTCGTGTCGGTCGCATCGGTCGGCGGCATCCGCGACGATCTTGGCACGGGAAAGCTGGTGGTCCCGCACCAGATCATCGACTACACTTGGGGCAGGATGAGCACGTTCTTCGAGAACGAGGCACCGGTGAAGCATATCGACTTCACCGAGCCTTACGCCGGAAATTTGCGCAACAAGCTGCTCGCGGCTGCGAAAGCCTGCGGCGAGGCAGCGGTCGACGGCGCCGTCTATGCGGCGACACAGGGGCCGCGGCTGGAAACCGCGGCCGAGATCGACCGCTTCGAGCGCGACGGCGCCGATGTCGTCGGCATGACCGGCATGCCCGAAGCTGCGCTGGCGCGCGAGCTGGAGCTTGAATATGCCGCCATCGCCGTGGTCGTGAACCACGCCGCCGGGCGCGCCGAGAGCGCCCACGGCGTCGAGCTGGGAAAGATCGAGGAAGTGCTGCACGAAGCAATGCGGCGCGTGCGGCGCATCATCGAGGCGCTGGTGGCGGCATGAGCAGGAAGCAGGGGCCCCGCATTGCGGGGATGCGACCGGCCGCGATTGCCGCCGGCCGCCGACAGCACGATGGTCATTCTCGCAATAATGGTTCGGAGGCGGCGGCATGAGCAGGAAGCAGGGGCCGCCGAAGGGCGAAAGAGGGGCCCCGGCAGTAGCCGGGGATCTGACCCCGAAGGCGGCCGAGGGCGGCCCCGTGCGTCCAACTCGGGTCGCATCCCCATCTTGCGATGGGGCCCCTGCTCTGCCTCGTTGGCCGCCCCGCATTGCGGGGATGCGACCGGCCGCGATTGCCGCCGGCCGCCGATACTACGGTTGTGATCCATGCTACGGAGTTTCGGAGGCGGCGGCATGATCCGTCCGGTGCTGAAAATGGGCGATCCGCGGCTGCTGGAGAAATCGCGGCCGGTCGAGGCATTCGGCACACCGGAGCTGCGCGAGCTGATCGCCGATATGCACGATACCATGACGCATCTGAACGGGGCCGGGCTGGCGGCGCCGCAGATCGGCGTGCCCTTGCGGGTGGTCATTTTCGGCGTCAAGCGCAACCCTCGCTACCCCGAAGCGGAAGAAGTGCCGGACACGGTGCTTGTCAATCCGATCGTCACGCCGGTCGGCGAGGCGATGGAGGAGGCCTGGGAGGGCTGCCTGTCGGTGCCGGGCTTGCGGGGCGTGGTGCCGCGTTATAGCCGGGTGCATTATCGAGGCTTCGACGAGATGGGCAGAACCATCGACCGTACCGTGGAAGAATTCCATGCGCGCGTGGTGCAGCACGAATGCGATCACCTCGATGGCATCCTCTACCCGATGCGCATCCGCGACTTCTCGAATTTCGGTTTTGTCGACGTCCTGTTTCCCGGCGAGGATCTTCAGGACGATTAAGCCTGCAACGCATCGAGCAGGTCGGTTTCCAGCTGCAGCGCCGTTTTCGGATTTCCCAGGGCCGCTCCTGAGACCACGAACACGTCCTCGGCCCGCTCTCCGAGCGTGACGATCTTGGCCGTGTGCAGGCTGACGTTGTACCGGCTCAGCACCCGCGCAATTCCGTAGAGCAGGCCCGGCCGGTCGCCCGCAGTGATCGCAAGCGAGTGATACTGGCCTTTCTCATCCGGCACGATGTGCACTTCGGGCGCGATCGGAAAGTGCTTCACCCGGCGCGACATCCGTCCCGGGACCGGCTCGGGCAACGGCGCCTGCCGCGCGAGCCAGTCACCCAGTTCCTTCTCGATCAGCGCGATCATGTCCCGGTAATGCGCGCCGCTGCCGGTGTCCATGACCTGGAAGGTATCGAGCGCATAGCCATGGCGCGTGGTGTAGATCTTGGCGTCGACGATGTTGAACTGGATCGAACCGAAATAGCCGCAGATGCGCGCGAACAGCTCGCGCTGGTCGATGACGTAGATCATCACCTGCAGGCCTTCGCCCGCGGGAGACAGGCGCGCCTTCACCACCGGCTTGTCCGGGGTGACGCGGTAATGCAGCAGGCGTGTGTGCCAGGCGATTTCCTGCGCGTCGTGGCGCAGGAAATACGGAACATCGAGGTGGCGCCAGAATGCGTCCTGGACCGTGTCCGTGAGGGCGTAAAGGCGCAACAGCCGCTTGGCTTCCTCCTGCTTGGCCTGGATGTACTGGTCGGCCTCGAATCTTCCGCCCTTGAGCAAATGCTGTGTCGCCCGGAACAGGTCCTCGAGGAGCTTGCCTTTCCACGCGTTCCAGACCTTGGGGCTGGTGCCGCGGACATCGGCCACGGTCAGGAGGTACAGCGCGACGAGCCTGCGCTCGGTCTTGACGACATCGGCGAAGCGGCGCACGACCTCCGGGTCATAGAGATCCTGCTTCTGCGCTACCGCCGACATGTTGAGATGGTGCTCGATCAGGAATTCCACCAGCTGGGTGTCGTCCCGGGACAGACCGTGCTCGCGGCAGAAGCGCCGCGCATCGAGCTTGCCGAGCTGCGAGTGATCGCCGCCGCGGCCCTTGGCGATGTCGTGAAAGAGCGCCGCAATATAGAGCAGCCAGTGGCGCTCGAATCCGGCGATCAGCCGGCTGCACAACGGATATTCGTGCGCGAATTCGAGCATGGTGAAGCGGCGCAGGTTCCTTACCACGGTGAGAATGTGCTGGTCCACGGTATAGACGTGGAACAGGTCATGCTGCATCTGGCCGACAATGCGGCGGAACGCCGGAATATAGCGCCCCAGGATTCCGTACTGATTCATGCGCCGAAGCTCGTGCACGATGCCGCGGGGTTGTTGCAGCAGCGCAAGGAAGGTGGCGCGGTTGGCGGGATCGCGCCTGAAAGCAGCGTCGATGCGCGCGCGCGCGCGCCATAGCGCGCGCAACGTCGGTGCAGTCATCCCCTTCAGCTCCGAGTGCTGCTGCATCAACAGGAAGCCCTCGAGGATCGCGGACGGCTCGCGCTCGAAAAGATCCGACGATCGCGCGGCGAGGAGTTCTCCAACCCGCTGGAAGCGCTCGTTGATCACCTCCGTGTCGGCGTTCCTCACCGGAAAAATCTCCGCGCCGAGGTTCTGCAGCAGGATGGTGTTCAACTGCGTGACCGCTTTCGCTGTGCGAAAATACGACTGCATCAGTTGCTCGCCGGCGCGGTGGTCGGCGCTGGCAACGTAGCCGAGGTCGCGCGCCAGGCTTTCCTGGTAGTCGAACAGCAGGCGGTCCTCGCGGCGGTCCGCTGCGTAATGCAGGCGCACGCGCAGGTCCTGCAGCAGCCTCTGGTGCCGCTGCGCCTGGCGCGCTTCCTGGCGCGTGATCAGGCCGCGCTGCGCAAGTTGCGTCCAGGAAACGCCAAAGCCGCAGGTGCTGCTTATCCAGAGGACGACCTGGAGATCGCGCAGGCCGCCCGGCGCTTCCTTGATGTTGGGCTCGAGGCTGTATGGGCTGTCCTGAAATTTGGTGTAGCGCTGTTCCTGCTCGAGCCGTTTCGCCTTGAAGAACGCCTGTGCGTCGAAGCCTGTGTGCGTAGCGCGATGAAACTCCGCGAACAGGCTCCGGTTTCCCGTGACCAGTCTGGCCTCGATCAGACTGGTTCTCACGGTAATGTCCTTGGCTGCCTCCGCGATACATTCGGGCACCGTGCGCACGCTGTGGCCGATCTCCAGCCCGGTGTCCCAGCATCGTCCCACCAATTCTTCCAGCTTCGCGGCGAGCGCCGCCGAGGGCGGTTCCGGCAGCAGCACCAGGATGTCGACGTCGGAGTGCGGATAGAGTTCGCCGCGCCCGTAACCGCCGACGGCCAGCAGCGCAAGCGATGCCGGCATCTGCAGGCGGCGCCACAGGCCTTTCAGCACGCGGTCCACGAGCCGACGCTGCTCGCGCAGCAGCAGCGCGGCATCTCCCGTTTCACGAAACCGGGCCTGTAACGCGGCGCGCTCGGCCTGCAAGCCGGCTTTCATCTGGGCAAGCGCAGGGGCGAAGTTCTCTGCTGCGGTCCGGAGGGGGAACATGACGGAGCTAGTGCGCTGACGGTGGTGGTGGTGCGCCGGCGGAGAGCGTCAGAATCTCGTGCCCGGTCTCGGTGACCAGCACGGTGTGTTCCCACTGCGCCGAGAGGCTGTGGTCCTTGGTGACGATGGTCCAGCCGTCGGCGAGTTCGCGGATCGCCGGCTTGCCGGCATTGATCATCGGCTCGATGGTGAAAATCATTCCGGACTGAAGTCGCACGCCGGTGCCGGCCCGCCCGTAATGCAGCACCTGCGGCTCCTCGTGAAACTTGCGCCCGATGCCATGGCCGCAGAATTCGCGCACCACGCTGTAGCCGTGGCTCTCGGCGTGGCGCTGGATTACCGCGCCGATGTCGCCGAGAAACGCGCCTGGGCGTACCGCGTGGATGCCCAGCCACATGCACTCGTAAGTAGTTTCGCACAAGCGCCGGGCCTGGATCGAAGGCTCGCCGACGTAGAACATGCGGCTCGAATCGCCGTGGAACCCGTCCTTGATGACGGTAACGTCGATGTTGACGATATCGCCTGCCTTCAGGATCCGCTCGCCCGGAATGCCGTGGCAGACCTGGTGGTTCACCGAAGTGCAGATCGACTTCGGAAACGGCTTGTATCCGGGTGGAGCATAGTCGAGCGGGGCAGGAACGGCCCTTTGCACGTCGACGGTGTAATCGTGGCACAGCCGGTCGAGCTCGCCGGTGGCGATGCCGGGCCGGACATGGGACGTGACGAAATCGAGCAGTTCCGAGGCGAGACGCCCGGCGAGGCGCATTTTCTCGATCTCTTCGGGGGTCTTGAGGTGAATCGTCATGCGATGTCGGTAAAAAAGTCCGAAGAATAAGTCATGGTTCCGGGTGAGGCAAACTGCCCCCGGGGCGCCATCCCGGAACCCGCTGCCGCCGGAGCGGAGTAATCCTCTGTTTGCACAGGAAAAACTTGATCGAATACCGGGATGCGTGATATTATTTTAAAACTAGCCGGGCGTTGGACTCGGCTAAATTTTTGCCGTTCCCCCGTTAGGGTGCCCGCAGCCGCGTCAAAACTGCGGCGGGTCAAGTGGGCGGAGCGGTCCGAATCAACCCTAACCGGAGTCAACATGTCAACCACGATGCGCCAAATGCTCGAAGCGGGCGTGCATTTCGGCCACCAGACCCGCTACTGGAACCCGAAGATGGCGCCGTTCATCTTTGGACATCGAAGCAGAATTCACATCATCAATCTCGAAAAGACGATGGTGATGTATCAGGAGGCGATGAAATTCGTGCGCCAACTGGCTTCGAACAAGGGTACGGTGCTCTTTGTCGGCACCAAGCGCCAGGCGCGTGACATCGTTCGCGAGGAAGCCGAGCGCTGCGCTGCGCCTTACGTGGATCATCGCTGGCTGGGCGGGATGCTCACCAACTTCAAGACCGTGCGCCAGTCGATCAAGCGTCTGAAGGAAATGGAAGCCATGATCCAGGACGGCGGCGTCGACAAGATGCCGAAGAAAGAGGCGCTGCATTTCCAGCGCGAGCTGGTCAAGCTGCAGCGCAGTATAGGCGGAATCAAGGGGCTCGATAGCTTGCCGGATGCGCTGTTCGTGATTGACGTCGGCTACCAGAAGGGTGCGATCGCCGAGGCGAAAAAGCTCGGCGTCCCGGTGATCGGCGTGGTCGACACCAACCATTCGCCCGAGGGGATCGCCTACGTGATTCCGGGAAACGATGATTCCAGCCGCGCCATCCGCCTGTATGCGCGCGGCATCGCCGATGCGATTATCGAGGGCCGCAGCCAGGTGGTGCAGGAAATCATCGGCGCGACTTCGGACGAGTTCGTCGAGGTCGAGGAGCAAGGCATGCGGGCGAAGTAAACGGCGCAGCCGACGGAGAGGAAAAGGGGGCGCCAGCCCCTTTTTTTGAATCTTTTTTTCGGAGTTCGGATTGGAGTCGAGAGGAATGGCGGAGATCACCGCAGGCATGGTCAGGGCGCTGCGCGACAAGACCGACGCGCCGATGATGGAGTGCAAGAAGGCGCTCGCCGAAGCGAGCGGCGAACCGGCCAAGGCGGAGGAGATCCTTCGCGTGCGGCTGGGCAGCAAGGCGAGCAAAGCCGCTTCGCGTACCGCTGCCGAGGGCGTGGTCGGAATCCACGTCACCTCCGGCAACCGCGTCGGCGCCATCGTCGAAGTCAACTGCGAGACCGACTTTGTCGCCAGGAACGCGGATTTCCTGGCGTTTGCCGCAGGGCTCGCGAAGCTGGTGGGCGAGCGCCACCCCGCCGACGTCGCGGCGCTCGGCGCGCTGCCGTACGAGGGTGGAACCGTCGAGGAATTTCGCCAGGCGCTGGTCGGGCGAATCGGCGAAAACATGTCCATTCGACGTTTCGCAAGAATCGAGGCCGGGGGGCGGATCGCCCGTTACGTGCATGGCGGCGCCAAGATCGGCGTCCTGGTGGACGTGACCGGAGGGGACGAACCGCTCGCCAAGGACCTCGCCATGCATATCGCGGCGTCCAAGCCGGTTGCCTTGTCGAAAAATGACGTCCCCGCCGAGCTGGTGAAGAAGGAGCGCGACATCGCGTCGGCGAAGGCGGCCGAGTCGGGCAAGCCGGCCAATATCGTCGAGAAAATGGTCGAGGGCAGCGTGCAGAAATTCCTCAAGGAAGTGGCGTTGCTCGGTCAGCCCTTCGTGAAGGACGACAAGCAGACAATCGAGGCGCTGCTGAAATCGAAAGGTGCGAGCGTGTCGCGTTTCGTTCTTTACGTCGTCGGCGAGGGCATCGAGAAGAAATCGAGCGATTTCGCCGCCGAAGTGATGGCACAGGCGGGCATGGCCAGGAAAGACGAAGACGAGCCCGAGAAGACTGCGTAGGATGGCTGCGCAACCAAAATACAAGCGGATTCTGCTCAAGCTCAGCGGCGAGGCGTTGATGGGCGACGATTCCTTCGGCATCAATCGCGCCACCATCGAGCGCATCGTCAGTGAAATCGCCCAAGTCGCGGCGCTCGGCCTGGAAGTCGCTGTGGTGATCGGGGGCGGCAATATTTTCCGCGGTGTCGCCCCCGGTGCGGCGGGGATGGATCGTGCAACTGCCGACTATATGGGAATGCTCGCCACCATCATGAATGCCCTGGCGCTGCAGGACGCGATGCGGCAGGCCGGTCTCAACGCACGCGTGCAGTCCGCGCTCAACATCGAGCAGGTGGTGGAGCCGTACATCCGCAACAAGGCGATCCGCTATCTCGAAGAGGGCAAGATCGTGATCTTCGCCGCGGGCACGGGCAACCCGTTTTTCACCACCGACACGGCGGCCGCCCTGCGCGGAACCGAGATCGGCGCGGAGATGGTGCTCAAGGCGACGAAGGTGGACGGCGTCTACACCGCCGACCCCAAGCTGCACCCGGATGCAAAACGCTACGAGAAACTCAGCTTCGACGAAGCCATGATCAAGAACCTGAAGGTAATGGACGCGACGGCATTCGCGCTGTGCCGCGACCAGAAGCTGCCCATCACCGTGTTCAGCATCTTCAAGGCCGGGGCGATGAGGCGCGTGGTCATGGGCGAGAACGAGGGTACGCTTGTCTACTATTGACCCTCGGGGTTTCAGAGTTGAACGCATGGAGGCGTTATGACGACCGTTGCTGACGTCAGAAAAAACGCGGAGCAGAAGATGCAGAAATCGCTCGATGCGCTGAAAACCGACCTTGCCAAGGTCCGTACCGGACGCGTCCACGCCGGACTGCTCGATCACGTCATGGTGGATTACTACGGCAGCCAGACGCCGGTCCCCCAGGTGGCCAACGTGACGCTGCTCGATGCGCGCACCATCAGCGTCTCGCCGTGGGAAAAAAAGATGGTGAGCGTCATTGAGAAAGCCATCCGCGAATCGGACCTCGGCCTGAATCCGGCCACGCAGGGCGAGCTGATCCGCGTGCCGATGCCGCCGCTCACCGAGGAGCGCCGCCGCGAGCTGATCAAGGTGATCAAGCACGAGGGCGAGAACGCCAAGGTGGCTGTGCGCAACCTGCGCCGCGACGCCAACCACGCGATCAAGGAGCTGCTGAAAGCCAAGACCGTTTCGGAGGACCAGGAACGGCGGGCGCAGGAAGACATCCAGAAGCTCACCGACAGGTACATCGGCGATGTCGACAAGGCGCTGGCAGCCAAAGAATCCGATTTGATGGCGGTCTAGGGACCGCACCCTGAGGAACCTCGATCCATGAGCCGGTTCAGCAGCTCCACCCGTGAGATTCCCTCTGCCGGCGAGATTCCGCGGCATGTCGCCATCATCATGGACGGCAACGGGCGCTGGGCGAAGCAGCGTTACCTCCCGCGCGTCGCCGGCCACAAGCGCGGCGTCGAGACGGTAAGGGAGATCATCCGTGTCTGCGGCGAGCGCGGCATCGGTTACCTGACCCTGTTCGCCTTCAGCTCGGAGAATTGGCGCCGGCCGGCCGAGGAGGTTTCGGTGCTGCGGCAGCTGTTTCTCGCGGCGCTGGAGCAGGAAGCCGAGAAGCTGCACCAGAACAACGTCAGACTCAAGGTCATCGGAGATCTGGCGCCGTTCGGCGCCCGGCTCGTGGAACTTGCGCGCAGCGCCGAAGCGCTGACCGCGTCGAACCGGGACCTTACACTCACGATCGCGGCGAACTACGGCGGGCGCTGGGATCTGCTGCAGGCGATTGCGAAGCTCGTTCGCAGCCAACCCATGCCGGAGGGCGGCTTCAGCGAGGAGCAGCTCGCGCCTCATCTCGCGCTCAACTACGCACCGGAACCGGATCTGTTCATCCGCACCGGCGGCGAGCAGCGCATCAGCAATTTCCTTCTTTGGCAGCTCGCCTACACCGAATTGTATTTCACGCCGACGCTGTGGCCGGATTTCGATGCAAAGCAGCTCGATGCCGCGATCACCTGGTATCAGCAACGCGAGCGCCGCTTCGGGCGCACCAGCGAACAGCTCGAGGAAGCCCAACGCGACGCGAGCGGCCACCGGAGGATCGCGTAGCGCCTCCGGCGGCACCGGGGGCGGAAGGCGCAGCTTGGGGCAACTCACGGAAAAATTCGACCTGCGGCGGCCAGGGGCGAAGAGGCGCAGCTCAAATCCTTGAGCGCAGCGCGTTCGCTTGCGGGATAAGTCATGCTCTTTCAGACCCTTTTCAATGCTTAAAGCCCGCGTACTGACGGCGATCGTCCTGATCGTGCTGGTTCTGGCCGGGTTGTTCCTGTTCCCGCAAGCCGCGTGGATCGCTCTTGCCTCGGCGGTGCTGGCGCTTTCGGCATGGGAATGGGGCGGGCTTGCCGGTTTGACTCGATGGGGCCGGCCTGCTTTTGCGGCGCTGTTGCCGCTTCTCATGCTCGTCCTTCTGGCGCTCTCGTCGGTCGCCCCCGACGGCGTGCGCCTGGTCTACTGGCTCGCGCTCGTGTTCTGGGTCTTGGTGGTACCGGTTTCGCTGTGGAAGCAGCCGGGGCTTCGCGCCGCGGCAGCCGGCCCGTTGGCCGGCGTGTTCGTGCTGGTGCCGTCGTTTCTCGCTCTTGTCACGCTGCGTGCCGTGAGCCCGTCTCTGCTGCTCGCGATCATGCTGCTGGTATGGATTTCCGATTCCGCGGCATACTTCGCCGGGAGGCGATGGGGGAGGCGCAAGCTCGCCGCTTCGATCAGTCCGGGAAAAACCTGGGAAGGAGTGTTTGGGGCGATGGCCGCGGTAGCGATTTATGCCCTGCTCTGGGCAGAGTGGGGCAGGAGCCTGATTCCGGCAGGTTCGATCGCGGATACTCCGGCGGCCCTGATAGGCTTGTCGCTCGTGCTGACGGCTGCGGGCGTTGTCGGCGACCTGTTCAAATCGCTGCTGAAGCGTCAAGCCGACGTCAAGGACAGCGGCGATCTACTGCCGGGGCACGGAGGCATTCTCGACAGAATCGACGCATTGATGGCGGTGCTGCCGTTCGCGGCGCTGATTTTTAAGGCGTAAGCCGATGCAGCGTATTGCGATACTTGGCGCCACCGGCTCGATCGGGAGAAGTACGCTCGACGTAATAGCACGCCACCCTGACCGGTTCCGGGTGGCAGCACTCACCGCGCATCGCCAGGTCGACGAACTCGCCGAGCTGTGCTTGCGCCATCGACCCGACTACGCCTGTATTGCCGACTCCAGCCGGGCGCCTGCGCTGCGGCAGCTCCTGGCGGGGGTGCCCGTCAAGGTCCTTGACGGCGAGGCGGGACTGATCGAAGTCGCATCGCTGCCGGAAATCGACTGCGTCATGGCTGCCATCGTCGGCGCAGCCGGACTGCGGGCGACGCTCGCGGCTGCGCGCGCCGGCAAGAAACTGCTGCTCGCCAACAAGGAGGCGCTGGTGACGGCGGGCCCGGTGTTCATGAGCACGGTGCGCGCCAACGGAGCGACATTGCTGCCCATCGACAGCGAGCACAACGCCGTGTTTCAGTGCATGCCGCCTTTTGTGTCGGGGGAACTCGCGGCCAAGGGTATTCGCCGCATCCTGCTCACCGGCTCGGGCGGGCCGTTCCGCGCACGCTCGCGCGCCGAGCTGCGCCGCGTGACACCCGACGAAGCCTGCGCGCATCCGAACTGGGTGATGGGCCGCAAGATCTCGGTGGATTCGGCCACGATGATGAACAAGGGGCTGGAGGTGATCGAAGCCCACTGGCTGTTCGGCGCCGCTGCGGAACAGATCGAAGTCGTGGTGCATCCGCAAAGCGTGGTGCACTCGATGGTCGAATACGCCGACGGCTCGGTAATCGCGCAGCTCGGCAATCCGGACATGCGTACTCCGATCGCGCAGGCGTTGGCATTTCCCGAGCGCATCGACGCCGGCGTGTCCTCGCTCGACCTGTTCCGTATCGGCTCGCTGACGTTCGAGCAGCCCGATTACGAACGGTTTCCGGCGCTTCGGCTCGCCTACGACGCGTTGAAAAGCGGTGGCTCCGCGCCGGCGATCCTCAACGCCGCGAACGAGGTTGCGGTAGCGGCGTTTCTCGAGCACCGCCTGCGGTTCCTGGGTATCACCGCCGTCATCGAGGAGACCATGGCGGCGGTGCCCGGCGGCGCGCTCGCCACGCTCGACGACGTGCTGGCCGCCGACGAGGCAGCCCGGATTCGCGCCAGCCAGATCGTCGTGCGTCTTACCTCCCACGCGGCATGAATCTGATCATTACCCTCGCCGCCTTCGCCGTCGCCCTCGGCGTGCTAATCGTCGTCCACGAATACGGGCATTACCTGGTCGCCCGGATTTGCGGAGTCAAAATACTGCGATTCTCGATCGGGTTCGGCAAGCCGCTGTGGCGCGTGCGGGGCGGATCTGACCGGACCGAATGGGCGATCGGGGCGCTTCCGATCGGCGGCTACGTGAAGATGCTCGATG
Source organism: Burkholderiales bacterium (assembly GCA_049802235.1). Taxonomy (GTDB): domain Bacteria; phylum Pseudomonadota; class Gammaproteobacteria; order Burkholderiales; family SG8-39; genus VBDM01. The sequence continues at coordinate 8,620 of JBARMB010000028.1, read as the reverse complement.
AGCGCGAGGGACCGGTCGCGCCGGAGGAAGCCCACCGCGCCTTCAATCGCCAGAGCGTGTGGCGGCGCATCGCCATTGTCAGCGCCGGCCCGGCGGCGAATTTCCTGCTCGCCATCGTGTTCTACTGGGGCCTGCTGGTTCACGGCGTGCCGGAGGCCAGGCCCGTGGTGGCCGCGCCCGAGGCGGGGTCTCTGGCCGCGGCCAGCGGGTTGGTGCGAGGCGAAACGATCCTGAAAATCAATGGCGATCCGGTGGCGAGCTGGCAGGAAGTGCGCTGGCAGCTGCTGCAGCTCGCGGTGGAAAAGCAATCGGCACAGCTCGAGGTGATCGACGCGCAGCAGCGGATGAACTGGCGCAAGCTGGATCTGTCGCAATTCGAGATCCACGGGCTGGAGGGCGACCCCTTGCTGTACCTCGGACTGAGGCTTTACCGGCCCGACGTTGAGCCGGTGATCGGCAAGGTCGTGCCCGGCAGCGTAGCCGAGGCGGGGGGATTGCGCACGGGCGACCGCGTGATTTCGATCAACGGCGGCGCCGTTCGCACGTGGGAAGAGGTGGTGATAGCGGTGCGGGCCCACCCCGGAGAGACCGTCCGTTTCCTGGTGTTGCGCGGCAAGGACGAACTGGAGATCCGGTTGCGGCCGGAAGCCGTGCAGCAGAATGGCGCACGCTTCGGGCGCATCGGCGCCGCGCCGCACATCGATCCGGACGCGATGAAGGGACTGACGACGATCGTGCGCTACGACGTCATGGCCGGGCTCCGAATGGCGCTCCTGCGCACCTGGGAAACGTCGGCGTTCAGTCTGAAGATGCTCGGCAAGATGGTGATCGGCGAGGTATCGTGGAGAAACCTGAGCGGACCGGTCACGATCGCCGACTACGCGGGCCAGTCGGCGCAGCTCGGGCTCGGCGCTTACGTGTCGTTTCTCGCGCTCATCAGCATCAGCCTGGGGGTGCTGAACCTCCTGCCAATACCGTTATTGGATGGCGGACACTTGTTGTATTATATCGTCGAGATTTTCAAGGGCAGCCCCGTTTCCGAGCGGATGATGGAGTTGGGCCAGCGCCTCGGGCTGACAGTGCTGCTGTTCCTGATGGCGTTCGCGTTCTATAACGACATCAACCGCCTGCTGGCGGGGTAACAATCACGACATCGACCGCCCGCTGGCGGGACATCCGATTCATGAAAAACGCGCTGCGGGCAGCGATCATTCTGCTCGTGTTTGCCCGGTCTGCCTGGGCGTTCGATCCCTTCGTGGTGCGGGACATCCGAGTCGAGGGCATCCAGCGGATCGAAGCCGGCACCATCTTCAGCTATCTCCCGGTCAAGGTCGGCGATACCATGACCGACGAAAAGGCGGCCGCGGCGATCAGCGCGCTGTTCGCCACGAGCTTTTTCCGCGATGTCCGGCTGGAGGTCCAGGATGGCGTGCTGATCGTGACCGTCGAGGAGCGCCCGGCGATCGCCTCCATCGATTTCGTCGGCATGAAGGAATTCGAGAAGGATCAGGTAAAAAAAGGCCTGCGCGACGTCGGCTTCCAGGAAGGGCGGATCTTCGACCGCGCCATGCTGGATCAGGCGGAGCAGGAACTCAAGCGCCAGTATCTGACTCGCGGCAAGTACGGCGTGGAAATCACCACCACGGTGACACCGCTCGATCGCAATCGGGTCGGGATCAATTTCAGCATCAATGAAGGCGTGGCCGCGAAGATCAAGCAGATCAACATCGTCGGCAATCAGGATTTTCCTGAAAAGGAATTGATCGGGGAGTTCCAGTTGCGCACGCCGGGCTGGTTCACCTGGTTTTCCAAGAACGACCAGTACTCCCGGCAGAAGCTCCAGGCGGATCTGGAATCGCTGCGCTCGTTTTACCTCAACCGCGGCTACCTCGATTTCGACATCGCCTCGACCCAGGTCTCGATCACGCCGGACAGGCGCGACATCTACATCACGATCAACATCGTCGAGGGTGCGAAGTATACGGTGACCGACGTCAAGCTCGGCGGCGAGCTGCTCGTGCCCGAGGAGGAGCTGCGCAAGCTCATCACGGTGAAGCCGGGGGAGACTTTCTCCCGGGAAAAGCTCACCGAATCGAGCAAAAGCATCGGCGATCGTCTGGGCCACGACGGTTACGCCTTCGCCAACGTCAGCGCCGTACCGCAGATAGACAAGGAAAAACGCACGGTCGCCTTTACCTTTCTGATCGATCCGGGCCGGCGCATCTACGTCCGGCGCATCAATGTGGTTGGCAACACCCGGACCCGCGACGAGGTCGTGCGGCGCGAAATGCGCCAGATGGAAAGCGGTTTCTACGACACGCAGAAACTGCAACTCTCCAAGCAGCGTATCGATCGAACGGGCTACTTCGGCGAAGTCGAGATCGAGACGCCGGCGGTGCCCGGGACCACCGATCAGGTCGATGTCACGGTGCGGGTCAAGGAGCGGCCCACCGGCAGCATCATGTTCGGCCTGGGTTTTTCCAACGTCGATCACCTCATCATTCAAGGCGGCGTGCAACAGGCCAACTTCCTCGGCAGCGGCGAGTCGCTCGCGGTGCAGTTGATGAGCGGCACCATCAACAAGACGCTGTCGTTTTCGCTCACCGATCCTTATTACACCGAGGACGGGGTCAGCCGCGGTTTCGACGCCTATCGGCGCGACGTCGACGCAACTTCGCTTGGGGTCGGCAACTACAAGACCAGTTCGAAGGGCGGAGGAGTGCGCTATGGAGTTCCATTTACCGAACACGACACGCTGCTATTCGGGCTGGCCGTTGATCAGACTTCCCTGGGCCTCTCGGATGCCAGCCCGCAGCGGTATCTGGACTTCCAGAATAAATTTGGCAGCAGCTATAGCGTCCTCATCGGCTCTTCCGGCTGGGTCCGGGACAACCGCGACAGCGCGCTTTGGCCCACGAGGGGAAGGCTCCAAAGAGCGAATCTGGAGCTGGCCGGAGGCGGACTCGAGTATTACAAGGCGACCTACCAGAATCAATGGTTCTATCCGTTTTCGAGGGATTTCACCCTCATGATAAACGGGCAGATCGGCAAAGGCGGCGGAATCGGCGACAGGCCGCTGCCGTTCTTCAAGAACTTCTATCTGGGGGGCGCGGCTTCCGTGCGCGGATACAGCACGGCGTCGCTCGGGCCGCGCGACCCCAGCGACGGCAGTTTTTTGGGCGGGGACCACGAAATCAACGGCACAGCCGAATTCCTCTTTCCTGTGCCGGGTAGCGGCCTGGACCGCTCGATGCGGCTGGGTGCCTTCGTCGACGGCGGCCAGGTCTTCGGGCTGGGCGACAAGACCTCGTTCTCGGAGTTTCGCTATTCATCGGGGCTGAGCTTCTCGTGGAATTCGCCGTTCGGTCCCATGAAAATCAGTTTCGCCCGCGCGCTCAATGCCAAGCCCGATGATCATATCCAGCGTGTCCAGTTTACCTTCGGCACCGTGTTCTAGCAGCCTCGGTATAATCACCCAATCCGACGCCGGCCCGCGTCGGTCGAAACCCGGCGGGAGATCAGATTGAATAGACGCTACTCCGTAACCTTTTGGGTATTTTTGGTGCTGTCGATGCTCAGCATGCCGGCTTTGGCGCAAGCCAAGATCGGCTTCGTCAATCTCGATCGAATCCTGCGCGAGGCGCCTGCCGCGCAGCGGGCGCAGAAAAAACTCGAGCAGGAGTTCTCCAAGCGTGACCAGGATATCTCCAAGATGGCCGATCAGTTGAAGAAGATGCAGGAAAATCTGGAGAAGAATGCCGTTACCATGTCCGAATCGGACCGGCAGAAGCGCGAACGCGAGCTCAATGATACCAACCGCGAGTTCCAGCGCAAACAGCGGGAATTCCGGGAGGAACTGAACCAGCGCAAGCAGGAAGAGTTTGCCGCCATAATCGATCGCGCCAACAAGACGATAAGAGCGATCGCCGAGGCGGAAAAATTCGATGCAGTATTCCAGGACGCGGTTTATGTAAACCCTCAGGTCGATATCACCGAAAGGGTGATCAAGTCCATGGACGAAAACCGCGCGGCAAAGTAGTCGAATGCAACCGTGTCCGGCGCAAGAAAGCGGCGCATGCGGGAGCGCGGGAGCCGCAGTGTTTTGTGTACCGGGCCGATATCCCGCCGCATTGAATGGTCGGCCTGCCGAGAGGCGGCGCACCTGTGACGCAATCTGATACGCGCATCTACCGGCTCGGGGAAATCGCGGCGCAGTTGGGCGGCGAACTCGTCGGCGATCCCGATACTTTGATTCGCAGCATCGCGACGTTGCAGAGCGCCGGACCCGGGGACTTGGCGTTCCTGTCGCATGCGCGCTACCGCCGGCAGTTGCGTGCGACTCGTGCCGCCGCGGTGGTCCTGGCGCACGCTGAGCGCGATGCCACGAGCCTGCCCCGCATCCTCTGCGGCGACCCTTATGTCTATTTTGCGCGCGTCGCGCAACTGCTGCATCCGCAGACGCGCCCGGCGCCCGGCGTGCATCCGGCGGCGGTGATCGATGCGGGTGCCACCGTTCCCGCATCCGCGGCGGTCGGACCCGGCTGCCATGTCGGTCGGGGCGTCCGTCTGGGGGAAAACGTCGTCATCGGGCCGGGCTGCTGCCTGGGAGAGGGGGTCGAGATCGGCGACGGCAGCCGTCTCCATGCCTCGGTCACGGTTTATCAACGATGTGCCGTCGGCAAGCGCGCGGTGATCCATGCCGGCGCCGTGATCGGCAGCGACGGGTTCGGCATGGCGCTCGATGACGGCCGCTGGATCAAGATTCCCCAGACCGGCCGCGTGATCGTCGGCGACGACGTGGAGATCGGCGCCAACACCACGATCGATCGCGGGGCCCTGGACGACACCATCATCGAAGACGGCGTCAAGCTCGACAACCAGATACAGATCGGGCACAACGTGCGCATCGGCGCGCATACGGCGATGGCAGGCTGCGTCGGGATCGCCGGCAGCGCGCGCATCGGCCGTCACTGCACCGTCGGTGGCGGCGCGGTCATACTCGGCCACCTCGAAATCGCCGACCATGTGAACATCTCGGCCGCCACGCTGGTGACCAAGTCGATCAGGAACCCGGGTACCTATACCGGCGCGTACCCGATCGCGCCGAACCGGGAGTGGGCAAGAGCGGCGGCGCATCTGCGCAATCTCGACGAGCTGGTGGAGCGCGTCGGCGCGCTGGAAAAAAAGTTTTCCGAACTGAAACGAAAGAGGTAAGGCGATGGACATCCACGAGATCCTGGAGTATCTCCCGCATCGCTATCCCATGCTGCTTGTGGACAGGGTGATGGAATGCGAGCCCGGCAAGCGCATCCTCGCGATCAAGAACGTCAGCATCAACGAGCCGTTCTTCGTCGGGCATTTTCCCCACCATCCCGTCATGCCGGGAGTGCTGGTGATCGAGGCCATGGCGCAGGCAGCGGCGATCCTCACGTTCAGAACGATCGGCCACAAGCCGGACGACCAGTCGGTGTACTACTTTGTCGGCATCGACGAGGCGCGCTTCAAGCGTCCGGTCAGCCCGGGCGACCAGCTGCGGCTCGAAGTATCGATCGAGCGCAACGTGCGCGGCATGTGGAAATTTTCCGCCGAGGCGCGGGTCGGCGATGCCGTGGTGGCGGAGGCGCGGCTGATGTGCACCATCCGGCCTTTATGATCCATCCGACCGCCATTGTTCATGCCGCCGCAAAGCTCGCTGTCGGCGTGTCCGTCGGCGCTTATTCGATCATCGGCGAGCACGTCGAAATCGGCGAGGACACCTCGATCGGGCCGCACGTGGTGATCGATGGGCATACCCGGATCGGCGCGCATAACCGCATTTTCTCCTTCAGTGCGCTTGGCGGGCCGCCCCAAGACAAGAAATACGGGGAAGAGCCGACCCGGCTCGAGATCGGCGACCGCAATACCATCCGCGAGTTCTGCACCTTCAACTGCGGTACGGCGCAGGATGCGGGAGCGACACGGATCGGCGACGACAACTGGATCATGGCCTACGTCCACCTCGCCCATGATTGCCAGGTCGGCAATCACACCATCTTTGCCAACAATGCACAGCTCGCAGGCCATGTCCGTGTGGGCGATTATGCGATTCTCGGCGGGTTCACCGTGGTGCACCAGTTCGTGTCGATCGGCGCGCACTCGATCACGGCGATGGGTACGATCCTGCTGCAGGATCTGCCGCCCTGCGTGACCGCGGCGGGAAACACCGCGGTGCCTTTCGGCATCAACAGCGAGGGGTTGAAGCGTCGTGGCTTCAGTGTCGCGACCATCGCGGCAATCAAGAAGGCCTACAAGACCCTCTACAAATCCGGGCTGACGCTGGAACAGGCACGCGGGGAGCTCGCGGCGCAAGCTGCCGCCTGTCCCGAAGTGGGGATGCTCGTGGAATTTCTCGAGCGCTCGCGGCGTAGCATCATCCGCTGATCGAAGTGAGCCGTCAGCCGATCATCGTGGCAATGGCGGCCGGCGAGGCCTCCGGAGATTTTCTTGGCGCGCACCTGATGGCTGCGCTGCGCCGGCGCGTCCCCGCCGTTCAATTTGTGGGCATCGGCGGCCCGAAGATGGAAGCCGCCGGGCTGGAGGCGTGGTTCCCGATGGAGAAGCTCGCGGTGCGGGGCTACGTCGAGGTCCTGCGCCACTATCCGGAAATCATCGCCATCCGGCGCCGGCTGGCGCGACGACTGGCCGCCGTCCGGCCGGCGCTGTTCGTTGGCGTCGATGCGCCGGATTTCAACCTGCCGCTCGAGCGCCGGCTGAAAAGGAGCGGAATTCCGACGGTGCATTACGTGAGTCCGTCGTTCTGGGCCTGGCGTGGCGGTCGCATTCACTCGATCGCCAAATCCATCAACCAGATGCTGGTGCTGTTCCCGTTCGAAGAACCGCTTTACCGCGACGCCGGCATTCCGGTCGCCTATGTCGGACATCCGCTGGCTGACGTCATCCCGACCGAAAACAGTACCGATGCAATACGCGAGCAGTTGCGCCTTTCGACAGACCGGAAAATCATCGCGCTGCTTCCCGGCAGCCGGCAGTCCGAGCTGCGCTATATGGCGCCGACATTCGTGCGCACCGCGCAGCTCATCGCCGAGACGCAGCCGAAAGTGCATTTTCTGGTGCCGCTGGTGAGCCGCGAGACCCGCGCCGTCTTCGAAGCCGCACAATACGCGCTTGACGCCAGCGAACTGCCGCTCACCATCCTGTTCGGCCACGCGCACGACGCCATCGCCGCGGCCGACATGGTGCTGGTCGCGAGCGGAACGGCGACGCTGGAGGTCGCTCTCTATCGCAAGCCCATGGTGATCACGTACAAGATGGCGGAGCTTACGTGGCGGTTGATGTCGAGGATGCGTTATCAGCCCTGGGTGGGCCTGCCCAATATCATCGCCGGCGAATTTCTCGTGCCCGAGCTGCTGCAGCACGAAGCGACGCCGGAAAACCTGGCGCAAGCGGTGTTGAATTCGCTCAACGATCCTGTGGTCAAGCGGCGGCTGCCGGAGCGCCTCGGCGAGATTCACCGCTTGCTGCGCCGGGATACCGCAACCCGGGCAGCGGAGGCTATTCTGCCGTGGCTGCAGCCCGGTTGATCTGCGGTGTCGACGAGGCCGGGCGCGGACCGCTCGCCGGCCCGGTCTGTGCGGCCGCCGTAATGTTCACTTCTGAAATTCCGGCACCGGCCGGCGTCGCCGACTCGAAGTCCCTGAGCGAGCACCGGCGCGAAGACCTTGCCGCGGCGATCAAGGAGACGGCGCTGGCGTGGTCCGTTGCCTGGGCCAGTGTCGAGGAAATCGACCGCATGAACATCCTGCAGGCGAGCCTGCTCGCCATGCGCCGCGCCGTGGAATCCTTGTCGCACATCCCCGACGAAGTGCTGGTCGATGGCCTGCATTGTCCGCGTCTGTCTGTCCCGGTACGGGCAATCGTCAAGGGCGATGCCAGGGTAAAGGTTATCGCCGCGGCATCGATACTGGCCAAAACCGAGCGCGACGCGGAGATGCGGCAGCTGCACCGATGTTTCCCTCAATACGGCTTCGACCGCCACAAGGGTTATCCCACGGTCGCCCACCTCGAGGCGCTGCGGCGCCACGGCGTGTGTGAAGTCTATCGGCGCAGCTTCGGCCCCGTCAGGCGGATCCTGGAAGGCGGCAGCTGATTTGAAGCTCATCCGTTCGCGCGATAATCCCCAGGTCAAGGCCTTGATCAGGCTGGCGGCGTCATCACGTGACCGGCGCAGGACGGGAACCACGCTGATCGAGGGCGAACATCTGGTGCAGGCATACCGGGAAAGCGGTGGCGTGGCTGAGATCGTCTTTGCCGGTGAAGACGCATTCGCCAGGCCCGCGATTCGCGCTCTCGTCGAGAACACGCCGGCAGCGGCCCGGCTGGTGCTGGCCGACCGCCTCGTCGCGCACATATCCCAGCTGGTGAGCGCCGCCGGCGTGGCGGCGGTCATACGCACGCCGGACCCGGGGCCGCGGCCGCGGGAGCTGTCGACCTGCCTGCTGCTGGAAAATATCCAGGACCCGGGCAACCTGGGCTCGATCCTGAGGAGTGCGGGGGCAGCCGGAATACGGCACGTCTTTCTCTCACGCGGCTCGGTAGTTGCATGGGCGCCCAAGGTGGTGGG
>JBARMB010000027.1:0-6137 GCA_049802235.1 Burkholderiales bacterium | reverse complement strand
TGATCTTGCGCTTGAGGTACTGCTCCACCCGCGCCGCATCGAGCACCACCGCCGGATCGTACTCCGGCGCATCCTCCAGCTGCTCCAGATCGTTCAGCCCGCTCGCCCGGTAGATCCGGTTGATCGCCGAGATCAGCCGCACCGGCCGCTGCGGGTCGGCATTGAAATGCTGGTGGATCGTGTTCGGCGGAATGTAGATCACGTCCCCCGCCTCCCACTCCCAGCGCTTCACCTCCTCCTGCGCCTTCCAGTGGTAGGTGTCGGTGATCTCCACGTCGCAGTCCTGGTGCAGGTCATAGCCCCGCCCCTCCAGCACGTACAGGCACTCCTCGGCCAGGTGCCGGTGCTTGCCCGAGCGGCTCGCGGGCGGAATGATCTGCATGTACGCATCCACCGTCTCCATGCGCGTGTTCATCTGCTCGTTGAGCAGGTGCTTCAAGAGCCCCTGGCGCGCCATCTCCCAGGGCATCTCCTCCGGGTGCACCAGCTTCTTCCTCTTGGCGTTCCTCAGCGGCGCCCCCGCCGCCTCCTCCAGCAACCCCTGGTACAGCTTCCCGCTCGCCGTACCCCGCATCCATACCTTCGATTCTCCCCAGGCCATCTCGGATCTCCTTCGATATCGCCATCGTTCCCGTTCACTGACAGCCGGACCAGCCGGCCTACTTCGGGTGGTTGAAATCGTCCTCCAGGTGCCGCGCCTGGAAGCCCTCGCCCCCCGGGGCCGGCGCGGTCGGACGCGGCTCCACCTGATGCTGGAACAGCATGTTCATGAACATGAACATGGGCTTGGTCTTGATCACCAGGGCGCGCGCCGGCTTCACCGGATCGGCGTTGAAGTGCTGGTGCACGCAGTTGTTGTGCACGATCGCAATGTCCCCCGCCTGCCAGTCGTAGCGCACCCCGTCGTGGATCTCGTAGCCCTTGCCGTCGAGGATGTAGAACGCCGCCTCGTTGACGTGGCCGTGCTTCTGCGATCTGCCGCCCGGCCCGTACTCCTCGATATGCAGATGGAACATCTGCGTGATTCCGTCCTTCGGTTCGACGTAGTGCCGGCTGAACGCCTGCGGTCCATCGTTGAACCTGATCTCGCTGCCCTTGCGCACCCGCGGCATCGAGCGCAGGCGATTGAGCTCGTCCTTGAGGTTGTACGGCCCGGCGATGGCGCGAACAAACGTCCGGTCCTTCTTGCTGTGATAGTGCGATTCGGTGCCCATGACTTTTCCCGTCCCCTGTAACCGGCCTACTTCGACTGCTGTACGAAGATCTCCTGGTACAGCTTGCTCCACTTTGTCTCTTCGTCCAGAATCACTTTTGGATCCACGAACTTGAGGGGCATCTGGTTCAGCGGCGACGTCACTTTCCGGCTGGTCGGAATGAAATCGCGCTTGAGCAGCAGGTCTTGCGCATCCGACAGCATGAAGTCGAAAAACAGCACCGCCGCGTGCGGATGCGGCGCCCGGCGCAGCATGCCGACGCCGTTGGGCCGGGCGATCGCGGGCGGAAACGCGAACCAGTCGATCGGCGCGCCCTTGCTCTTGAGCTGATCGGCCTTGTAATTATAGACCGTCAGCGCCAGCGGCACCTCTCCGGAGACCACCAGGTTGGTGAGCAGCGTGTGCCCCTTGCGCACCGAAATGCCGTTGGTCGCCACGATGTCGCGGAACAGCTTGAGGCCCTTGGCCTCGCCCAGATTGCCGATCACCCCGGCGAACCAGTCGATGTCCTCGGCCTCGATGCCGAGTTTTCCTTTCCACTTCGGGTTGAGCAGGTCAGCGTAGGACTTGGGCAGGTCTTCCTTCCTGATGAGCCGGGTGTTGTAGGCGGCGGTGAAAATGTTGAGACGGGAGCCGACCCACTCGCGATGCGGCAGGATGGCCTGCGGGATCAGGTCGGCAATATACGGCGACTTCACCTCCTGCAGCAGCTTCTCGCGGTGCAGCCCTTCCATCTCCGGCCCGTTGGTGTCGATGACATCGACGTCGAATCGGCCGGCGCGCGCCTCGGTGACGGCGCGCTGCAGCACTTTTTCCGAACCGGCGCGCCAGACCCTCACCTTGACGCCGTACTTCTTCTCGAACGCCTCCGTGAGCACGGCCACGTCATCGACCGGCGCGGAAGTGTAGAACGTCAGCTCTCGCTCCTTCTTCGCGCCCTCGATCAGCCGCTGCTGGCGGTCGGCGCCCTGGTACAGGGCGATTTTGGAGCTGCCCGCCGGTGCCTGCGCATGTGCCGGCCAGGCGGAGAGCGCCAACAGGACGCCGGCCACTTCGAACAACGCTCGATATCGATGCTTCATTCTGCCTCCTTCTTCATCTTCTGACCCTTGAGAAAAAGTGTGGACCAGAGCCTTTCCCACTTTTCCGACTCGTCGAGGACGATGGCGGGATCGATCATCCGGTACTTGAACTTGTTGAGCGGGCTGTCCACGGCATTGCTCGACGGTACACGGTTACGCTCCTTGATCAGTTCCTGGCCCTCGCGGGACAGCATGAAGTCGACAAACAGCAGCCCCGCGTGCGGATGCGGCGCGTTCTTAGCCAGTCCGATTCCGTTCGGCCTGCCGAAAGTCGGCGCGAACGGTTTCCACCGTACCGGCGCCCCCCTTTGCGCGAGGCGCTCGATATTATGGTTATACACCGAGATCGCAAGCGGGATTTCCCCCGCGGCGACCAGCTCGGCGATCAGCGTATGGCCGGTGCGGATCTGCGGGCGCGATTCCGCGAGCTTGCGGAAAAACGCGAGCCCCTCCTTCTCGCCCATCCCCTTGACCACGGCGCCGAACCAGTCGACATCGCCCGCCTCGAGGCCGACCTTGCCGGCCCAGCGCGGTTGCAGCAGATCCTGATAGGAGTTCGGCACCTCTTCCGGCTTGACCAGGTTGGTGTTGTAGCCGATGACAAAAAAATTGAAACGATCGGCGACCCAGTGCCGGTGCCCGGGAAACGCCTCCGCGGGAAGATCCTTGAACGCCGGGCTGTAGAACGTCTCGAGCAGCTTTTCCCGGTAGAAAATCTCCATTTCCGGGCCGTTGGTCTCGAGCACGTCCGGCGTGAAGCGTCCCGCGCGCGCCTCGGTCAGCGCGCGCTGCACCACCTTCTCGCTGCTAGCGCGCCATAATGAAACCTTGACCCCGGGGTATTTCTTCTCGAACGCCTCGGTAATCGGGACTGAATCCTTGAGGTTAAGCGATGTGTAGAGGGCGATGCTGCCTTCCTTGCGCGCGCCTTCGAGCAAGCGCTGCTCCCGGTCGGCGCCTTGGTACTTGTAGACCTCGCCCGGCGAGAGCTTGCCCTGCGCCAGGGCCGCGACCGGCAGCATCAGAACGCAGGCGCCCAGCAGGCAGGACAGCGCGCGCCCCTTCCAGACTCGTTGCATGGTTACTGCCGTGTTCGCCATCCGGCAAATACGGCCCTCCGGACAGGTGCTCAAAATAACGATGCGACAGCGCGCGATCGCCCTCGCGCTGCCGCATCCGTGTTGAACGCGATCAGAAGTTGTGTCTGATGCCGAGCGAGTACTGGGTCACGTCCATTCCCGTCTCATAGGGCGAAACATTTTCCGCGTTCCTGTAAGACGAGGACTCGCCATTGTTCAGTCGCGAATACAGCGCGAACAGCGCGGTGCGCTTGGAGAACGAATATTCCCCACCCAGCGCAATCATGTTGCCGTTGAGGCCGTCCGTGGTGCATGTGGCCCCGCCGACCAGCCCGCAGCTGCCGGCCGAGGAGTTGGCGTACGCCGCGGCCGTGCGCCACGCGCCGCCGCCCCAGCGTTGCTCCCAGGTGACCGCCCAACGCTTGTTCTTGTAATTCTCGAACCTGCCTGCCAGACCGCCCGATTCCGAGTAGTCGAAGCTGGCAACATCCAGCGACACACGCCCGGCGTCGGAGTAGGTCCACATGCCCGTGAGGCGGGTCGAAGTGTCGTTGGAGTGGGCATTGGCATTCGCGGTGTTGGAGAGCGCGGTCGGGGCGCTGTTCGATCCGCCGAAAAAGTCCTTGTGGATCTCGTGCGCCAGCGCCAAGTACAGCGGACCCCGACGATACCGGGCGCCCAATGACCAGAACTCTCTCTTGGTGGTCGTGGTGGGCGTCGCGCTTTCGTTCGTATCGGGCGAATACTGCGCGTAAAGCGTGGTCCCGCCTAGATTGGGCGTCTGGTACAAGAGGCTGTTCGGTTCGCGCAGGTGGAAGCTGCCGGCCGAGCTGTTGCCGAACGGCATGCGCGACGAAATGATGTTGCTGTCCGACACGTGGTTGCCGCTGGCGATGCCCATGAACCGGATCGGGTCGCCGAGTCTCTTGTACACCGTGTCCATGTTGCCGAGCCTGACCGTTCCGAACCCGCCCCTGAGGCCGACGAAGGATTCGCGCGCGGCAAGCGGGTTCGACGCCCCGCTGTCGAGTGAGACCTGGTTCTCGATCTGCCAGATCGCGCTCAGTCCGCCGCCGAGATCCTCCGTGCCGCGGAAGCCGATGCGGGAATTGGACGCATCGACTGAGTTGCGGCTCTTGACGTTGAGTCCGGTCGGTGTCCTGGCCAGCGTGCTCAGGCCGGTCGTGCCTGCTGCCGTTGCGCCGCTGCCGCTGAGCACGGTGAATTCCGGATACAGCCGGCCGTAAACCTCCACGTTCGATGTTTCTGCAAATGCCGCGACCGGAACCCCGATCGCACCGGCTACCGCCAGGGAAAGCGCCTTCCTTTTGAGCATCATTTCGTCTCCTCTCCTCATGTAAGAAGTTCTTCTATATGGAACTATAATCTTCTTTACAGAACAACTTTCGGCACGCTAACAAGACTCCAATCCGGTGTCAAGCGATCGCCCGGCCGGAGCTACCCTGCCTTCGAAGGCAGATCAACCAGTTCCGCCTGATAAGCCTTGTCCATGCGCGGCTCCAGCCCCCGCGTGGCAAGTGCGTCGGCGAACATCGTGCGCACGACGGGACTCTCGTCGGCGTAGTCGATCTGGTCCCCGCCGACGCGCCTGCTGATCCACGCTTTCGGCACGCCCTGGGCGTTGCGAATCGACACTACCTCGTGCTTGAACGCCAGATAACGCGAGGGCGTCGTGCCGGTGTTGAAATGCTGGTGGAACCACAGGTTCGGGGGGACGATCATCGACCCCGCCTGCCATTCGTACCGCCGCGGCTCCTCGCCTTCGGGCCACATCAGGCTGTAGCCCTCGCCGGTCAGGATGATCACGTGCGCCCCGGGACCGTGGCAGTGGGCCTTCTTGTAGGTGCCCACGGGGAACTGGGAGATGTGGCTGTTCATCGACCCCTTGGCCAGATTGAAGCGGATGTGCCCGCCGCCGGCGCCGCGTTCCCGGGCAGCGATGAGCGGCAGGTTGACGGCGTCGGCGACGAAATTCGTCTCCAGCAGCAGGCCCTTCTGCTCGCCCTTGTTGGCGAAATAGTCCGGCTCGCCGGCGAAGCGCCCCTTGAAGTCGTAGCGCGTATTGAAGACGAACTCGACGTCCTCGTATAAATTGATCACGGCCGGGCTGTTGGTGACCGCGACGAAGCGGGCCGGCTCCCTGCCGGAGCCGTTGAAATGCTGGTGCCAGGCGTTGAGGGGAATGGCGAACAGCGCGCCGGCTTTCCATTCGAAGGTGATGCGCTGGCCGGCGTCGTTCCAGACCGTCGTCGATCCGCGGCCGCCGAGCACGTAGATCATTTCCTCGAACAACTGGCGCTGCGGCGCAAGCTTCTGCCCCGCCGGGATTTCGCAGACGTAGCAGTCGTTCGAGGTGCGCGAGGCCTCGTGGTTGATGTAGACGCCGTGCCCGCCGCGCCGCGGCCAGGGCTTCAGGCCGACCGTGTTCAGGTTGGGAACGTAATGCGCGCTGATGATGTCCAGGCCCTCGTTGCGCACCCAGCGGGTGTACGGCGAGTCTTTTTCGGTGGCGAACTTGCTGGCCAGTTCGTCTGAAACGATTGCGTCTCTCTTGCCCATCACATGCTCCTGTTGATCCCCCGCCCGGCTGGTAACGGCGGTTACGCCGGTTCCTTGATCTTGCGCTTGAGGTACTGCTCCACCCGCGCCGCATCGAGCACCACCGCCGGATCGTACTCCGGCGCATCCTCCAGCTGCTCCAGATCGTTCAGCCCGCTCGCCCGGTAGATCCGGTTGATCGC
>JBARMB010000026.1:0-2833 GCA_049802235.1 Burkholderiales bacterium | reverse complement strand
TCGCCGGATTGATCGCGACCGGCTGGTTCACGATTTTTCCGCCTGCCGACTGGTCGTTCGAGTTGCTCGCGATGGCCAACTCAGCGATCGCTCTTTTTGCGGTCTATCTGATCGCGCGGCGCTATCTAAACGGGGATAAGCGCCTGTTGGCTCTCCTGCTGCTTCTTCTGACGCCGTTCTATCAATTTCACAGCCAGCGCTTCTCGACCAACCAGACGCTGCTGTCGACCTGGCCGATCGCGACTTATTGCTTTCTGCGCGCATTTGAGTCGCGCGGGCTGGCCTGGTCGGCGGCTGCAGGCGTCACGGCGGCGCTCGCGATGCTAGGCAAGTATTATTCCGTCTATCTTATCGCCAGCTTCGTCATCGCCGCGCTCTGGCATCCGCGCCGCTGGGAGTACCTGCGTTCGCCGGCGCCCTGGGTGTCGATACTGACCGGGTTGGCGGTGCTGGCTCCGCATCTTTATTGGCTGATGACCACGGGGCCGGGGCCTTTCAAATATGCGATGGCCGTTCACGGCAGCGGCTCGATAGCGGAAGGGCTGAAAGCAGCCTTGGCCTATGCCGCCGGCGGGCTTGCCTACGTGCTGCTTCCGGTCGCAGTCTATTTGTTGGCGCTGCGCCCGGATCGGCGGGTGTTTGCGTCAGTGATGTGGCCGGACGATCCGGACCGCCGCATGTTGGTGCTGCTGCTTGCGGCGCAGCTGTTGCTGCCTATGCTCACGGCGCCTGTGATTGGCATCAAGCTGACCTCCTTATGGACGATGTCCGCCTGGTTTCTGCTGCCGATCGTACTGCTGGGTCCTCCGCAGTTGACGCTGCCCCGTGCAGCCGCTGTACGCGTCGCTCTTGGCGTGGCTGTCGTCACCGTCGTTGTACTTGCGGCTGCACCGGTGGTTGCGTGGATCAGATATGAGAAGGACTCCAAGAACGACCGCGCCTACTACCGCGTTCTCAGTAAAGAGCTGACACGATATTGGCGCACGGCGATGCAACGACCGCTCACCATCGTCTCGGGCGATTTATCGGTAGCGCAGGCGGTGAGCTTCTATTCTTACTGAGTCAGAAAGTCGCGGGTGATTGCAATTTGGAATCGGTTAATTGAGGGAGATTCGCAGTTCAGCATATGAGGGCTGAGATGGATCTCCGAACAGCAAACGACAGTGAATCGCGGTTTTCGGGATATGTCGAGGGGCTTGTGAGCGTGATTGGCCATGCGGATCGTGCCGGACCGCTACATGATTATTGCGTTGGCCTGATGCTGCCGTGCGAGCGCAAGAGCGTCGAGCCGATGGCGGCGGTGACGGCACCTGAGCGAACGGCGGCGCAGCACCAATCGCTTTTGCATTTTGTCGGCAATGCCGGGTGGTCGGACGAGAAAGTGTTGGCCAAGGTGAGCGAGATGGTGCTGCCGGAGGTCGAGCGTCACGGGCCGATTGAAGCCTGGATTATCGACGACACCGGCTTTCCCAAGCAGGGGCGGCACTCTGTCGGGGTGGCGCGGCAATACTGCGGCCAGCTTGGCAAACAAGACAATTGTCAGGTCGCGGTGTCGCTATCGGTTGCCAATCACCATGCCAGCCTGCCGGCGGCCTATCGGCTGTATCTGCCGAAAGACTGGGCGAAGGACCGCACCCGTCGGCGCAAGGCGGGTGTGCCCAAGGAGATCAGCTTCAAGACCAAGCCGGAGATCGCGCTCGAGCAGCTGCGCTGGGCGTGCGAGTCCGGCCTACCGCGGGGTGTGGTGCTGATGGACGCCGGCTATGGCGCCGACACCGATGTGCGTGCGAACATCACGACGCTGGGATTGTCGTACGTAGCCGGCATTATGCCGAACACGACGGTTTGGGCGCCAGGCACGGGGCCGCTGCCGCCGAAGAAGTGGTCAGGTCAGGGACGACCGCCGAAGCTGATCCGTCGTGACGCACGACACGGGCCAAACTCGGTCAAGGCACTCGCGCTTGCCTTGCCTGCGAACGCTTGGCGCACGATCAAATGGCGCGAAGGTTCGGCCGATTGGCTTTCCTCACGCTTCGCACGCCTGCGAGTTCGAGTTGCACATCGTGATTACAATCTCACCGAGAGCCGACCGGAAGAATGGCTGCTGATCGAGTGGCCCGAGGAAGAGAAAGAGCCGACCAAATATTGGCTCTCGACCCTTCCCGAAGGCATCGCCTTGCATCGTCTGGTCGACATCGCCAAGCTGCGCTGGCGCATCGAACGCGATTATCAGGAACTCAAACAGGAGGTCGGGCTCGGGCATTTCGAAGGGCGTGGGTGGCGCGGATTCCATCACCACGCCACCCTGTGCATCGCAGCCTACGGATTCCTGATCTCCGAGCGGGAGACGATTTCCCCCTCAGGACCTCGTTCCACCACGCTGTTCCCGGAACTTGCCGTACCCGACGGTTACCGACCCAGAGGATCCGCCGCTACGGCCCGAGCGTCACATCCCGAACTCGATCGCAACCATGCGTCGACGATTGATCGGCGCGCTCGTAAGAAGCCTGCCGCGATGTCCTTGCTGCAATGCTCCAATCTCACGACCATTGCAGCGCAGAAATTCATGACGCAGTAAAACTAGTCGACTTGGACACATCGGCTGGGTAACTCTGCGCATTCGCATAATGATAGATTATGGAGTGCGCGACCGCAGTCTTTTAGCGTCCAACGTCAGGATAGAGCCCAAGGTGAATTGACAGGCGCGGCCCGCAGCGCGAGTAGACTGATTACAAAAGTCAGTTGGGTTGTCGAGCCCGTTCGGGCAAACTGACTAAGAAAGCCTGATTTCCTAGCAAGTTGTTCAGGCGCGGTTTTCCGGCACAAGCGGCAC
>JBARMB010000025.1:0-1844 GCA_049802235.1 Burkholderiales bacterium | reverse complement strand
CCTTGAAATTGTTCAAAAAATGCACGCCACACGGTTTCCCAGCAATGCAGGGCACGTTGGTAGTACCATGCGTATTTCGGCTCCGGCGTTGCGAGCGGCAGCAGAATTAAGGTAATTACTCACCCCTCTGCGGCGTTGTGACTCGGGTCTGAGGTGTTGAGCGGACTGCGGCAAGCTGATTCACGCTCTCCATGCCGGAGAGAAAGAACGATTCGCCGAGTGGAGATAGCGCCGATCTGGTGGCGTCGCTGCTTGCGCAGATCGACCAGCTCGTTGCGCAGATCGCCGCCAAAGACGAACGCATCAAGGAATTGCTGGCGCTGGTGAAGGCGCAGAACGCCCGTATCGCCGAACTCGAAGCGAAGTCTGGCAGACCGCCGAAGACGCCGGACAATTCCTCGGTGCCGCCTTCGCGCGGGCAGAAGGCGAACGCCAAGCCGCCTGGGGGCAAGCGGCGGCGCAAGGGCCGCCCTGGCGTCACGCGCCAGCTGGCCGAGAATCCCGACGCAACGCGGCGCTTCTTCGCCGAGCACTGTGCGTGCGGCGCCGAACTCGGCGAAGCCGGACAGATACTCGCGAAGGAGTACGATCATATCGACATTCCGCCGATCAGGCCGGTCACGACGCGCATCGAGCTGTTCCGCGCCACCTGCCCCTGCTGCAAGGCGCGGGTGACGGCGAGCGCCCCCACGGATATGCCCGAAGGCACGCCGTTCGGTCCGGGCATCACGTCGACGATCGTCTATCTGCACGGCTGCCAGATGGTCGGCTTCAAGCGGCTGACCGAGGTCTGCGAGGGCCTCTTCGGCTTCAAGATCTCGCAGGGCGCCATCGCCAACATGCTCGCGCGCGCCGGCGAGGCAATGGCAGCGCCGGCCGAGCGGATCGCGGCAGAGGTGCGCGCAAGCGAGGTGATCGCCAGCGACGAGACGAGCGCGCGCGTGAAGGGCAAGACCTGGTGGCAGTGGACGTTCGGCTGCGCCACCGCCGTCTATCATGTGATCGCACCGACGCGCGGCAAGTGCGTGCCGACAGACTTTCTCGGTGGCGTGAAGCCGAAGATGTGGCTGTCGGACCGGCTGGCCTCGCAGTTGGGGCACGCCGAGGAGCACCAGTTCTGCCTCGCACATCTGATCCGCGATGCGCAGTATGCCATCGACCACGGCGATACGATCTTCGCGCCCGGCTTCAAGGCACTGCTCCAGGACGCGTGCGCGGTCGGCCGCCGCCGGCCCGATCTCGCTGACGCCACCATTGCCGCGCATCGCCGCCGTCTCGAAAGAGAACTGGAGCGGTTGCTTGCACTCAAGCCGACCGATGCCGAGGGCCGCAAGCTGCGAGACACGGTCTATGTCGACTGCACCGACAAGCTGTTCGCATTCCTGAAGCGCCGCGACGTCGAGCCGACCAACAACGAAAGCGAGCGGGCACTGAGGCCGTCGGTGATCTTCCGCAAAGTGACGAATGGGTTCCGCTCCGAGTGGGGTGCGCAGACCTACGCCGCTCTCTGCTCAATTGTCGAAACCGGCCGCCGCAACGGCCGGAGCGCTCTCAACGCCATCCGCGATGCTCTGGCAGTCCCCACGCCCGAGCCAACCGCAGCGTGATCCCGTCGATAGGGGTGAGCAATTACTCCCGGCGTACCTGGAAGGGATAAAGGGGTCACACTTTCCGGCGTCCCTGGAAACTCACGCCTTCACGAGTTCGCTGTCGGTGATGGCGAGAGGCTGGGTGCCCTGCTTTACGGACACGCTGGCTATTCCGAGGATGGTGCGCAGCTTGTCTTCGGGAACCCGCATCGGGCCGGGTGCCGGCGCGGTGCCGGGCGCCGGCTGCGGAAACCC
>JBARMB010000024.1:0-19856 GCA_049802235.1 Burkholderiales bacterium | reverse complement strand
GAATGGGGGAATCCGGAGGTCGTTCGCGCCGAGGCGCTGGAGAACTTCGAGCATATAGAGCGCTTGGCGCCGGCAGCCGGCGCCCGCGCGCGCGCGGCGGATCTGCGCGCATGGACCGAAGGCGAGTTCATGCGGCTGCGGGCCGTATTCACGCAACGCAAGGCGGACGGCCGCGTGCGCGAGTGTCACGGCGACCTGCACCTCGGCAACGTGGCGCTCGTCGAAGGCATGCCGGTCATGTTCGACTGCATCGAGTTCAACGATTCCTTCCGCTGGATCGACGTGATGAGCGAGGTCGCGTTCACGGTCATGGATCTGATCGACCATCGCGAGCCCGGTTTCGCGTTCCGCTTCCTCAACGATTACCTCGAGGCGACCGGCGACTACCGGGGAATTGCGGTGCTGCGGTTTTATCTCGTCCAGCGGGCCATGGTGCGCGCCAAGATCGCGATGATCCGGATGCGGCAGCCGGACCAATCCGTCCGGAGCTTGCGCGACGCGACCGAGGCGTTCAACGAATATCTGCGCCTGGCGGAATCGCTGGAGAAGCGGCCGGCGCCGGCCCTGGTCATCACCTGCGGGCTTTCCGGTTCGGGCAAGACGACAGCGGCGCAGACGCTCCTGGAGACGATCGGCGCCGTGCGCCTGCGCTCCGATGTCGAGCGCAAGCGCCTGCACGGGCTCGCCGCGGCCGCGCGTACGGATTCGGCCGCGGGCGCCGGAATTTATGGGCCCGAAGCCACGCGCGCGACCTACGAACGCCTTGCCGTCCTCGCACGCGCGATGCTGCCGTCAGGCTTTCCGGTGATCGTCGATGCGACGTTTCTGCGGCATTCCGAGCGCCAGACATTGCGCGAAGTTGCCCACGCCGCCGGCGCCGGGTTTCTGATTCTCGCCTGCAGCGCGCCCGCGGCGGCGCTGCGCGAGCGCGTCCGCGCGCGCGAGCGCGCCGGTCGCGATGCCTCGGAAGCGACTCTCGAGGTGCTGGAGCGGCAGATGGCATGGTACGAGCCGCTCATGCCGGAGGAACTCGCCGTTGCAGTCGATTACGATACGTCCGATCCCAGCGGGCTCGCAGCAGCCTGCGCGCAAATCAAGGCGCGCATCGACGGGCTTGTGGGCGGCTGACGCCGCCGGCCGCTGATTGCCTACGACCCATGCGCCGCTTCGACGTTTTCAATGGCGATGCCGACGGGCTGTGCGCGCTGCAGCAACTGCGCCTCGACGAGCCGGCCGATTCGCTCCTGGTGACCGGCCCCAAGCACGATGTCGGGCTCCTCAAGCGAGTCGATGCCGGTCGCGGCGACCTGGTCACCGTGCTCGACATCTCGCTCGACCGCAACCGGGACGCTCTCCAGGCGTTGCTTGCGCGCGGCGCGCGCGTGCGCTACTTCGACCACCACTTCGCCGGCGACATTCCGCACCATCCGCTTCTCGAAGCGCACATCGAGACCGCGCCCGACGTATGCACGAGTGTTCTCGTGGATCGTCATCTCGGCGGCCGCTTCCGCGCATGGGCGGTGGTCGCCGCCTTCGGCGACAACCTGCGCGACACCGCCGCTCGTCTCGCGCGGCAGCTTGATTTAACGCCGCCGGAGATCGATGCGCTGCGGGAACTCGGCGAGGCGCTGAACTACAACGCCTATGGCGAGACCGAGGCCGATCTCACCATTGCGCCGGCGCGGCTGTACGAACGCATGCGGCCTTTTGCCGATCCGCTTCGCTTTGCCGCCGCAGAACCCGTCGTGCAGCGGCTGACGGCCGCGAAGACGGCGGACCTGAATTCCGCGCGCGACATCGCTCCCATGCATGTTGACGACCGCACGGCGGTTTTCGTGCTGCCCGATGCCGCCTGGAGCCGGCGCGTCGTCGGCGCATTCGCGAACGAACTCGCCGCGGAAGCACCGGACCGCGCACACGCGGTGCTCGCGCCGAATTCCCAGCGGGGATTTTCGGTGAGCGTGCGTGCGCCGCTTTCTCACCCTGTCGGCGCCGACGCGTTCTGCCAGCAATTCCCCTCCGGTGGCGGACGCACGGGCGCCGCGGGCATCGACCACCTGCCGGCAGCCGACGTACGGCGGTTCGTCACGCGGTTCACGCAGACGCAGTGGAATCCTGCCTAGAGACCGTTTCAGAATGACCGAAACGGCCTCCAACATAGGGGGAGCATGAGGGGATGTTTCCCCTCATTTTGTAACCGGTTCTTAGGGAAGCTCTGCACAAATTCCGCGCTGTGGAGAGGGGCGGGGGTGAGGATCGCGGGGGTCCCGTCCGTTCAACCGGCTACTTGATTCCAGCTCCCCGCTTTTGCGGGGATAGGTTACGCGAGAACGACTTGTTCAGAGCCGCCCTAGTGTCCCGAGTCGTCAATTCGCGGACAGATTTTCCGCCCCGTCATTCCCGCGGCCCCCTTTAGCCTCCGCGAAAGCGGAGGGGGAATCCAGCGTCTTTAAAAGTCCCTGGATTCCGGCTCGTGCCCGCTGCGCGGGCGTGGCCGGAATGACGTGAGAATCATGCAACCTACTTTTGAAACACCGCCCTAGGTTTCGGGCAGCGCGTGAACCATCTTCTTGAACTCCGTCCAGTCGAGCGCCGGCCAGATCTCCGAGTGGGCGTGTCCGAAGCTGCGGATCAGCACCGACACGCGCGTTGCGGTCTCCAGGTCGGGTGCGGTGAAAATATCGATGTAATCGTACGGCCCGAGCACGGCGTAGCTCGCGACCCACGTTACGCTGGGGCAGACCCTGCGGATCTGATCCACCGCGTGCCGCTCGAGGGTCTCGAGGGATTTCGGCTGGTGCACCGACTCGGCCGAAACGCGTGTAAGCATGACGAAGTTCGGCATGGTCGCCTCCTTTTGTCAGCGACCGGGCACCCGCGCTGACGAAACGGTTGGGAATCTGCTGCTGTCCGGCTGAAAAGCCTATCAGGCCCGCGCCGAAACAGTTTGACGAGGGTCAAGTCGAAGCTTGTTTGATCTCTGTCAAGACACCCGGCAAGGGGCGGTGCATCCTTTTAATTCGATTGCCGCACGTCTCCTGCTTCCCGCTCTTCGGCAAGGGTTGACGTACTTATGGCAGAACTGTCTTTGCTCAAAGAAGGAGGTTTTATGAACATCGGAACGTTCTGCAGACAGGAAGTCGTTTCGGCGGAATCCGGATGCAACCTGCGGCAGGCGGCCACGCTCATGCGCGAGCACCACGTGGGCGCGCTGCTGGTCACCGAAGACACGCCGGACGGCCCGCAGGCCACCGGGCTTATCACCGACCGCGACCTGGTGATCGAGGCGATGGCGCGCGGTCTCGACGGCGAGGATATGACTGTCGGGGAACTCGGGGGCGGAGAGCTCGTGACCGTCCCCAGCACGGCAAGCATCGACGAGGCCATTGCGGCAATGCAAAAGGAAGGCGTGCGCCGGCTTCTGGTGTCGACACCGGAAGGGCGTCTCGCGGGCATCGTCACGCTGGACGATCTGCTCGATGCGCTGGCCGGAGAGATGGTGGGGCTCGCACGGGCGATCCGCAGCGGGATCGCGCGCGAGTCCGCCGAGCGCGGCCCGATCATCGCCCGCGCGGATCGGGCCATGCCCATTCCGATTGCCTGACCCCGGCAAACCTTAGAATGAAGCCGGCACGCTTCGGCTGCAGCGCAATGAGCCGTGATCATGATCTTCAATGACCGGATCGACGCCGCCAGGCGGCTCGCGCGCGAGCTGACGAAATACCGCGGTTGCAACGCGCTCGTGCTCGCGATTCCGCGCGGGGCGGTGGCGATGGGCCGCACGCTCGCGGACGAGCTGGATGGAGATCTTGACGTCGTTCTGGTGAGGAAGCTGCGGGCGCCGTTCCAGCCCGAGCTCGCCGTCGGTGCCATCGACGAATCCGGCTGGGCCTACGTCGCCGATTTCGCCACGGAGGTCGGCGCGGATGCCCGCTATCTCGAGGCCGAGAAAGTTCTCCAGCTCGAGACCCTGCGGCAGCGACGGGCAATGTACACGCCGGGGCGTCCGCCCTGCGATCCGGGCGGTCGCACCGTCATCGTCGTCGACGACGGTCTCGCGACCGGCGCCACCATGATCGCCGCCCTCCACGCAGTGCGCGCCAGGGCGCCGGCAAAACTCGTCTGCGCCGTGCCGGTTGCCGCAAGTGAAAGCTTGCGCAAGGTGGGGCCTTATGCCGACGAAGTCGTGTGTCTGGATGCGCCGCACGACTTCCACGCCGTCAGCCAGTTCTATCGCGAGTTTCCGCAGGTGGACGATGCCGAAGTGGTCGAGTTGCTCGCCGGGAAAAAACAGGCGGCCGCCACGACGACGAGCCAGCAGGCTGTTGAAAAACCCGCCCCGTGAGCGATTGTCTGGCGCGATCGCTAGGCGGCTTCGCTCTCAGCAGCCTCTGATTCGGGGGATATGAAAGGGGGCGTGCCCCCTTTTTCAACACCCTGCCGGGAATCGGCCGCCTCGCGGCCGGCGTGAACGCCGCCCGGCGTTCGCGTGACGCCGTCAAATTACCAGATCGTTCCAGTCTGCCGGCGCTGCGCCGAGATCGGCGGCCAGCCCGGCGTGAGT
This sequence comes from Burkholderiales bacterium, assembly GCA_049802235.1. GTDB lineage: Bacteria > Pseudomonadota > Gammaproteobacteria > Burkholderiales > SG8-39 > VBDM01. The sequence continues at coordinate 15,292 of JBARMB010000024.1, read as the reverse complement.
GACTTTTCCCGCAGCGAGGTTGAGCCCGGCGGCGAGCGCCGGATCGGCGAAGAAAGCCTCGCGCACGCCGCGTCGCGCAAGCGCGAGCACGTACGGCAGCGTCGCCTCGGTGAGCGCGATCGTGGCGGTGCGCGCCACCGCCGCAGGCATGTTGGTGACGCAGTAATGCACCACGCCTTCCTCGACGAACATCGGCGCGGAATGCGTGGTCGGGCGCGAGGTCTCGGCGATGCCGCCCTGGTCGATGGCAACGTCCACCAGTGCCGCGCCGCGAAGCATGCGGCGCAGCAGTTCGCGCGTGATGAGCCGCGGTGGGCGCCTCCCGGGCACATACACCGCTCCCACCACGAGGTCGGCGCGCTGCACGCACTCCTCGATGTTGGCGGCGTTCGAGTAGCGTGTCTTCAGCCGCCCCTGGTACAGCTCGTCGAAGCGGTTCAGGCGCTCGGCGTCGCGGTCGAGAAGCGTGACGTCGGCGCCGATGCCCACCGCGATGCGCGCCGCATTCGAGCCCACCACTCCGCCGCCGATGATCGCCACCTTGCCCGGCGCGACGCCCGGCACGCCGCTGAGCAGCACGCCGCGGCCGCCGTGGCGCATTTCGAGCGCCTGCATGCCGGCCTGGATCGCGAGCCGGCCGGCGATCTGCGACATGGGAGCGAGGAGCGGCGTGCGGCCCGGGGACGAAGTCACGGTCTCATACGCGATGGCGGTCACGCGCCGCTCGAGCAGCGCGCGCGCCAGCTCGGGCGCCGCCGCCAGGTGCAGATAGCAGAACAGTGCCTGCCCCTCGCGCAGCAGCGCGAACTCCGCCGGCTGCGGCTCTTTCACCTTGACGATCAGCCCGGCGTCGTAAGCCGCGCGCGCCTCCGGCACGACCTCCGCGCCCGCCGCGCGGTAGTCATCGTCGGCAAAGCCGATGCGCTCGCCCGCGCCGGCTTGCACCCGCACCTCGTGGCCTTCCGCGGCGAGCGCCGCGGCGCCGCCGGGCGTCACGCCCACCCGGTACTCGTGGTCCTTGACCTCCCGCGGAATCCCGATGCGCATGGGATTGATTTTCCGTGGCGACGCGCGCGGGACTTTGATGTCGATCAATAGCAGGCAGCGGGTGCCCGCATCGAGTCACGAATCGGGGCGAAACTCATTCGACTCCCGGCGCCATGCAACGCCGGCCGCAATCCGGGCAGCGCTATTCCAGCCGCAGCAGCCGCGCGGCGGTTTTGCCGAGGATCAGGTCGCGCTCCGCTTCGCTCAACGCGCCCAGATGCTCGACCGTGCCGACCGGGTCGGCAAGTCCCATGTCGAAGCAATAGTCGCTGCCGAGCAGGATGCGGTCGGCGCCGACCATGCGGATCAGGTTGAGATTGATCTGCTCGCTGTGGCCGATGGTGTCGTAGGTGAAGCGGCGCAGATATTCGCTCGGCAGCCGCTGCATGTGCTTCAGTTCCGGACGCACTTTGGTGCCGTGGTCGAGGCGGCCGATGAGCCCCGGGAACGCCCCGCCCGCGTGCGGCAGGTTCACTTCCAGTTTCGGAAACGCGTCCAGCACGCCGCCGAAGATGAGGTGCGCGGCGGCGACGCCGGTATCGTAGGGATTGCCGAGCAGGTTGCGCAGGTAGTAGCGCGCGGTGCGCTCGCGGCCGATGGTATCGACTGGGTGCAGGAAAATCGTCCAGCCGAGATCCTGCGCCTTCGCGTAGACATCCCAGAAGCGCTTGTCGTCCAGCTCCGAGCCGTTGACGTTGGTGGCGAGGTACAGCCCGCGCATGCCGGGCAGCTTCGCGGCGCGCTCGAGTTCCTTCAGCGCCAATGCCGGATCCTGCATCGGCAGCATCGCCAGCCCGACGAATCGGTTCTTCTGCCTGGCGTGGGCGGCGGCTGCGGCGTCGTTGTACGCCTGCGCCAGCGCCAGCCCGAACGCGGGCGAGGCCCAGTACACCATCGGCGTCGTGAGCGAGAGCGCGTGCACGTCCACGCCCTGGCGGTCCATTCCCGCCAGGCGCAGGCCGAGATCGACGAATTCCTCGTTGAACGCGTTGGTCATTCTCCCGGTGCGAATGGTGTAGCCGCTTGCCGCGCGCTCCAGGCGCGCGCCTTCCTTCGGGCCGTCCTGCTCGAACAGCTTGAGCCACTCCGCGGGATACCAGTGCGCGTGGGTATCGATGGTGCGGCCGCGATGCGGCCGCGGCGCCGGATTCGCCTGAGGGTGCGGATCGTGGCTGCTGTTGCTCATCAACTTGCTCCTGGGTTGCCGGGGTTGCGGTTATACGGCGCCCCGTTCCGGTCCGGGCAGGCGCGACAAGCGCCGGATGGTAGCGGCATTGCGCCGCCGACACAAATCGCGCCGCGGCCGGATCCGATGCCGGCAGACTCGGCGCCGAGATTTGTGCGATGTTTGCGCGGTGGGTTATCATCGCTGCAGAAGGGCTCACGCAAAAAAAAGGAGCTCGGCGTCGGCCCGCGTTTCACCCTGGCAACCTAAACAGGAGAAAATCATGATTCGATTTTCAGCAGTTCGTGCGAAGTGGAGTTCCGGCCCGCGGCGCGCGCGGCTCGTCGTGCTGCGCGCCGCCGCCGCGGCGATGCTTGCCGCCACAGCGTTTCAGGCCGCCGCGCAAGACCCGTATCCCAGCCGGCCGGTCAAGGTCCTGATTCCCTACGCCCCCGGCGGCGCGACCGACATCGTCGCCCGCTATCTCGCCTCCGAAGTAAACAAAGTGCTCGGGCAGCAGTTCATCATCGAGAACCGCCCCGGCGCCTCCGGCAACATCGCCCTCGAGGCGGCGGCGAAAGCGGCTCCCGACGGCTACACGCTGTTCGTCGGCAACGTGACCACCAACGCCATCAACGAGAGCACGTTCACGAAGGAATTGCACATCAAGCCCTCGCGCGACCTGGTCGGCATCACCGAGCTGGCGGAAATCCCGCACATCCTCGCGGCAACGCCGTCGTTCCCGGCGACCGGCGTGGCCGAGGCGATCGCCTACGCGAAGAAGAACCCGGGCAAGATCAACTTTGCCTCGGCTGGACTCGGGTCGTATCCGCAGCTCGACATGATGCGTCTCGAAAAGGCCGCGGGCGTCAGCATGACCCACATCCCCTACAAGAACGGCGCCGCCGGAATGGTTCCCGCCCTGATAACCGGCGAGGTCGACATCGCGTTCATCAATCTCTCCTCGACCATCGAGCACGTCAAGATCGGCAAGATCAAGGCGCTCGCCACCACCGCGCCGAGCCGGCTCGCCGAGTTGCCCAATGTGCCGACCATGGCCGAGGCGGGATATGCGGGCATCGGCACCAACGCCTGGCAGGCCATCTTCGCGCCGGCAGCGACCCCGAAACCGGTCATCGACAAGCTGTTCAACGCGATTGTGAGCGTCATGTCGACGCCGGAGATGAAGGACAGGCTCGCGAAGCAGCTGATGACCGTGGCGCTGTCGAAGTCACCGCAGGATTGGACCGAGCACGTCCGCGAAGAAACGAAGAAGTGGGGCGATTTCATCCGCGAGAACCACATCACGCTCGACTGAGCACGCGCACCTGTGGCCAAAGCGCCGCACACGGCATCCCGGCCGCGCCACGATCTCGTCATCGAGAAGGATGTTGAAGTACCGATGCGCGACGGCGCGCGGCTGAAAGCCGACGTCTTCCGGCCGAAATCGGGCGCCCGCTTTCCGGCCATCATCAACCTCGGTTCGTACCAGAAGGACAAACTGTGGGTTCCTCCGCCCGATCTGGAGGAAGCGCCGAATCCCTACATGAACTGGGAGACGGTGAACCCGCTGTGGTGGGTGCCGCGCGGCTACGTGGCGCTGCGCGTGGACGGCCGCGGCTCGGGCAAGTCGCCCGGACGCACCGATCCGTGGTCGTCGTCCGAAGCGCGCGACTTCTACGACGCCATCGAATGGGCGGCGAAACAGCCCTGGAGCAACGGCCGCGTCGCCACGGTAGGCATTTCCTACTACGCCATGACGCAGTGGCTGGTGGCGAGCCTGAAACCGCCGTCGCTGAAAGCGATGATCCCGTGGGAAGGCGCGGCCGACATGTACCGCGACTTCGGCTACCACGGCGGGCTGTTCTCCTTCGGTTTCGCCACCGGCTGGTGGAACAGCCACATGGCGCATCATCTGCTCGGCAAGCCGCAGGCGAGCGCCACCGATGCATTCGCCACGCCCTGGCTATGGGAATACATGCGTTACAACCTCGACGGCGAGTGGTGGCACGGGCGCCGCGCCATCTGGGACAACATCGACGTCCCGCTCTACAGCGCCGGCAACTGGAGCGGCATGGGGCTGCACCTGCGCGGCAACACCGAGGGCTACCTGCGCGCGGCCTCGAAGCACAAGAAACTGCGCATCCACGCCGGCACCCATTACCACCCGTTCTACTCCGAGGAAGGCCGGCGCGACCAGTTGCGCTTCCTCGACCACTGGCTGAAGGGCGTCGACACCGGCATCATGCGCGAGCCGCCGGTGAAGCTCCTCATCCGCAAGGGCGGCCACGGCAACTACCAATGGCGACACGAGAACGAATGGCCGCTCGCGCGCACGCGCTGGACGAAATTCTACCTGCAGCCGGATGCGCGCGGCCGCGAAGTACAAGGGACTCTGGTCACCGCGGCGCCGCGAAAGCCGGCTTCGGTTTCCTATTCCGCGAGCGGAATGACCAAGGCGGGCGTGGCGAGCGCCTCGTGGACTTCCACCGCCTTCGCCGGCAGCCTGCCGCAGATGGGCGTGTCGTTCGAGACCGGTCCGCTCGAGGCGGACACCGAAGTCACCGGGCCGGTGGTGCTGGTGCTGTGGGTGTCGAGCACCACCGAGGATATGGACATCTTCGCCACCCTTCGCAACATCGGACCCGACGGCAAGGAGGTGTTCGAGCTGGGCCAGCAGAGCCAGCCGGTGCCGGTGGCGAAAGGCTGGCTGCGCGCCTCGCACCGCAGACTCGATCCGGCGCTGTCGCTGCCGTACCGGCCGTATCACGTGCACGATGAGCGTCAGTGGCTGGAGCGCGGCGAAGTCGTCCGCGTCGAAGTCGAAATCTGGCCGACCTGCATGGTGTTCGGGAAAGGCCATTGCATCCGGCTCGACGTGCAGCCGCGCGACGGCATTGGCAGCGCGCCTTACACGCACTATTCGGCCGACTACAACACCGGCAGCAACACGATCTTCACCGGCGCAAGCCGCGCCTCCTACCTGCTGCTGCCGGTCATCCCGGCGAAATAGATCTGAACGTCATCCCGGCCAAGCCCGCAGTGCGGGCACGAGCCGGGATCCAGTGTCGTTTGTGCCGGAAAGCCGCTGGACTCCCACTCTCCGCTTACGACACGCGGGGACAGGTTTCGCGCGAGTGACGGAAGTGCGGCTAGTCGACCGTCGCGCCGGACTCGCGCGCGACCTTGCCCCAGCGCTCGGTTTCCGTCGCGACGAAGTCCGAGAATTCCTTCGGCGACGCGTTGGTCCACACGTAGACGCCGCCCTTGGCGAGCCGCTCGACAACGTCCGGAGTCTTCATCGTTTCGATCAGCACCGCGTAGAGCCGCTCGACGATCGCTTTCGGTGTTCCCGCGGGAACAAACACTCCCTGCCACGAGCTGGTGACGAAGTCGGCGTAGCCGGACTCGATCATGGTCGGCGTCTGCGGCAGCTGGTCCATGCGCTTGCGGCTGGAGACGGCGAGGACCTTCGCCCGGCCGCCCTTGATCTGCCCGATCGCCGAAGGCGCGGTGGTGAACATGAGCTGCGTCTCGCCGGCCACGATGCCCGCGACCGCGGGCCCCGCGCCGCCCTTGTACGGGATGTGCGTCATGTCGAGCCCCACGGCCTTTCGGAACAGCTCCATCTCGAGCCGGTTCTGGCTGCCGCTGCCCGGCGAAGCGAAATTGAGCTTGCCCTGATTCGCTTTCGCGTAGGCCACCAGTTCCTTGACGCTCGCCGCCGGGACGGAGGGATTCACGATCAGCACGCTCGGCACGTCGACGACCAGCGTCACCGCCTCGAAGTCCTTCATCGGGCGCACGGTGAGGCTGTTCGAGAACACCGCCGGATTGATCGCGACGGTCCCGACATTGCCGAGATAGATCGTGTAGCCGTCGGGCGCCGCTCGGGCCGCGGCTTCCATCCCGATATTGCCCGCCGCGCCGGCGCGGTTCTCGATCACGATCTGCTGGCCGAGCAACTGCGAGAGCTTCGGCTGAATGATGCGGCCGACAAAGTCGGACGCGCCGCCGGGGGCGAACGGAATGATCATCCGCACCGGCCGTACCGGGTAGCCCTGCGCGGGCGCGATGGCCGGATAGAGCGCCAGGACCAGGGCGGCCAGCACGGCGGTTCGATTCAGAATCGATTTCATGTCTCGCTCCTCCATTCTCGTTTCCGGATCGCCGCAACTTCGCGGCGGGTCATTGTTTCTCGTCTTCCGGCGTGATGGGCAACGGTAGCGGGCGCTTGAGCCGCGCCGACAGATCGAACGCCTTCGTCAGCATCAGGCGGTTGTGCGCCTCGGCGGCGGTCGCGTGCTGCGTCGGAAGACCCAGGGCGAGGCGATTCAGCCATTGCTCCGTTTCCTCGCGCATCGGTCCGCGCAGCTCGCCGAAGGCGATGTCGCCCGGCGGATAGCTTCCCAGGAAATCGACGCGCCGCGCCGCGTCCGGCGCATAGCCTTCGGACTGGGAGAGGGTCGTGGCGAGCACGATATCGCGGTGCGTGTCGTCGATGGTGAGCACGCCCTCGGTGCCGACCACGCCGACCTCGAGGCTGTACACGGCGCCGGGCCAGACGATCGGCAGCGCCCAGGAAATGGAGGCGTGATACATGCTGCCGTCCTCGAACGTGATCAGCCCGGCGGTAGCGTCGATGCCGCGGCAGAGGGGTCCGAGCGCCTTGTCCACCGAGCGCGCGTAGATCTCCGCCGGGCGCTTCGCCTCCATCATCCACATGACGATGTCGAGCGCGTGCGTGCCCGAGATCACCATCGGCGAGATGCTGTTTGGATCGTTGGTGCGCTTGTAGTTATCCAGCGCCACCAGCCGGTTCATGAACGCACGCGAAGTCACCAGCGTCACATCGCCGAGCTGCCCGGTCCTCACCTTCTCCTTCGCAGCCAGCCAGCGGCGGCGGAAGCGCTGGGTGTAGCCGACGACCGCGTCCACCCCCGATTGCTTGATGGCCTTCAATACCCGCTCCGAGTCGGCAAGCTCGGTCGCCAGAGGTTTTTCGATGAACATGGGCAGCCCGCGCTCTGCCGCGCGCAGGACGGGGTCGACGTGCAGATGCTCGTCGGTGGCGATGATCGCCGCGGTCACCTCGGGCCGCGCGAGCAGCTCGCGGTAATCGGCGGTGATAAAATCGGCGCCGATCTTGTCGCCGATCAGCTTGGCGCGGTCGGGCTTGATCTCGGCCAGCCCGATGAAATCGACCTGCGGGTGCCGCGCGGCGACTTCGCCGCGGAACAGGCCGACGCGGCCGGCGCCGACGATGGCAAGGCCGATGCGCCTGGGATTTTTTTTCGGCATCGGCGCGCTTCAGGCCGCGGCGCGCACGCGCTTCGATCCTCCGAGCGGCAGCGACACCGGCTCGTTCTTTTCCGCCGACAGGTCGGCCGCAATGTAGACCTCCATGACCATGCGCGCATGCTCCGGCGTCACCATGACGGGGCGATCATGGACAACGGCCTCGATAAAATGAACCGTCTCGGCCGCCATCGGCCCCGCGTAGGTGTGGTCCACCGGCTCCCCGGGCATCGTGGACATCGGCAGTTGCATGCCCTTGTTCATCGTGTTCAGCACCACGTCGCGGTGACTGTCATCGACGATCACCGCACCCTCGGTTCCGACCATCTCTATCCACGTGGTGGAGAAGTTCGGATAACCCGGCGGCAGCGTCCATCCCCCGCCGACGACAAATGCAAGGCCGGAATCCATGGTGACCGTGATCCACTGCGTGTCGGCGATCGGCGCGCCGGTGGTTTCCTGCATGACGCCGAAATTGGTCTGGGAGTAGACCCGCACCGGCCTGGCCGGTTCCAGACACCAGAACAGGAAGTCCAGATCGTGGGTCGATTCCATCGCCGCGGGCGAGAGCTTGACGCGCCCGCTGATCTTCTTGCCGAGGTTGCGCGTGATGTGGCGGCTCACCAGCGCGCTCACCGGGCGGCCGATGGTGCCTTCGCGGATCGATTTCCTGACATAAGCGAACTTCGGGTTGAAGCGCTGCGAGTAGCCGATGGTGAACTTGAGCCCGTTCTTGCGCGCCAGTGCGACCAGCTCGTCGGCCTCGCGCAGCTCGAGCGCCATCGGTTTTTCCAGGAACACGTGCTTGCCGGCGGCAAGACAATCCCGCGCCATCGGGTAATGCGTCGTCTCGGGCGTCGCCGAAATGTAAACGGCGTCGATCTCGCCGATTTTCAGCAGCTCGCGGTAATCCGTCGTCGCCGTCTTCGCGCCGGTCGCCTTGGCCACCTCGGCCAGCCGCTCCGGGCGGACTTCCGCCAGGTGCAGGCTCTTCACCAGCGGATGCGCTGCGCAGGTCTCGGCACGGATGCCTCCGCACCAGCCCGTACCGATAATTCCCACACCGATCTGCTTCATGCCGCTGCTTCCTTTCCGGTTCGACGCCTTCCGAATTGAGTATGTCGCCGCGGCGGGCTCCTGCCGCCGCTTCCCGCGGCGTCATTAGACCATCCGTTGCGCGGCGGCGCAATTGCCCTTTGGGCATCCTTGGCGCCCCGACGCAATCCCCGGACGGGGTCCCCCTGCAGATGAATTTCAATCGCGGCGACGTCAGCGGCAATCGCGCGGCGCAGACGGGAAAGATCGGGGACGGCAAAGTCTTCGTGACCGCAGTCGAGCAGGTCGTGCGCATCCGAACCGGCGAAAGGGGTGAAAACGCTGTTTGAGTTCTGGATTCGCGGGGTCGCGGAGGCAACGCGAGCGGCGTACATTGGAGTAAACTGCCTTCTGCCGCACTGGACCCGACGACGGCCCAGGGCGGTATTCAATCTAATTCTTTCATTAGGAGAGTCTTATGGCAACTGGAACAGTGAAGTGGTTCAACGCATCGAAGGGTTTCGGTTTCATTCAGGCAGACGACGGCTCGAAAGACGTGTTCGTGCATGTGTCGGCTGTAGAGAAAGCCGGCTTGGCCACCCTGAACGAAGGCCAAAAGGTCGGATACGAACTGGTCGTCGGCAAAAATGGCAAGGCGTCGGCGGAGAATCTGAAGGCATTGTGACCTCGCGATCGCCCCGGGAAGGATTACGCAAGTGAACATCATCTGGCGTTTTTACAGTGACCTCACCCATGCGTGGAGGTGGCAGCAAATTTCCGCGGACCGCACGGTGGTCTCGGAATCGCATCGGGCTTACAAGAATTACGAGGGATGCCTGGCCGATGCAATTGAAAAGGGCTACGTTTTTCTGGCGCCTCAACCCAGGTCGAACAAGGGACGCTTGCATTAAGACCCGGCCGGCCAACGGGAAGAGGTCAGAAGTCCAGGACGAGGCCCGTCCCAATCCGCGAAAAAATGTTACCGATCGCCTTCGCCCACGCCTTCGCGATGCTTCCGCAAAGCCGAGGGGTCAGGATCCTGACTTCCAAGTAAAATCCAAGAGTCTGCACCGATAGGAAGCTGCACGCTTTCAGGCCGCAGCTGTCTCGACCGAAAACGCCCGCGGCTTTCCCGCCTTTGCCGCCTGAATCGCCTGCCATATCCGGTGCGGCGAAGCCGGCATGTCGAAGTGCGTCACGCCCGCCTGGCGCAGCGCGTCGAGCACCGCGTTCATGAGCGCCGGCAGCGAGCCGGTGACGCCGGCCTCGCCCACGCCCTTGGCGCCGAGCGGATTGGTGCGCGTCGGCACCGGATGCTCCTTCAGCGCCAGTCCATTGACGAGCACCGCGCGCGGCATGGTGTAGTCCATGAAGCTGCCGCTGAGAAGCTGGCCGGTGCCGGGATCGTAGATCACCTGCTCGCCGAATACCTGGCCGGCGCCCTGGGTGAGCCCGCCCTGCATCTGGCCTTCGACGATCTGGTGGTTGATGACGTTGCCGGAGTCGTCCACCGCGGTGTAGCGCACGATTTCGGCGATGCCGGTGTCGGGCTCGATCTCGACCTCGGCGATGTGACAGCCGTTGGGATAGGTCGCACCGATATTGCTCTCGGTCCTGACGTCGAGCGGATGCGGCGCCACGGTGGAATATTCTTTCGCCAGCGCGAGCAGGCTGACGACGCGGTCGGTGCCCTTGATGCGGTAGGCGCCGTCGCGGAATTCGATGTCCGCCGCCGCGGCCTCGAGTTCCTTCGATGCGAGCGCGAGCCCCCTTTCGACCACCTGCTTCGCCGCGAGCTGCATTACGCTGCCGACGCCGAGCAGCGAGCGCGAGCCGCCGGTGGCGTTGCCGACGAGGCGCACCGCGGGGTCGCCGTTCCTCAGCCGGAATTTTTCCATCGGCACGCCGAGCACGCCGGCGACGATCTGCGCATAGCTCGTCTCGTGCCCCTGCCCGTGCGAGTGCGAAGGTGCGTACATGGCGATGCCGCCGTCGGCCTCGAAGCGCAGCTCGACCTGGTCCGAAGGCGCGAAGCCCGCGCCGGTGGCTTCGATGTAAGTCGAGATGCCGCGCCCGCGCAGCTTGCCGCGCGCGACGGATTCGGCGCGCCGCGCCGCGAATCCCGTCCAGTCGGCGGCCTCGACCGCGTCGGCGAGCACGCCCTCGAAATCGCCGCAGTCGTATTCGCCGCCGTTCGCCGTCTTGTAGGGAAACTTGTTCTTCGGCACCAGATTGCGCCGGCGCAGCTCGGCCGGGTCCATGCCGAGTTCCAGTGCGGCCTGATCCACCAGGCGCTCCAGCGCGTAGGACATCACCGGCCGGCCGGCGCCGCGATAGGCCGCGCCCGGCGGTTTGTTGGTGACGGCGAGCTGAATGCGCGCATACGCCGCCGGCACGTCGTATACGCCGGTGAGGCACGCGGTCACGCCCTGGGTGTTGATGAACGGGCCGGTCGGCGCGAGATAGGCGCCGAGGTCCGAGACCAGCTGAAAACGCAGCGCGAGGAAGCGTCCCGACGCATCGAGCGCCACTTCGCTCACGCTGACCACGTCGCGCCCCTGCTCGTCGGAGAGGAATACTTCGGCGCGGCTGCCGGTCCATTTCACCGGCCGCCCGGTTTTTTTTGCGGCGAGCAGCACGGCGCAGTATTCCGGATAGATGTTGTAGCGCACGCCGAAGCCGCCACCGACGTCATTGGCGATCACGTCGATCCTGTCGTCCGGAACGCCCATCGTCGCCACGAGTTGCCCGCGCATCCCGGCCACGCCCTGGGTGCAGGCGTAGAGCGCATATTTCTCCGTCTTCGAATCGAAGGTAGCGCTGCAGGCGCGCGGCTCCATCGGGTTGCCGGCGACCCGCGGATTGTCGAGCGTCAGCTTCACGATCCTGGCGGCGGAGCGGAACGCCGTCTCGGTCGCGGCTTCGTCGCCGCTGCCGTAATCGAAGGCGAGATTGTTCGGCAGCTCGGCGTGGAGCTGCGGCGCGCCGGCCTTCAGCGCATCGGTCGCAACGACCACCGCCGGCAGATCGCGGTACTCGACCGCGATCAGCTCGGCCGCGTCCTGCGCCGCGAGCGGCGATTCGGCGACCACGCAGGCGACGCATTCGCCGACGTGGCGCACCTTGCCTCGCGCGAGCACCGGGCGCGGCGGTTTTTTCAGCGGCTGGCCGAAGCGGTCTTTGACGCCGAGGTTCGTCGGGATCGACCTGTAACCCGCTGCGGCGATGTCTTCGCCGGTGAGCACGGCGAGCACGCCGGGATGCGCGCGCGCGGCGCTGACGTCGATCGAGACGATATCCGCGTGCGCGTGATCGGAGCGCAGGAACGTCGCATGCGCCTGTCCGGGAAAATTCCAGTCGGAGGCGTATTTTCCCTGCCCGGTGAGCAGGCGATGATCTTCGAGTCTGCCTTTCATGTTCCCCAATTACCTGTGATTTGCGGCCGACGCGAGAATACCAGAACGGGCAGAAGCGCCGGACCGCGGTTAGCAACGGTGAAGCCGAGGAAGCGGGAATGGAAATCCTCCGTCTTGCGCGCGTCGGTGGCGAAAATGCCGACGTGGCCGAACGCAACGGCGGGCGGGCTTCGGCATGTGCGCTCCGGATGCGAAATGGCGTGCGTCATTCTTGGCCGTGATCGTGCCGCTGTCAACGCGGGCGCGGGTCGAGTTTGCGCAGCGTTGCGGTACACTACGCCGCTTTCGGAAAACGGAGAGGGATCAATGAAACTCGCGAGCTACCGCACTCAGGGCGGCGCCGGCTACGGCGTCGTCACCGACAAGGGCATCGTCGATCTCACCCGCCGCCTCGGCTCGAAGTATGCCGACTTGCGCGCGCTGATCGCCGCCGGCGCGCTCGCCGAAGCCGAAAGCGCCGCAAAAGGCGCGGCGCCGGATTTCCAGCTTTCCCGGATCACTTTCCTTCCCGTGATCCCGAATCCGGGCAAGATCATCTGCGTCGGCCTCAACTACGAAGAGCATCGCGTCGAGACCGGCCGCGACAAGACCGAAAGCCCGGCGCTGTTCATCCGCGTCGCCGAATCGCAGGTCGGACACCTGCAGCCGATCATCCTGCCGCCGGAATCGACGCACCTCGACTACGAAGGCGAGATCGCGGTGATCATCGGCAAGCGCGGGCGGCGCATTTCCGAGGAGAAATCCTGGGAGCACGTCGCCGGCTACGCCTGCTACAACGACGGCTCGATCCGCGACTGGCAGCGCCACACGCCGCAATGGACGGCGGGCAAGAATTTCGACCACACCGGCGGCTTCGGCCCCTGGATGACTACGCGCGGCGAGATCGGTGACGGCGAGGAGCTGACGCTGGTGACGCGACTCAACGGCAAGGAGATGCAGCGCGCGACCACGGAGATGATGATCCACCGCATTCCGCGGCTCATCAATTACATCTCGACCTTCACCACGCTCGAACCGGCCGATGTCATCGTCACCGGCACCCCCGGCGGCGTCGGCGCGCGCCGCACCCCGCCGGTATGGATGAAGGCCGGCGACACGGTCGAGATCGAGGTCACCCGCTGCGGGACGCTGGTCAACAGCATCGCCGCCGGCTGATCCGCCGGTGCCGGCGGCGTTGCAGCTTGAATCCCGTTACCTGAACGGCTGCGGCCGGCGCCGCATCGGGATCTGAGACTGTCCCCCGATCAGGATCACGCCGCGTCAGCCACCGCGCACGTCCTTGAGGCGGAAAACTCCTTCTAGCAGGGTGTTGAAAAAGGGGGCACACCCCCTTTTATATCCCCCAAATCAGAGGCTGTTGAGAGCGAAGCCGCTTAGCGATCGCGCAAAACAATCGCTCATGGGGCGGGTTTTTCAACAGCCTGCTAGCACTCCTGGTTGGCGTAGACCCGCGCCAGAAATGCCGCGATGTCGGGCGTTTCTTTCGCGGCCGGCGCCGGCACAACCGCCATTACCCCGACTGGCGGCTGCGGCGGGATCCAATTGGCCTGGAGCACCTCCGCGCCATAGCCCGGGGCTGTGCTTTCCCCGCCGTCCCTGAACCCAAACCAGCGCCACATGTTCGCCGCCAAAATGAAAAGTCTTCAATTGGCGTAACGAACAAGAACGAAAAAGGTTGAGCGACACGCACGCTGCCCCCCCGCGCCCGCCGCACAGGCGCCGTTCCCCGGCGGAAGGGAGGTGCAACGCGGTGCTCGTCCTCTGCTCGACGAGGGGATGGTAGGGGGCGGTCAGTCCCGCGTCATGGTGATGAAGATGCTGCAGGGCGCGAAATCGAGCAGCGTTTTCCCCACCGATCCGCGCCACCAGCGCGAGGCAAACGAGGCCTTCTGCTTGTGCCCCAGGACAATCAGGTCGACCTTGAGCTCGCTCGCCAGCCGGCATATCTCCTCCACCGGCTCGCCCACCGCAAGATGACCGGCGACGCTGAAGCCCTTCTGCCTGAGCTGCTCGGCGCCCTCGTTCAGGACTTCCCGGGCGCGCTTTTTTTCCTCCTCGAGCAGCTCCTCGGGAAGGAAGCCTTCCGTAAGGAACATGCTCGAAGGCATGCCGGCCACGGCCAGCAGATGCGTTTCCGACTTCGCGAACGAGGCGATCTCGGCACAGGCGAGCAGCGCCGACTTGCCTTCGCGCGAACCGTTGTACGCCAGCAGTATCTTTTGAAACGACATGGCAGTCTCCTCTCCGATGGTCGCTATTTTTTTTGCCGACAGCCGCGGCTCTGGATGATCCTCCCCGGCAAAGCTTGCCGAAAATGCCCGGTGGCGTCAAACCTCAGCGCCAGGAGCCCCGCGAACCGGGGTAACATTGCGCTTTTTCCGCGGTCTGCGCCATGCCTCTGGACGTTTCCCGCCCCGACCTCACCCTGGCAGTCATCGGCACCGGCGTCATGGGCCGCGGCATTGCCCAGATCGCCGCCCAGGCCGGCGTCCGGGTGCTGCTCCACGACAGCCGGGCCGGTGCGGCGCAGGGCGCGAAGGATTCCATCCTGCAGCAACTGGCGCGGCTGGTCGAAAAGGGCCGGCTCAAAAGCGACGATGCCGCGAAGGCCGGCGCAAACCTCGTCATCGCCGATTCGCTGCAGGCGCTCGTCCCCTGTCACATCGTCATCGAGGCGATCGTCGAGAACATCGAGGCGAAGCGGGAACTGTTCCGCGATCTGGAAACAATCGTCGCCGGGGACTGCCTGATCGCGAGCAATACGTCGTCGCTGCAAGTCACGGCGATCGCCTCGACCTGCAAGCAGCCCGGGCGCGTCGGCGGCTTCCACTTCTTCAATCCGGTGCCGCTGATGAAGGTGGTCGAGGTCGTCGACGGGATTTTCACTGCGCCCTGGGTCGGCGCGGCGCTCACCGCGCTCGCCATCCGCTGCGGCCACAAGCCGGTGCGCGCCAAGGACACGCCCGGCTTCATCGTCAACCACGCCGGCCGCGCCTACGGCACCGAGGCGCTGCGCATCCTCGGCGAGGGCATCGCCGAATTTCCCGTGATCGACCGCATCCTGCGCGAAGCGGCGGGCTTCCGCATGGGGCCGTTCGAGCTGCTCGACCTCACCGGCCTCGACGTGTCGCATCCGGTGATGGAATCGATCTACCACCAGTATTACGAGGAGCCGCGCTACCGTCCCTCGCCCGTCACCGCCCAGCGCCTGACGGCTGGCCTGCTGGGACGCAAGTCGGGCCGCGGTTTTTACCGCTACGACGGCGGCAAGCAGGAAACGATGCCGGCGACGCCCGCGCCGGCCGCGTGCCCGGCGGCGCGCGTCTGGGTG
>JBARMB010000023.1:0-6358 GCA_049802235.1 Burkholderiales bacterium | reverse complement strand
GCCCTGCTCCCACCCCCGTCGCTGCGCCCCGGCGCTGCGACGCCGCGGTGACTTTGCAAAACGAGGAGGTTTTTCCGTTCAACAAAGCGGAACTCACCCCGGCGGCGAAAGCGCGCCTGGATCGCGACGTGATCGGCAGGCTCGCGACCTGCGCCCGCGTCGAGGCCGTGATCATCGAGGGCCACGCCGACCGGATCGGCGGCCAGCAATACAACCAGAAGCTGTCGGAGAAGCGCGCCGGCAGCGTCCAGGCCTATCTGGTCAGCAAAGGCACCAACCCCAACGAGATCGAAACGCTCGGCATGGGCAAGACCGTGCCGGCAAAATTCTGTCCCGACAGCAAGAACCGCAAGGAACTGATCGCTTGCCTCGCTCCGAACCGGCGGGCCATCATCACGATCAAGGGCACCGGAAAATAGCATCGCTTCACCAATACTCGACCCGCCCCGTCACGCGCGGGGCTTTTTTATCATGCCCGCGCACCCTGATCCCCGACCCTTCTCCAGCGTAACGATGGTGCGGCCCTTCCGCCCCGCCAAGGCGGGAGAAGGGAGCTTGGTATCGCGTGCAAAATCGGCGCATGAAAGTCGCGGTCTGGCGGGGCTTTCCTGTAACGCATGCAATCGATAGACAGCCTGATAAGCGCGCGCTGGGTGGTCCCGGTCGAACCTGCCGGGACCGTGCTCCCCGATCACAGCGTTGCGATTGCCCAGGGCCGCATCGTCGCCGTGCTGCCGTCCGCGGAGGCCGGGCGGCGCTACCAGGCCGCTGCACACGTCCGTCTCGATCAGCACGCCCTCATCCCGGGACTCGTCAACCTGCACACCCACGCTGCCATGACACTCATGCGCGGGCTCGCCGACGACCTGCCGCTGATGACCTGGCTGAATGACCACGTCTGGCCGGCCGAAACCAGGCATGTGTCCCCGGAGTTCGTCTACGACGGCACTTTGCTCGCCTGCGCCGAAATGCTGCGCGGCGGCGTAACCTGTTTCAACGACATGTATTTCTATCCGGAGGCGGCGGCCCGGGCTGCGATCGCCGCCGGCATGCGCGCGGCGATCGGGATCATCGCCCTCGAGTTTCCGACTCCGTATGCGGCCGACGCCGACGACTACCTCGCCAAGGGGCTGGCGACGCGCGATGCGCTGAAGGCGGAGCAGCGGGTGTCGTTTTGCATGGCGCCGCACGCGCCCTACACCGTCAGCGACCGGACGTTCTCGAGGATTCTCACCATCGCCGAGGAGCTCGATCTGCCGATCCACGTGCATTTGCACGAAACCCGGGAGGAGATCGAGCAAAGCCTGGCGCAGTTCAAGGCGCGGCCGCTCGAGCGGCTGCACGCGCTCGGGCTGGTGGGTCCGCAGTTGATTGCAGTGCACGCGGTGCACGTCTCGGAACGGGAGATCGAGATGCTCGCGCGCTTCGGGGCCTCGGTCGCGCACTGTCCGTCCTCGAATTTGAAGCTCGCAAGCGGCTTCGCGCCGATCGCCGCGATGCTGAAGCACGGCGTCAACGTCGGCCTCGGCACCGACGGCGCGGCGAGCAACAACCGGCTCGACCTGTTCCAGGAAATGCGCACCGCGGCGCTCCTGGCAAAGGCGGTGGGAAACGACGCCGAGGCGATGCCGGCGCATCAGGCCCTTGCCGCCGCCACGCTTTACGCCGCGCGCGCGCTCGGCCTGGAGGATTCAATCGGCTCTCTCGCCCCGGGGAAATTTGCCGACTTGTGCGCGGTCGCCTTCGATCAGCCGGAGCTTGCGCCCTGCTATGACCCGGTCTCGCACCTGGTCTACGCGGCGGGACGCGAACACGTGTCCCATGTCTGGGTCGCCGGCGAGCCCGTGGTAGTCAATGGCCGCCTGGCGCGGCTCGATCAACAGGACTTGGACAACCGTATCTTTTTATGGCAAACTAAGTTGATAGCAGAAACAGAAACTTAAAGTGGGCGTTTTACAGTGTCTCGTGGATTCGGGACTGCGCTCCGCGGCCGATCGAGTTCCTGATCGAGGGTTAACCTAGGAGGAAAAAGGCATGACCAACAGACTGAACACCCTGCTGCTGCTCGCGGTCTTCACGATCGCCGGCTGTGCTTCTGCACCGGAGGCTCCGGCTCCGCAACCGAAGCCGGAGGCGCCTGCCCCCGCGCCGGTTCCGGCGCCCGCGCCTGCACCCGCGCCGGCTCCAGTGCCGCCGAAGCCGGTCACCGAGAAAGTCACCATGGCGGCCGAAACGCTGTTCGACTTCGACAAGGCGATCGTCAAGTCTGAAGGCAAGGCAAAGCTCGATGACCTGGTGGGCAAGCTGCGTGCGGTCAATCTCGAAGTGATCATCGCCGTCGGCCATGCCGACAGGATCGGCAGCGATACGTACAACCTGAAGCTGTCGCTGCGCCGTGCAGACTCGGTGAAGACCTACCTCGTCAGCAAGGGTATTCCGGCCAACCGCATCTACACCGAAGGCAAGGGGAAGCGCCAACCCGTGACCAAGCCCGGTCAATGCAAAGGCCCGAGGAGCCCGAAGGTCATCGCCTGCCTTCAGCCTGACCGCCGCGTCGAGATCGAGGTGGTCGGCACGCGCCAGAAGTAACCCGACACACCTTCTCGAAAAGCCCTGCTCCGGCAGGGCTTTTTTATTTTTGCGCATGGGTCTAAGCTGATTGCCCAGATGAATGCCGATCCCCAGGAACTGGAGAAGTTCAGCGCCCTCGCGCACCGCTGGTGGGACCCGAACAGCGAGTTCAGGCCGCTGCACGAAATCAATCCACTGCGGCTCGACTGGATCGACCGCGCCTTCCCGCTCGCGGGCAAAGCCGTGCTCGATGTCGGCTGCGGGGGCGGCATACTCGCCGAGGCGATGGCGCGGCGCGGGGCGCGGGTCAGGGGCATCGACCTTTCCGACAAGGCGCTGAAGGTGGCGCAACTGCATCTGCTGGAGAGCCGGCTTGCGGTGGAATACGAGGCGGTTTCGGCGGAGGACCTCGCGGCGCGCGAGCCCGGAGCGTACGACGCCGTCACCTGCATGGAGCTGCTGGAGCACGTCCCCGACCCGGGCAGCATGGTGCGCGCCTGCGCGCACCTCGTGCGGCCCGGCG
Source organism: Burkholderiales bacterium (assembly GCA_049802235.1). Classification (GTDB taxonomy): domain Bacteria; phylum Pseudomonadota; class Gammaproteobacteria; order Burkholderiales; family SG8-39; genus VBDM01. The sequence continues at coordinate 3,264 of JBARMB010000023.1, read as the reverse complement.
GCCATGTGTTCTTCTCCACCCTCAACCGCAATCCCAAGTCCTATCTGTTCGCCGTCATCGGCGCCGAATACGTGCTCAAGCTCCTGCCGCACGGCACGCACGATTACGCCAAGTTCATCAAGCCTTCCGAGCTCGCGCGCGATTGCCGCAAAGCCGGGCTCCGCGTGCGCGAAATCCTCGGCATGACCTACAACCCGCTCACCAGGACCTACGCGCTGGGCCGCGACACCGATGTCAATTATCTCGTCCACTGCATGCGCGGGGGCGATTGAACGCAGTGCGCGCAGTCCTGTTCGATCTCGACGGCACCTTCGCCGACACCGCTCCCGATCTTGCCCGCGCGCTCAACCGGCTGCGCGCCGAGCGCGGCCTCGCCCCCCTGCCGCTCGAGCTTGCGCGTCCGCATACGTCGGCGGGCGCGCGCGGGCTGCTCAAGGTCGGCTTCGGCGTGACGCCGGAAAGCGAAGGTTACGGCGCGATGCGCGAGCGCTTTCTCGATCTGTATGAAGAGGATCTCTGCGTCGACACGCGGCTGTTCGCGGGCATCCCGGAACTGCTGTCGGAAATCGAGGTGCGCGGCCTGCGCTGGGGCATCGTCACCAACAAGCCGAAGCGCTTCACCGAGCCGCTGATGCGCAAACTCGAGTTTCACCAGCGTGCGTCCTGCATCGTCAGCGGCGACTCGACGCCACGCATCAAGCCGCACCCGGATTCACTGCTGCATGCCGCCGCGCTGCTTTCGCTTCCGCCCCCGGCCTGCCTGTACGTGGGCGACGATCTGCGCGACGTGCAGGCAGCGCGCGCAGCCGGCATGGGCGTCATCGCCGCCGCCTGGGGCTACCTTGGCGAAGACGGCGACCCGCGCGGCTGGGGAGCCGATACAGTGATCGCGCATCCGCTCGATGCATTGAAAGCGCTGTAGAAAAAGGAGAAGACCCATGCCGGCTTACTGGGTGGCGCGCTCGAAAATCAACGACCCCGTCGAATACAGGAAATACACCGATCGCGTGCCCGGGATCGTCGCCAGGTTCGGCGGCAAGGTCCTGGCCCGCGGCGGCCGCCACCGCATCATGGAAGGGCCGGAGAAATTCCACCGCTTCGTCGTCATCGAGTTCCCCACGTTCGAGCAGGGCGTCGCCTGCTTCGATTCGCCCGAATACCAGGCGGCCGCGGCTTTCCGGCGCAAGAACGGCGCGGGCGAAGTGGAGACGGTGATGGTCGAGGGCGGCGACGCCACGCCGCGGTGAACCCTCTCGGGAATACGGGCCATTGAAATCCGGCCGGCGCGACCGCATCTATGAGATAATTGGCTCGCGGACTTCACCGGGGTTTCTTCCCGCGAGGCCGCGAAGCAGCGATTCCGGGGGCGACCTGGTTTCGACGTGGGTAGCGAAGCAGCGCAGGGCATACCGAGGACCAGTCACCTCGTAAATCCATCTGGAACGCACTAACTGCGAACGACGAACGTTTCGCTCTCGCCGCTTAATACCGGCGGGCTCTGCACCGGTCGGCTCATGGGCCGGGTAGCGCAAGCTGCAGCAGAGTCATTTACATGAGCTCGCGTGCGGCAGGGCCACTTTGCCTCACGTCAAATCCAAGGTGGCTCGCCGTGAGCCAGCCTGCCGGTTGGCGGGCCAGCGGTCAAATCAAACAACCAGGCTAAGTATGTAGAACTGTCTGTGGAGTACTTGCGGACGCGGGTTCGATCAGCACGGTCGCATCTGCCCGAGAGGGCAGATTGATAACGGGGCTCACATCGGTGAAACCTGCCGCCATCGAAAGGTGGCGTGGCAACGCCGAGGGGTAAGCAGAGGGCCAACCTCAGGCTTGCCCTGTAGAGACTCATAGGCTCGCTGACTCCGGGTGATTCGGAGCGAGCGGGCACTAGGATTCGTCCGTAACCAAGGGCGAATAACACGCCCCGCATCCTGCTCGTCAGGATGAAGGCATAGTCCAGCCCGTCCCGAAAGGGATGGAACAGCTGTCCCGCCGCCTCCACCAATACCGGCCGCCGATGGGGTTTTCCCCTCGGCGGCTTTTTACTGTATGCTTATCCAACTTATATACTTGACAAAGACAACAGAGGAGAGGATGATTCGTTTAACAGGAGACGAACATGGCCGAATCCCTTTTCGATCAACCCCGCTTTAAGAGCGCTGATGCTGCCCGAGAACACCTTGAGTCCATCCGCTGGCCGAAAGGCCCGGTATGCCCCCATTGCGGGGCTACAGACCGCATTAGCAAGCTGGCGGGCAAATCCCACCGTCCTGGCGTGTATGACTGCGGCCATTGCCGCGACCAGTTCACCGTAACGGTCGGTACGGTCTTTGAGCGTTCCAAGATTCCACTGCACAAGTGGCTGATGGCCGCTACCCTGCTCACCGCTTCCAAGAAGGGCATGAGCAGCCACCAACTGCACCGTATGCTTGGCGTGACCTATAAAACCGCGTGGTTCATGTCGCACCGCTTGCGCGAGGCCATGAAGCCGAACGGCAGCGGTATGCTCGGAGGTGGCGGAAAGATCGTCGAGGCTGACGAAACGTTCTACGGCAATATCAAGGGACGCAAACGCCCGATCAAAGGCGGGGGTGGAGACCACAAACACAAGATTTTCTCGCTTGTCGAGCGCGACGGCACTACGCGATCGTTCCATGTCGCCAACGTGGACGGCAAGACCCTGAAGCCTATCCTTGCGGCGCAAGTCGCCAGAGACACGCACCTGATGACCGACTCTGCCGGCCAATATCGCAACATGAAGAAGAACGTATTCCTTAGTCACGAGATGGTCAATCACAGCAAGGGCGAATATTCGCGCAAGAGTGTGGCCATCACAGGGAACGCGCATACAAACACCGTCGAATCGTTCTTCGGACTGCTCAAGCGCGGCCTTGTCGGAACGTATCACCATGTCAGCGAGCAGCACCTTCAAAAATATTGCACCGAGTTCGACTTCCGCTTCACACATCGCAAGACCACTGACGAAGAACGTGCGACCGCTGCGCTCAAAGGCATCTCCGGCAAGCGCCTGACATATCGGCGGATTGGTGCGTAAAAAATAGTTGGAGGGACTATGACTTCTTCCTTGCACCGCGAACAATTGCGCCATTCGATACTTTGGTCATTGCTGATCCCAATGCTTGATGAGATCGCCGAGCAGGAATACGCGAAGACAAAAACGGTGCACCTCGTTGAGTTTCTCCATACACAAATGAAAATATATCAAAAGCTAGCCGTTCATAATATCCAGAACGGACATTCCTCTCT
>JBARMB010000022.1:0-3835 GCA_049802235.1 Burkholderiales bacterium | reverse complement strand
ACAATGCCCTGATAGGGAGTAACGGCTTTTGTAACCACAGGCACGAACTCGACGCCGGCCGCCCTGGCTGCCTTACCGATCACTTCAACATGCTTGTCCGCCGCTTTGCGGGTCTTGCGGTCGAAGTCAGCGACCATGTTGCGATCGAAAATATAGCCGTCGTCATAGAGAAAGGGCTGCAAGGGCTCAACCGCGCAATAGCCGGTGACTTTGGCGCCGATTTCCTTTGCGAGCGCAACACCGGCTTTCACCGCCTTGGTGGCGGTGGGCGAGCCATCGGTGGGAATCAGGATGTGCTTGAACACGGTCGATCCTCCAATCAAGCGCAATGCGGTCATCGAGCCTTCGCACTGCCGGCAAGAACCTGACGCAACACAGGAACGCTACTATCCCGGTTTGAAGCGTTGTTGACTTGGATCAAATGTGCGGCGATACGCGGATCGAGGTCGCGCCCGGCGCACGCAGCAAGGCGGCGAGCTGCCGAGGGAAATCCGGATTTGCGGAGAAACTGCGGCATGCAGTCCTCGGAACGACGGACCCTTTATGGTTTTTGTCGCTCATTCAATAAATTCTCAGTCAGCTCGTCCCCAGAGCTGTTTTGTCGCGAGGCGCGCGCCTTCGGCGAGCGCCGTGAGTTTCGCCCAGGCGATCTTTGCGTGCCCGACCCGCGGGCCCAGGCCGCAGTCGGTGCCCCCCATGACGTTCTCCCGCCCGACGAGCTTCGCGTACCTCACCAGGCGCTCCGCCACCAGCTCGGGATGCTCGATGAAATCGGTGCAGTGGCCGACGACGCCGGGAATGAGCACCGCGCCCTCAGGCAGCTTGACCTCCTCGAACAATTTCCACTCGTGCTCGTGGCAGGGGTTCGAGGCCTCGATCGAGTAGCTGCTGGCGCGCACCCTGAAGATGATGTCGACGATGTCTTTTAGCGGAATGTCGTTCTGGTGCGGGCCATGGAAGCTGCCCCAGCAGACGTGCAGACGGATCTTCTCTTTCGGGATGTCGCGCAGCGCGTGGTTCAGCGCCTCGACCCGGATGGTCGCGTAATTGCGGTAATCCGCGACGCTCATCTCCGGGTACATTTGCCAGCCGTCCGGGAGATCGGGATCGTCGATCTGGAGCAGGAACCCGGCGTCCACGATCGCCTGGTATTCCTCGCGCATGCAATCCGCGATGGCGTAGACGAAGGCCTCCTTGCTCGGGTAGTGCTCGTTCCTCAGCCAGTGCTCGATGGTGCCGGGTGTGTTCGCGGGCAGATAGGTCTCTGCAACGTTCACCCCTTGCAGCGCCGCCTTGAAGTTGTCGAGGTCCTCTTTCAAGGCCGCCTGGCCGACGTACTTGAGCGGCGCGACGCAGAACACCTGCGGCTTCCTCGCCCCGGTCCAGCCGAAGCCGTCCTTGGTCGCGGCAAAGTATTCGGGAAACTTCTTGCTGTCGCGGGCGAATATGGACAGCGGCGCCGGATCTTCACCCGGCTTGTACGGCCGCGACTCGAAGCCGCCGAGGCGTTCGCGCACGTAGCCGGTGAAGCTGGTTTTGCTCAGCTCGCCGTCATTGACGCTATCGAGGCCGCACGCGACCTGCTTGCGCACCACTTCGGCGACTTCGCCGCGCAGCCGCGCGGCCACGGCTTGCTTGTCATAAGGCTTGCCCTCGGCCCGCGCGACGATCATCTGGCGCAATTCGTCGGAGCGCGGCAGCGCGCCGGCGTGCGTGGTCAGGATACGGTCCCGGTGCTTCATCCAGTTCCTTTCACCGATAACAATCGAGCTTTACCGTCGAAATCGCCTGTGAAAATTCCCCCCGCGGGACGGACGATCGGCGCACGGACGCCCTGGTTCCTTCAGCCGCGACGTGGAAGTGAACGCCGGAGTGTTGCGGGAAAGCGCTCACGCAACGCCGCGGCGTCGATCGCGCGTATTGTAGCTTGCCTGCAGACCGGCTTGACGCGGTTTGCCGAACAACCCGCGAGGAACGGGAAACATCCCATCCTCCGTGCCGCGATGCGAAAATCGTCCCGGGCCGTGCGGTACAATGCCGGGCTTTCCGCATCACCGATCCAGGACAGCGATGAATCTCCCAGCCAACATGCGCGCCGTCGAAATCACCCAGCCGGGCAAACCCGAAGTGCTCAAGATCGGCACGCGCCCGGTGCCGCAACCCAGGTCCGGCGAAGTGCTGATCAAGGTCGCCGCCGCGGGCGTCAACCGTCCCGACGTGCTGCAGCGGACCGGCAACTACCCGGTGCCGCCCGGCGCTTCCGACATTCCCGGGCTCGAGATCGCAGGCAGCGTCGCTGCATTGGGCGAAGGCGCAAGCGGCTGGCGCGTCGGCGACGCGGTTTGCGCGCTGGTGCAGGGCGGCGGCTACGCCGAATACTGCACCGCGCCGGCGCCGCAGTGCCTGCCGCTTCCCAAGGGCCTGTCGGCGATCGAGGCGGCCTCTCTGCCGGAGACGTTCTTCACCGTCTGGAGCAACGTCTTCGACCGCGCCGGTCTGAAAGCCGGCGAGACGTTCCTGGTGCAGGGCGGCTCGAGCGGCATCGGCGTCACCGCGATTCAGATGGCGAAAGCGCTCGGCCACACCGTGTTCGCCACCGCCGGCAGCACGGAAAAATGCGCAGCATGCGTGCGGCTCGGCGCCGACCGCGCCGTCAACTACAAGACCGAGGACTTCGTCGCCGTGGTGAAGGAAGCCACCGGCGGGCGCGGCGTCGACGTGATTCTCGACATGGTCGCCGGCGACTACGTCGATCGCGAGCTGAAATGCCTCGCCGACGACGGCCGCATCGTGCTGATCGCCTTCCTCGGCGGCAGCCGCGCCACCCTCAACCTGAACGATCTCCTGCGCCGGCGCCTCACGCTCACCGGCTCGACGCTGCGCCCGCGCCCGGTCGAGTTCAAGGGCGCGATCGCGAAGAACCTGCGCGAGCAGGTCTGGCCGCTGATCGAGGCGGGGAAAATCAAACCGGTGATCTACAAGACCTTCCCGCTCGCCGACGCCGCAAAGGCGCACGAGCTGATGGAGTCGGGCGCGCATATCGGCAAGATCGTGCTGACGGTCTAGCAGGCTGTCACCGCAATAACCGCAGTTCCGCCCGGGAACGCGAAGGACTTCGCGCTCATCGCCGCGCCGTTGCCTGCGCGACGAGAAGCACGATCCCTCCCGCGGCGATTACGCCCACCCCGACCCACGCGCCGACGCCGGTATAGGCGAGGCTCGAATACAGCAGATACGCGCAGGTGGCGACGAAGATCGCCGGCGTCAGCGGATACAGCGGCACGCGGAACGGGCGCGCCACGCCGGCTTCGCGCCGCCGCAGCACGAACAGCGCGACACCCACCAGCAGGAAGAAGGCCCAGAACACCGGCGCGGTGTAATCGACCAGCGTCTCGAAGCCCTTGCGCGTCACCGCCCCGAGGCCGATCAGGCCGAGCGCGATCGCGCACTGGAACAGGAGCGCGTTGCGCGGCGTCCCGGCCGCCGCGTCCCAGCGCGCGAGGAACGCGAACAGGCGCCACTCGCCGCCCAGGGCATAGTTCGAGCGCGCGCCGACGATCATGGTGGCGTTGATCGAGGTGAGCGTCGAGACGGCGATCAGCACGCTGATGAGGCGCGTGCCGAAATCGCCCCAGGTGCGGCCGAGCAGGTCCGCCGCGACCGCCTGCGACCGGCCCATGCCGGCAAGCCCGAGCCCTCTTAGGTAGGCAAGGTTGACGAGCAGGTAGAGCGCAGTGACGAGCGCGATCGAGAGCACCAGCGAGCGCACCATGTTGCGCGCCGGCTGCTTCAATTCGGCCGAGATGTAGGCCGCCTCGTTCCAGCCGCCGTAGGT
>JBARMB010000021.1:0-53869 GCA_049802235.1 Burkholderiales bacterium | reverse complement strand
AAGCTGCGCTACGCGGCGCTCGCGCTTCTGGCCGCGCTGGCGATCCTGCCATTCGTCGCCTCGCCTTACACCGTGGTGCTGATGATCGACATTCTCGTGTTCGCGCTGTTCGCCGCAAGCCTGCACTTCATCATGGGCCCGGGTGGAATGACGACGTTCGGGCACGCGGCCTATTTCGGCCTGGGCTGCTACGGCGCGGCGCTGCTCTTGAAGCAGGCAGGGTGGCCGATGGAGGCCTCGCTCGCCGCCGCTCCCGTTGTCGCCGGCCTCGGCGCGGCGCTGTTCGGCTGGTTCTGCGTGCGTCTCTCGGGCGTGTACCTGGCGATGCTGACGCTCGCCTTCGCGCAGATCGCCTGGTCGGCGGTGTTCCAGTGGGACGGGTTCACCGGCGGCTCGAACGGCATCGTCGGCGTCTGGCCCTCGGCGTGGCTGGCGTCGAAGACGGCGTTTTATTTTCTGACTCTCGCGATCGCGGCCGCCAGCATCGTCCTGATGCGGCGCATGCTGTTCGCGCCGTTCGGCTACGCGCTGCGCGCCGGCCGCGACTCGCCGCTGCGCTGCGACGCGATCGGCATCGACGTCATGCGGCAGCAGTGGGCCGCCTTCATCATCGCCGGGATTTTCGCCGGCGCGGCCGGGGCGGTGTATGCCTTTTCCAAGGGCAGCATCTCGCCCGAGACGATGTCGATGCAGCGCTCGGTCGACGGCCTGGTGATGGTGCTGCTCGGCGGCGTGCAGACCCTCTCCGGGCCGATCGCCGGCGCCGCCGCGTTCACCTGGCTTCAGGACGTGATCGCGCGCAATACCGAGTACTGGCGCGCACTCCTTGGCCTCGCCGTCATCGTGCTGGTGCTCGCGTTTCCGCGGGGCATTGTCGGATTCCTGCATTACCGGCTCGGGAAAAAATGAGCGTCCTCGCCGTGACCGGGCTGTCGAAGGCATTCGGCGCGGTGCAGGCCGTGCGCGAGGCGAGCTTCACCGTCGAAGCGGGGCAGTTGCTCGCCATGATCGGCCCGAACGGGGCCGGCAAGACCACCTGCTTCAACATGCTCAACGGCCAGCTCGCGCCCGATTCGGGCAGCGTGCGCATCGACGGCGTGGAAGTCGCAGGCAGACGGCCGCGCGACATCTGGCGCCGGGGCGTGGGGCGCACCTTCCAGATCACCGCCACGTTCGCGTCTATGACGGTGCGCGAGAACGTGCAGATGGCGCTGCTGTCGCATCACCGGCGACTGGCCGGCTGCTGGTGCCGCGCCGCCCCGCTTTACCGCGACGAGGCGGGCGCGCTGCTCGAGCGCGTCGGCATGCTCGAGCAGGCGGAGCGGCCGTGCGCGGTGCTCGCCTACGGCGACCTGAAGCGCGTGGAGCTGGCGCTGGCGCTCGCGAACCGGCCGCGGCTGCTGCTGATGGACGAGCCGACCGCGGGCATGGCGCCGCGGGAGCGCGTGGCGCTGATGGCGCTCGTCGGCGCAATCGTGCGCGAGCGCAACATCGCGGCGCTGTTCACCGAGCACGACATGGACGTGGTGTTCGCGCACGCCGACCGCATCATCGTGCTCGACCGCGGCCGGCTGATCGCCGCGGGCCCGCCGCAGGAAGTGCGCGCCGACGCGAGGGTGCGGCAGGTGTATCTCGGCTCACGGGGATCGCACTGATGCTCAGGGGGCCTGCACTGATGCTCGAAGTGCGCTCGCTCAACGCCTTCTACGGCCAGGCGCACATCCTGTCCGACCTGAGTCTCGAGCTCGCGCGCGGAGAGGCGGCGGTGCTGCTCGGTCGCAACGGCGCGGGCAAATCGACGACCCTGAAAAGCATCATTGGCCTGGCGCCGGCGGCGAGCGGCGAGATCCGCTTTCTCGGCGAGCGCATCGAGCGGCTCGCACCCTACCAGATCGCGCAGCGCGGCCTGGGATACGTGCCGGAGGAGCGGCGCATCTTCTCCGGGCTGACGGTGCGCGAAAACCTCGAGGTGGGGCGCCAGCCGGCGCGCGCGCAAGGGCCGGCATGGACCGCGGAAAAACTGTTCCAGCTGTTCCCGAATCTCGCCGAAATGCAGGACCGGCCCGCGGGCCGCATCTCCGGCGGCGAGCAGCAGATGCTCGCCATCGCCCGCACACTCATGGGCAACCCGTTGTGCATTCTGCTCGATGAGCCTTCCGAAGGGCTGGCGCCGGTGATCGTGGATCAGATGGTCGCGGCGATCCGCGAGCTGAAAGCGCAGGGCGTTTCGGTGCTGCTGTCCGAGCAGAATTTCCAGTTCGCCGCCGAAATCGCTGACCGTGCCTATATAATCGAGGCCGGCCGCATCCGGTTTTCCGGCGAAATGGCCGAACTGGCCGCGAGCGAGGAAATCCGCAGCGCCTATCTCGCAGTGTAGGAAAGACGATCGTGCCCGGGAACTTCGCGGCGGCTGCGCTTGTCTGTAGGGGGCGGCCCGAGCGGCGGAACCCGAAATCCGGAACCGAAATCGCGAACAGGCATTTCCAAGAAAAAGGCATCACCTGGAGGCGGGCAATGATCAAGGTCGAAAACCTGAGCAAGTCGTTCGGCGCCAACAAGGCCGTGGACGGCATTTCGTTTGAAGTCGGCAAAGGCGAAGTGCTGGGCTTTCTCGGCCCCAATGGCGCCGGCAAGTCCACCACCATGCGCATGATCACCGGCTTCATTCCTCCGAGCGCCGGCAGGATATCGGTGTGCGGCTTCGATGTGCAGGAAAACCCGCTCGAGGCGAAGCGCAAGATCGGCTATCTGCCCGAGGCGGCGCCGTCCTATTCGGAAATGTCGGTGCTGTCGTTCCTCAGGTTCGCCGCCGAGATGCGCGGCCTGCACGGCGAGGACCGCAAACGCGCGATACGCCGCGTGGTCGAGTTGTGTCACCTCGACGGCGTGCTCGGCCAGACCATCGACACGCTGTCGAAAGGCTTTCGCCATCGCACCTGCCTGGCGCAGGCGCTGATCCACGATCCAGAAGTGCTGATCCTCGACGAGCCCACCGACGGCCTCGACCCCAACCAGAAGCACGAGGTGCGCACGCTGATCCGCAGCATGGGCGAGAACAAGGCGATCATTTTCTCCACCCACATCCTCGAGGAAGTCGAGGCGGCCTGCACCCGCGCCATCATCATCGACCGCGGCCGCATCGTCGCCAACGGCACGCCCGAAGAACTGAAGGCGCGCTCGGCCACCGGACGCATCGACGATTTCTTCCGGGCGATCACCCGTCCCGACACCGCAAAGGCCGCCTGACATGCATGCGTGGACCGCAATCAAGACCATCGCCAGGCGCGAGCTGTCGGCGTATTTCGAATCGCCGGTCGCCTACGTTTTCCTGGTGATCTTTCTGCTGCTCTCCGGTTTTTTCACCTTCACCTTCGGCGGTTTCTTCGAGCGCGGCGAAGCCTCGCTCGCGTCGTTCTTCAACTGGATGCCTTGGCTGTTCCTGTTCCTCGTGCCCGCCGCCGGCATGCGGCTGTGGTCCGAGGAGCGGCGCATGGGCACGATCGAGCTGCTGCTCACCATGCCGGTGACCGCCTGGCAGGCGATCATCGGCAAATTCCTCGCTTCGTGGCTGTTCCTCGCCATCGCGCTGGCGCTGACCTTTCCGCTGGTCGTCACCGTCAACGTTCTCGGCGACCCGGACAACGGCGTCATCGCCAGCGGCTACGTCGGCGCGCTGCTGCTCGCCGGCGCCTACCTCGCGGTGAGCTGCATGACCTCGGCGCTGACGCGCAACCAGGTGATCGCGTTCATCATCGCCGTAGTGCTGTGCCTGCTGCTGATCCTGGTCGGGTTCTCGCCGGTGACCGATCTGCTCGCGCGCTGGGCGAGCCCGTGGCTGGTCGAGTCGGTGGCGAAGTTCTCGGTGCTGGCGCATTACGACGGTTTCCAGAAGGGCGTGCTCGACTCGCGCGACCTGATCTACTTTCTCTCGGTGATCGCGTTCACGCTGTTCGCCACCGGCGTCGTCATCCGCAACCACCGCGCCGGATAGGAACGGGCCATGCAGAAAAAATACGAAAACCTGCTTTACTCCGCCGGCGGCCTGATCGCCGCATTCGTCATCCTGGTGCTGCTCAATTTCGTTCTCGGCGCGGTGAAGGGCACGATCGACCTCACCGAGGGCAAGCTCTACACGCTCTCCGAAGGCACGCGCGCGGTGCTGGAGAAGCTCCCGGCGCCGGTGAAGATCCGGCTGTACTTCACCCAGGGCGACAACAACGTGCCGCTGGCGCTCAAGGCCTACGGCCGGCGCGTCGAGGATTTGCTCGCCGAATTCAGGCAGGCGGCGCGCGGCAACGTCGTCGTCGAGAAGCTCGATCCGCAGCCGGACTCCGACGCCGAGGATTCGGCGACGCTGGAGGGCGTCGAAGCGCAGGTCATGCCCTCGGGCGACAAGTTCTATCTCGGCCTGTCGGTCAGCTACGCCGACCGCAAGCTGGCGCTGCCGGTGCTCGCACCGGACCGCGAGCGGCTGCTCGAGTACGACCTGACGCGCGCCATCGTCCGCGCCAGCGAGACGTCGATGCCGGTGGTGGGGATCATGAGCCCGCTGCCGCTGTTCGGCATGCCGTCCAACCCGATGATGGGCATGCAGGGAGCGGAGCCGCAGGTGTTCGTGAACGAGCTGAAGCGCGACTACACCGTCAAGCGCGTCAGTCTCGATGCCGCGAAGATCGACGACGACATCAAGGTGCTGCTGGTGATCCATCCGCGCGGCATCGGCGATCGGGCGCAGTACGCGCTCGACCAGTTCGTGCTGCGCGGCGGCAAGCTCATCGCCTTCCTCGACCCGAGCGCCTATTTCGACCCGATGGGCGGCGGCGCGCCATCGACGCTCGACAAGCTGCTCAAGGCCTGGGGCATTGGCTTCGACAGCGGCAAGGTGGTCACGGACATGCACTACCTGACCGGCGGCGGCGCGCGCACGCTGCCGACGCTGCTGTCGCTGAACGACAACGCTTTCGATCCCGACGACATCAGCACCGCGCGGCTCGGCTCGATGCTGCTGCCGTTCGCCGGCGCGTTCACCGGCACGCCCGCGCAAGGATTGGCGCAGACGGTGCTCATCAGGACTTCGACCTACTCGCAACTGGTCGATGCGTCCCTGGCGATGGCGCAGGGCGAGGCGGCGGTCAGGGACTTCAAACCTTCGGGCACGGAGTATCCGCTTGCCATCCGGCTGACGGGCAAATTCAAAACGGCGTTTCCCGACGGCATGCCCAAAGAGAAGGACAAGGGCGACAAGGACGCGAAATCCGGCGCCAAGGCACAGGCCAAATCACAGGACGCAACGCCCGCGCCGGCGCAGCTCAGGGAATCGGCGGCGGACAACGCGGTGGTGCTGGTCGGGGACAGCGACTTCATCAACGACAACGCCGCGGTGCAGGTGCAGCAGCTCTTCGGGCAGAGGATCGTCGTTCCGAGCAACGGCAATCTGGCTTTCGCCGCGGCTCTCGTTGACCAGTTCGCCGGCGACCCGGCGCTGATCAGGCTGCGCAGCCGTGCCAGCGCCGCGCGGCCGTTCACCGTGATCCGCGACATGGAGGCGAGGGCGCAGCAGGCCTATCTCGGCAAGATCAAGGCACTCGAGGACAGCCTCAACCAGACGCAGGAGAAACTCGGCGCGCTGCAGAAGGGCAAAGCGCCGGGGCAGGGCGCGATCCTGTCGCCCGAGCAGCAGACGGAGATGGAGAACTTCCGCAAAAAGGCCGCAGAGACGCGCCTCGAGCTGAAGGAGGTGCGCCGCGAGCTGCGCGCCGACAGCGAAGCGCTGCAATTCTGGACCAAGGTGCTGAACATCGCGCTGATGCCGGTGCTCATCGCCGTCGCCGGCATCGCACTCGCGATCCTGCGCCGCAGAAGGACGCCGGCAATATGAACCGCAAGCAATTTCTGATTCTTCTCGCAGTGCTCGTCGTGCTGGCGGCGGCGGGCGCCGGCGTCCTCGTCTCCGACCGCTCCGCCTGGAAGAGCGCCGACTCGCGCATCGGCCAGAGGCTGGTCCCCGGCCTGAGAATCAGCGACGTCGCCGAAATCGCGATCAGGGACGCCTCGGGCGAGCTGCACCTGGCGAAGGGCGAAGGCGGCTGGACGGTGCGCGAGCGCGCCGGCTTTGCCGCCGACACCGGCCGCATCGGCGAGCTTCTGCTGAAGCTGGCGGAGCTGAAGATCGTGCAGGACGAGAGCCTGCCGGAGAGCCAGCGCACGCGCCTGCAGCTCGTCGAGCCGAAGGACGGGACGACGCCGGGGGCGGGAACGCTGCTCGAGCTGAAGGACGCCAAAGGCGCGACGCTCGCGCGCCTGCTGCTCGGCAGGAAAGTGATGAAGAACGCGGAGGCCGCCTCGCCCGGAGGTGACGCGGGGGAAGCGACCGGCCGCTATCTCGTCGCCGCGAACGACGCCAGGACGATGCTGGTCGTCTCCGAGCCGTTCGCGCAGGTCGAGGCGAAGCCGGATGAGTGGCTCATCAAGGACCTGATCCGGGCCGAGCGCGTGAAATCGATCGCGTCGATCGGCGGCGACGGCAGGCAGCGCTGGAGGGTGACGCGCGACAACGACAGCGCCGACTGGAAGTTCGCCGGCTCGAAGGAGAAACCGGATCTGCAAAAGGCGACCGATCTCGCGAGTTCGCTTGGCTGGGTGAATCTCGTCGACGTCGTCGCCGACCCGGCGAAAGCCGACACCGGGCTCGAGCGCGCCGTCGCCATCAAGGCGGACACTTTCGACGGCCTCGCCTACACGCTGCGCATCGGCAACAAGGCGGGCGACAACTACTACGTCGGCATCGCGGCCGCGGGCGAGCCGCTGAAGGCGCGCACGCCGGAGAAAGGCGAGAAGGCCGGGGACAAGGCGAACAAGGACAAGGAGTTCGATGAGCGCCGCAAGAAGCTCGAGGAACAGCTCGGGCGCGAGAAGCAGCTCGGCCGCTGGACCTATCTGGTGGCGAAGAGCGGCATCGAACCGCTGCTGCGCGAGCGCGCCCAACTGCTGCCGGAGAAAAAGAAGGACGCGAAGAAAACCGCGAAGAAAATCTGATCCGCTGTCATTCCGGGCCCTTCGCTTCGCTCGAGGGTAAACTCCGCGAAGAATCTGCCTTAAAATAGCCGGAACTCACAAGCGCAGGGGATCTCTCATGCAACTCAAAGGCAGCACATTCATCGTCACCGGCGGCGCCTCGGGCCTCGGCGAAGGCACGGTCAGGATGCTCGCCGAAGGCGGCGCGAACGTCGTCATCGCCGACCTGCAGGCGGACAAGGGCGAGGCGCTGGCGAAGCAGCTCGGCGCCAGGGCGCGCTTCGTCAAATGCGACGTCACCAGCGAAGCCGACGGGCAAGCCGTGGTGGACGCGGCGCTCAAGACCTTCGGCGCGCTGCAGGGGCTGGTGAACTGCGCCGGCATCGCCATCGCCGAGCGCACGGTGAAGAAGGACGGCCCGCACGCGCTCGCCTCGTTCGCCCGCGTCATCGGCATCAACCTCATCGGCACCTTCAACATGATCCGGCTCGCCGCCACCGCGATGACCCGGGGCCAGCCGAACGCCGCCGGCGAACGCGGCGTGATCGTCAATACCGCCTCGGTCGCCGCCTACGACGGGCAGATCGGGCAGGCGGCGTACTCGGCATCGAAGGGCGGAGTGGTGGGCATGACGCTGCCGATCGCACGCGACCTCTCGCGCGACGGCATCCGCGTCTGCACCATCGCGCCCGGCATCTTCGAGACGCCGATGCTGCTCGGCATGTCGAAGGAAGTGCAGGACGCGCTCGGCAAGCAGGTGCCGTTCCCGCCGCGGCTCGGCAAACCGGCGGAGTACGCGGCGCTGGCGAAGCACATCATCGAGAACGAAATGCTGAACGGGGAGACGATCCGGCTGGATGGCGCCATCCGCATGGCGCCGAAGTGACCAACCGTCAGGTCGGTCATCCCATCACTAAGCCAACAACCCGAAAAAACCCTGCCGCCTGGAGTCGGGGTAGCGGGTCCCACAAGCGAATCAGCAGTTGCCTACCGAGGTGGCGTATTTGCTGAGAGGAACGGCAGCTGCGGTATCTCCCACCGGCTCCTTGTAGACTCCGGGACCGTACTCCGAGATGAGCTCGCGTTTGTAGGTGTTGAAAAAGCGCTCGACAAGTTGGGTGCCGGCCAAGCCGCTGGCGTAAAGAGCGTCGTCCGCCGGATCGTATTCCAGCCTGACGGACAGCAGTGGATCGCGCGCCTCGCCGCTCAGCCGCTGCGCGCCCGTCGCCGGGTCGAAGACGCTGTTGTGAGCGCAGCAGACGATCATGCCCGGCTTGCCGGCGACCGCGCTGTTGCTCGCGGCATAGTGGATCTCGCTCTCCGGCCTAGCCGAGTAAGCGAGCTGATGGGTGCACACCGCCACGTAGGCAACGAGACTCTTGTCCTTGCCGACTCCTCCGGGCCAGGTGTAGCTGCCCGATTCCGACGTCATTTCCTGCGGGCCGGATGCCGGCTTGCCCAGGTTGATGAGAAAACACGGGAGACTGCGGAAGGGAAAGTGGAACACATACGCCTCGTCGTTCGCCATGGCCGACGTTTTGAAAGGCGCGCCATGGGCGTCTGTCAGGCGGACCTTGGGGAAACCGGTGTAACTGCCGGCGCGTGCGTCGCGCATGCCGGCGGCAAGCCAAGCGGCGCTGCCGGCGCAAAGTTTGACAAACTTTCGTCTGTCCATGAATTCCTCCGGAGGTGGCCGCCGCGCGAAGCGGCGGCCGGCCGGTTGGTCACGCCTCGAACATGTCCCGATACAGGCCCCGCGCCCACTCGAGCGTGCTCCTGCCTTTGGCGGCGTCGCGCGTCTCGAACAACTTGGTGTCCGGGGAGAAGCCGGCGATGGCATTTCCGGCGGCGTTCAGGACGTAGCCGGCATCCACGCTGATGCCTTCCATCGGGCTGGCATTCACCATCGAATAGCAAACCGTGCGCGGGCTGTACCAGCCGATGTCCTTGCCCTGGGCGCGCGCCGCCAGCACCTTGGCCACGTACTTGCCCTCGGTGTTGGAGGTGTTGGCGCTCTTGGAATAGGGATGTGGACGGGAGTCGCCTGACACGTAGACGCGTTCGTCGCCGACCACGTTGTATTTCAGCACGTCGATGTTGGCTTCCTTCTGCGGGCTCTTCAGGTCCGCCAGGCCCATATGCTCGATAAGGGTCGAGGCGCGCACACCGGGATAGATCGCCGCGTCGTCGAAGTTGTAATTGTCGAACTCGGTCTTGAGAAGCTTCTTCTCCAGATCGACGCCGGTAATGGCGCTGCCGGACTTGTATTCGATGATGCCTTTGTACAGTTCATTGAAGGCGGCGTGGAAACCGTCCTTCTTGATGGTGATGTCCGGATTGGCATCGAGCACCAGCACCTTGCCTTTGATCTTGTTCTTCTTGAAGTGGGAGGCGATCATGCAGGCGCGCTCGTAGGGCGCCGGCAGGCAGCGGTAGTTGCCCGAGGGCACGCACTGCACGAAAACGCCGCCTTCGAACTCCTGCACCTTGCGCCGGATCGTGACATGCTCGGTAGGGGAAATGAAACCGGCGGGATAGGTGGTTCGCAGGGTCGTGATGGCCTCCGCGTCGCTGACGCCGATGCGAGCGTAGTCGTAGGCGATGCCCGGCGCCAGGACGAGGAAATCGTAGTCGATCTCGCCCTCGCTGGTGACGAGCTTGCGCCCGGCGCGGTCCAGCCCGGTGACGGTGGCATTGAAGTAAGTGTAGTGGTTGTTGCGCGCGGCATCGAGGAAACTGTGATCGGCCAGGAACTCCAGGTTGATCAGTCCGGCGTACCACAGGTTGCTGGAGAAGCAGGACGAGTACATGTCGCGCTTTTCCACCAGCACGACGTCGAACTTCGGGTATTCCTTCTTTGCGTACTTGGCGATGGTCAGTCCCGACGTCCCGCCGCCGACCACCACCAGACGAGGTCCCGTGGCCCTGGGCAAGGCAGCCTTGAAGTCTATGGATCCGGCCGTCTCCGTGCCGCCGCCTGCGGCGGTGGCGCAGCCGGTCACAACCGTTGCGCCAGCCACCACGGCGGCGCTGCTCATTTTCAGAAAGTCGCGACGATCGATGCAATCGGTCATGTTTGTTCTCCTTTGGTTTTTTCAATAAAGGCAACGCTCGTTGCCCCTGCGGACGGCCCGGTTTTCATTGTAGCTGGCATTGCCGGGTTAGCAAGCTTCTGATGCAATTGGGGCAATGAACCCGGATCTCCGCTATTTTCGTCGCCGGCTTCCCGCCGAAATCATGACAGCGAGACCCGCGATGTAGAGCCGGCCGGACAGGTGATTGTGCTCCAGACAGACGCAGTGAGCCATGGCGGCCAGCCGGCCGTAGCCCGCGGGTGGCGTCGCGTCTGCCGCGGCACACAAACCACGGTTTGATCTAGATCAATATACACGACGCAGGGTTGTCATGATAATGACCCGGAGCTGGAGTAGAAGCGGTTACGAAGTTTTGTAACTTCAGTCTCGTGCAATGCCGGCGGAACAACGAAGGCGCTCCAGCAGGGTCGAGGCTCGCTTCCGCTCGCGCCCCGAGGAGAGTTGATGGCCGAATCGCAGACAGGCGCCGATGCGCGGACGGGTTTCTGGTCGCGTCTGCGCGGGTTGTTGTTCGCGCCGAGCGCACGCTACTCGCTCCTCACGCTGCTCGCGGCCGGCTTCGTCTTCGGCATCGTCGCCCTGGCCGGATTCGACTATTCCTTGCACGCCACCAGCAGCAACGAATTCTGCAGCAGTTGCCACAACAACGACGCCACCAGGGAATGGCTTGAGTCCGCGCACCACAACAATCGCGTGGGATTCGTCGCCGGCTGCTCCGACTGCCATTTGCCGCGCGAGTTCGTGCCGAAGATGGTGCGCAAGGTCAAAGCGGCGAAAGAAGTCCTGGGTCATCTCACCGGCGTCATCAACACGCCGGAGAAATACGAGGCGCACCGCCTGGCGATGGCCGAGAGCGAATGGGCGCGGATGCGCGGCAACGGCGCGCAGGAATGCCGCAATTGCCACCATCCCGAATCGATGGCCGACAAGGACAAGAGCTACGTGAGCGCCATGCACAAGAGCGCCTTGTCCGGCGGAAAAATCTGCATCGACTGCCACCAGGGAGTGGCCCACCGCGCACCGGGCCGGGCTGCCGCCGCCGGAGCGAAATGAACACTTTGCCCACCAGAGCCGAAGAGAAGATATGAAGCCGCTGATTGCAACGATCATCGCCGCCTGCGTCATCGCCTCGGGCGCGGCGCAGGCGCAATCTGGCGAGAGCGTCGTCAAGTCGAAGGGCTGCGTCGCCTGTCACGCGGGCACGGTCGGGCCGGCGTTCAAGGAAATCGCGGCCAGGTACCGGGGCGACCAGGGCGCCGAGGCTCGTTTGATCGGGAAACTCAAGGAGGCCAGGAACCATCCCAAAGTGGGGGCCTCCGACGCCGAATTGAAATCAGCGATCCAGTATGTCCTGAAGCAGTAATCACCCATCGAGAGGGCAATCATCATGGCGATGATCCAGCGGCTTCCCGGATGGTATTTGCCGTTGCTGGTTGCGCCAGCGGGCTTCTGTACCCGGAACGCGGGAAGACTGCCCAAAGTGGCATGATCGCCGGCAATTCGGAGACTCGATCAGGGACATGAGCGCAAGCGCAAATGACGTGCTTGTCTGGGTGAGCGGTCCGGGTCTCGTGATCGCAGGCGCCGTGTTCCTGTTCGGCGTCGTGCTTCGCCTGTTCGAGATTTTTCTGTTGGGGCGAACCCCGGACTTCGCCGCGCCGCGAGAGGTCACGCCCGGATCGGGGCTGAGAACCCTCTGGACCCGGTCGTTGCCGCCGCGGGGAATGCTGCGGCGCTCGCCCGTCACCTACGTCGGCGGCTACGTCTTCCACGTCGGCTTTCTCGTCGTGGTGATGCTGGCGCTACCCCACATCGCGACTGTTCATAATCTGACCGGGATCGGCTGGCCCGGGCTGCCGACGCCGGCAATCGACGCGGTGGCGTTGGCGAGCATCGTCGCGCTCGTCATCGTCTTGATCGATCGGTTGCGGAATCGGGTGAAGCGCTTCATTTCCCGCTTCGAGGACTATTTCGCCTGGACCTTGACGTTGCTGCCGCTGCTCACCGGCTACATGGCGCACCACGGACTCCTGCTCGACACCACCACCTTGCTGTCGCTGCACATGCTGAGCGCGGAAATCCTGCTCGTGGCGCTGCCTTTCACCAAACTTGCGCACGCTTTCACGCTGTTTATCGCCCGCTGGTACAACGGGGACATCTCCGCGCGCAAGGGGGTCGCGTCGTGAAAACCCCCATCGAACGCGGCTATCAAGCCTTGCGCGAGGCGATCGACGCACCGGTCGCCAGTTTCTTCTCGAGTTGCGTGCACTGCGGCCTGTGCGCCGAAGCTTGCATGTTCTACACCGAGACGCTCGATCCGAAATACACGCCCATCCACAAGCTGGAGCCGCTCAGGCGGGTTTGGCGGCAGGAGCACACGCTTCTGGGCAAGCTTGCCAGGCTCGCGGGTCTCGCGGCGCCCGTCACCGACGCGATGCTCGCCGAATGGAGCGAACTGATTTACGACAGCTGCTCGCTGTGCGGTCGCTGCTCGATGGTCTGCCCGGTAGGCAACGACATCGCCTACATGGTGCGAAGGGTGCGGGAAGGCATGTCCGCGGCCGGCCACGCGCCGCCGGGCCTGGTCGAGGCCACCCGGCGCGCGGTGGAGACGGGAAGCCCCATGGGCGTCAAGTGGCCTGCGGTCCAGGCCCAGATCGGGCACGTCGAGGCGGATACCGGCATCCCTGTCCCCGTGAATCAGGAAGGGGTGGAGTACATGGTGATCCTCTCCTCCATGGAGGT
This sequence comes from Burkholderiales bacterium, assembly GCA_049802235.1. Classification (GTDB taxonomy): domain Bacteria; phylum Pseudomonadota; class Gammaproteobacteria; order Burkholderiales; family SG8-39; genus VBDM01. The sequence continues at coordinate 41,015 of JBARMB010000021.1, read as the reverse complement.
GATCAACTATCCCGAGTACCTCGGCGGGCTCGCCCGCATCTTCAAACAAGCGGGGGTGAGCTGGACGATATCTTCGGACGCTTTCGAGGCCACCAACAGCGGCGTACAAATCGGCGACAGCGCAATCGCCCGGCGGATCGTTTCCCGCGTCGTCGAGGCGGCCGAGAGACTCAAGGTGAAGACGGTGGTCAGCCCGGAATGCGGCCATGCGTTCACCGCGCTGCGCTGGGAAGGACCGAATCTCATGGGCCGGGCGTTTGCCTTCAAGGTGCAGCACGTCATGGAAGTGCTCGACGAGTTGCACGGGCAGGGCAGATTACGCACCCGGGGCCGCAAGTCGGAACCGCTGACCTTTCATGACCCGTGCCAGCTCGTCAGGCGCGGGGGCGTCGTGGATCAGCCGCGCAGGCTGCTCGACATGATCGCCGGCGATTTCCGCGAGATGAGCGATCACGGCACGATGAACTGGTGCTGTGGCGGCGGCGGAGGCATCTCGGCCAACGACCGGGCCGAGGAACTCCGCCTCAAAGCGTTCAAGCGCAAGAAAGATCAAATCGACGAATTGGGGGTCGGGACGGTCGTCACCGCCTGCGCCAACTGCCGTACGACGCTGGAGGACGGCATCGAGCACTACAAGATGAAGGTCGAGGTCGTCGGTCTGACGGAACTTATCGCGCAATATCTTGCGGACGACGGCACGTCGGCGCCTGACGCCAAGGCTGCGGCTGCGAACCGGACGGCCCCCCAATCAGGGCGAATCCAATGAGACGGACGCCTCCTTCCTGAAACGGCATCGAAGTGCCAAGGCGGATATGAGGCACTCGTGGCTAACGAGCAGACGGGCGTCATTGTCGGAATCTTCTGCGATCAAAACGCGAAGGGGTTTTTCCACGGCATTTAACCTCTTGGCGGCGTCTCATTGATGACAAGCCAGTACAGTCCTAATTGTTTCACGGCCTCCATGAACTGGGCAAAATCAACCGGCTTTCGGATATAGCTGTTGGCGCCCAGACTATAGCTTTGGATCATATCCTCTTCTTCCTTGGAGGAGGTCAGGACGACGACCGGCAGCAGTTTCGTCTTCGGGTTCTCGCGAAGTTTTTTCAAAACTTCCAGGCCGTCCACTTTCGGCAGCTTCAGGTCCAACAGGACGACCGAGACGATCCGATCGCGGCTGACGTGGGCTCCCTCTCCTAAAAGGAGATCGAGGGCCTCGACGCCGTCCCGCGCCACCACAATTTCATTCGCAATCTTGTTTTTCTTGAGGGCCCTCAAGGTCAGGGCCTCGTCATTCGGATTGTCCTCGACCAGCACGATGATTTTTTCCTGCATGCGACACCTCCAGAGTTGCTATGCGGTCAAAGTCCGAACTACAGCGTGAAGTAAAACGTGGCGCCTTTATCCACGGCGCTCTCGGCCCAGATCCGACCCCCGTGCCGGTGAATAATGCGCTGGACCGTCGCCAGTCCGATCCCGGTTCCCGGAAATTCCGACACCGAATGCAGCCGCTGAAACGCCCCGAACAGTTTGTGCGCATAGGCCATGTCAAAACCCGCCCCGTTGTCACGAACAAAATAGGCTGTCTTCCCATCCCGGTCCGTCCGGCCAACCTCGATACGGGCTCGGGGCCGTTTCCCCGCGTACTTCCATGCATTGCCCAGGAGATTGTCCAGCGCAACCCGCAACAGACGTTCGTCCGCTTCCGCCGTCAACCCTTTCTCGATCACAATCTCGGCAGCCCTTTGCGGGTCTGTCTTTCGTAACGCCTCGGCCGCCATCTCGGCCATCCGGCTCAAGTCAACCGTTTCCCGGCGCATCTCGGCCCGCGTGATACCGGAGAGATTCAACAGGTCGTCGATCAACTGGGCCATTCGCTGGCTGGCTTCCCGCACCCGCTGCAGGTGGCGACGGCCCTCGTCATCCAGCTTCCCGGCGTAATCCTCCAGAAGAATCTGACCAAAACCGTCGATATGGCGCAACGGCGCGCGAAGATCGTGCGACACGGAATAGCTGAAGGCCTCCAGCTCCTTGTTGGCCGCCTGGAGCTGTGCTGTGAGCTTGCCCTTCTCTTCTTCCTCCCGCTTGCGTTCGGTGATATCGCGAACGGAACCGATGGCCAGCGTACCTTCCTCCGTCTCAAGGGGGCTGAGACTGATCTCGACCGCAAACTCGCTGCCGTCTTTTCTCAACCCATACAGTTCCAGCCCCGCCCCCATCGACCGCACCCGGGGTTCTCTAAAGTAGCCGGCCCGGTGCCCGACATGGGCGCCTCGGAAACGCTCAGGAACCAGCATCTCGATAGATTGACCGAGCAACTCTTCCCGCGTATGGCCGAACTGCTGTTCGGTCTGGGTGTTCACCAGAACGATCCGGCCTTCCTGATTGATAATGACGATCGCATCCGGCGCCGCTTCCAATAATCTTCTGAACTGGGTCTCCGCAAGCTTGCGCTCGGTGATGTCACGGGCCGTGGCGTAGATCAATTTCTGTTCTTGCGACGGTATCGCCATCCATGACAGCCACTTGTAGGAGCCGTCCTTGCACTGGTAGCGATTCTCAAAGGCAATGGAGCGTTCACCCCCCTGGTTTTTTCCGGCCTCGGAAGCGGTTACATGGCGATCGTCGGGATGAATGAACTCAAGGTACGGTTTGGAGAGCAGTTCCGCCCTCGTCCAGCCCAGCGTCGTTTCCCAGGCTGAATTCACCTGCCTGAAATACCCATCGAAGCCGGCGATACAGAGCAGATCCAGCGAGAGGTTGAAGAAGCGGTCGCGCTCATCCTCCGCCCGCTCGCGCTCGTCGATCTCTTCGCGGAGTTTGATGTTGGCGGTTTCGAGTTGCTCCTTGGCCTGCTTTTCCCGTGCGCGGGCGCGATGCATCGTCTCGGCGACGAATGAAATCATCACGCAAGTCACCGAGAAGACAGCCAGGCCCAGCCAATCAGCGGGATCCCGAATGAAGGGTCGGTCGCCGAGCACCGGCCATAAATACAGTAGCGTGAGACAGCTGAGAAATGTCCCCAGCAAGCCGGCAAAAAAGCCCCCGTAAAGTCCGGCGATCGCTACGGCCGGATAGAACGTCAGCCAGGCAAGGCTCACTCCAAGAGCCCGCAGCGGCCATAGCCGCAGTGCGGCGGCCGCGGCGATAAGGGCTATGGCAACGACATAGGGTCGCCATGCGTAGCGAAATGCATTCTTCGGATCCATGCCCGCTCCCGGCTAGTCAACAGCGAAATCAGGAACCGTTGCTGATCGAATAACCATAAATGACGGGAAAATCAATCCGCCCGTCGTCGGCGTCCTGCGCCGATGCAACGCTGCAACGATGCCGTATCGGTGCTGCGTGCGCCCGGTCGCGCTCGCCCCGGGTTGCCGGCGCGCGTTCGGCAGCCGGACCGGCGCTCTCCGGGCGGTTCGCAACGGGCGTTACGGCAAATCATGCAGTCGCCGGGCGCAGCAGGTCAAGCGCGGCGGCGCTCGCCACGCTCGGGCAACGTCGGGAACCGGATTGTCGGACGCTGTTGTGAAATGCTGCCAAAATAAAAAATCCTCGCCCGGCGCCGGGCGACTCCGTGAATCGGCGGCGAGCAGGACGATTTGCCGGTCCCGCGCAGGAAGCGAGGATAACGAAAGAATCAGGCGGTAATAGCGCGAAAAGCGGCGATTTGCCCGCAGCGCGGAACAAAATGCCCGGCCGGCTTGACGCGCAGTCGGCAAGGACATCGCTTCCGCGCGGATCGGGTGTGCGCTGGCGCACAGACCTGCCGTCAATCAAATGCTATGCTTCGCCGTTAATTGCCAAAACGATCCGTGGGTTCTTGACCTGGAGACCTAGTATGAAACCCGTTGCCCTGAAGATGAAATGTGCGTTGGCGCTTGTTATCGGTGGAATCCTGGCGGCGGGCCCGGTGATGGCCGACAAGCCCTCCTGGGCTGGCGCCGGCAAGGGCGGCAAGGACGAGCGCATGGACCGCCGCGACGAGCAAAGAGGCGAGCGGCGCGATGACGACGAGAGATCGCGGCGCGACAGGGACGGCCCTTCCGCCGAAAGACGCGGCCACTTCGAGGACCGGCACCGCGCGATCGTGCGTGAATACTACGCCGAGCAATTCCGCGGCGGCCGCTGCCCGCCGGGATTGGCGAAGAAGCACAACGGCTGCATGCCCCCGGGCGAGGCGAAGAAATGGCAGCTCGGGCGGCCGTTGCCACGCGACGTGATCTATTACGAAGTGCCCCAGCCGCTCGTGGTACAGATCGGCCCGCCGCCGTCCGGCCATCGCTACGTGCGCGTGGCGAGCGACATTCTGGTCATTGCGATCGGGACCGGAATGGTCGTCGACGCAATCCAGGATCTGGGCCGATAGCAGGAAGATCTGTCGCAGCGCGCCGGGGCAACGGGTGCTGCAATAGCAGAAACCCGCGCGCGGTTTCGGTTCGGTCATTTCCAGTGCGGCGGCCGGGTCTTCTTGAGGCAGGGCAGCGCTTCCATGCGGGCCATCCATGCCGCGATCTTCGGACCGATCAAACCGCGCACCTTCAGGTCCGGTTTCTTCGTCCCGATGCGCAGCGCCGGCGCGATCAGCGGCTAGAGCGTGGAATCGGCGGCGGACAACCGGGCCGCGACGCAGTCCCCGGCGATCAGCGTTTCCCACGACGCGAGCTCGCGGTTCAGCGCGGCGCGCGAGCGCCCGTTGCCTGACATCGCCGGGATACGCGCAGGCCGCGAAGCGATTGTTGCCAGGTGTACGCAATCGCACGGATAGCCCGGCGCAGCCGCGATAGAATCACCCGGCCAACCGGCGCCAACCCACCCGATGACCCTCCTCGACCCCCGCACAGTTCACGTCCTCAAAAACCCCGTCGCCTTCGCGCTCCAGGTGCTGAAAGCGTTCCAGGCGAACCAGGGCCTGCTCCTCGCCGGCGCAGTCGCCTACTACGCGCTGCTCTCCATCGTGCCGCTGCTCATCCTCATGGTGATCGCGCTGTCGCACGTGATCGACCAGGACGTGCTCCTGGCAACGTTGCGCAGGGCGCTGGAATACGTGGTGCCGGGCGAAGGCAGGGCGGTGGTGGTGGAGCTGCGGGCGTTCCTCGATCACCGCGAGGTGATCGGCTGGATGCTGCTCATCACGATGCTGTTTTTCAGCCAGCTCGGCTTCAAGGTGCTGGAGAACGCGATCTCGCTGATTTTCCTGCACCGCGTGGCCGAGCGCAGGCGGCACTTCCTCGTCTCCCTGCTGCTGCCCTTCGGCTACATCGTTTTCATCGGCGCGGCGCTGTTCGTGGGCACGTTCGTGATCGCCGACCTGATGACGATAGGCGGCGAGAATCTCGTTGTCCTGGGGCATAGCTGGTCGCTGAGCGGCGTCTCGCGCTGGCTGATCTACGTTGCCGGCGTGATCGGGGAAATCCTGCTCATTTCCGCGATCTACTACTTCATGCCGCCAGGCAGGCTGCCGGCGCAGCACGCGCTGATCGGCGGCGCCACGGCGGGCCTGCTGTGGGAATTCATCCGCCTTGCGCTGGGTTGGTATTTCGGCACGCTGTCGCAGGTGAGCGTGGTGTACGGCTCGCTCACCACGGCCATCATCGTGCTGCTCAGCCTGGAAGCGGCCGCCGCGCTGCTGTTGCTGGGCGCGCAGGTGATTGCGGAATACGAACGCATCGAGATCGGCGGGACCCCGAAGGAGCCGGTGCCGATGCGCACCGGAGCCGCCTGAATCAGCCGCGCTGGGCCCGGGCTTGCCGTCCCCGACCGCTCACCATTTTGTGGGGCGACCGAACCCCGAAGAAAGCTACCACAGGCGATGCGCCTGCGCGCGAATGTGGCGGTCGTAAAGCGCCCGGATTTTCTCCATGGTGGAATCTGACAGCGGAGGCAGGTCGGCGGCATGGATATTGTCCTCCGCCTGTGCGGGACGCTTGGCTCCGGCTATCGCGCATGTCACCGCCTCAAACATCAGAATCCACCGCAAAGCCATTTGTGCCATGGTGGCTTGCGGCGGAACAAGCGGGCGCAATTCCTCGGCGGCTTGCAGTCCAATTTCAAAATCCACCCCCGAAAACGTCTCGCCGCGATCGAACATCTTGCCCTCACGGTTGAAGGCGCGATGATCGTCGGGCGCGAAGGTGGTCGCGCGCGTCATCTTGCCGGTAAGCATCCCGGACGCCAGCGGCACACGCGCGATAATGCCCACGCGGCGGCGTTTGGCTTCCGCGAAGAAATCCTCCGCCGGTCGCTGTCGGAAGATGTTGAAGATCATCTGGACGGACTGCACGCCGGGATATTCGACGGCTTTCCGGGCTTCCGCAATCCGTTCTACGCTCACGCCGTAGTGGCGGATCTTGCCTTGCTTCACCAAATCGTCGAGGACGGCAAACACTTCGGGGTTATAGACCTCGATCGGCGGACAGTGCAGTTGCATGAGGTCGATCGTTTCCGTCCCGAGATTCCGCAGACTGCTCTCGACGAAGGCGGTCATATTCTTGCGCGTATAGGCTTTGGCGTCGGGATTGGCCCGCATGCCCATCTTTGTGGCAACGTAGAACGGCTCGCGTCGTTGCCGGCGCAATTGGCCTAACAGCGGCTCGCTGCCATACACGTCAGCGGTGTCGAAGAAGTTGACGCCGAGATCCAAAGCGCGGTTGAGGGCGGCAAGCGATTCGCGGCTGTCCACGGGCCCCCATAAACTGCCCATCGCCCATGTGCCGAGGCCAATGGCTGAGACCTTCCAGCCCGTGCGTCCGAGTTCGCGATATTCCATCCACTTTCTCCTTTGGCCAGTGACGAATGCGCCTGGCTACCGATGGTTAAACAAGACGGTAATGATCACTTTTCGCGCTGCAGAAATGCCACGCATCATACCGCGCTGCCGGCTGACAAGGACAACTCGCCCGGCCCCTTGCAGTCGAAAATCGCCCTGCGGCTTCATCTGCTCGCGGAAGAGCTTCGAGCGGTTGACGTAGCCGTCGGCGATCTTGAGCAGGACATCCTTCTCCGCCTGCGTCAGCGTGCGCGCAGCGCGCCCACGCGCTTGGCTGCTTCAGCCCCGAGGATGCAGAGTATTCCCGCCGCGACGGCGATCAGGATATCGCCGGCGTGCAGAGTGCCGAAATGGAACAGCTGGCGCAGCGTCGGGACGTATAGCACCAGGGCGAGGAACGAGAGCGCGCCTCCGATCACCCACCACAAGGCCCGGTTGCGCGTGCCTAGCGTGGCAACGAGGTTGCGCGAGCGCGAGCGGTTGCTGAAGATCAGGCCGAGGCCGGCGATCACCAGCGCGGTGAAGGTGAGCGCGCGCGCCACCTCCGCCTCCTGGCCGCGGTGCAAGGCGAAGGCGAACACGGCAAGTACGATCGCGAGCACGCCGCTGCCCTGCAGCAGGCCGAAGGCGACCGTACCGCGGTCGAAGAGCGAGGCCCCGGGCGGGCGCGGCGGCCGGCGCATCACGTCGGCTTCTTCCGGTTCCGCCTCGAACACCACCGAGCAGGCCGGGTCGATGATCAGCTGCAGAAACAGGATGTGAACCGGCAGCAGCACCAGCGGCCAGCCGAGCGCCACCGGCAGCAGCGACATACCGACGATGGGCACGTGCGCGGCGATGACGAAAGCGATGGCCTTCTTCAGGTTGTCGAAAATGCGCCGGCCCAGCCTGATCGCCGCCACGATGGACGCGAAGTCGTCATCGAGCAGCACCAGCGCGGCGGATTCGCGCGCGACGTCGGTGCCGCGCGCTCCCATGGCGATGCCGATGTGCGCCGCCTTCAGCGCCGGCGCGTCGTTCACGCCATCGCCGGTCATGGCGACGATCGCGCCGTCTGCCTTGAGCGCGTTCACCAAGCGCAGCTTGTGCTCGGGCACGGCGCGGCAGAAGACGTTGACGTCCTTGACCCGGCGCGCGAGTTCGGCGTCGTCGAGCGCGTCGAGTTCCACGCCGGTGAGGGTGCGATGCGGCGACTTGAGCCCGATCCGGTGCGCGATGTTGATGGCGGTCGCCGGATAATCGCCGGTGATCATGATGACGCGCATGCCGGCGGCGTGGCTCTCGCTGATCGCGGCGGGAACGGATTCGCGCACCGGGTCGGCAAGACCGATCAGCCCGAGCAGCTCGAAGTCGAAGTCGTGCTGGATGGCGGGCAGGTCGGTCTGCCTGAACGAGGCCTTGGCGACGCCCAGCACCCGCAGGCCCTGCGCGGCCATGGCCGTCACTGCCCGATGCAGCGCTTCGGACTCCGCCTGGCCGAGGTGGCACAGATCGCCGATGGCTTCGGGCGCGCCCTTGGCGGCGATGACATAGTGCTCGCGGTCAGGCGAGCGCCACACGTGCGACACGGCCAGCAGCTCGCGCGACAGCGCGTACTCGTCGATCAGCGCCCAGTCGCCGTGGATGTGCTCGGTGCCGGCGAGCGCCTTCTGCGCCGACTCGTTGATGGCCTTTTCCATCGGGTCGAAGGGGTCGCGGTGACTGGCGAGCAGGCTGAATTCCAGCAGCTCGTGGAACTCCTCGGGGAGTTCGTGGAACTCCTCGGGGAGTTCGTGGAACTGCTCGGGGAGTTCGTGGAATTGCTCGGGGAGTTCGTGCCCCACCCGGTGAGTGAGATCGAGAACCCGGCCCTGCGCATGCAGCTGCGCCAGCGCCATGCGGTTCTCTGTCAGCGTCCCGGTCTTGTCCACGCACAGCACGGTGGCCGAACCCAGCATCTCGACCGCGGGAATGTGCCGCGTCAACACCCGCTGCTGCGCGATGCGCCAGGCGCCCAGGCCGAGGAAGATGGTCATCACCACCGGCAGTTCCTCCGGCAGGATCGCCATCGCCAGCGTGATCCCGACGAGGAAGCCGTTGAGCCAGTCGCCGCGCATCAGCGCGTAGGCCACGGCCACCGCCAGGCTCAGGGCGAAGCCGAGCCACGCCAGACGCTTGACGATCCTCGCGGTCTCCTGCTGGATGCGCGTCGGTTCCTGTTCGACCGCGGCGAGCGCCTTGCCGATGCGGCCGATTTCGGTGTGCGCACCCGTAGCCAGGGTCTGCGCCAGGCCTTTGCCCTGGACTATGAGGGTGCCTGAATACAGGAACGGCAAATCGTCGCCGCCCGGTTTGCCCATCGCCGCGGGGGCGCTCGGCGCGGGCGCCTTGCGCACCGCAACCGATTCGCCGGTGAGCAGCGATTCGTCCGCGGAGACGTTCACACCCGAGAGCAGCACCGCGTCGGCCGGGACGCGATCGCCCTCGGCGAGCACCAGCAGGTCGCCGCGCACGACTTCGCGGCCGGCGATGCGTTTTTGTTCGCCATCGCGCAGGACCAGCGCCCGCGGGCTGGACAGATCGCGCAGCGCCTCGAGCGCGCGCTCGGTCTTGCGTTCCTGGATGAAGCTGATGCTGACCACCACCAGGACGAAGCCGAGCAGCATCAGCGCCTCGGTACGGTCGCCGAGCAGCAGGTAGATCGCGCCGCAGGCGATCAGGAGCAGGAACATCGGCTCGAGCACCACCTTGGCCGCGATGGCGAAGAGGCTGCGCGGCCCGGCCGAGGGCAGTTCGTTGTGCCCGTCGCGCGCAAGACGCACGGCGGCCTCTTCCTGTGACAGGCCGGGCAGGGCGTCCGTAGCGATTGTGTCCAAAGGCTTCATGAGAATTTTCGGAGTTCGCGCGCCGGCGAGCGCACTCCCTTGCCCCAAGGCAAGCGAGCCGAAATATTAGGCATCAGCTGCTTGCGCGGCTCAACGTACCGCTTCACTGGCGTGCACAGTGTCTGCGCGAGCCCGATGAAAGCTGACAGTTAGCTCTTATCTCCAAGTGCTTTACGCAAATCGTCTTCAAGATCAGAAAGAGCTTGCTTAAACTCCTTGTCCAGTTTCTCCGTGATCTCATCCATTGATTCACATCCGGGGTTCTAGCGATGTCGACCATAAGTGTGAATCGGTTTGTCATTCTGAGGAGTTCGACGTTTGCTTTCTCTATAAGGTCTGCAATTCGCTTCGGCAAGAATATTTGATTCTGGGAAAAATAAGGCTGCAACTCATTAAAGGCGTCAGCTGCATCTTTTCGCCTTTCCTCCCTAGATCGTTCATCCGACATTTCAACAACCTTAACGTATTCGACTACACAGCTGTGAAGCTTCCGCAACCGAGCGTAAGTGTTGGCAATAACATCGATGCGTCGATCGTGAAGTTTCGCAAATGTAGTGTTTTGTTCTGCGGCTGTCACTGCCAGAAACGACTTTAACTTTTCTAACTCGATATCCGCTTGTGACCTCAATTGCACTTTGTGCGTTTCAAGCTGCTTGTCGTACTCAGCCTTTAGCTGTGCTTTGTGACTTTCGAGCTTCGTGTCGTACTCCGCCTTTATGGCATTTTTCAATCGCTCTGCAATCCACGATTTTGTTAGCCAAAGTAGAAGGGCGGCCAATGCAGCGCTAACTGCTGCAGAGGAGATGAGCGTGATTAAGAAATCCACTGGTGCCATGATTTTAAGAGCAACGCCAAAGCTGAGCCGGCGCCGGCGTGCAACGCGCGACGGGTACCCAACGGCGGCACCGTTGGGCGCTCCGCTCGAGCGCCGGGTTGGGCGGCTCTATCCGAACTTGGCCCACAAACCCAGAATGCTCACGACAATTCCGATTGCCCACACCCAGAACTTATTCCTTTCATACCAGAGTTCAACGCGAGACTTCGGTTTCCACATCGCGAGTTCTGCACGAATTCGCTCCTCGATGAATTGCACTATGGCAGAAACTTCTGGGTCGATCGACTTCAGCCCAACCCTATCAGGGAAGCCTTTTCCACGTAGGCGTCGATCGACATCTGCCATGCTAGCGTAGACCCTGCGGCATCCGGCAAAGAGCAGGTTTTGAAGTTCCGGTAGCAAGATCCGTCCATCCACTCCTCTCTCTTTCGCCATCGTGACTGCTGCCCCGATCTCCGAGACACAGAGGTCTTCGAGGAAAGGCTCGATGTAGCGAGCCCAAAATACAGTTCGCGGAGATCCTTCGAATCCCACACCCTCGTAAGCTATTTGCTTCCCGTCGAACATCTTTACCCGAAACGGGGGACCTGCCGTCAGAAATGACCACGGTGTAACTTGCCGCTTGATGATCTGCTCAACCGCATCATCGACGCGCTTTCGAAAGGTCGGATACAGCGGAGTTGTCATGAGTCCAGTGCCGCCCGACGTCAATAATCAGCGGCCGCCGAAGGCGGTCCGCTGCATTTAGAGTTAGGCACCTGCTCCTACAGCCTCGGAAGATCAGCCAGCATAATCAGTGGAAGCGCCGTTGCATCACGAGTGTCTCCGAGCCGCCAAATCAGCGCCTTCACCGCAGCCTCGAGCCATGCACCCTCTGGACCTGTCAATGGTTGCACGGGCCCAGGAGTGACCTTCCGCGCACTCGAACGGTCACCGCGGCGGCTCGTTAGCTCGCCCATCTTTCTTAGTACCGCCTCTTCGATCCTGTACGCCGTAGCCGCAGGCGCTCTACCGCCGGCGTTGGCCTCAAGTACCGTGAGACAGAAGTATGCCATTGAGAGAAGTGGCTCGCGTCCGGCAAGATAGCTTTGATATCGAAGAAAGATGCTCTCAGCGTTGGGGTTCAGACGAAAAGTGCTTGGTGGCTCGGGGTAGTGCGCGTGGGTCACATGAACCGAGACCGTCCCTACGGCAGAGATCGATGCCACACCAGAAAGCAAAATTCCGTGTCCACGAATCACCCCAGCTGGAACTGGCGATCGGTCAATGATGTCCGCTCCGTCGAACTTGAATCGTAGTCCTCCCTGGTTCGATCGCAGATCGGCATCTACCTCCCAGGCCCTCAATATGGGTTCGATTACAGTTCGAGCCGCTTCCGCGACCGGAAAGTGCATCTTCATGTCGCACGTCAACTTTCCCTCGGCTAGCTTTAAACGTGCCTCTTCTGTTTCAAACTCAACGGGCGGCGGATTAACATAGGTAACCCGGTCGGACGACTGAAGAGAGTAGCGCAAGGAAACGACGTGAAAATCTGGTCCCGAGTCCACCATGCGCAACCTGTGCCCTAACGATTTGGTGAACGGCGGGCCAGCGTGGGTGTTGGAAAACAGGAGGGCGCTGGCGGCCCGTCCGTTCCACCTAGAGTTGGATGTCTACTGCATATCACGAAGATATTTCTCAGTAAGCAACTCATTCAAGACCCACGCTGCGGTAAGCCGTATCAATATTTTTAAATCGGTTATATCCTTTTCTTCCCATTTTCGTAAGTAGTGAGTTTCATCATTCCCGAGCCAGGCAGCTCTAGTGGCGCATGCCTTCACGTTAGCGTCGTTCACATACTCCTTAATACAAGCACCGAGCAATTTTGCTTTTATTGTCTCGGTATCGATTGAGTGTTTGTGAATCGCATAGTCCTTGATGAGGAATTCAAGGGCTTTCCGATAGCCGCAGCCGGCGATCTGATTAAGCTGGAACGCCTCTGCCGCCATGCTCTGGCCAAAAATCTCGTAGTAATTAGGAGAAAGGCCGCGAATTTCTTGCGGAATGTCGGGCTCTTCCGCGTGGTACGGCGCTGTATTTCTAAGCAGGAAATCTCCGTCGGGATAGTGGGTACTACGGTTCCTTTCCTGCTGGTAGGTGCCAATGAACGCTCGCTGGCAGGTATCCCGCGGGCAGCGATATAACAGCTGAAGTATGGAGCCGTCGGATGCTCGCCTTTGTACGACGTTGGTGCCCAACATCACGGCTTTGATCCCGTGATGGCAGATCGGGCAGTGATCCGGCGCCTTGTCGTACAAGTAGGACGTTCTTTCAATCTCTATGATTGGCATTGCTCACTCTCAATTACTGAGATCCAACTACCAATGGCTGGACGAAATGTTATTCATCACTTTTCGCCCTGCAGAAATGCCATTCATCATACCCCCGCAATTGCCTGGCAACGACAACCCGCCGCAGCCCCCGTCAGTCGAAAATCCCCCTCAATCGCTCTGCGGTTTCAACTGCTCGCGAAACAGTTTCGAGCGGCTGACGTAGCCGTCGGCGATCTTGAGCAGGAAGTCCTTCTCCGCCTGCGTCAGCTCGCGCACCACCTTGCCGGGGGAGCCGATGACGAGCACGCCGTCGGGAATGGTCTTGCCTTCGGTGATGAGGGTGTTGGCGCCGATCAGGCTGCCGCTGCCGATGGTGGCGTCATTCAGCACCACGCTGTTGATGCCGATGAGCGTGCCGTCGCCGACCGTGCAGCCGTGCAGCATCGCCTTGTGGCCGACGCTGACGTTTTTCCCCAGCGTGAGCGGATGGCCGGGGTCGGCGTGCAGCACCGAGCTGTCCTGGATGTTGCTGCGCTCGCCGAGGGTGATGATGTCGTTGTCGCCGCGGATGACGACGTTGAACCAGACGCTCGCCTGGTGGTGGATGACGACCGAGCCGATGACGGTGGCGTTGTGGGCGATGAACCACTCGTCGCCGTGGAACCTGACCTTGCGCTCGCCGAGGGAAAAGACCGCCATGATCGCTCCGTCCGAACCCCGCGCATCATAGCAGACGCGGCGCCGCGGACCGTGCGACGGCCTGCTATGATCGCATCCTTTCGCGAGCGTCCCGAAGCATGAAACCGAGCGAATCCGTGTTCGTGACCATCCGCGGCCTGCGCTATCACTGCCGCTGCTGGGGCGAGGCGCGCGCGCCGCTCCTGTTCATGCTGCACGGCTGGATGGACGTGTCGGCGTCGTTCCAGTTCCTGGTGGATGCGCTGCGGCGCGACTGGCGCGTGATCGCGCCCGACTGGCGCGGCTACGGCCTCACCGCGTGGACGGACGGCGACAGCTACTGGTTTCCGGATTACTTCGGCGACCTCGATGCGCTGCTGGCGCACCTCCAGCCCGACGCTCCGGCGACGCTCATCGGCCACAGCATGGGCGGCAACGTCGCCGTGATGTACGCCGGCATCCGGCCGCAGCGCGTGGCGCGGGTCGTCGATCTCGAAGGCTTCGGCATGGCGGGGACGCGCCCCGAGCAGGCGCCGAAGCGCTACGCGCGCTGGCTGGAGGAACTCGCGGGCAAAGCGCCGTCATTCCGCGACTACGACTCGTTCGACGCGCTCGCCGACAAGCTGTGCGGCAACAATCCGCGCCTCGCCCGCGACCAGGCACTGTTCCTCGCGCATCACTGGGGCAGGGCGAAGGCCGACGGCCGCGTGGAGCTGGCGAGCGATCCGGCGCACAAGCTCGTCAACCCGGTGCTCTACCGGCTGGAGGAGACGGAGGCCTGCTGGCGCAACGTCGCCGCGCCGGTGCTGTGGGTCACGGGCGCCGGGTCGAAGACGCCGGAGCTCCTCAAGCTTTCTGCGGCCGACCTCGCGGCGCGCAAGGCGTGCTTCCGCAACCTCACCGAGCACGTCATCGCCGATGCCGGCCACATGCTGCACCACGATCAGCCGCAGCGGGTCGCCGAGGTGATCGAGGAGTTTCTGGAAAAGAACTGACCGCCAGGATATTCGTCATTCCGGACGCGCGCCTGAACGGGGATGGGGCCCCGTTCCCCATCCTGGGCGAGCCGGAATCCAGCGTCGTTTGACGTGAAAAGACACTGGATTCCCGCTCCCCGACTAAAACATTCGGGGACAGGTTTCGCGGGAATGACGTACATCCTGGCGGTTCAGAGGATGCTTTGATGCTGCGTGCTAAAATGCGGCGCCAATGAACATCGATCTCCACTGTCATTCGACCGCGTCCGACGGGCTGCTCGCGCCGGACGCGCTCGCCGCGCGCGCCGCCGACAACGGCGTGACGGTGCTCGCCGTGACCGATCACGACGAAATCGCCGGGCTCGCGCAGGCGCGGGAAGCGGCCGAAGCGCGCGGCATCTGCTTCGTCGACGGCGTCGAGATCTCGGTCAACTGGGGCGGAATCACGATCCACGTGGTCGGACTGCAGATCGATCCGCGCCACGCCGCTTTGAGCGCGGGACTCGAGACGGTGCGCTCGAGCCGCGCGCGGCGCGCCGGGAAAATGGGCGAGGCGCTCGATGCCGCCGGGATTCCCGGCAGCTTCGCCGGCGCGCTCGCCTTCGTCGGCAACCCGAACGTCATCAGCCGCACGCATTTCGCCCGCTTCCTGGTGCAGCACGGCTACGCCCGCGACGTGCGCAGCGTGTTCCAGCACTATCTGGTGAAGGGCAAGCCCGGCTACGCGCCGCACGAGTGGGCGGCGCTCGCCGACGCGGTGAGCTGGATCCGGGCGAGCGGCGGCGTCGCGGTCATCGCCCATCCGGGCCGCTACAAGCTCTCGCCGCACGAGATGCGCGCGTTGCTGTCCGAGTTCAGGGATTGCGGCGGCACGGGCATCGAGGTGGTGACGGGAAGCCATGCGCCCGAGCAGTACGGCGTGTTCGCGCGGCTGGCGCGCGAGTTCGGACTGCTCGCTTCGCGCGGCTCGGATTTCCACGGAGCGGGCGAAAGCCGGGCAGAGCTCGGTTCGCTGCCGCCGCTGCCGCAAGACCTGAAGCCGGTCTGGCACGACTGGTGAAAGATTCCTCACCCCGCGAAACCTGTCCCCGAATGTTTTAGCCGGGGAGCGGGAGTCCAGGGTCCTCAAAGACACTGGATCCCCGCTTGCGCGGGGATGACAGGATAGATATGGCGCAGTACTTCGCGATCCATCCCACCCATCCGCAGCATCGTCTCATTGCGCGCGCCGCGGACATCGTGCGCCAGGGCGGCGTGATCGCCTATCCGACCGATTCCTGCTATGCCTTCGGCTGCCGGATCGGCGACAAGGGCGCGATGCTGCGGCTGCGGCGCATCCGCCAGTTCGAGCCGCACCACCATTTCACGCTGATGTGCCGCGACCTGTCGGAGATCGCCGCCTACGCGCGCGTGGACAACGTCCGCTACCGCCTGCTCAAGACGCTGACGCCGGGGAGCTACACCTTCATCCTCGAGGCGACGCGCGAAGTGCCGCGGCGGCTGCTGCACCCGCGGCGAAAAACGATCGGGGTGCGCGTGCCCGAACATCCGGTCGCCCAGGCGCTGCTCGCCGAGCTGGGCGAGCCGCTGCTCTCGACCACGGCGCTGCTGCCCGGGGACGAGCTGCCCCTGAACGACGGCGGCGAGATCCGCGAGCGGCTCGAGCATGAAATCGACCTCGTGCTCGATGCCGGCTCCTGCGGCGTCGAGCCGACCACGGTCATCGACCTCACCGGCCCCGAGGCGCAGGTGATGCGCCAGGGCAAAGGCCCCATCGAGCGCATCGGGGCGTAGCACGCTCTGATAAAATACGCCGTTTTATCGAGCCGACATGGAATTCAATCTCGTCCAGACGATCGCGATTTACGCGCTGCCGGTCATCTTCGCGATCACCCTGCACGAGGCCGCCCACGGCTACGTGGCGCGGCATTTCGGCGACAGCAGCGCCTGGATGCTCGGTCGCGTCAGCCTCAATCCCCTGCGCCACATCGACATGGTAGGCACGATCCTGGTTCCGTTGCTGATCCTGGTGACGAGCAAGCTCTTCGGCAGCGGCGGCATCCTGTTCGGCTGGGCGAAGCCGGTGCCGGTGAATTTCAATGCGCTGCGCAACCCCAAGCGCGACATGCTCTGGGTGGCGGTGGCGGGCCCGGCAGCGAACCTCGTCATGGCGCTCGGCTGGGCGCTCGTCCTCAAGCTCGCGCTGGCGATGCCGCCCAACGCCTTTGCGCTGCCGCTGAGCCTGATGGGCGAGGCCGGCGTCAACGTCAACGTCGTGCTCATGGTGCTGAACCTGCTGCCGATCCTGCCGCTCGACGGCGGACGCGTCGCCATGAGCCTGCTGCCGAACAAGCTCGCCTACCGTTATTCCCGGCTGGAGCCGTACGGCTTTCCGATCCTGCTGCTGCTGATCTTCACCAATGTCCTCGGCATCATCATGTCGCCGATGGTGCAGGCTTCGATCGATCTGATCGAGACCTTGTTTCAGTTGTAGACGCGGACGATGTACGAAGAACGCGTCGTCTCAGGCATGCGCCCCACGGGCGCGCTGCACCTCGGCCATTACCACGGCGCGATCAAGAACTGGGTGCGGCTGCAGAGCGAGCATCCGTGCCTGTTCTTCGTCGCCGACTGGCACGCGCTGACCACGCACTACGCCACGCCCGAGGTGATCGAGGAGAGCGTCTGGGACATGCTGATCGACTGGCTCGCGGCGGGAATCGACCCGGCGCAGGCGACGCTGTTCATCCAGTCGCGCATCCCGGAGCACGCCGAGCTGCATACGCTGCTGTCGATGATCACGCCGCTCGGGTGGCTGGAGCGCGTGCCGACCTACAAGGACCAGCAGGAGAAGCTCGCCGACCGCGACCTCTCCACCTACGGCTTTCTCGGCTATCCGCTGCTGCAGGCCGCCGACGTGCTCATCTACCGCGCCAAGTACGTGCCGGTGGGCGAGGACCAGGTGCCGCACGTCGAGATGATGCGGGAGATCGCGCGGCGCTTCAACCACATCTATGGCCGCGAGCCGGGGTTCGAAGACAAGGCCAAGGTCGCGGCGAAGAAGATGGGCAGCCGCAAAACCAAGCTCTACCTGCAGTTGCGCACCCAGTACCAGGAGCAGGGCGACAACGGGGCGCTGGCAACGGCCCGGGCGCTGCTCGACGAGCAAGGCAACCTCTCGGTCGCGGACCGCGAGCGGCTGTTCGGCTACCTCGAGGGCGGCGGACGCATGATCCTGGTCGAGCCCGAGGCATTGCTCACCCAGGAGTCGAAGCTGCCCGGCCTGGACGGGCAGAAGATGTCGAAGTCCTACGGCAACACCATCACGCTGCGCGAGGACGCGGATGAGGTGAAGAAGAAGATCCGCACCATGCCGACCGACCCGGCGCGCGTGAAGCGCAGCGATCCCGGCAACCCGGAGAAATGCCCGGTGTGGCAGTTCCACCTCGTCTACAGCGACGAGAAGACGCGCAAGTGGGTCTGGGAGGGCTGCACCACGGCCGGCATCGGCTGCCTCGAGTGCAAGCAGCCGGTGATCGACGCGGTGCTGGCCGAGCAGGCGCCGATGCGCGAGCGCGCGCAAAAATACCTCGATGACCCGACGCTGGTGCGCAGCATTGTCGCCGACGGCTGTGAAAAAGCGCAGAAGCTGGCGCAAGAGACCATGCGCGACGTGCGCGAAGCGATGGGGCTCGCCTACACATGAGCGACCCGGTGCAGATCGCGATTGCGACGCCGCAGGCCGCGCCCCACGCGAAAGTCAGGGGCGAGTGGCTCACCGAGATGCCGCAGGACCTGTACATCCCGCCGGATGCGCTCGAAGTTTTCTTCGAGACTTTCGAGGGGCCGCTCGACCTGCTGCTGTATCTCATCCGCAAGGTCAACATCGACATCCTCGACATCCCCATGGCGCGGCTCACCGAGCAGTACATCGAGTACGTCGAGGTCATGCGGCACAGGAACCTCGAGCTCGCCGCCGAGTACCTGGTGATGGCGGCGATGCTGATGGAGATCAAGTCGCGCATGCTGCTGCCGCGGCCGCCTTCGGCCAGCGCCGAAGAAGAGGATCCGCGGGCGGAGCTGGTGCGCCGCCTGCTCGAATACGAGAAAATGAAGCTCGCGGCGCAGAAGCTCGACAGCCTGCCGCAGCTCGGCCGGGACTTTCTTGCGGTCGAGGTGTGGATCGAAGCCGCGCTTGCCGACCGCCTGCCGAACGTGAACGCGATCGACCTGCAGGAAGCCTGGCGCGCGCTGCTCACGCGGGCGAAGATGATGCAGCATCACCGCGTCGCGCGCGAGGAGCTGTCGGTGCGCGAGCACATGAGCCTGATCCTGCGCCGGCTGCAGGGCGGTGGCTTCGCGGAGTTCGTCGAGCTGTTCGACCCGGGCCGCGGCGTGGCGGTGCTGGTGGTGAATTTCATCGCCGTGCTGGAGCTGGTGCGCGAGAGCCTGATCGAAGTGACGCAGTCCGAATCTTTTGCCCCCATTTACGTGAAGCTGGCCCATGCTTAGTCCCGCCGAAGCGAAAACCATACTCGAAGCTGCGCTGCTCGCCAGTCAGGAGCCGCTGCCCGTTTCCGAGTTGAGAAGGCTGTTCGACGAGGAGATCGGCGCCGATACCCTGCGCCGCCTGCTGGAGGAATTGCGCGAGGCGTGGAAGGACCGCGGCGTCGAGCTCGCCAACACCGCGAGCGGCTGGCGTTTCCAGACGCGTGCCGCGTTCCAGAAATACCTCGAACGCATCAGCCCGGAGAAGCCGCCGCGCTACTCGCGCGCGGTGCTGGAGACGCTCGCCATCATCGCCTACCGGCAGCCGACGACGCGCGGCGACATCGAGGACATCCGCGGCGTGGTCGTGTCCGCCCATATCATCAAGGTGCTGGAAGAGCGCGGCTGGATCGACGTCGTCGGCCATCGCGAAGTTCCGGGCCGGCCGGCGCTGTATGCGACCACCCGGACTTTCCTCGACGACCTCGGCCTGCGCTCGCTGCAGGAACTGCCACCTCTTGAAGATATCGCCCAAACGCTTGACCTCATACCGAACCCGCAGCCCGCTTCGCAGCCCGCTTCGCAACCCGCGCCCGACGACGCGGACGCCGCGACCGCCGCGACCGGGCCGACCTCCGCGTAGCCGCGAGCAGCGCTCCGAGAAGCTGCAAAAGGTCCTGGCCCGCTCGGGCCTGGGCTCGCGGCGCGATATGGAAGCGGTGATCGCGGCCGGCCGGCTCACGGTCAACGGCCGCCGCGCGACCGTGGGACAGCGTGTCGGTCCCGGCGACCGCATCGTCCTCGATGGCCGGGCGCTCAAGCCGCAATTCGAGGAGAACGCCTCGCCGCGCGTGCTGCTCTACCACAAGCCCGCGGGCGAGCTGGTGACGGAGCGCGATCCCAAAGGGCGGCCGACCGTGTTCGAGAAACTGCCGCGCATCCGCGGCAGCCACTGGATCGCGATCGGCCGGCTCGACTTCAACACCGGCGGCCTGTTGCTGTTCACCGACTCCGGCGAGCTGGCCAACCGCCTCATGCATCCGAGCAACGAGATCGAGCGCGAGTACGCGGTGCGCATCCGGGGCGAGCTGCTGCCGGCGCAGCTCGAGCAGCTCGAGCGCGGCATCATGCTCGACGACGGTCCGGCGAAGTTCGACAGCATCGCGCCCCGCGGAGGGCAGGGCAGCAACCGCTGGTATCAGGTCAGCCTGCGCGAGGGCCGCAACCGCGAAGTGCGGCGCATGTTCGAGGCGCTGGGCATCACCGTGAGCCGTCTGATGCGGGTGCGCTTCGGCCCGGTCCCGTTGCCCTCGAGCCTGCGCCGCGGGCAATGGCGCGCGCTGGAGGGGCGCGATCTGGCAGCGCTGCTCGCGGCGCCGGAGCGTCGCGACAGCATCGAGCCGGGCCGTCCGGTCAAGCCGGGCACCCAGGCCAAGCCGCGCGCCGGACGCCGCCCGCGCTTGCGTTGACTCGAACAAGCCATCCGTGCCGCCGCGCCCGGCAAAACATTTCTTTCGCCGCCACCCCCACTTAAATTATTGGCCAGATCATGACTTTCCATTGTTTCGGCTGATTTTTTTTGCTATACTGCACTGGATTTGTGGATGGGCTTTCGAGCCCATTTTTTATTTATGCGCGGGGATTGTGCGTGATCAAGAGCGCACTGGAGCAGTTGCTGGAAGGCACCGTCGGCGGCCTGGGATATCAGCTCGCTGACTTTGAATATTCTAATCATGGCAGGATGTTACGCGTGTTTATTGAGAAAGAACATGATATACCATCGGGTACCGCTCCAAGCGGTATCACGCTGGATGATTGCCAGGCGGTGAGCCGGCAGCTGCAGCGGGTGCTGGCGGTGGAGGGCGTCACTTACGACCGCCTGGAAGTGTCCTCGCCCGGCCTCGACCGCAGGCTGAGGAAAGCGGCCGACTTCGCCCGCTTCGCCGGTTGCGAAGCGCAGGTGCGCCTGCGCCAGCCGGTGAACGGCCGCAAGAACTTCACCGGCGTGGTGCGTGCGGTAAGCGGCGAGCGGGTCGAATTCGATTTCGACGGCGGCCATCTCGCGTTCGAGCTGGTCGATCTCGACCACGCGCGCCTGGTGCCGAAGCTGTGAAGCCGGAGGGACACATGACCCGGGAACTGTTGCTGCTGGTTGACGCGTTGGCGCGCGAGAAGAACGTTCACAAGGAAACGGTGTTCGGTGCGCTGGAGATGGCCATCGCCTCGGCGACCAAGAAGCGCTTCAACGATGAAGTCGAGGTGCGCGTCGCGATCGACCGCGAGACGGGCGACTTCGAGTCGTTCCGGCGCTGGCAGGTGGTGGCGGACGACGCGGTGGAATTCCCGCCGCATCAGATCGCGCTGTCGGAAGCGCAGAAGCAGCACGGCGACGACATCCATGTCGAGGACTTCATCGAGGAGCCGCTCGAGCCGATCGAGTTCGGCCGCATCGGCGCGCAGGCCGCCAAGCAGGTGATCCTGCAGAGGATCCGCGACGCGGAGCGCGAGCAGCTGCTCAACGATTTTCTCGCGCGCGGCGAGAAGCTCGTCAACGGCGCCATCAAGCGCGTCGAGCGCGGCAACGCCGTCATCGAAGTGGGGCGCGTCGAGGCGGTGCTGCCGCGCGACCAGATGATCCCCAAGGAAAACCTGCGCGTCGGCGACCGCGTGCGCGCCTACGTCATGCGCGTCGAGCGCAACGTGCGCGGGCCGCAGCTGGTGCTGTCGCGCACCGCGCCGGAGTTCATCATCGAGCTGTTCCGGCTGGAAGTGCCCGAGATCGAGGAAGGACTGCTCGAGATCAAGTCGGCGGCGCGCGATCCCGGCGTGCGCGCCAAGATCGCGGTGCAATCGAAGGACCAGCGCATCGATCCGATCGGCACCTGCGTCGGCATGCGCGGCTCGCGCGTGCAGGCGGTAACCCAGGAGCTCGCCGGCGAGCGCGTCGACATCGTGCTCTGGAATATGGACCCGGCGCAGTTCGTGATCGGGGCGCTTTCCCCGGCCGAGGTGTCGAGCATCCTGGTGGACGAGGACAAGCACAGCATGGACGTGGTGGTCGACGAGGAGAACCTCGCCATCGCCATCGGCAGGAGCGGCCAGAACGTGCGTCTTGCCTCCGAGCTGACGGGCTGGATGATCAACCTCATGAACAAGGAGGAGTCACAGAAGAAGAGCGAGGAGGAGGCGTCCTCGGTGAGAAAGATCTTCATGGAGCGGCTCGACGTCGACGAAGAAGTGGCGAATATCCTTATCCAGGAGGGTTTCTCGACCCTGGAGGAGGTTGCCTACGTGCCGATCACCGAGATGATGGAGATCGAGGGCCTTGACGAGGCCACGGTAAACGAGCTGCGCAACCGTGCGCGCGACGCGCTCCTGGTCCAGGCCATCGCAAGCGAAGAGCAGGCGGAGAACCTCGACCCCGAGCTGCTGCAGCTCGACGGCATGGACAAGGACCTGGCCACGACGCTCGCCAGGTCCGGGGTGAAAACGCGCGACGACCTGGGCGATCTCGCCTTGGACGACCTGGTCGAGATGACCGGCATCGACGCCGAGCGCGCCAAGACGCTCATCATGGGCGCTCGCGCCCACTGGTTCACGCAGGAGTAACCGCAACCCATGGCACAGACCAGCGTAGCCCAGTTCGCCGGTGAGCTGAAGGTTCCACCGTCGCAGCTGCTCGAGCAGCTGCGGGCGGCCGGCGTGCACAAGCAGGTGGCCGAGGATGTCCTGTCCGAGCAGGACAAGACCAGGCTGCTCGAATACCTGCGCAGGTCCCACGGCTCCTCGGAGCCGAAGAACAAGATCACGCTGACGCGCAAGCAGACCTCCGAGATCATCAAGAAGTCCGACGCGAGCGGCAAGGCGCGCACCATCCAGGTCGAAGTCAAGAAAAAGCGTACCTTCGTCAAGCGCGACGCCGAGCCTGCCGCGCCGGCGGTCGAAGCGCCGGCGCCTGCCGCCGCTTCGATCGACGAGCGCGAAGTGCTATTGCGCCAGGAAGAGACGCGCCGCCAGGACGAGCTCTCGTCGCGCCAGGCGGCGGAGATCGCCGAAAAACAGGAGCGCGAACGGCGGCAGGCCGAGCAAAAGGCCACGGCGGAAGCGAAGCCTGCGGCGCCGGCAGCCGATACCACGCTGCACAAGCCCAAAGTGGCGGAGGGCGCGGACAAGGAAAAGAAGGCCGTCAAGAAAAAGGAAATCAAGGTCTGGAAGGAAGAAAGCGTCAAGCGCCGCACCATCAAGACGCGCGGCGACGTGCAGGGCGCTTCGGGCTGGCACACGCCGAAGGGGGGGCGCCACAAGGCGGCCGCGGCGGTCGCGGAAACCGAGCACCAGTTCGCGGCGCCGACCGAGCCGGTGGTGCGCGACATCATGGTGCCGGAGACCATCTCGGTCGCCGATCTGGCGCACAAGATGTCCGTCAAGGCCACCGAGGTCATCAAGGTGCTGATGAAACTCGGCAGCATGGTGACGATCAATCAGGTGCTCGACCAGGAAACGGCGATGATCGTCGTCGCCGACATGGGCCACACCGCCAGGGCGGCGAAGCTCGAGGATCCCGAATCCCTGCTCACCTATGCGCCGGAGCATCACGAGGCCGAGCTCAAGTCGCGCGCACCGGTGGTGACCGTCATGGGCCACGTGGACCACGGCAAGACCTCGTTGCTCGACTACATCCGCCGCACACGGGTCGCCTCGGGCGAAGCAGGGGGCATCACCCAGCACATCGGCGCCTACCACGTGCAGACGCCGCGCGGCATGGTGACCTTCCTCGATACGCCGGGCCACGAGGCGTTTACCGCCATGCGCGCGCGCGGCGCGAAAGTGACCGACATCGTGGTGCTGGTGGTCGCAGCCGACGACGGCGTGATGCCGCAGACCGTCGAGGCGATCGCCCATGCCAGGGCGGCCAATGTGCCGATCGTGGTGGCGATCAACAAGATCGACAAGCACGAGGCCAACGCCGAGAAGGTCAAGCAGGAGCTGGTGGCGCAATCCGTGGTGCCGGAGGAATACGGCGGCGATTCGCCTTTCGTACCCGTCTCGGCGAAGACCGGCGCCGGCATCGATGCGCTGCTCGAGCAGGTGCTGTTGCAGGCGGAAGTGCTCGAACTGAAGGCGCCGGTCGATGCGCCCGCCAAGGGCCTGGTGATCGAGGCTCAACTCGACAAGGGCCGCGGCCCGGTCGCCACCGTGCTGGTGCAGTCGGGAACGCTCAAGCGCGGCGACATCGTGCTCGCCGGGAGTTCTTTCGGCCGCGTGCGCGCCATGCTCGACGAGGGCGGCAATGCGGTGCGGGAAGCCGGGCCCTCGATCCCGGTCGAGATCCAGGGCCTGTCCGACGTTCCGGCGGCGGGCGAAGAGGTGATCGTGCTCGGCGACGAGCGCAAGGCGCGCGAGATCGCGCTGTTCCGCCAGGGCAAGTTCCGCGACGTCAAGCTCGCCAAGAAGCAGGCGGCGAACCTCGAGAACATGTTCGAGCAGATGGGCGAGGGCGAAGTGAGGATACTGTCGTTGCTCATCAAGGCCGACGTGCAGGGCTCGCAGGAGGCGTTGATGCACGCGCTCGGCAGGCTCTCCACCGCCGAGGTCAAGGTCAACGTCGTGCACAGCGCAGTGGGCGCGATCACGGAATCCGACGTCAACCTTGCGCTCGCCTCGAAGGCCGTGATCATCGGTTTCAACATCCGCGCCGACTCCGCCGCGCGCAAGCTCGCCGAGGCCTCCGGCGTCGATATCCGCTACTACAACATCATCTACGAGGCCGTGGACGAAGTGAAGGCGGCGCTCTCGGGGATGCTGGCGCCGGAGAAGAAGGAGAATGTGCTCGGCCTGGTCGAGGCGCGCCAGGTGTTCAAAATCTCGAAGATCGGCACGGTGGCAGGCTGCTACGTGCTCGAAGGGCTGGTACGGCGCAACGCTCTGGTGCGCGTGCTGCGCGACAACGTGGTCGTCTTTTCCGGCGAGCTCGATTCGCTGAAGCGCTTCAAGGACGACGTGCGCGAGGTCAAGGCCGGCTTCGAGTGCGGCCTGTCGGTGAAGGGCTACAACGACATCCAGGTCGGCGACCGGTTCGAGATCTACGAAATCCAGGAAGTGGCACGGACACTTTAGGGTTGGTGTCATCCTGAGGAGCGCGCAGCGCGACGAAGGATCTCCTTGCAAGGTCGGAATCGCTTCGCTGCGCCCGCAATGACCCATGGCTAACCAACAACGACTGCGCCGCGTCGCCGATCAGATCCAGCGCGAGCTGTCCGACATTCTGCGCAGCGAGATGAAGGACCCGCGCGTCGGCATGATCACCCTGACCGGCGTGGAGGTCTCATCGGACCTGGCCCATGCCAAGGTGTTCTTCACCACGCTCGGCGATGCCGATTCGCTGGCGCAGACCGAATCCGGCCTGACGCACGCCGCCGGCTTTCTGCGTTCCCAGCTCGGCCGGCGGCTGAAGGTGCACAATACTCCCGAGCTGCATTTCCACTACGACGCCTCGATCGAGAACGGCATGCGGCTGTCGCAGCTCATCGACGCGGCCGTGGGCGGCAAGAAGCCCGACTAAGGCTGCCGCCCGGCCGGCGCCGGCGCGCCCTGTTCCCGCGAAAAATGCCAAAGCAAAATATCGATGGCGTGCTGCTGCTCGACAAGCCGGTGGGCTTGAGCTCGAACGCGGCGCTCCAGCATGCCAGGCGCCTGCTGAACGCGGCCCGGGCCGGACATACCGGCACTCTCGATCCGATGGCGAGCGGACTGCTCGCCCTGTGTTTCGGCGAGGCGACGAAGTTCGCCGGCGGACTGCTCGATGCCGACAAGGCCTACCGCGCGCGCGTCCGCCTCGGGGTGCGCACCGCCACCGGCGACGCCGAGGGCGAGGTTCTGGAGCATCACGAGGTGAGGGCGGGCCGCGACGAAGTCCTGGCGACGCTTGAGCGCTTCCGCGGCGAAATCGAACAGGTGCCGCCGATGCATTCGGCGATCAAGCACCAGGGCCGGCCACTGTACGCCTACGCCCGCAAGGGGCAGACGGTCGAGCGCAAGCCGCGCCGTGTGCTGATCCGCGAGCTGGAACTCGTGCGGATGGAAGGTGCCGACCTCGATCTGCGCGTCCTCTGCAGCAAGGGCACCTACATCCGCACCCTCGCCGAGGACATCGGCGCGGTGCTGGGCTGCGGCGCGCATCTTGCGGCGCTGGAGCGCACCGCGGTCGGCCCGTTCCAGCTCACCGACGCAATCGGACTGGAGGCGCTTGCCGCGCTGCCCGAGCCGAAGCGGCACGAGCGGCTCCTGCCCGTGACAGTGTTGATCCAGTCACGGCCGCGACTCGTTCTGGATGCCGATGCCGAAACGCGGTTCCGGCATGGTCAGGCGGTGGGGGCGGGCGCGGAACGCGGCAGTGTCGGGGTTTTTGCGGCCGACGGCGGCTTTCTCGGCCTTGGCGAGATCGGCGCCGACGGCCTGCTGCGTCCGAAGCGCCTCATGTCGCTGCCGGAGAGGGCCGCTTGAGCCGGAAATTGCTTGTGGAAGGCACTGATTTCAGGATAAAATGCCCGCCTTTCGCACAGAGATCAGAGAGCCGAGAATGCCAGTGACCGTTGCGCAAAAGGCGGAGATCGTTCAACAGCATCAGCGCGCCGCCGGTGATACCGGTTCGCCAGAAGTACAGGTCGCGTTGCTGACGGCACGCATCAACGGGCTGACCGACCATTTCAAGGCGAACGTCAAGGACCACCATTCGCGTCGCGGACTGTTGAAGATGGTAAGCCAGCGGCGCAAATTGCTCGACTACCTGAGGCGCGAGAACGCCGAGAAATATCGCCAGTTGATCGAGCACCTTGGCCTGCGGAAGTAATGCCTCAAACGCCCACCCGGTCCCGAGTGGGCGTTTTGATTTCCGCAACCGCGTCGAACCCGAATCCTTGAGCGAGTGCGAATCCCGCCGGAATGACCAGGCCGGGCCCGCCCGCCCCATTAACCCATCGAGAACACTATGTCGCCAACCCCGATCAAAAAGACTTTCACCTACGGCGCGCACCAGGTAACGCTGGAAACCGGCGAAGTGGCGCGTCAGGCGCACGGCGCCGTGCTGGTCACCATGGACGACACCGTGGTGCTGTGCACGGTCGTCGGCGCCAGGGTGCCGAAGGCCGGCCAGGGCTTCCTCCCGCTCACGGTCGATTACATCGAGAAGACCTACGCCGCCGGCAAGATACCGGGGGGCTTTTTCAAGCGTGAAGGCAGGCCCTCGGAGAAGGAGATCCTGACCTCGCGCCTGATCGACCGGCCGATCCGCCCGCTGTTCCCCGAAAGCTTTTACAACGAAGTGCAGGTCATTGCGACGGTGATGTCCTGCAATCCCGAGGTCGATCCCGACATCGCGGCGATGATCGGCGTGTCGGCGGCGCTCACCCTTTCCGGCATCCCGTTCAACGGCCCGATCGGCGCGGCGCGCGTCGGCTACATCGATGGGCAGTACGTGCTCAATCCGACGGCGACCCAGTTGAAAGACAGCAAGCTCAACCTCGTGGTGGCGGGCACCGAGCACGCCGTGCTGATGGTCGAGTCGGAAGCGCGTGAACTGCCGGAGGACGTGATGCTCGGCTCGGTCGTGTTCGGCCACGAGCAGATGCAGGCTGCGATCCGGGCGATCAACGAGCTCGCCGACCAGGCCGCCAAGCCGGCTTGGGAATGGAAACCGGCAGAGCAGCACGAGACACTGGTCAACCGGATCAAGGAGCTCGCCGAGAGCGATCTGCGCGCGGCATTCAAGCTGAGGCAGAAACAAGCGCGATCGGAAGCGATCGACGACATCTGGAAACGCGTGTTCGAGGAAATCGGCGTGGGCAAGGAAGGCGGGCCGGACAGCAACGTCGTCAAGGAAATCTGCTTCGCGCTCGAGTCGAAAATCGTGCGCACCCAGATCCTCGACGGCGAGCCGCGCATCGACGGCCGCGATACCCGCACCGTGCGCCCGATCAGCATCCGCGTCGGCGTGCTGCCGCGCACCCACGGCTCGGCGCTGTTCACTCGCGGCGAGACGCAGGCGCTGGTGGTGGCGACACTGGGCACCGGGCGCGACGAACAGATCATCGACGCGCTGATGGGCGAGTACAAGGAGCGCTTCATGCTCCACTACAACATGCCTCCGTATGCAACCGGAGAGACCGGCCGCACCGGCTCGCCCAAGCGCCGCGAAATCGGCCACGGGCGGCTGGCCAAGCGCGCCCTGGCGGCGACGCTGCCTTCGGCCGAGGAGTTCGCCTACTCGATGCGCGTGGTCTCCGAGGTCACGGAATCGAACGGCTCCTCGTCGATGGCGTCGGTGTGCGGCGGCAGCCTCGCGCTCATGGACGCGGGCGTGCCGATGAAGGCGCACGTCGCCGGCATCGCCATGGGCCTGATCAAGGAGGGCAACCGTTTTGCCGTGCTCACCGACATCCTCGGCGACGAGGACCATCTGGGCGACATGGACTTCAAGGTCGCCGGCACGGAGAACGGCATCTCGGCGCTGCAGATGGACATCAAGATCGAAGGCATCACCAAGGAGATCATGCAGGTGGCGCTGGCGCAGGCGCGCGAGGGCCGCATGCACATCCTCGAGCTGATGAAACAGTCGCTCGAAGGTTCGCGCTCGGAAATTTCCAGCTTCGCGCCGCGCATCATCAAGATGAAGATCAATCCGGAGAAAATCCGCGACGTGATCGGCAAGGGCGGAATCGTGATCCGCGGCCTGCAGGAGGAAACCGGCACCACGATAGAAATTGGCGACGACGGCACGATCTCCATCGCCTGCGTCAACTCGGACGGCGGCCTCGCGGCGAAGAAACGCATCGAGGACATCACCGCGGACGTCGAGGTGGGCCGGATCTACGACGGCACGGTGCTGAAGCTGCTCGACTTCGGCGCCATCGTGCAGCTGCTGCCCGGCAAGGACGGCCTGCTGCATATCTCGCAGATCAGCCATGAGCGCGTGGCCAACGTCTCCGACCACCTCAAGGAAGGCCAGCAGGTGAAAGTCAAGGTTCTGGAGGCCGACGAGAAGGGCCGCGTGCGCCTGAGCATGAAGGCGGTGAAGGAAGCCGCCGCGGCAACGCAGTCCTGAACGTCCGCGGAAGCGGACCGGGGGCAAGTCCTGCCGGGTGCGCCATCATTTGAAAGGCCTGCGACATCGCAGGCTTTTTTCATTTTGAAACGCCCGGGAAACCGGGGCAAGCCCGACGATCGGGATTATTGCGGGTGGTCGGCAGTGACGGCGATGAAAGAGCCCCATTCGGCCCCGACGTTCTGGAGGCAGGGTTCCACCCGGCGCGCCAATAGACCCGCGCGCGGCAGGAAGACCGCCGTAGCGAGCCTTGTGCTGCTCACCGGCAAGCCGGTGAAGAGCGCCAGCGCCTGCCTGGGTGTATGCCAGCGGGCGCCACGGTAGGCGCCTTTCCCTTCGCCCCGGCCTTTCTCCAGATAAAGGAGACTGTGTCGGTTGAGCAGACCGAGGGCGACACGGCGGCGCGCCACGCGCAGCATTTCGGCGAGTGCCGCGCGCTCCTCGTTTATGAAACACAGCGCAGTGACGCTGATCACCAGATCGACGCTGCGATCCGGGAAGGGTAGAGTCCGGGCGTCGGCGCAAACATAAGTCTCGGCGCGCCGCGCCGAGTGTTGCGACGCATAACGCAGCGCGCCGAGGTCGAGATCCGCTCCCGTGACCCGGGTGCGGAATCCCCCCGCCTCGAAGCGGCGAGTGAAATAGCCCGTGCCGCAGCCCACATCGAGCAGCGTGTCGCCGGGACGCGGCTCCAACAGACGGACGAGAAGCCGGTACTCCCGGGTGCCGATCCAGGCGCCGCGCTGAGTCGCGTACCAGGCGTCGTATTCCTCAGGCCGCATGGCCTCGTTCTCTACGCGCGGGATGAGCCGCTAGACGAGCAGGGCCTTGTCGGCCCACTCGCTGATCCAGGTCGCGAGCTCTTTCACTTCGTTTCATGCGTCCCCGGCGGCTGCGCTGGCTCCAGGCGCAATGCGGTTCGAAACACCTCGTAGGCAATCGGCTCCGTGTTCTCGTAGCCGATGCGCGCGCGCCGGCTTTCCTCGACCAGGTGGTAAAGGACCACGGCCTCGACCGCCGCCGGCATCGGTTCGCGTGCAACCGGGAACTCGATGCGAAAGGTACGGGGTTGCCGGGGCGGCAGGCGTGTGTCCCACAAGTCCACGATGAAGGGGCGCCACAGGGTTGTCCGTTTCAGCGTGTGATCTTCTTCTTCAAGTACATGCCCCTCCCGGTCGAGCACGCGCAACTGCACAGTCAGGTGGCGGTCCGGCGTCCCCGTCGGCAGATAATGGGCCGCGCCGACATTGGTCAAGGTCAGCACAAAAGCGCGTCGGTCCGCCGCGTCCGCACCAATCTCCGCGAGGCGGACGTCCAGCCCCTGTTTCACCATTGCCGGGTCGTGGCCGCCGCGCCACTGGTGGCGGCGCCCCGTCCGCACCCGGCCGCCCTCGACCAGCGGGCGTTCGACCACCGGCATGTGACACTGCACACAGCCGAGTTCGCTCACGTTGCGCACCGTCATCTCGCCGCTGCGCCCCTGCCATCGGCCCTCGCCGGCCTCGATTTCGGCCGCGGTGCCGCACGGGGGAAAGCGGTAAAAGGTGTCCCAGCGCGCGCCCTGGACCACGTGGCAGCGCAGGCAGATCTCGTTGTTGTCCGCGAGCTTCTTCACCGGATGCGGTGCCTGCGCGTCGCCATAAGGGCCGAGGATTTTGCCGTCTTTCAAGTGGCACGCAGCGCAGGTCACGCCCTCGTGCTGCAGCCCTGGATCGAAATCCGGGTTGTCGGCGAGGATGGGCTTCCATTTTTCCGTGTCGCGGAAGCCGAGCACCTGGTGTTCCTGCTGCCGGTCGAGCGGAATATGACAGTTCTTGCAGACCTGCTGCGCGCCGTCGAACTTCCAGTCGACCTGAAAGTAGGGATCGACCCAGGCCTGGCTATGGATGCTCGTTTTCCATTCTTCGTAGAATTCCCGGTGGCAGACCGCGCAGTCGCCGGCCCGCAGTGCGTCAAGCGACGCCGGGAGATCTTTCGTGTCGATCGGCCGCTCGAAGCTCTCCGACACCACGAAGATGTTCATCGGACGGACCAGGCGCCACCCAAGAAATGCCGCCAGGATGGCGACGCCGACACCGGCGATAATAAGGGCCGTCTTCCGGGTCATCGCCGCTCGCAGTTTTGCCGGTCAAACGCGTTCTGCGGTGTGCGGTGTCCCGGCCTGCGTCGCTCCGGACTGCCAGCACGCCACGCGCTCGCCCTGTCTGAAAACCTGGAGTTCGCCCGGACGGAACGCTTCCCAGCGCTCGTTGTCCGTCAATGGTTCCGAGGCAAGAAGCGTTATCTTGGTGTCCTTGCAGCGGCGTCCCACGCGGTGCAAACGGTCGTGACCGTAGGCGATCAGGTGCTCGCCGTCGGACAGCAGGAAATTGAACCGGCCATAAGCGGCGATTGTTCCGCTGAGCGTGGCGAGCGTCTGCAGCCAATTGGTGCGCCCGATTGACGCCGCACCGTGGAAGACGCTTGCGATCTCGTCCAGCAAAAAACAGAACGCATGTTCGGAGTCCGTTTCGCCCAATGGCCGCGATAACCTGGGATGGCAGCAGCCGTCCGGTTGCACCGCCTCAGGCACTTTACCGTTATGGGCGAACACCCATGGCCGACCGCAGCAGTCACGAATGAAGGGATGCGTGTTCGCCATCGTACGCCCGGTCGGTGGATTGGCCTTGCGGACGTGAGCAATGACCAGATTCGAACGCACGGCTTCGGCCAGCTGAGCGAAAAGTCGACTGCCGGCAGCCGCGTCGGGTTCCTTTTGGAGTATGAATCGGCCGCTTTCGCGATGCGCGAGCCCCCAGCCGTCCGGGTTTTCCGCTGTCTCGCCGCCCCGTTTGCCAAACAGCTTCAATGATGAGGCCAGTTCTACCGGCCGGTTGCTGGAGCTGCCAAAGAGCTCACACATCACTGCCTCCATTGATCATCGGTTGTGCTGCTCACTCCCCATCGGTATTCTCATATCACTTTTGTCCCAGGCCGGTGCGTGGCGTTGGGCCGTCCGTGGGTGCGGGACGTCAGAACCACCGGAACAGCCAGAACTTCTCGTACGCCACCTTTCCCAGATGCAACATCACGCTGGGTCGCTTGAGTTTGATCTGCGGCGCTGGGTCGGCGTAGAAGTTGCCGCTTCCGAACGCGGCCCGGCCGCCGCCGGTTTCGATGAAACACTCGCCATCGCCTGTAAAGTGTTGCTGCTCTCCCTTGCCGGTAATCGCCCGAACGATGTTGTGGGCCACCACCTCGGCTTCGTTGTGGGCGAACACCCCCGCCTTCGGTAGCGGCTTGCCGATGGAAGTGAGCATGATCCCGGTGACATCGCCGATGGCGAAAACGCCCGGGAACCTGGTTTCCAGGGTGCCGCGGTCCACGGGCACCCAGCCGCTTTCCCCGCACAGCCCCGCATCTCGCACCACCTGCGGGGCGCGGTGAGGCGGGATGTAAGCGAGCAAGTCGAAGTCGGCGGTGGCACCGTTGGCAAAGCTGATTCGGCGTTGCGCCGGGTCGACGGAAGTCGTCGCATGATTCGGATGGTATCCGATGCCTTTCGCTTCGATCATCTGGCGCAGCGCGCTTGAAACTTCGGGCCCGGCGACGGGCATGGGGCCGGGTTCGGCGGTATAAAGATCGATCTTCACCCGATTGCCGATGCCGCGCCGCCGGCAGTCGTATTCCAGCAGCATGGCTGCCTCGTTGGGTGCGCCGGGACACTTGAAAGGCATGGCGCTCACCAGCACGACGATCCGGCCCGACTGCAGCTTGAGCCGCGCGTCACGCAGCGATTCCGCTCCGCTCAAGCTGTAAAAATTATGTCCGGCCTCACGCAGCCCGGGTATGGCGTCCGGCGCCAGATCGGCCCCGAGCGCGATAACCAGGTAGTCGCCGGTGAGCTCCTTGCCGCCGACGCGGATGTTCCGCGCCGCAGGATCGATGCGTTCGATCGGTCCCTGGACAAGTTCGATACCCCGTTTGGCCAGCGCCGCCATCGGGCGCCGGATCCGCTCTGCACTCCGGTCACCGATCATTACCCACAGGAACGATGGCGAGAATACGTGCAGGGTTTCCCGTTCAACCAGGACCACCCGGTGTTCTCGCGAGAGCATCCGGCGCAGTCGGGTGGCCGCGACCGTGCCGCCGATTCCGCCACCGAGGACAAGGACTGTTTTGCCGTGCGCCACGACTTTCTCCTCAGAATACGATCACTTTGTCCGCCCACTGTGTCCAGGACGTCAGCTCGGCGAGAGTGCTTCTGCGGGTTCCATCCACGAGTTCCGGGTCGGTGATTCCGCGTGCGTCCATGCAGGTTCCGCACACACCGACTTCAGCTCTGTTGCGCAGAACGCGACCGAGCATCAGTTGGATGTTGTAGAAACCCTCCGGAACCTTTTGCCCGCCTTTGGCGCAGGACGCCGCGTCGCCGATCAAAAACAATTTCACTTCCTCGCCCTCGGCCTTCGACAGGGTTCCTGCCAGGCGCAAGCCGTTATAGCTCCGCTCACTGCCATACGGAGCGTCATTCAGGATGAAAAGAGTCTTCATGGTGTCGTTCTTCTTTTGCGTCACAGGCTGGGTTCCCGGGCGACCGCGAACCCTTTTCCCGGTTGTCTCGCGCTCATGGCGTCAGCGCTCCACCGGCAACCCCGCCTGGTTCCACGCTATCATGCCGCCGCGTACCACGTGTATGTCCGCAAAGCCCTGCCGGGCCAGGAGCTGCGCCGCCTTGACGGAGCGCCGGTCGGTGCGGCAAACGAGGACAAGCGGGCGTTCGTGATAGTCCTCCAGCTCCTGCACGCGGCGATCGAGTTCCTCGAGCGGGATGTTTCTGGCGCCGGCGATATGACCCAGCTCACCGGCGAATTCGGCCGCGCCGCGCACATCGAGCACCAGCGGCGCGGCGGCGCTCTTGAGCTTCTGGTCGAGTTCTCCGATGGAGAGCCTCGGCCCCTGCCGAAGGCGCGCGATCAACCGGGGCAGAAAGGCGATGAGCGCCAACACACCCAGGGCGAGCAGGCCCTTCCGGATCATTCCCTCGCCGCCGGCGAGCGTCTCCCGTCCGGCATAGCCCAGGTAGGCGTAGGCGAACGCCCCGGGGAGCATGCAAACGAAGGAGGCGGCCGTGTAGGCGAGAAGCGGGATACGCGTCAGCCCCAGCGCGTAGTTCACCAGGTTGAAGGGAAACAGCGGCACCAGTCGCACGAAGGCGACGAAGCGCCAGCCTTCGGCTTCCACGCCTTCGATCAGTTGTTTCAGCCTGCCGCCGGCCCTGCGTGCGGCCCAATCCGCCGCAAGGTGGCGCGCCACGAGGAACGCGAGCGTTGCGCCGAGCGTGGCACCGGTCAGACTGTAGAACGTGCCAAGCACGGGGCCGAACAGCGCGCCGGCGGCGAGCGTGAGCACCGACCCGGGAACAAAGAACACAGTCGCCGCCGCATAGAGGGCGATGAACGCCAATGGCGCCCAGACGCCCGCTTCGGCCAGCCAGCGGTGAAGCGCGTCGCCGGCCAACGCCCCGCGATTCGCGAAGGCGAGGAGCAGACCCGCGGCCAGCGCCAAGGCGAGCGCAACACGCGCTACATTATTTGGCTTCATGACCCGATTCCGGCGTGCTCCCGATCGCATAGCCGCTGCCGGCCTGCATGAAGGGGATCGCAAGCAAGCCCAGGAGCTTGACGGCCTGGTCGCTGCCGGTGAGCCCCTTCACGCCGATCGCCATGCTCTCCTGCGGCAGGCGTGCACGGGCGCGATAGGTGCCGAACAGCCGGTCCCACCAGGGCAGGTTGAAGCCGAAGTTGCTGTTCGTCTCGACCGCCTCCATCGAATGGTGGATGCGATGCATCTCGGGTGTCACCAGCATCCGGCGCAGGAATCGATCGACCGGCTCGCGCAGCCGGAGATTGGCGTGGTTGAACATTGCGGTGGCGTTCAGCAGCACCTCGAACACAAGTACCGCAGCCGCCGGCGCCCCGAGCACCATGATCGCCGCGAACTTGATCAGCATCGAGAGCACGATCTCGAACGGATGAAAGCGCACGCCGGTGGTCACGTCGATGTCGGGGTCGGCGTGGTGCACCCGGTGCAGACGCCACAACAGCGGCACCGCGTGGAACATGACATGCTGCAGATAGATGGCAAAGTCGAGCGCGAGCATCGACAGGACGAATGCCCACCAGAACGGGACGTCAAAAGCGTTCAGCAGTCCCCAGCCGCGCTCGGCGGTGAGCAGCGCGAATCCGACCGCCGCCAGGGGAAAGAGCAGGCGCAGGATGACGCTGTTCAATACCACCAGCGCCAGGTTGTGCAGCCAGCGCACCCGTCGCGGAAACAGCC
The DNA here is from genome assembly GCA_049802235.1 of Burkholderiales bacterium. GTDB lineage: Bacteria > Pseudomonadota > Gammaproteobacteria > Burkholderiales > SG8-39 > VBDM01. The sequence continues at coordinate 5,678 of JBARMB010000021.1, read as the reverse complement.
GTACCCGCCTGGGCGTCACCGCCTCCCACACCGCCATCAGCGCGAACACGCCGAAGAACGCGCCCAGCCGGATGGCCGGTTCATGGGCAAGCGCCAATTCGCTGAATGTCACGGCGGCTCCTCTTACACTTGCCCCTTGGCATGACGGGGACTGATCAAGTACTATACAACTACTCAACCAATAAGTTGAATACTAGGAGGCCGTGGCCACGATGTCAACAGGAAATTTCAAGCAGGACATATACGCCCAGCTCGCGCGGGTCGGAAAGGCGCTGTCAAACGGCAACCGGCTGGAGCTGCTGGAGTTCGTGGCGCAGGGGCCACGCAGCGTGGAGGGACTCGCAACTGCGACGCGGCTTTCGGTCGCGAACGCGTCGAAGCATCTCCAGGAACTGCGTCGCGCGGGGCTGGTGCGGGCACGCAAACTGGGCTTGCGGGTGTTCTACGAGGTGGCGGGTCCGGACGTGGTGGCTTTGATCACGGCACTCGGACACGTCGCCGAGACGCGGCTCGCCGAAGTGGAGCAACTCGTGCGCGCCTACATTACCGGCCGCGACGATCTGGAGCCGATCCCGGCTGCGGAGCTGCTCAAGCGGGTGAAGCTCGGACTCGTAACGGTGCTCGACGTCCGTCCGGCCCAGGAGTACGCGGCCGGACATTTGCCGGGGGCGATCAACGTCCCGGTCGAGGACCTGGCCAAGCGCATGAGAAAGTTGCCCAAGAGGCGGGAAGTCATCGCCTATTGCCGCGGCCCGTACTGCCTGCTCTCGGTGGATGCGGTGGCGCTGCTGCGCAGGAAGGGACTCAAGGCGCGGCGGCTGGAGAACGGATTCCCCGAGTGGAAGGCTGCGGGATTGCCGGTCGAGGGCTGAGCCGGCCGGCAAAAAAAGGGCGCCCTCGGCGCCCTTTTATTTTTCCGAACCGCGAGCTACTTGGCTACCTGTTTCTCCCGCACCTCGTCCAGCGTCTTGCAGTCGATGCACAGCGTCGCAGTCGGCCGCGCCTCGAGCCGCTTCAGGCCGATCTCGACGCCGCAGTTCTCGCAATAGCCGTAGTCGTCCTTGTCGATGCGGGCGATGGTCTCGTCGATCTTCTTGATCAGCTTGCGCTCGCGGTCGCGGTTGCGCAGCTCCAGCGCTATGTCCGATTCCTGGCTGGCGCGGTCGTTCGGGTCGGCGAACACCGTGGCTTCGTCCTGCATGGTATGGACCGTGCGGTCGATGTCCTGCGACAGTTCCTCCTTGAGCGACTCGAGGATCTTCTTGAAATGCATGCGCTGCTTCGGGTTCATGTATTCCTCGCCCTTTTTCGGCGCATAAGACGGGATTTTGTGCTGCAGCTCCAAAGCCGGGACTCCACATTGCAAAAACGAAGGCGTCTTGATACCAGAAATCCGCTGCATGAGCAAGCGGATTATGGCTTTGACTCACCGCTGCGCGTTGCGTTGACCGCGCCGGGGGCGCTGGCGTAAGATGCGGCACCCTCGGGGTGTAGCGTAGCCTGGTAGCGCGCCTGGTTTGGGACCAGGATGTCGGGAGTTCAAATCTCTCCACCCCGACCAGATTTTTGCGGCCGCGCGGGTCGCCGGTCGCCCCACGGCAGTGCCCGTAGCTCAAGTGGATAGAGCACCAGCCTTCTAAGCTGGGGGTTGTGGGTTCGAGTCCCGCCGGGCGCACCATCCTTTGCAGTGCTGCCGCTTTCCGCACTATGCGCCTGGGTTATGCTTTGTCCTCGCAGTTAAAATCGGCGCATTAAGAGAAACACCACGAACCCGTTGTCCCGCGCCGGCGAACATCGGTGCTGCGCGGTTCCCGAAGACTCAGGAGCGTGAATTGCAATCGTTGATGGAATGGCTTGTGCATTTTTTCGAGTCGGCTTTGGCGCTGCCTGGAGATCAATCATGAGCGGCGATTGGAAGGGGCGGCGCGAAGACTTCCGCCTGCTCACCGGGCAGGGGCGCTACGCCGCCGACTGGAATCTGCCCGGACAGCTCTACGCCTGTTTCCTGCGTTCCGATCGCGCTCACGCCGAGATTGCCGCGATCGACACGCGGGCGGCGAGCGCAGCGCCCGGCGTGGTTGCGGTCCTGACCGGGGCCGATACCGCGGGATTCCGCTCACCGCAACCCTGGCTCAATATTCCCGGGCGAGGCGGCAAGAAAATCCAGGTGCCGCGTCGTCCGATGCTGGCGCAGGATCGAGTGCGTCACGTGGGGGAGGCCGTTGCTGCGGTGATCGCTGAATCGCCGTTTGCCGCTCAGGATGCCGCCGAGCTGATCGAAGTGGAATATCGCGACCTGCCCGCGGTCATCGGCGCCGAACGCGCCATTGCCGGCGGCGCGCCGCTGGTGCATCCCGATATCGCCGACAACATCTGCTTCGATTACGACTACGGCAGCGACGCCGAGACACAAGAAGCGATTGCGCGCGCCGCGCACGTCACGCGCCTGAGGATCGACAGCAACCGGGTGGTCGCCAACCCGATGGAGCCGCGCGCCTGCATGGCGGCCCACGACAGCGCCAGCGACAGTTACGATGTCTACGTCTGCACCCAGGGCGGGAGTGCGATGCGGAGCGGGCTGGCGGCGATCACGGGCATTGCGCCGGAGAAGATCCGGGTGCACGCCCGGGACGTGGGCGGGGGATTCGGCGTGCGCACGCCGCCGTATCCGGAATACTGCGTGCTGCTGCTCGCCGCCGCACGGTTCGGCCGGCCGGTGAAATGGGTGGGCACGCGCTCGGAGGTGTTCTCCACCGATCATCATGGGCGCGCCGTCATCATCACCGGCGAGCTTGCGCTCGACCGCGAAGGCCGCTTCCTCGCGGCGCGCTACCACTGGCTGTGCGACCAGGGGGCGTATCTGTCCGCGGCGGGGCCCTCGATCAACACCCAGAACGGCGTGTTCGGCTCGAGCGGCGCCTATCGCATTCCCCTGATCTACGGCCGCCATCAATTGATCATGACCAACACGACGCCTACCGGTCCCTATCGCGGCGCGGGCCGCCCGGACATCGCCTACATCGTCGAGCGGCTGGTGGAACAGGCCGCGGCCGAGATGAACATCGATCGCCTCGAATTGCGCCGCCGGAACTTCATTCCGCGCGAAGCATTCCCGTACAAGACGGCAACCGGCATTACCTACGACAGCGCCGACTTTGCCGGAATGCTGGACGAGGTGCTGAAGCGATCCGACTGGAACGGTTTTGCCGGCCGGCGCGCGGAGGCCGAGCGCCGCGGCAAACTGCGCGGCATCAGTTGCGGCATCTTCATCGAACCTTCAGGCGGCGGCCTCGCGCCGAAAGACCAGGTCTCGATCCGCTTCGGCGGGAACGGCGACATCGCCATCTACACCGTGTCGCAATCGCAGGGGCAGGGCCACGAGACGGTGTTCCCGGAGCTGGTGGCGAGCGAGCTCGGCATCGACCCGGAGCGCGTGACGCTGCGTGCGAGCGATCCGGTGGGAAGCGCGGGACTGATCGGCAACGGCTCGTTCGGGTCGCGCTCGCTCATCTCGCACGGCAGCGCCATCAAGCTCGCCGCAGTCGAAGTCGTCCGGCGCGGAATGGCGCTGGCGGCGAAGGAGTTCGAAGCCGCGCCGCAGGACATCGAATTCCGCGACGGCGTGTTCGGCGTGGCCGGAACCGACCGTCGCATCGGCGTGCTCGATCTGGCGCGGAAATACGCGGCGGAGTCGCCACACCCGCTCGATGCCGATGGCGAGCAGCCGGTCGAGCGCACCTTTCCGAGCGGCGCACACGTCGCCGAAGTCGAAATCGATCCGGAAACGGGCGAATCCAGGCTGTGCTCCTATGCGGCGGTGGACGATTTTGGCAAGGTCATCAACCACACCATCGTCGACGGGCAGTTGCACGGCGCGGTCGCCCAGGGCGCGGGCCAGGTGTTCGGCGAAGACTGCGTTTTCGAACCGGAAAGCGGCCAGCTTTTCACCGGCACGTTCATGGACTACACCATGCCGCGCGCCGACACGCTGCCGGACATCCAGGGCTACGATCGCTCGGTGCCCAGTCCCAACAATCCGCTTGGCGCGAAAGGCGCCGGGGAGGCCGGCACCACCGGGGCGCTGCCGACGCTGATGAACGCGATCGTGGACGCGCTGCGCCCGCTGGGAATAGATCACCTCGACATGCCGGCGTCACCGAACCGCCTTTGGCAAACGATACAGGATGCGCGCGCCGGCAAGCGCAGTTCCTGAGCCAATGACCGGCGGCGCCGGGCGATCATTACCGTCCCGGGAAGTGGAAGCTGGGGCGGCAGACGGGACTCGAACCCGCGACAACCGGAATCACAATTGGAAGCAGTGGCACCAATACCGCGTTGTTTGGTAACTTCATTCAGCAGCACCGGCCCGGTGTTGCGAGACGACGCGGTACGACTCTTTCCCCTATGAGCCAACTTCGCTCAACAATACAGAATCGTCACAGTCGGAAGTTGTAGTATCTCGGGCTATTGAGGCTCGGCCGCGGCCGCTGCCGTGGCATCCCGGGCTTGCATTCGACTTCGCCCGATCCCGTCCCGCTGTTTGACCCTCGTCAAGATCGCCAAGCGTAGCTCGCGCCTAGACTCTTAGCCAGTACGCCCTTTTGGCGACGGCGCAGCCGGAGCGGACCGGCCGGCTAGGGACGCTTCCAGCTCGGGTCGGGATCGAACGCACGGATTTTCTTTGCGATGGCTTCCGTGTTTTTGCCCAAGTCCTTCTCGTACACTTCGCCGTCGTGATTGATCATGAAGCTCTTGACGCCCGTGTATCCGTAGCGCGCCGGGTAGGCGACGACGGCGAAGCCGCCGATCATCCTGCCGCGGACGATGTAGGAGTACGCGCCGCCTTTGGCGTTTTTGCCCTGCTGCGCGAGGATCCGGTAGAAGTACCCTTGATAAGACGCCCGCTCCAGCGCGATGCGAGGCGCGCCGGAATCGATCCCGGCGGCCGCGACGAACGGGCCGAGCGGACTGAGCGATTCGCCGCTTGCGCTTTCCCAGTACAGGCCATCGTGCTTGCCGGCCGTGCTGACGAATTTAGGCGCGTATTCGAGCACACCGTTCCCGTTCCGGTCGACCGAGGCGTACTCGCGCTGCGAGTCGGCGATCGCGAGGCACACCTGGATCGCCGCCAGCTCATTGCGGCCGATGCGGCGCGCGAGGGCCTCCTGCTCGCCCAGGCGTGCATCGAAGCGCCAGCCCTCGGCTTCCTTGACCAGCGGAATCGGAAACGGCCACGCGTCCTTTCCCACCTCCAGCACCATCCTGGCGTCGCCATGCGGCACCAGCTTGTTCGATTCCTGGTACGCGGCGAGGAAGCGCTCGTGCTGCTGCCGGTCGGATGACGGCTTGCGCAGTCCGATGAGATCGACGCCTCGTCGCCCCAGAATCTCGCGCAGCGCAGATTCGTCGTTCGCTTTCACCGCCTCGACGAGCGCGCTCGCACCCGCTTCGGGCGACGAAAAAACCTTCTGCGGCGACGCGCCCGTCTGCGCGACCGAGGTGGTGGCGAACAACATCAGCGCGAAAAACATTCTTCGCGCCACCGTGGAGCCGGGAAACGCGCCGTGCGCATCGGCTGAAGTTTCGTGCTTCATGATTGTCTCGCTCTTTGCTTTCGCCATTCTCGTCAGCGGTGCTGCGGGCTCGCGCGGCCGCCGCCGCCCGGTGCGACACGGCCC
>JBARMB010000020.1:0-7496 GCA_049802235.1 Burkholderiales bacterium | reverse complement strand
CGCTTACCTCCACCAACCGGCTTCCGGCCGTCTGAAAAAAAGTCCTTTAGTCCCCATCGTCTAGAGGCCTAGGACATCGCCCTTTCACGGCGGTAACAGGGGTTCGAATCCCCTTGGGGACGCCAGTAAATTCAGTAGGATAGGAAGCGACGGCCGGCCAGCGCCGCCGCCGTGTCAAGGCGGTGTCTAGAAAGCCTTGCGGGGAAAGAGGGGTAAATCGCTGCCGCAGGGGTGCCGCCGCGTGGAACCGGGCCGCCCCGTCGCGCTCGGCCCTGCGTTGGTATCTGAAGCACCACCCGAAGCTGGCAACGCACTGGCGCGAGCCGCGGTTGTAGAAGCGATCGCTCCCGCGCGATGGTAGAGCATCGAGCGCGTGATTCCGAACTCTGGGACCGCACCCCTACCCCCGAGGCCAGGGATTCATTTTCGTCACCTCCCTCTCGGAGCGGCCAGGCTCCCCACCCTTTCTTCGAGCGCTCGGGTGCGCCAAGCAAAGACGTTCCCTTGGTTAGGGCAACCGCTTAACGTCCTCGTAGCTGGCGGCCCATTCTTCCCATACCCGCAGCTCCGCGAGCAGGTTTCTCACTTCGCTGATCGCGTGGGAGATGATCATACCCACGGCGAATACCGCGAAAAGAACGAGAGCAAACTCGAAAGGGACGCCGAGAGCCGCAAGAATTATCGCGAGCACAACGGCGGGGAGATGGCGTAGCGGTGGTATCAAGTCGATGACCAGCCAAAGAGTGAATGCGACAGCCGGAATCTCGCGCATGGCGGCAGTCGTATGAATTCGGAAGAAGCCCCACAAGACGATTGCAAGTAGCTCGGTAACGAGCACGACGGCGAGGATCAGAATGCCGAGCAAGACCTGGCGTTTGGTTCCCTCCCACAGTGCGCCGCAGGCAACGTCCCACACGGCCGGTGCGTGCCTCATGCGGTAGTGAATTCTTTTCACCAACATAAACTCGCCTGTTTCCCCCTCGCGCGCGCGTGCACTATCCGGTGAGCGGGGCACAGGTTAACGGGCACTACCGCTAGAAAGCTCACCTGTAGCCGCGCCCCGTTGTGCGGGTCCCCTTAGAACTGCGTGAAGTTGGCTTGGTAACTGCCGGTAGGCGTCAACGTCTGCAATGAATTTGGCAGTAGGTGAAGGCGCTAGCATCTTTTCCGTTCATGCAGATGCTCATGCACGCTGGGTCATACCCTGACTGTGGCATAGGAATTGAGGGCGATTGATACTGCGGTGTCGGCGTTGGCTGATATTGCGGGGGAGACATGGGAATTTGAGCAGGGGGCGGCCCGCACAGTTGCGTATTGTTCGTCTCTTGGAGGCAGTGCGTATATGCACGAAGGGCTTCCGTTTGCGCACGCATCAATTCCATTCTCTGCTGGCGCTCTTGCCCTTCGAGAATGCCGCTTGCCGCAGATCCGCCGTAAATGCCCGCGCCTTGCGCTGCTGTTGAGATAGCCAGGGCAACGATCATCAGGATGCGCTTCGCCATGTCACACCTCATCGCTAACGGGTTCTTCGCCGTTGGAATAATACGCTGCTAAGAATCGTCTTGGCCATTAGCTTGAACGGGAGGCATTTAATTAACGCCCCCCCGTGCCGCTCGATCAGGCCGAGCAACCGGAACGGGTCATACTTCTCTCGCGGGATTCGTAGCTCGCAGGTCCCCGCGCCTCGAATGGCAAGCGCGAGCGGCTTGAGCGCGCGCGCTTCCAGAAGGGCTTCGCGCGGCCTGAGCTTCGCTTGAGAGACGGCCGGCGTTTTCATCCCCGGATGTGTCTCGCGTAAAAGGATCCCTTGGAATCTGCCGCCAGAAAATTCTCGTACGTGACCGGATCCACAGTATAGGTGTAGCTCGCGCCATTGGTGAAAGTAACTTCCAGCTCCCCAGTCGTGGGGTCGTAGCCGATCGACGCGATGGCGGTTGAATTCACGTCTGTGTAGATCATGGGCATGGCGTGACCGCCTCCTCACTTTGTCGAGCGCGATCGCGCCGCTTCTCGATCGCGTAGAGGGTGAGCACCTGTTCGACAACTACGCTCAATCCATGCTTCTGCTCGCCGTCTTTCGTCCAGCTCGTGAGCTTCCCACGGCCGGCCACCGACAGCGCATCGCCTTTCGTGAGCGCGAGGAGCGCCGCCACGGCGCCATCGCTGAAGGCAATCAGGCTTGCCAGTATCGGGTCGGAGTCCTCGGCCGCAACGCGCATCAATCCGGTCGCAAAGGGCTTGCCCGCGGAGGAGGTCCGCTGCTCGGGGTCGCGCATCAGGGTGCCGGAGGCCAAGACGCTCAACATGATTGCTTTTCCTTCTCGTGGCGAGCGCGATTGCGGCTGCGTCGCTTCGTGCCGGCGGTCGCCTTCTCAGTGATCGGGAAACGGGTTGGGGCGAGCCGCAGATGCGAAGGCGAGTAATCCGCGGGATCCAAGGTATAGCGAGCGAGGCGAGGGCGCGCGGGCCGCTTGAGCGCCCCGGCGTGCCACAGTTCAAAAATCGCATCATCAACGGCGGTCTTGTCGAGTCCGGTCTTTCGCGCGAGTTCGGCGATCGAGGGCTGGCAGCGGCCGTCGTCGTCAGCCTCATCGGCCAAGGCGAGTGCTACCTGACGCAGGCGCGTCGGCAGTCGAGCGATCCAGACGGCGCACATCATCCGGGTAGACATAGCTTTGCTCTCATCGGGTCAAGATGGGCTCGTCACGCCACGCAAGGATCGGGTGTCCGTTCCTGCTCAGACTGCGGTTTCAGTTTTTCGCAGCGCCGGCAGAGCCAGGCGACATCGAGGGGCTTGGCGGGGTCCTCGTGACGCGCCCGGGCACGAAGATCCCCGCATCCTTGGCAAGGTCCGCGCTTCAATGTGCCCGCTGCGAGCGCCCGATGCACGGCCACCCGAGCCCGGCATCGCAGCGCGTAGTCCGTGGGCGCAACGCCATCGTGCGGGCCGTAACGGTCCTCCCATGTTCGGCCCTCGGGCGGGGCTGTGATTTCTTCCGGTGATTTCATTTCACTGTCTCAGGGCGTCCAGGGAGGAAGGGTTTTGAGACAGTTGCGACGCAAGCGACGCAAGCACTAGACGACTCCTCTAAGGCACCCGAATAAGAGGGATACCTAGTATTTACGTCGCAATCGTCGCAAATCGTCGCAAAGTTCATGGTCCGGTCACCTTGAGTCGGAGCCCCGCGAATCCGCGTCCGCGTATCCCGAGCTCGTCTTTGATGCGAAGGAAGCCGTGGGCTGCCAGTCGATCGGCGAGAGAGCGGGAGACACCAGGTTTTTCGTTGGCGGCCTCGGCAAAGGCTTTCCACGATGCGAACAGGTCTGGGGTAGTCGAGACAAAGGTGCGCTCGGTTTCGCACTGGTCCTCAAGCCATGCGGTGAACAGGTCCTGGGCTTCGAAGTAGCCGGCGGTTTCGGCCTTCACGCACTTCGGCACGGAGAGGCCGTGGGCCTGCCAGTCCAGACACCCATCGATTGCCCATTGCAGGATCTGCGGGTACTCGGCGCGCAGCCGCTCCTTCAGCTCGGGGTCGGGTGCCAGCGGCTTGTAGGTGAACGGCACGATACGGAACCGGCGCCGCCATGCGTCGTCCACGTTGCGCAACGCCGGCTTGTGATTGCCGAACAGCATGAGCTTGAAGGTCGGCCGGTAGCTGAAGTTGTCCTCGCGCATGAAGCGTGCCGTCACAACGTCACCCCCGGTCAGCCCCTTCACGCGCTGCTCATCCCAACTGCGCCCCTCGCGGGTCTCGCTGGCAATCACCAGCCGCGCACCGCGCAGCATCGCGAGGTCGGTCGAGTGCCGCTCGAAATGCGTGGTCAGGAATGTGTCCATCGCGGCGTTGACCGAATAGTCCCCGAAAATCTCGTGCAGCGCGCCGATGAACGTTCCCTTGCCGTTGCCCCCAAGGCCGTGCACGTAGAAAAGGCATTCCTCGCGTGTGTCCCCGGTGAGCGCGTAGCCGGCGATCTGCCGCAGGAACAGTTCAAGTTCCTCATCTTGCCGCGTCGCCTGCACGAGAAACCGACGCCACAACGCGGGTTCGCCTTGCTCCGGAGTAACCGAAGTCGAGCGCGTTATGAGGTCAGCGGGTTTGGCGGGGCGCCGTTCGCCCGAGTGCAGATCGACCGTGCCGCCCGGGGTGCCGAGCAGCCACGGATTTGCGTCCCATTCGTCTCCGCGCATGGCGAAGGCACGGTCGGCACGAGCGAAACGCTCCACCGCCGCGGCCGTTGCCGCCTTGGCAAACTGTCGCGTTCCATCGACGTTCAGCGTGCGGCATAGCTCGCGCGTCCAGTTGAAAGCGATGTCGGTCGAGTCCTCGCGCCAGCGCGCGCCGTCCCATTCGAACCACCGCCCCCGGTCGTGCGAGAAGCGCAAGCGGTCGCGGTGCTGATCGGTGAACGCCAGAGCCAAGTTATCCTCGGTGAGCGTGCGCGCCATCGCGCCATCCGGGCCGGATGAAACGATCCCGGCTGGAGATTCGCCGCGCTTGCGGCGCTCTCGCTCGGCATCGAGCACGACCGCGCCTCTTTCAATGGCGTTCGCCACGAGCCACCTCCGCCGCGTGTTCAAGTCGCGCCGCGGCAACCAGGAGCCGCTTTCGATCAACTTCCGTAAGGGGTTCGCCAAGCGCAAGGGCAGAGGCCGCGACCGATACGACGAGGGCCTCAAAACCGATACAGGCGAGAATGTCGCCGGCGTTGAATGGCCTCCGTTCGCGCTTCGCGTGTTCGATGGGTTTCTCGGGAAAGAGCGCGTCGAAGTCCAGGCCCACGGCAGCGAGCACGGATTCCACGTCGCAGCCCGCGAAGCAATGCACCAGCACGCGCCCGTCGTCGATTTCGCGCAGACTCAGTGATGGCGTCTTGTCCTCGTGCGACGGACAGCGCGCAAGCCATCGACCCGCCCCGGTTTGTCGCACCTTGTCGAGTCGCGAGAGGAGGGCGTCGGCGCTCATAGTTCCACCTTGACCGGCGAGAGCGTGACGCTTACACTTCTTTCGTCGGTTTGGTTTTTCCCCAAGGGCCGCTTTTCCAGAGCGGCCTTTTCATTTCCGGGCGGCTCTCCGCGTGAGAAGAACATCGCCCAGCACCTCAACGCCCGCGCAACTTGCTCGCGGGTTGGGCAGCCCCATCGGCAACGGTAATGGGACATGATGCACCCCTACGCTGCGACGACTGTGCTTGCGGTCTTGTGTTGCAGGATCGGAACGCCGCCAGCTTTTTCCATGCGGGTCAACCATTCGGCGGGCGCTTCGAGGATGATTCGCCGTTTGCCGATCAAAACAGCGCGCGGTCGATATTCAGGAGGCAGCAGGTAAAAACCCGCAGGGCTGATGCGCACTACCTTTACCCACTCCTTGACCCGCCAACCTGCGGGTGTCGATTCATCTTGCATGGCATCTCTCCGTGATTTGACCTGATCACGAGTAGACACCACCGGAGTGCGTTAGTCAGTCACGGTTTTGTGTTTTCCTTAATTCCGTGATTTTCCATGATTCCGTGAAGCTGCTTCGCGTGCTTGAGATATTTCTGCAGTTCGCGCTGCACGTCCTCGCTCAAGGGGTCTCTCATCAGCCGTATGATTTCTTCCAACAGGCTCCTCCCGCGCATGTGTTTCCGCGCGGTGGTGAGTTCGTTGGAGAGCGACCCCTCCGCAATCGAGAACACCTTCGCTATTTGTTTCTTAGCCTCCGATTTACCAACAGTCTGTGAGAGATCCTGGAACTCCCCCAGCATGAGCAGACGGCGGATCGGCTCGGGATGTCGTCCCGATTTCTTTCTCTGCGCATCGACGCGCAACGCTCGGGCGCGCTTCACGATGCCGGGATCGCGGTCCATGGCGATCTTCAGCGCCATCGGATGCGTGAGGATCAGATCGGCCAAGTCGTCGAGCGTTGGCTTCAGGAGCGTTTTCTTCATGCTGCGCGCTTTCGTGATTTGCCCTCTGCGGTCTTATCCACGGCCGCAACGATTGCGCTCCGATTGACTGCGAAGCTCGGCAGTTTCGTTACGGCCGCGGCGAGCGTCCTGTCGGCAAGGTGCGCGTAGTGCTTCGAGGTAATGCGCGTGTCGGCGTGCCCGAGCAGCTTGGAGATCGTGAGCAGATCGACGCCGGCCTGCGCGAGATACGATGCGTAGGTGTGGCGCAGTTCGTGGAACGACACGGCAGGCTTGATTTTCGCCACCTTGCAGGCTTCGAGCAGCGGCCGGATGTGGTGATTCTTTCCCCATGCCGAACCGTCCGCCTTCGTGAATATGAGCGCGTCGCCGGTCTTGCCCGCGAGCATCTGCCCGAAAAGGGTCGCGCCCTCGGGATTCAGCGGAACATGACGCGAGCGGCCGGACTTGGCCGGCGCGATGTAGATTCGGGCGGCGCGCAGATCCGCGTCCTGTACCCGCATTCCCGCAAGTTCCCCGTAACGCGCGCCAGTCAGTAGCGCAGCACGCACCAGCGCGCGCAAATCGTCGGGGCAGGCATTGACCAGCCGAACCGCCTCTGCATCGCTCAGGAAGCGAATACGCGCCTCGTCGGCGTTCTTGAAGGGCGAGACTTTCCGCCATTCCACGTCGTCGGCGACGCGTCCCTCCCGGAATGCGCGGCTCAGGATCGCTTTGAGCACGCTCAAGATGCGGTTTGCGGTCGAGCGGCGGGCGCGTTTCTCGTTAGCCGTCTTGGGCGCGGCTTTGAAACGCTGCGGCTTGCCGAATTGGCTTGTGCGAAGGCGGGCGGGCTGCGCGGCGATGCCGTCGAGCCACTTGCGCAGTTCGGGAGCCTTCAGGTCCGCGATACGCCGCTCGCCGAGTGCGGGCAGGATATGCACGCGAACGGAGTGCTTGGTTTCGGCTACAGAGCGGCGATGCACCCGAAACCACTCCTCGTAGTCCTTCGCAGCCTCGGCGACGGTCACCGGGCGGGTGATGATGCCCTCGTCTCGCTTCGCCTGATCCTGCAAGGCGAGTGCCCGATTCTGTGCCTGTGCAAAGGTGAGCACGTCCGCGTCGTTCGCCGTCGCATGATCGTCCGCCGCGCCAAGCGCCTTCAGGGCATAGGTTCCGTTTGTCAGCTTCAGGCGAGCGCTCCAAGTGCCCGAGCCTTGCTTCCCGCGACGGTAGCAGAGCGCCAGCCCTTCATGAATCCCTCGCCAAAAACGTTGGCCTGCTTTAAGCTTGAGCCGTGATTCCCGCGTCCCTATCGCCGCATCCCGTACCGTTCGAGCCATCGTCGGCCTCCGTGTCTATGTCGTGTCTAGAATCCGTGTCTGGATTCCTATGGATAATTCTAGACACGCTTAGAGGGAAAAGCAAGGCCGCAGGCGGTAAAATCGGTCCTGTTACATCTGTGCACGTCCATTTTAGGGCGCTTTCACGGCGGTAACAGGGGTTCGAATCCCCTTGGGGACGCCAATAAAAATTGTTTTCAATTGTTGTAGCACACCAATGGAGGACTTATGCCGAAGACCAGCACATTAGCGGCGCTTTGCTTCACC
>JBARMB010000019.1:0-7021 GCA_049802235.1 Burkholderiales bacterium | reverse complement strand
GGCGAAGAGGGTTTCACAAAGACTCTCGGATATTTATGAAGTTCATATTCGACCTTTCCATGGAGCACAGTTAAAACTTGCTCCGCGACACCACGTGCATTCGATGGCAGCGCATCAAAGCTATCAGCAATGATTCTGGCTACCTCCGCAACCATTTCTTCCGTGACCTCAATTGATTTCTCGCCAGACACAGCCTAGACTCCAACTATGCCAGCAGCAAAATCAAAACAAGACGAATTGCCGCAGATCGACGAGAAGGCGCTGAAACGCGCCGACGAGATCATGCGGCGGATGCTGTCAACACCCCCGCAGCCCTTTACCCCGAAGAAGAAGGCGAAGAAGCGCAGTAAGTAGTTAGGGGGCAAAATGGCTCACGTTTCGATTGTGATTGAGCGGGAAGAATACGATTCCTTTGTAAAGGCCATCCCGAGCGATAATCGCCTTCCCGGTTCCTATTACGACTGGATCAAATATCGCTTGCAAGAGGACTCTGATCGCATCGCGCAAGGGCAACTGATTAATAAGGTGATCATCCACTACGATGATTTCACCCGCTATTGCCGGACGGCAGGGCTTGAGCCGAGTTACGTAGCGTTGCAAGCCTGCGCCGTCGCAATCTTCGCCGGGATCAATCTCTAGAACGACGCAATAACCAGGTTCCACAGGCTTTAGCCGAAGCGCGGTATCCACCCACCAGACTAACGTCCCAAGCGCTTCAGAAAGCGCTTCCGTAAAAACAGGGGCGCCCGGCATAGCACACCCCTATCCGGCCTGTCGGCAGGAAGTTTGGGCTGTTTGATTTGTCTTTGTCAAGTACATAAGCTGGATGCTTATACAGTATGGCGGCCTATCGCAAAGTCGGAACCCTTGACCCATGCGACGCGGCGTATCTCGGGGGGCTGGTCGATGGCGAAGGCACAGTCACCTTGACGGCTCAGCATCGCAATGAAAATCGGCGCCTGGTGCTGAGCATCAGCAACACGGAGCTTCCGCTTCTGGAATTCGTCCGCCGCATCGTGGGCGCAGGCCACATCACGACAAAGCGCACTTACAGCGAAAAACACTCTCCCAGCTTCACCTATCAGATCAACGGCCGGCAAGCGCTGTCGCTACTGGCGCAGATCGCACCGTACCTTCGGACTTACAAATCCAAACGCGCAAAGCTGGTGCTGCGCGACTACGTTCGCCTGACGCCTCGCAACGGCAAATACACCCAGAAGATGAAGCGGCAAAGAGAGGAGTTTGAGCGTCAATTGCTCGGTGTACTTCCTGCTCAACGAAGTCTGCCGCGATCCGCAAATGACAGAGCAAACTTGACTTGAGCCGTTTAAGAAAATCTCGACCCCCATGATTTCGCCGCCAAGTACCTCAGCAAACAGCCAGGCCAAACGCCGCGAGAAATTGGCGAACGTCCCCATTAGTCTTGGGTGGTTCGGTTATCTAGCTGTCCTGCGTGCGCGGTCAGGGGACGCCTACCGGCGGAACAGCGTCCACGCCCTGTTTATGAGCATGGGTTGATTTCTATCAAAACACAGCCGCCAAAGAGATGGTAAAGGTATTTTTGTGATGCGAGTGGTGGGTTTGCTTGCGTCACTGGAAGCCATGTCGTTTCAACAGGAGGTGACCGTGGAAAACGTCAATCGATGGCAGGACCGGATCGAAATTGTAATTGGTTTATGGCTATGCATATCTCCGTGGGTGCTCGGATATACGGGTCCGCTGGAAGCGGCGGGCTGGAGCGCGATTGTGGTCGGAATAGGAGTTCTGATGTTTTCGTTCGAAGATCTTGTTCTGCCCAGCGAGATTGAGGAGTGGGTCGAGCTGGTGCTCGGACTGTTATTGATGATATCGCCTTGGGCATGGGGCTACTCCGACAACATGGCGGCGACGCTGAATGCCTTGATTTCGGGTTTCCTCGTCACAGGAATCGCATTGTGGGCGCTGAAACATCTGGGATTCGCGGGGATCGGGTCTGAGCAGCAGCAACCGAAGCCGCATTGATCCGCCGGGCCCGCGGGAGTGCACACGCCGCAGCGTCAAGAAAGGGCCCATTCGGGCCCTTTTTAGTCCGGTCGCGGTGTGAAGAGAACCCGCTGGTTCGGCAAGCGGATATCCGGCGGACATCCGCTCAGACGCGCGAGCGCAGCAATTGCGGTCCCGAGCTCGAGCGGTGGACGGCCGGACCGCGGAAGCAACGCGGGCCGGCCTATTCCCGCCGGCTTCGGCCGCTACCCCGTCCTTAAAATCCGGCGGCCGCGGCGAATCGTTCCGAAAGGCCCCATCGGGCAAAGCGCGCCACAGTTTGATTTGGGTCAAACGGCGGCTCCCTCGCTGCGGTTAGCGTGTTCGGTGAAGGAAAACTCATGGAGATAAACACCATGCAAATTCCATTGCAGATCACGCTCCGCGGCATCGCGCAGTCCGACGCCATCGAAGCCGCAATCCGCGAAAAGGCAGCCAAGCTCGAGCAGTTCCATCCGCACATCATGAGCTGCCGCGTGGTGGTGGAGCTTCCGGCCCAGCATAAACAACGGGGCAAGGAGTTCGTGGTACGCATCGACATCAAGGTGCCGGAGGCCGAAATCGCCGTCAACCGCGACCACAGCGAAGACGTCTATGTCGCGCTGCGCGATGCGTTCGACGCGGCGCGCCGCCAGCTCGAAGACCATGCCCGCCGCCGGCGCGGCGACGTCAAGACGCACACTCCGACGGGCGCAGGCTGAGCGACCGCGCCCGGTCACCGCTGGACAACAGCAGAAAATCTCGTGAAACGGCCCGCCGTCATCCGCAAGGGCGCCTCCGGCATGAAGGCCGCGCCCAATCTTGCCGACTACGCCGCGGCGCGCGCGTCGTTCAGCTGGGAGGCCGCGCGGCGCGAACTCGCCGGCTTGCCGGGCGGCGGCCTCAACATCGCTTACGAAGCGGTGGATCGTCATGCACGCGGGGCGCTGCGCGAGCACATCGCTTTGCGTTTCCTTCCCGCCGCCGGCGAGCAGCGCGACGTGAGCTACGCCGAACTGGCGCGGCTCACGAGCCGCTTCGCCAACGCGCTCAGGCGGCTCGGCGTCGGCAAGGGTGACCGGCTTTTCGTCCTCGCCGGCCGCGTCCCGGAACTCTATTCAGCGGTCCTGGGAAGCCTGAAAGGCGGCTGCGTGGTGTCGCCGCTCTTCTCCGCCTTCGGTCCGGAGCCGATCGCCACCCGCATCAGGCTGGGCGAAGGCAAGGTGCTCGTCACCACCGAGCTTCTCTACCGGCGCAAGGTCGAAATGATCCGTGCAGAGCTGCCGACGCTGGAGCACGTACTGCTCATCGGCGAAGGCGGCGCGGCGACAAACGTGCCGGCTACCCTCGATCTCGGCCGGCTGATGGCAGAAGCTGCCGACGAATTCGAGACCGTGTCGACGACGGCGGACGACGTGGCGCTGCTGCATTTCACCAGCGGCACCACCGGCAGGCCGAAGGGCGCGGTCCACGTGCACGGCGCGGTAATCACGCATTATGCGACCGGCAAATACGCGCTCGACCTGCATCCCGACGATATCTTCTGGTGCACCGCCGATCCGGGCTGGGTGACGGGCACCTCGTACGGCATTATTGCGCCGCTCGTGCACGGCGTGACGAGCATCGTCGACGAGGCGGAGTTCGACGCCGAGCGCTGGTACCGCATCCTCGCCGAGCAGCGCGTCAGCGTCTGGTACACGGCGCCGACCGCGATCCGCATGCTGATGAAGGCCGGCGCCGGAATTGCGCGCAAGCATTCCTATCCGGCGCTGCGCTTTGTCGCCAGCGTCGGCGAGCCGCTCAATCCCGAGGCGGTGTGGTGGGGCCAGGACGTGCTGAGGCTTCCGATCCACGACAATTGGTGGCAGACCGAGACCGGCGGCATCATGATCGCGAATTTCCCGGCGCTCGACATCAAGCCCGGCTCGATGGGTCTGCCGCTGCCCGGTGTGGATGCATGCATCGTACGGCGCGACGAGCCGGGCGGCGCCCTCAAGGTCGTCGACGCGCCGGATGTCGAAGGCGAGCTTGCGCTCAAGGCCGGCTGGCCGGCGATGTTCCGCGGCTATCTGCACGAGGACGAGCGCTACCGCAAATGTTTCCAAGGCGACCTCTATCTCACCGGCGACCTTGCAAAGCGCGACGCCGACGGCTATTACTGGTTCGTCGGGCGCGCCGACGACGTCATCAAGTCCGCCGGACACCTGATCGGGCCGTTCGAAGTCGAGAGCGCGCTGATGGAGCATCCCGCGGTCGCCGAGGCCGGCGTAATCGGCAAGCCCGACCCGGTGGTCGGCGAAATGGTGAAGGCGTTCGTGTCGCTGAAGCACGGTTTCGAGGCATCGGAGGCGCTGCGCATGGAATTGCTCGGTCACGCGAGGAAGCGCCTCGGCGCCGCGGTGGCGCCGAAGGAGATCGCCTTCCTGCCGGCGCTGCCCAGGACGCGCAGCGGCAAGATCATGCGGCGGCTCTTGAAGGCGCGCGAGCTGGGCCTGCCCGAAGGCGACATCTCGACTCTCGAGGCGGGGGGATGATGACTATCGCGCCTCCGCCCTCGGGTCCGGTTCCCTACGAGCGCGAGTTCGCGCTCAAATTGCTCGCCGACATGCTGCGCATCCGCCGGCTCGAGGAAAAATCCGCCGAGCTCTACGGCGAGGGCAAGATCCGCGGCTTCCTTCACCTGTACATCGGCGAGGAAGCGGTCGCCGTCGGCGCGCTGCACGCGCTCAGGCCGGAGGACAACATCGTCGCCACCTACCGCGAGCACGGCCACGCGCTGGTGCGCGGCATGCCGATGGAGCGAATCATGGCGGAGATGTACGGCAAGCGCGAAGGCTGCTCGCGCGGCCGCGGCGGATCGATGCACCTGTTCGACGCGAAGGCGCGGCTTTTCGGCGGCAATGCGATCGTCGGCGGCGGATTGCCGCTCGCCGTCGGACTCGCGCTCGCCGACAGGATGCAGGGCGTGCAGCGCGTCACCGCCTGCTTTTTCGGCGAAGGCGCGGTCGCCGAGGGCGCGTTCCACGAATCGATGAATCTCGCCGCGCTGTGGAAGCTGCCGGTGCTCTTCTGCTGCGAGAACAATCTGTACGCGATGGGGACGGCGCTCGCGCGCTCCGAATCCCAGACCGACCTGTGCGTCAAGGCCGCGGCGTACGGCACGGCGACGCTCAAGGCCGACGGGCAGGACATCGTCGCCGTGCACGAGGCGACCCGGCGGGCGCAGCAGCAGGTGCGCGACGGCAACGGTCCCTTCTTCGTCGAGTATCAGACCTACCGGTACCGCGCGCACTCGATGTTCGATGCCGAGCTCTATCGCGACAAGCGCGAGGTCGAGGAATGGAAAACGCGCGGGCCGCTGCACACTTTCTCCGCCCGTTTGAAGGCCGAGGGCAAGCTCACCGAAGAGCAGTTCCTCGCGCTCGATGCGGCGGCGAATGCGGAAGTGGCGCGCGCGGTCGCATTCGCCGAGGCCGGCACCTGGGAGCCGATCGAGGATCTCGCGCGCGACCTGACCGGATCGGGGGCGCCAGCATGAGCAAGCGGGGCACGATCGGCAAGGGTGGAGCTTTCCCTGCGCCGCTCGCGAGTTCAGGGCGACTCGCTTCGATAGCTACCGCGGCGCCAAGGGGACCCTTGCTCCGCCCTTGCCGATCGTTGCAGAACTCGCGAAGCAGGAGATGAATTGAGATGAGCCGCATTTCCTACCGCGAGGCGATGCGCCAGGCGCTGCGCGAAGCTCTGATCGCGGACCCGCGCGTTTTCCTCATGGGCGAGGACATCGGGAAATACGGCGGCACCTACGCGGTGACCAAGGGATTGCTGGAGGAGTTCGGTCCGGAGCGCGTGCGCGACGCGCCGCTCTCGGAGCTTGCTTTCGTCGGCGCGGGGATCGGCGCGGCGCTCGGCGGCATGCGCCCGATCGTCGAGGTGATGACGGTGAACTTCAGCCTGCTCGCGCTCGATCCGATCGTGAACACGGCGGCGCTCTATCGCCACATGTCCGGCGGCCAGTTCTCCGTGCCGATCGTGATCCGCATCGCGACCGGCGCCGGCCGGCAGGTGGCTGCGCAGCATTCGCACAGCCTGGAGAACTGGTTCGCGCACATTCCCGGCATCAAGGTTCTTGCGCCCGCCACCGTCGAGGACGCGCGCGGCATGCTCGCACCCGCGCTCGCCGATCCCGATCCCGTGGTGATCTTCGAGCACGTGCAGCTCTACAACCTGGAGGCCGATCTGCCCGAGCCGTGGACGGCGGACATCCGCTCTGCCGCCGTGCGCCGGCCCGGAAGCGCGGTAAGCCTCATTACCTATGGGGGCTCGTTGCCCAAGACGCTCGCCGCGGCCGAGCAGCTCGCCGCGCAGGGAATCGATGCCGAGGTCGTCGATCTGCGCGTGCTGCGGCCGCTGGACACGGAGACGATTCTCGCTTCGGTGCGCAAGTGCCGGCGCGTGGTCGTGATCGACGAAGGCTGGCGCAGCGGCAGCCTCGCCGCCGAAATCGTCGCGCAAGTCGCCGAGAAGGCCCTTTACGATCTGGACGCGCCGCCGGCGCGAGTGTGCAGCGAGGAAGTGCCCATCCCCTACGCCAAGCACATGGAGGACGCGGCGCTGCCTCAAACCGAAAAAATCGTCGCCGCCGCCAAAGCCGTGCTCGGAGTCTCCGCATGATCGAATTCAAGCTGCCTTCGCTCGGCGCGGACATGGAGCAGGGGAAGCTCCTCGAGTGGAAAGTGAAACCGGGCGACGCCGTGACGCGCGGACAGATCGTCGCGGTCGTGGATACGTCGAAAGCCGCGGTGGACGTCGAGATCTGGCGCGACGGCACGATGTTCGAGCTTCTGCTCGATCCCGGAGAAACCGTTCCGGTCGGCACCGTGATGGCGACGCTGCTCGAGCCGGGCGAGAGCACCGAGCATGCCGTGCGGCGCGGCAGGCCGGCAGCGCCGGCGGCGAAGGCGGAGGTCGCGGAGATGAAGCCCGCTCCCGAACCCACCGCCGCGCTCGCGCGGCGCAAGCC
>JBARMB010000018.1:0-31551 GCA_049802235.1 Burkholderiales bacterium | reverse complement strand
CGACGGGCGCGTGGGTATTTCTCGACTATGACCAGGCCGGGCTCGACGCCGCCTACGATCAATCGCCCTGGGCGCCCAACCAGCCGCAGGTGACGGGTCGCTATGCGACCAACAGCGAGCTCGTGCGCAAGCGCATCGGCCCGCCGCGCCGCGCCTCCTACGGCCCGTCCGAGGTGGAGAATCTCGACATCTTCAGGACGGCCCGCACCAACGCGCCGATCATGATGTACATCCACGGCGGCGCCTGGCGCGCCGGGGCCGCGAAGAACTACGCCTTCCCCGCGGAGACCTTCGCGCGTCTGGGCGCGCACTACATCGTGCCCGACTTCGCCGCGGTGGAGGCCGCAGGCGGGAGCCTGTTCGTCATGGTCGAGCAGCTGCGGCGCGCGGTGGCCTGGGTGTACAGGAACGCGGCAAGCTTCGGCGGCGACGCGAGCCGGCTCTACCTCTGCGGCCACTCCTCGGGCGGCCACCTCGGCGGCTGCGTCATGATCACCGACTGGCAGAAGGACTTCGGCCTGCCCGCCGACACCGTCAAAGGCGCGCTGCTCGTCTCCGGCATGTATGACCTCAAGGCGCCGCGGCTCTCGGCGCGCAGCTCCTACGTCAGGTTCACCGACCAGATGGAGGACGCGCTCAGCCCGCAGCGGCACCTCGACCGGATCAACGCGCCGCTCATCGTCGCCCACGCCGCGCTCGACACCCCGGAATTCCAGCGCCAGTCGCGCGACTTCGCCGACGCGCTGAAGAAAGCAGACAAGCCGGTGCAGTTCATTCGCGGCGAGGGCTACAACCACTTCGAGTTCATCGAGACGCTGGCGAACCCGTTCGGGATACTGGGAAGCGCGGTAATGGCGCAGATGAAGCTCGGCTCGGCGTAAGTCCAAGGCCGGCCGACGATTGTTTCAAAGGGGCGGAGCGGATTTGCTCAAAGAGGCCGTTTCGGAATGACCGAAACGGCCTCCAATACAGGGGAGCATGAGGGGATGTTTCCCCTCATTTTGTAACCGCTTCCAAGAAAGTCGACTTTGGCTTCACCGCCGGCATCCGTTATCGCGGCGGATGGAGAATCAGCTTCTGCACGCGCCAGTTCAATAATTCGGCGACGTAGACCACGTTCTCGGACGGGCACGCGATTTCGTGAATCCAGCCGAACTGTTTGAGCTGCCTGCCGGACTCGCCGAGCACGCCGAGCACCTTCCCGTCCAGGCTCAGCTTGTACAGCCGGCCGGGGTACGCATCGGAGGTATACAGCACCGGGTTCGGCCCGGGCGTGATGCAGACCGTCCACGGGGCGCCGGGCGCAAACGTCCCTTTGGTGGCGTCCGGGTCGGGCATGTTGCCGATCGCCGGACGGACGCTGTGGTCGAACGGCACATCAATCGTGATGGCGCGCAGGAAATTGCCGTCGCCGTCGAACACCTGGATGCGCCGGTTGAAGCGGTCGGCCACGTAGACGTTCCCTTGCGCATCGGCCGCGATGCTGTGCGGCGTGTTGAATTCGCCGGGCTTGTCGCCGCGCTCGCCCCAGGACTTGATCCAGTTGCCGTTCTTGTCGATCTTGGCGATGCGCGAATTCACATAGCCGTCGCTGATGAAGATGTTGCCGGCCGGATCCCAGGTCACGTCGGTCACCTGTCTGAAGCGCCCGTCCTCGGCGGGCAGCGGGGGCTTGGGATGCTTCAATGGCGCGGTGTCTTCGTCCGAGGCTTCCTGCTTGCGCCCGAACACCATGACCACGCGGCCTTGCGGATTGAACTTCACCACCATGTCCGAGCCCTTGTCCACGGCCCAGATGTTGTCTTGCCTGTCGATGCGCACGGTGTGCGCGAACGCCCAGGCGTACAGGTTCTTGCCTATTTCGCGGATGAACCTGCCGTCGGGACCGAACTCCAGCAGTTGCGCGGCCGACGCCGCGTACGCCGGGCCGTTGGTATTGCCGCGCGAGAAGACGAAGACGTGTCCCCTGGAATTGACCGCCACTCCGGTCGCCTCGCCGAGATACAGGTCCTTCGGCAGCTTCAGGAAATTCGGGACCGACTCGAACCGAATCACGGGCGCCGGCTGTTGCGCAAACACCGGCGCGCTCAGCAGCGCGAACAATGCGATCAGGCAGCGTTTCATGGCGTCCTCCTGTAAACGGCGGGGGTGCGGTGAACATCATACAGTTGCTTGCAGGCACGCGTCGGCCGCCGATCATGGTCGCCGGTGTCGGACCGGCGCGAGCGGCAGCGCGTTACCGAAAGTAACAATTTAGCCGCTCTCCCGGCCGGTCATCCAAGGCTACAATGTATTCCTGCATACAGGAATCGGACACCATGCGGCGTGAATCAAGACTGAATCCCCCCGTTCCGCTCCGGGCCGCGGGATGGCGGGCGCTGGCTGCGTTTGCGCTCGGCCTGCTGGCCTGGGCGCCCGGATGGTCGCTCGGCGCGGAGACGAATTGCGCCGGCGGCAGCGCGCAGCCCTTGACCGGCGCCATCAAAGGCAATGTCAGCGTGCCCGTCGGCGCCACATGCGTAATAAACAGTGCCGAAATCTTCGGCGACGTCCGCGTCTTCTGGAACGGAAACATTTCGCTCTACCAGACGAAAATCCACGGTGACTTCACGGCGATCGGCGCGACCGCGGTGCGATTCAATTCTCTCGGGAAGGACCTCGACGGACCGCGCGGCAGCGTCACCGTCGACGGCGATGTGACGATCAAGGAGTCGCATTTCGCCATGACCAGCGGGTTCGGCGAGGCGACGGTAATCGGCAAGGACCTGGTGCTGAAGAGAAACCGCGCCGCGGAGAAAGGCGTCGTATTCGTCATGTGCCCGGCCGCCTGGTGCCGCCCGGGCAGCCCGGTGCAGGTGATGGGCGATGTGGGCATCAGATGGAATCAGGTTCCGATCGAGATCAACAACATTCACATCGGCGGCGATCTCAACTGCCGCGACAACGCCGGCCAGGTCGTGGCGCCGCCCAACGATTCGCCGCCGTCTGTCGATATCGCTTTCAGACATGCCACCGGGCAGTGCGCAAAACTGCTTCGCAAGTGATCGCTTGCGCGGGCCGTGCCTCGATTTCATCCAATGACAGTTGCTTGACATGCGCGCTCCCGGGATCGTGCTGGCGGTTGCGGCCGGATTGAGCGCCGCGCTGCCCGCTTATTCGTTCGACGCCGCGGATCCGTTATCGGTCCGCACGCTCGCGGCACCGACGCCGCGAGGTGCGCTCGAGCCGAAGGCGCCGTGCAGCTTCGACGACGCCGCCAAGGCGGCGCTCTCTGTCGCCGACGTGGTCGACCGGGCGCTGTGCAACAACCCGCAGACGCGCATCGCCTGGGCCAACGCGCGCGTGCAGGCGGCGCAGGTGGGCGTGGCGCGCTCGGCCTGGCTGCCGACGCTCGGCGCCAGCGTTTCGGCAAGCCGCAACCGCCAGGACGGCGGCACGCGCATCGGCGGCGTGCCGATCAGCGGCACGACGCTGTACGACCAGGAGAGCGCCGGGCTGTCCGCCGGTTACCTCCTCTATGACTTCGGCGCCCGCGACGCAACGCTCGAAAACGCGCTGCAGACTCTCGCCGCGGCGAATTTCACGCACGACGCCGCGGTGCAGAAAGTGTTCCTCGCCGCGGTGCAGGCCTACTACCAGTTCTTCGCCACGCGCGCCGCGGTCGACTCGGCGAAGGAAGCCGAGCGCTCCAGCCTGGAGAGCCTCAAGTCCGCGACGGCGCGCTATGCGGCCGGCGCGGCGACGCCTGCCGACAAGTACCAGGCGCAGACGGCGAACTCCCAGGCGGTGCTGAACCGCATCCAGGCCGAGGGCAGCGAGAAAGGCGCCGAAGGCGCGCTCGCCAACGTCATCGGGCTGGACGCCAACCGTCCCGTGAGCCTGGTCTCGCCGACGACCGCGGTGCCGGACCGGGCATTCGACAGCAACCTCGACGAGCTCATCGGCGCGGCGCGCAAGCAGCGCCCCGATCTTGCCGCGGCGGAAGCGCAGGTGAAAGCGGCGCAGGCGAGCGTCGCAGCTGCGAAGGCCGCCGGCCTGCCGACGATTTCGCTCTCGGCCAGTTTCAATTATTCGGATACCAGCCTCTCCGATCCGTTCCACACCCAGGCGGCGGGGATCTCGGTCAACATTCCCATTTTCACCGGCTTCAACACCACTTATCGCGTGCAGGCGGCGCAGGCGCAGGTGGAGAGCCAGATGGCACAGCGCGACAGCGTCAGTCTGCAGGTCGCGCTCGACGTGTGGCAGGCCTATTACACGCTGACGACGAACACGCAGGCGGTGAGGAGCAGCGCGGACCTGGTGGCGAGCGCGTCGCAATCCGAGCGCGTCGCATCGGGCCGCTACAGGGCGGGCGCGGGGACCATCCTCGATCTGCTCACGGCGCAGTCCGCGCTCGCGAGCGCGCGGCTGCAGAACATCCAGACGATCTTCAACTGGTACATCGCCAGGGCGACCCTGGCCCAGGCCATGGGGCAGCTCGACTTCACGGCGCTGGACGAGAAACCCTGATCCCCCTTAACGCAGCTTCGGACCCGCAGGCATCCCGACGATGAATACCCGAATTCTCTTCTCCCTCAAGGCGGCGCTCGCGCTGGTTCTGGTCGCTGCCGCCGCTTTCGCGGTCTGGCTGTGGCTGGGGCATTACCGCGGTGGCGCGGAGAAACTCTACAAGACCGACGCGCTGAAAACCGGCAACGTGACGCAGACGGTGTCCGCCAACGGCACGCTCAATCCGGTCGTTCTGGTCAACGTCGGCACCCAGGTCTCGGGAACGGTCAAGAAGCTGCACGTCGACTTCAACGATCGCGTCCAGGCGGGCCAGATCCTGCTCGAGCTCGATCCGGCCGTGCTCCAGGCTCAGGTGAAGCAGAGCGAGGCGAACCTGAGCAGCGCGCGCGCGGCGCTGGAGCTGGCGCTGGCCAATGAAAAGCGCAGCCGCGCGCTGTTCGAGCAGGAATTCATTTCGAAGCAGGATCTCGACACCGCCATCCAGGCGAACAAGTCGGCGGGGGCCCAGGTCGAGCTCGCGCTCGCGCAGCTCGCCAAGGACCGCACCAACTTCAATTACAGCGTGATCCGCTCGCCAGTTGCGGGGGTTGTGGTCAATCGCGCGGTGGATGTCGGGCAGACAGTGGCGGCGAGCTTTCAGACCCCGACCTTGTTCCAGATCGCCCAGGATCTCGGCAAGATGCAGATCGACTCGAGCTTCGCCGAAGCCGACGTCGGCGGCATCCGGGTCGGCCAGCCGGTGCAGTTCAGCGTCGATGCGTTTCCCAATCGCTCGTTCAGCGCCGCGGTGAGGCAGGTCCGCCTCAACGCGACTACGCAGCAGAACGTCGTGACCTACGACGTCGTCGTGGCGGTGGACAATCCGGAAAAGATCCTGATGCCGGGCATGACCGCCTATGTGAATGTCATCGTCGCACAAGAAAAAGACGTGCTGCTCGTGCCCAATGCGGCGCTCCGCTTCCGGCCGGAAGAGGGCACGGAGCGGACGCTGCGGCGCAGGCGCGACGAAAAAGCCGGCGGTGCACAAGCCACCGTGCATGTGCTCGCCGAGGGCCGCCTGCAGGCAGTGCAGATCGGAATCGGGATTTCAGACGGCCGCTTCACCGAGATGATATCCGGGCCGTTGAAGGCCGGCGATCAGGTGGTGACGGGCAACGCGGACAACGCCGCAGCCCAGTCCCAGAGCACTTTCCGCATGAGGATGTTCTGACGGCCATGGCCGAAGCAGCCCTGATCCGCACCGGGCAGCTGTACAAGCAGTACGAGACCGAAGCCGGTCCGGTGCCGGTGCTGAAGGACGTCAACCTCGTCATCGGGTCCGGCGAGTTCGTCGCCCTCATGGGACCGTCCGGATCGGGCAAGTCGACGTTCATGAACATCCTCGGCTGCCTCGACCTGCCGACCAGCGGCACCTACGCTCTCGACGGGCGCGACGTCAGCACGCTGGACAAGAATCAGCTCGCCCATCTGAGGAACCGGGCCATCGGCTTCGTCTTCCAGGGGTTCAACCTGCTGCCGCGCGCCAACCTTGCCGACAATATCGCCCTGCCCCTGGTGTACGCCGGCATCGGCCGCGAGGAGCGCGCGCAGCGGGCGCGGGACCTTCTCGCCAAGGTCGGGCTCGGAAGCTACGCCCGCTACGCGCCGAACCAGATCTCCGGCGGGCAGCAGCAGCGCGTCGCCATCGCCCGGGCGCTGATCAACAATCCGCGGCTGATCCTCGCCGACGAGCCGACCGGCAACCTCGACACTCGAACCAGCCGCGACATCATGCAGCTGTTCACGCAGCTCAACGAAGAAGGGATCACGATCGTCCTGGTCACCCACGAGGCCGACATTGCGACTTTCGCCAGGCGGCTGGTGCGGTTCGTCGACGGCTGCGTCGTGCACGACGGCGAGGTCTCGCGCCAGCTGCTCGAGGAGCCCCACACATGAACGCCGCGATGCTCTACGAAGCCTGGCACGCGATGGGAGCGAACCGCCTGCGCACCTTCCTGACGATGCTCGGCATGATGATCGGGGTCGCCGCGGTCATCATGATGCTCGCCATCGGGCAGGGCGCGCAGTTCATGGTGGAACAGTCGATCGCCTCCATGGGCAGCAACCTGTTCATCGTGCTGTCGGGCTCAACCACCTCGGGCGGGGTGCGCCTCGGCACCGGGGCGCGGCCGACGCTGACCACCGGCGATGCCGATGCGATCGAGGATCTGCCTTCGATCGCGGCCGTCGCGCCGGTCTCGCCGGGCTCGGCACAGATCGTGTACGGCTCGAACAACTGGAGCACCGCGGTCACGGGGACGACGCCGAGTTATCTCGACGTGCGCGCCTGGCCGATCGCCGCCGGCTATGCGTTCACCGATTCGGACGTGCGCTCCGGCACCCGGGTCGCGCTGCTCGGACGCACGGTGGTGAAAAACCTGTTCGTCGACGAGGATCCGGTCGGAAAGACGATACGCATCAAGCAGAGCCCGTTCCTGGTGATCGGCGTGCTTGCGTCCAAAGGGCAGAGCCTCGACGGCCGCGATCAGGACGATACCGCGTTCATTCCGGTGACGACGGCGCAACGAAAGGTGTTCGGCAACCAGTTCCCCGGGACGGTGCGCTTCATCATGGCGCAGGCAACCTCGGTGCAGGACATGCCCGCTGCCGAGCGCGAAATGAAGCAGCTGCTGCGGCAGCGCCATCATCTGCCCGAGCGCTCGGACGACGATTTCGACATCCGCAACCTGACCGCGCTCGCCAACGCCGCAGCCCAGACCACCCGCGTCATGTCCATCATGCTCGGCGCGATCGCCTCGGTGTCGCTGCTCGTCGGCGGCATCGGCATCATGAACATCATGCTGGTGTCGGTCACGGAGCGCACCCGCGAGATCGGCATCCGCGTGGCCATCGGCGCGCGCGAACGCGACATCCTGCTGCAGTTTCTGCTCGAGGCGATCATCATTTCCATGGCCGGCTGCCTCGTCGGCGTGTTTCTGGGCGTCGGCGGAGCGGTGCTCGCCAACCTGCTTGCGGACGTCGCCATCGTCGTGACTGCGAGCTCGATCCTGCTCGCCTTCTTCGTCGCGGCGAGCGTCGGCGTGTTCTTCGGTTTTTATCCCGCCAACAAGGCGGCGCGGCTGAAACCCATCGACGCGTTGCGCTACCAGTGACCGGCCGGGGAAATCCGGGAGCGCCCTGCGCCCGGGAATAGCGCGCGACGCGGCGGAATTCAGGCCACGAAGCTGGCCATCACCAGAATGATCGCGACTTGCATCACGCCCTGCGCCCCCGACAGCCAGATGTTGAAGCGATTGATCCGCACAATCCGTTCGCGGTCAGGCACCGGGCGCTTCAGCTCGAACCAGATGCGCAGGCTGTTCGGCAGCAGCAGGCCCAGACCGACGACGGTCATGACGAGCACCAGCGCCAGCGCCAGCAGCACCAGGGCATGAAAGGGATGGGCGGAATCCGTGAATCCGAGCCAGGCGGCGAGGTACCAGCCGGCGGTGCCGGCGGTGAGCGCCACCATCGGGAAATAGAGCAAGGTGCGCGGCACCAGGTATGCGATCACGGCAGTGCGCGCGCCGATGTCCAGGGCGCGCAAAACCGGACCGAGGATGAAGCCCATGAACAGGTCGGCGCCGGTCCATAAGGCGCCGGAAAGCACGTGGATCCAGTTGAGCAGATAGACGTCGTGCCGGGCCATGGCGACGATCATGACGACGGGAAAGGCGAGGACCCACCACGTCATCTGGCGCCAGAGCGGCTGGACCGGTTTCGCTAAATTGCGCATTGGACGACGTGCCGGCGTTGCGGGCTGCCGCCGATTCTATCCCAGGCCGAAGCGACGCGTCAGACCGTGGGGTGAAGTCCGCAGCCCGGCGAGCAGTTCCCCGGTGTCGAGGTGCGCCGCCTCGGCGAGCTGCAACGAGCGGTGGCCGGAGGTCATGGAATCGGAACGTCCAGTTGCGGCGGCGATGCCGCGACGCCAGGCCCAAACTGTCCGCTGCGATCGGAAAGCGACTGTTGATCTAGGTCAAAAACCTTTCCCTGCGGACGCGCATATTGAAAAAGCCGCAAGGCAGGGTCCAATGGAGCAGGCGCGCATGTTCAAGAAAATTCTCGTGCCGATAGACGGCAGCCACACGTCCGATCTCGGGCTGAAGGAAGCGATCAAGCTGGCCAGGGGGCAGACGGCGACGCTGTGCCTTCTCCACGTCGTCGACGAGCTCGTTCTCATGCCGGACGCGCTGGGTGTTCCCATCTACGTCGAGGAGTTGTTCGAGGCGCTGCGCAAGGGCGGCAGGAAGATCCTCGCCAGGGCCGAAGCCAAGGTTCGCGCGCAGCGCCTGAGGGTGAAGTCGGTGCTGGCCGAGAAAATCGGCGGCCCCGTCGCCGACGTGATCATCGCTCAGGCGAAAAAGCAGCGCGCCGATCTCATCGTGCTCGGCACCCATGGACGGCGCGGCGTCAATCGCATGGTCATGGGCAGCGATGCGGAAGGGGTCGTCCGCGCCGCCCCGGTGCCGGTGCTGCTGGTGCGCGCAAAGGCGCCTCCCGGGCCGCGCCGCAAGAGCCGAGGCCGGGGACGATAGCAGTTTGATTTGCGTCAATACCCTTGGCGGCGCCGGCGGTAGCATTAAGCGATGCAGCTGGCAGCCGCAATGTCCTGCAAATCCATTTTTACGGAGGCGACTATGACGAACCTGGCTCATTACAACCCGTTTGACGATGTGTTCGGCGACTTTGCAAAGGGCTTCATGGTGAAACCCTTCATGTTCGAAGGGCAGCCCAATCTCCAGATCAAGGTCGACGTCAAGGAAGACGAGAAGGCCTACACCATCCGCGCCGACATCCCGGGTGTGAAGAAGGAAGACATCAAGGTGACGGTGGACGGCAACCAGGTCGACATCCGCGCCGAGGTCAAGAAGGAAACGGAAAAGAAGGAAGGCAAGGTGCTGCGCAGCGAGCGCTACCAAGGCATGGTCGCGCGCAGCTTCCAGCTTCCCTATGAAGTCGACACGGCCGGCGCGCAGGCGAAGTATCAGGACGGCGTGCTCGATCTCGTGCTGCCGAAGAAACAAGGCGGGAAGGCGGCGCAGTTGAGCATCCAGTAGCCGGATAAACTGTCGGGACAAGCGGCGGGGGGCGTTGCGGCTCTCCGCCGCCTCGCGCGAGCGCCATGCCGGTCCACAATGGCGACATAGCCGGCGCGTTCGAGGAGATCGCCGATCTGCTCGAGATCGGCGACGCCAATCCATTCCGGGTCCGCGCCTACCGCAACGCGGCTCGCGTCATCGGCGAGTTGCAGCTCGACGTCGCGGCCGTCATTCGCCGCGGCGAGGCGCTGCCGAAGCTTCCCGGCATCGGCGAGGACCTCTCCGGCAAAATCCGCGAGATCGCCACCACCGGGCGCTGCAGCCTGCTCGAGCGCCTGCGCAAGAGCGTGCCGCCGGCTGTCACCGACCTGCTCAAGATCCCCGGCCTCGGCCCCAAGCGCGTCAAGGCGCTCTATCACGATCTCGACGTGCAGACGCTGGAGCAGCTGCTGCGCGCCGCGCGCGACGGCCGCATTCGCGCGCTCCCCGGGTTCGGCGAGAAAACCGAGCTCAATATCCTGCAGGCGGTCGAGGCGCGCCTGCTCAAGCCGCGGCGCTACAAGCTGGCGACGGCCGCGCAGTACGCGGAGGCGCTCGCCGCGTACCTCCGCCAGGCGCGCGGCGCGAGGCAGGTCGTCATCGCCGGAAGCCTGCGGCGCATGCGCGAGACCGTCGGCGACATCGACATCCTCGCCACCGCCGCGGCTACGAACGACCTCATCGAGCGCTTTGCGCGCTATGCCGAAGTGAAGGAAGTGCTGTCGCAGGGATCGACGCGCTCGAGCGTGATGCTAAAGTCGGGCATGCAGGTGGATCTGCGCGTGGTGCCGCAGGAGAGCTACGGCGCGGCGCTGCATTATTTCACCGGCTCGAAGGCGCACAACATCGCCGTCCGTCGCCTGGCGCAGGAGCGCGGCCTGAAGCTCAACGAATACGGCGTGTTCAAGGGCGAGAAGCGCGTTGCCGGCGGCACCGAGGAGTCGGTGTTCGCCGGCGTCGGCCTGCCCTGGATCCCGCCCGAATTACGCGAAGACCGCGGCGAGATCGAGGCGGCGCGCGCCGGGCGCCTGCCGCGCCTGATCGAGCTCGCCGACCTGAAGGGCGACCTGCATGCGCACACCAAGTGGAGCGACGGCTATCACTCCGTCAGGGAAATGGCGGAGGCGGCGAAGGCGCATGGCCTCGCCTATCTCGCCATCACCGATCATTCGCGCCGGCTCACCGCGGCGCACGGGCTGGATCCGGAGCGCCTGCGCCGGCAGCTCGACGAGATCGAGCGCACCGAAGTGCCCGGCATCACGCTGCTGAAAGGCATCGAGGTTGACATCCTCGAAGACGGCGCGCTCGACCTGCCCGATTCGATCCTGAAGCAGCTCGACGTCGTCATTGCCGCGGTGCACAGCAGGTTCAGCCTCTCGCGCGAGCGGCA
The DNA here is from genome assembly GCA_049802235.1 of Burkholderiales bacterium. GTDB lineage: Bacteria > Pseudomonadota > Gammaproteobacteria > Burkholderiales > SG8-39 > VBDM01. Next base: position 20,529 of record JBARMB010000018.1, on the reverse strand, counting down.
GACCGAGCGCATCCTCAGGGCGCTCGATCACCCGCTGGTGATGATGCTCGCGCATCCGCTCGGCCGGCTGATCGAGACGCGCGAGCCGTACGACGTCGACATGCTGAAAATCATCCGCAAGGCGGCCGCGCGCGGGCGTTTCCTCGAGCTCAACGCGCATCCCGAGCGGCTCGACCTGCTGGATACCCATTGCCGCATGGCGAAGGACGAGGGCGTGCTGGTGAGCATCAATTCCGACGCCCACAGCGCGCAGCAGTTCGACAACCTGAAGTACGGCATTGGCCAGGCGCGCCGCGGCTGGCTCGAGAAGCGCGACGTGCTCAATACGCGTACTCTCGCCGAGCTGCGCACGCTGATCGGCAAGTCGCGTGCCCGCGCCGCGGCGTAAATCCGCCTTGAGGCGTCAGCGATCCGTCAGGTCGGTACGCTGCTGATTCGCAGAAAACGTTCGGGAATCCCGGCGGGGAGTTTTTTACTCGACTTTCCCCTGCAATCGTGCAAAGGTAAGAATTTGCGCAGCGGCTCGGCCGGCTCGCGGCAAACGAACCGCAGCGCAACCAAGGGGGCGGCAACGAACCTATGACGCGTGTTTCGCGCAAGCGCAAGCAGAAAATCGCACCGGACCCGGCCGCCAGACCGCCGCGTACCGAGGCACTGCTGCGCCTGCTGATCGACGCGGTGCCTGCCATGATCACCTATCTGGATACGCAGCAGCTCTACCGGTACTGCAATCGGCCCTACCGCGAGGCGTTCGGGTTGCAAGGCGAACAGGTGCTGGGCCGGAGCGCGCGTGAAGTCCTGGGAGAAGATCTCTACGAAGCGGTGCAGCCCCACATCGCGCAGGTGCTGTCGGGGGAAACCATACGTTTCGAGCGCCGCCACCAGTGGCCTGACGGAAAAACCGCCAGTCTGTCGGTCAATCTGGTCCCGCATGTCGGCGGGGACGGCGGAGTGCTCGGATTCATGTCGGTGCTGGTCGATATCACCGAGCTCAAGCGCGCCGAGGAGGCCTTGCGGGACAGCGAGTCGAAGCTGCGCACTATCGCGAACAACCTGCCTGCGCTCGTCGGCTATGTCGATGTGAATGAGATCTATCACTTTGCCAACAGCACTTACAAGGAATGGCTCGGACTCGGGAGCGAGGAGGTCGTCGGCCGATCGATGCGCGAGGTCCTGGGTCCGAAGGCCCATGCCATTGTCGGGCCGTACATCCAGATGGCGCTTTCCGGTCGTACGGCCGCGCACGAGCGCGAATTGATCCGGAACGGAGAACGCCACTATCTCCAGAATGTCTATGTCCCCCATTTCGATGCGCGGCATGAAGTTCTCGGTTTTTTCGTCCTTGCCACCGATGTCTCGGACCGCAAGGCCCTGGAAGCCCATCTTGCCCGCATCGCCCAGCACGATTCGCTCACGGGACTGCCCAACCGGGCGCTGTTCGAGGACAGGCTGCGGCAGGCCATCGAGCGCAGCAAGAGAAGCAAGCAGCCCGTAGCCGTCATGTATGTCGACATCGACCTGTTCAAGAAAGTCAACGATACGTTGGGGCACGTCGCCGGGGACGAACTGTTGCAGGCATTTTCAGCCCGCATCAACCAGTGCGTGCGGGCGGTCGATACCGTGGCCCGGTTCGGCGGGGACGAATTCATCGTCCTCATCGAGGAGATCGCGAGGACCGAGGACGTAGTGATGATCGCCGAAAAAATAATCACCTCGATGCAGCGGGTGTACACTTTGCAAGGTGTGAGTGTGTCGGTCACGGCAAGCATCGGCATCGCCCTCGGCTACGGCAGCGAGATCGGCCATGTCGATCTGATCGCCAAGGCCGATGCCGCCCTGTATCAGGCCAAAGCCGGCGGAAGAAATGCATTCCGCATGGCATCGCAGGATTGAGCGGCCGGCGGCGCGAGTCGCCGAAGGAAGTCATCTTTGAATCCATGAAGACCAAAACGGTAGCGATTCTGGAAAGCCGGCTGGGCGGCCAGCTCGCCGAGCTTGTCAGCAAGCAGGGGAGACGGTCTCTGCTCGCGCCGGCGCTTGCGGAAGTGCCGGACGTGGATGGCGCATTCATCGCCGGCCTCGTGAACGAGCTCCAGTCGAGTCCGGCGAAAATGGCGATCTTCCAGACGGGCGTCGGCGTCCGGGCGCTGTTCAGCGCGACCGACTCCCTTGGGCTGAGCGGAAATATGATCCGCCTGCTCGAGAAAAGCGTGGTCGTGGTGCGCGGGCCGGAGCCGGCCGCCGCGCTGCGCGCCCGCGGCGTGCGCATCGATCTCAGCGCAAAAGAGCCTTTCACCACCGCCGAAGTCCTGGAGTCGCTGCAGGCGGTGCCGATCCAGGACGAGCGCGTCATCGTACAGGGCTACGACAAGACCAATGTGGAGCTGGAGACGGCCCTGCGGGCGAGAGGGGCGCGCGTGATCGAGATCCCGACTTACCGCTGGGTGCTGCCCGAGGACACCGGGCCGCTGGTGAAATTGATCGATGCGCTCGAGCGCAGCAAGGTCGATGTCACCGTATTCACCAGCGCTTCTCAGATCCACAACCTGTTCGCCCTGGCGGACAAGCTCGGCCGGAAAGATTCGCTCGCGGCCAACCTGAACCGGACCCTGGTCGCTTCCATCGGTCCGGTGTGCACTGCGGCGCTCAAGGAACTCGGGGTCGGCGTCGCCCTGGAGGCGACTCCGCCGAAGCTCGGGCCGCTGGTGTCCGCGCTCGATCAGGCGCTGTCGCGTTAGCGCGGCGGGCGCGTCGACGCGTCAGTTGCGCGTCGATGCGCGGCGTGGTTTCTCCTGCGCGCCGATCGCACGGTTGACCTTCGGCATGACTTCGGTCGCCATGAGCTCCATCGAGCGCTTCGCCAGGGCCGGATCGACCCAGTCCATTCCCGCATAGACGATCTCGCCGAAGTCGCCGGCCTGCTCGCGAAGCGCGAGGATCTGGTCCACCACCTCGTTCACCGTGCCGCAGAGCAAGAGTTGATCGAGCAGGCGCTCGACCGTGACCGCGCTGTCGTCCTCGGCCTCGTGCATCTTGAAGATGACGTGGCGCTTTGCCAGCATCAATTTGATGCGCAGCTGGTTCCAGTAGTGGCGGTACGGGCTGTTGGCGTCCGCGCGCGCGTAGCGCTGCGCGATCTTGTCGTCGTCGGCGACGAAGAGGGTGCGCGCCACGCGCCAGTCGGTGGCATCGGGCGCCTTGCCAGCGCGGCGCTTGCCTTCGGAGTAGTTCGCCCAGTGGCTCGGCAGCCAGTGGGGTAGCAGGAAATTCGCCGACAGCGGATGGAAGTCGCGCTCGCCCATGGCGATCACGCCCCTGGAGTGCGGCGCCACCACCGTGCCCACGATCTCGGGCCGCGGCTGCTGCCAGGGCTTGTACATGACGCCGCGGCCGATTTCCGGCACGTAGGTTTTCTCGGTCGTCACCTTGAAGCGGTTGTCCGGCAGCTCGATCCGGTAGGGCGGATCGCGCTCCCAGATGGCGAGGATCACGTCGATCGTCTCCGCGAATATCCGGTTGCGGTCTTCTTCCAGCATGCCGAGCGACTCGGCGTCCGAGGAGAGCGCGCCCGGGCTGATGCCGAAGATGAAGCGCCCCTTCGCCAGGTGGTCGAACATCGCCGCCTGCGCCGCAATCACCACCGGATGGGACTGCGACAGGTTGGAGGTGCCGGTGGCGAGCTTGATCGTTTTCGTCTCGCCGATGAGCGTGGCGAGGAAAATGAAGCTGTTGGTGACGTTCTCGCACCTGTCGGTGAGATGCTCGCCGACGAAGGCGTCATGAAATCCGAGCCGGTCGGCAAGGATGATCGCCTCGCGGTCCTCCTGCAGCGTCCGCAGCGGATCGCGGTGCAGCGGGTGCAGCGGCATGGTGAAGTAGCCGAGTCGCATGGAGCGCACGTCCTTTCGCTGTCTGTCCAAGCGGACTCTAGGAACCGGTTACAAAACGAGGGGAAACATCCCCTCATGCTCCCCTAATTGGAGGCCGTTTCGGTCATTCTGAAACGGCCTCTAACAGGGTGTTGAAAAAGGGGGCACACCCCCTTTTATATCCCCCGAATCAGAGGCTGTCGAGAGCGAAGCCGCTTAGCGATCGCGCAAGACAATCGCTCATGGAGCGAGTTTTTCAACAGCCTGCTAACTCAATGGCTCCGGAGGCGAGATGACGAGTCCCTGGGCATAGTCGACGCCGACCAGCTGCAGTTGCTCCAGCGCCTCGGGGCTCTCGACATACTCGGCGATGGTCTTGATCCCCAGGGCGTGGCATTTTTCGGTGATCGACTCCGCCCGTTCCGAGGCCGCGAGCGCGCGCCCGATGTCCTTGGCGATGCTGTAATCGAGCTTGACGAAATCCGGCTTGAAGCGCTTCAGCGCATCGAACGAAGCATTGCTGCCGTCGAAGCCGGCGAGGGTGAAGCTGCAGCCGTCGGGTTTGAGCTGCGCCGTGAGTTTCATGAACGGCTCCGCGTTCAGGATGGCGATGTCCCAGGAAAACTCGAACGTGAACGTTCCTTCGGGCAGCTGGCTGCGTTCCACGCGCTTGTGCACGAACTCCGCGAAGTTCTCGTCGCGCAAGGTGTCGCCCGACAGATTGACGCCGTTGCGGGGCGGCGGCGAGTCGGGCTGCTGCGTCCGCGCAGCGGCCATGCGCTTCGCCAGGAGGCTTACCACCCAGCGGTCCACGTACGGTATCAGGTGATACTCTTCCAGGATGGGGAAGAACGATCCCGGCGGGAGCAGCTTCTCCTCTTCCTCGCGGAAGCGGACCAATATTTCCTGGAACGGCCTTTCGCTGTCGCCGGATGTCAGCGGCGCGATCATCTGCGCATAGAGGATGAATTTGTCCTCCCTTAACGCCGCGACGAGGTGGTCCGTGATCTCTTTTTTCGTCGAGCTTTCGTCGTCCATCGCAGCAGCCGAACTCCGGGACAGGGATTTTTATCGAGTTCACGCACTTTAACCATCCCAACGCCATGAAGGCAAGGGTGATCCGGTGCTTCACGGACGGGGAACGTGATTTTCCCGGCTTTCTGGACATTTCCAGCCGCGATGAATACCCTGCAGGCTTTGACGGGCGCCCCAGGCCGCACGCAGGAAGCCCGTGACGGCGTATCCACGTCGCGCCGTTTTCGTGAAGCATGCTGCCTGGACTGCGCGATAATGGCGCCGGGCGCGAGCACGGCGCATGGGCGCCCAACACGAAATTGCCGCCGGCGCGCAGAGGCGCGAAGCGCGCCCGCGCCCTGGACCTTGAAGGAGAACGATCTTGAAGGCCGCCTACTACGAACAAAAAGGGCCCGCTGCCAGAGTCCTGCGGTTCGGCGAGCTGCCGGACCCGGAGCCCGGAGCGGGCGAAGTCCGGGTGAAGGTCCGCTTCTCGGCGGTCAATCCGACCGATACCAAGGCGCGCAGCGGCTGGGACGGGTCGGCCGAAATGCCGTATCCGCGCGTCATTCCGCATCAGGACGGCTCGGGCGTGATCGACAAGGCGGGCCCGGGCGTACCCGGGGGCAGAGCGGGCGAGCGCGTCTGGATTTACGAGGCGCAGCGCGGCCGCGCCTTCGGCACCGCGGCCGAATACGTCATCGTCCCTTCGGAAAACGCGGTGCGGCTGCCCGATGCAGCGAGCTTGGAGACCGGCGCCTGCCTCGGCGTGCCGGCGATGACCTCGCACCGGTGCCTGTTCCAGGACGGCGGCATCCAGGGCCAGACCGTGCTCGTCTCGGGCGGCGGCGGCGCAGTCGGCCACGCCGCGATCCAGCTCGCGAAGTGGGCCGGCGCGCGCGTCATCACCACCGTCAGCCGTCCCGAACAGGAGACGGTCGCGCGAGCCGCGGGCGCGGATTGCATCGTGAATCGCAAAAGCGAGGACGTCGCCGCGCGCATCAAGGACTTCACCGGGGGAACGGGCGTGGACCGCGTCGTCGAGGTCGCCTTCGAGGCAAACCTCGAGCTCAATCGCGCGGTGCTGAAGCCGAACGGGACCATCTCCACGTACTCTTCGGGCGCGCGCGACAGCAATCCGCGCATTCCTTTTCTTGCCGTCATGCGGCAGCACCTGACGCTGCATTTCGTCCTGGTGTACACGATGCCGCGCGAGGCGCACTGGGCGGCCGCGCGGGAGGTCAACGCGGCGCTCGAGTCGGGGCGCTACAAGCCGCACATCGCGCGCACCTTCCGCCTCGACCAGGTTGCCGAAGCCCACGATGCGCAGGACTCCGGCCAGACGGTCGGCAAGCTCCTCATTGCCGTCCGGTCCGGCGTCGAGTGAGAGCGGCGCGCCTGCGGCGCAGGAGAAGTGCCGCAAGAACGGTTTTCACGTGACTGTCACAGTGCTCGGAGGCTGACGCGGTTCCGTCCGGGTCCGGCCGCTGCAAATCGGGCGAGGCGTGGACTATACTTGCCGTCGATAACCCGCCTTGTCCCGAAAAAATATTCCCTCTCCCCTCCGGGGAAAGAGGGCGCGGGTGAAGCGGCGCCAAGGGAGGCAGTGATGTACGCGCGCGGCATCATTCGCATCGCGGCTGGTCTTCGTTTTTGTTGAGGGAGTCCGCATGAGCAAGACAGTCATCGCCGCGTTGATCCTTGGCGCAGTTGCATCGGTTGCCGCGGCGCAAACGACAGGACCGGCCAATCCCCTGGCTTCCCGGCGCGGCTGGGAAGTCGGCGGGCAGGTCTCCGACTATCGCTACCAGGAGCCGGACGTGGGGGTGAAGATCTGGGGTCCCAAGATCGGCGGTACCGGCGCCTACACGTTCACCGACGCGAAGAAATGGAGCAAGTTCGACCTCCGATTGGCCTACGGCAGGCTGAAATACGAGGGCTCCGGCACGGCGGACTCGGAACCCGATCTGATCCTCGAGACGCGAGCGGCCGTCGGACGGGACTTTTTTCCGGGGGGCGGCGTTTCTCTTTCGCCCTATCTGGGCCTTGGCTACCGATATCTCTTCAACGACTTGAGGGGTACGTCCTCGACCGGCGCCATAGGGTATCGACGCTATTCCACCTATGTGTACGTACCTCTGGGGCTGACAACCCGGTTCAGTGCCGGCGAATCGTGGGTCATCGCTCCGACCGTCGAGTATGATTACCTCATAAGAGGAACACAGAAATCGCAGCTCACCGACGCCGGTCTCGGCTTCACCGATGCGACCAACGAGCAGGATAAAGGACGCGGTTATCGCCTGTCGCTGATGGTGGAGAATGGTTTCTGGGCGTTCGGCCCGTGGACGCAATACTGGAACATCAAGGATTCCGATATCGTACCCATCGGCTTCGGTCGCGGGGCACAGGAACCGAGAAACCAGACGCGGGAATACGGTTTGGAACTCAAGTACAGGTTCTGAGCCGGCATATCCACGGGCGTCTCTGCGTTGCGCGCGATACAACATCTTGCGATTTTCCTGCTCGGTTCGAGCTTCGCGCTGTGCGGCGGCGCCGCGGACGCATTCAGGGGCGTCGATGTCACCGGACAGGGCTACGGCGGCGGCTTTCGCCTCGCCGGTCACGACGGCAAGCCGCGCACGACCGCGGATTTCGCCGGCAAGGTCGTCGTTGTCACGTTTGGATTCACCCGCTGTCCGGACGTGTGCCCGATCTCGCTCGCGGCGCTCGCGGCGACGATGGATGCGCTGGGCGAGGACCACGAGCGTGTGCAGGTCTTGTTCATTACCGTCGATCCCGAGCGCGACACGCCGGGGCTGCTCGCCGAATACGTGACGGCATTCGAGCCGACGTTTCTCGGCCTCGCGGGCGACCCGACGGCGACGCGCGAGGCTGCGCGCGCCTTCAAGGTGTTCTATCAGAAGGTGCCGATGGGAAAAGGCGGCTACACCATGGACCACAGCACCGGCTATTACGCCATCGACAAGCAAGGCCGCACGCGCTTGATGTTTCGCTACGGGCAGCCGGTGGCGGACATGGCGTACGATATCCGCCTGCTGCTGCGCGAAACCAGGGGTGCGCAAAGCACGACCCGATAGCCGCGCGCATCCTCGTCGGCTTCGCGACCTGCGGGCCAGATGGCGTCATCGCCCGCGTGCTCGCCGCGCGGCACCCGGACTCCTTCGACAGGCCTCTCCCCCTGTCAAAACTGACAGGTAGGCAGAAGCCCCGCATTGGGCCAAGATGCCACCGTCAGGCAAGAGTCCGTTTCGGCATGATGACGGCGGCGTCGGCGAGGCAGAGGCTTCCGTGGAGCGGCTCGACTGCATTCATTGCAGGCTGTTCGGAAGGAGGATGGCATGGAATTCGTCAAAGTGACCTATCCGGTCAACAGGTTCGTAAACATCGACGGCGAGCGGAGCGGCGATACCAACGACGTCCTTCAGATCGACGCGGGGACCCATGTGTTCGACCTCGGGAACCCGGTGGACTACCAGCCCGTGTCTCAGGAAGTCGTCGTAGTCGAAACTACGGTGCTCGTTCCCATGGTGGTCGCCTTCAATAAAAAGGGGGGCTAAGACATGGGCATGCGAGTCGCCACGCGCGCCGCGGTCGCCGTTTGCGCCTTGCTGTTGACCGCGTGCGGTTCCTTCCCCTTGAATCCGCCGCTGGCCAGGTACGACCCGTCCGCCGGCTACCGTTTCGATAAACTGGAGCAAGGCGGCAACAGCGACGAGCTGTTCGTCATTCTGGTCTTCTCCGGGGGCGGTACCCGGGCAGCCGCCTTGTCCTATGGGGTGCTCGAGGCCCTGCGCGACACCAAAATCCAGTGGAAAAACCAGGAAGTGTCGCTGCTGGACGAAGTCGATGTGATTTCATCGATATCCGGCGGCAGCTTTCCCGCCGCGTACTACGCGCTGTATGGATCGCGGATCTTCGACGAATTCCCGGACCGATTCCTCTACCGGCCGGTACAAACCGACCTGCTCAAGCTGGCGTTGACTCCAGTCGGCCTGTTGAAGCTCGCCGGACCGAGCTTCGGGCGCAGCGACCTGGCGGCCGAGTTTTACGATCGCGAGGTGTTCGGGGCCGGGACCTACGCGGACGTTATTGCGCGCGGCCGCCGGCCCTTCGTGATCCTGAATGCCACCGACATGACGACCGGAGCGCAGTTTCCCTTTATTCAGGACCAGTTCGACCTCCTGTGCTCGGACATGTCCGGGGTTTCGCTGGGGCGGGCCGCGGCCGCATCGTCGGCGTTTCCCGGGGGGCTCACGCCGCTCACCTTTCAGAACTACGCCGGCAAGTGTGACTACCGTCAGCCGGAATGGGTGGATCTCGCCGTCAAGGACCACAAGTCGCGCGTCAATGTCAGCCGCACGGCGCGCGCGGAGCGCCGGCTGTCGTATGCCGATACCGGGCAGGCGCCGCGCAACTACATCCACCTGACCGACGGCGGCGTGGCGGACAATATCGGTCTGCGCGAGCCGCTCACCGCCATTGCGAGCCTGAACAATTCCTGGAGCGTGCTGCGGCTGATAAACCTGAAGAAAGTGGACAAGCTGGTGGTGATCGTGGTGAACGCCGCCACGGATCCCGCGACCGATCGCGACAACACGCCCGACGTGCCCGGGCTCATCGATACCGTGACTGCGGCGGCCACCGTCCCGCTGGACAATTACTCCTTCGATACTCTCGAAATCCTGCGCGCGACCGTGGACGGGTTTAACGAACAGATGCGCCTCATATCAGGATGCAAGGCGCTGGCCGCCGCCAGGGGCGCGCAATGCGCGCTGGACATTCCGGCGCCTCACCAGATTGAATTCTTTCCGGTCGAGGTGGCATTTGAATACATCGAGGCGGCCAGAGAGCGAAACTGGTTCAAGAACCTTCCGACCAGCCTGGAGCTGCCCCGGGAAACCGTGGACAAGCTGCGCACGATCGGGCGTCAAATCCTCGACGAAGATCCCCAGTTCAAAAGGCTGATGGAGGCGCTGCATGGATGCCTCGCGATCGGCGGTCGGAATTGCTAGCAACGCCGGCGCCGGCAGCGGCGACACGGACCAGGGCGTCCCCTCGGCGCTTTGCCGTGTCTCCTCCGCGCCGCTCGCGAGCCGACGCATGACCGTGTCGAGGAGACCGGCCGCGACGAGCGGCTCGAGTCTTTTCGGGATTTTCATGGGCGCTCTTTTGCGCCGCTTCGGTGCCTGAGCCCCGGCGGCCGGTCAGAACAGATGCACTGCGTTCGGCCAGAGCAAGCCGATGGCGCAGAAGATCAGCCCGGTCAGGCCCAGGCCGCAGGCAATCCAGGTGAGCCAGATGGCGCCCGTGATCACCGTCGCCGAAGCCAGCACGATGGCGATCTGCACCGCCGCCGAGGCGACTTCGAAGTGGTGATAGGCCGACAGCGACAGGTCCCGCTTGAGCTCGGCGGCCTTGGCCCTCGCGGCCAGCTCCTTGCGGCCCTCGTTGGTCTCGGGCTCGGAATCGTAGCGGGCAACGGTTTTCTTCCACGCGGCGATATTCTTTTCCATCTGCTCGAGTACTTTCTTATTGGCGATGCCGGGCAGCTGCGCTTCGTGTTCCTCGGCGGCGGTTTTGAGCACCGTGCTGCGGATGGTCTTGGCCTGGAAGAAGGACCAGAGGTTGGATGCTTCAACATTCAGGCTGAGGGCAGCGGTCTGCGCGCTCTTGCCCAGGGTTTCGGCGATCGCGAGCACCAGCGCCAGCACCGCGATCAGCATTGCGACTTTCTTGTTCGAGGGGTCGATGTGACCGTGTCCGACGGACATGTGTTGCCTCCATTTTGAATCGCGATGTCACGACAGCTTGATCTCGCCGTGCATTGCAGAGCCGGAAAAAGTTTCGGGCCGCATTATCGCCTTTCGCGGCGATAGCTGCCGTCTTTTGCCCGCCCGTTCCTGCTCCTGTACCGCTCATCGGCTAGCCGCGCGACCGACGCGAACGGCGGGTTGTCGTCCGGCGCAGAGGTTCCGAAGCACGGCGCGCCCGGCGTCAAGGGGGGCGGCGAATCGGGTGCAGGGCCAAGCTCGCCTCCCTCGGCAGTCGCTGCAGCCCGATGTGCGAAGGCAAATCTGCCGAAGTGGCGCGCGGGCCGGAAATCGGTGGACAATAGCGGTTTGAACGAGAGACGGACGCCATGCGTCGCCTGCACCTCCCAGCTTTTATCGTACCGGGCCTCGCCCTCGCCGCAGCGGCGTGGGCCTCCGGGAACGGCTTGCCGACCGCGGCGCCGGTACCGGGCGGGGTCGCGGTCATCTGCGTGGGACGGGCGCCCGATCCCGCTCCCCGGGTCGCCTTCGACGGTCGGCGCGTGCTGGTTGCGCGCGTCGGCGATACCTGGCAGGCCGTCGTCGGCTTGCCGCTCGCGCTTCGGCCCGGGGCGCACGAGCTTACGGTGCGGGACGGCGAGAAGAGCGCGCACACGATCCGCTTCGACGTCGGCACGCATGCCTACGAGACGCAGCACCTGACGCTCGCGAACCGGCGCCAGGTCGAGCCTGAACCCGCAGACCTGTTGCGGATCGCGCGCGAGCAGAAATTGCTCGTCCGGGCGTTTTCAACCTGGAGCGAGTCCGCGCCCGACGGCCTCACCTTCGATCTGCCCTCGGCGGGACCCATCTCCAGCGGATTCGGATTGAAGCGCTTTTTCAACGACGAGCCACGGCAGCCTCACAGCGGATTGGATATCGCCGCTCCCGCGGGAACGCCGATCGCCGCTCCCGCTGCGGGCATCGTGCTCGAAACCGGCAATTATTTCTTTAACGGGCGCACGGTGATCCTCGACCACGGCGAGGGGCTGGTCACCATGTACAACCACCTGAGCCGCATCGATGTCGCCAAGGGCGCGCGCGTTGCGCGCGGCGAAATCATCGGCACCGTCGGCCGCACCGGCCGCGTCACCGGCCCGCACCTGCACTGGACGGTGAGTCTCAACAACGCGCGCGTCGATCCCGCGCTTTTTCTTCCGGGCGAAATTCGCGGGCAGGTCCTGGCCGGCTACGTGCCCGCCGCGCAGGACGGCGTCGCGGCGCAGTCGACGACTTCGGGATGCGACCGCTAAGCCTCGATCCGCCGGGATTGCCGGCGCAGGCGCTCGCCCCGGCGCGCTCCGCCTGACTATAGAATTGTGCTTTTCATCGGCTGGGGCAGGGATGAAGGTCGCGGTTCTCGACGATTACCAGGATGTCTTCCGCAAGCTCGACTGCAGCGCCAGGCTCAAGGGCCACGACGTGGTCGTGCACCACGACTCGGTGAAGGAGCCGGCGAAGCTCGCCGAGCGGCTGAAGGATGCCGAGGCCGTGATACTGCTGCAGCAACGCACGCCATTTCCGCGCGCGCTGGCGGAGAAGCTGGACAAGCTGAAGCTCATCAGCCAGACCGGCCGCAATGCGGCCCATATCGACCTTGCTGCCTGCACCGAAAGGGGAATTGTCGTCTCCGCGGGCGGGGGCAGTCCGCCCAACGCCACCGCGGAGCTGACCTGGGGCCTCATCCTCTCGGCGCTGCGCCACATCCCCGAGGAAGTGCAGCGCCTGAAGGCCGGCGCGTGGCAGGGGAGCATCGGCACCACCGTGGCCGGCAGGACGCTCGGCGTCTATGCGTACGGGCGCATCGGCAGCGTCGTCGCCAGGGTGGGCCGGGCTTTCGAAATGCGGGTCCTCTGCTGGGGGCGCGAGGGCTCGACCGGCAGGGCACGCGCGGAAGGCTACGAGGTCGCGCCGAGCCGCGAGGCGTTCTTCGAGGCCGCGGACATCGTCAGCCTGCATCTGCCGCTCAACCAGGAAACGCGCGGCATCGTCACGATTTCCGATCTGCGACGCATGCAGCCGAGCGCGCTCATCGTCAACACCAGTCGCGCGCCGATCGTCGAAGACGGCGCACTGGTGCAGGCGCTGAAAGAGGGACGGCCCGGCTTCGCAGCGGTCGACGTCTACGAGGACGAGCCGGTGCTCAATGGAAATCATCCGCTGCTCAAGATGGACAACGTGGTGTGCACGCCCCACCTCGGCTACGTGGACCGCGGCACCTACGAGAAGCACTACGGCACCGCGATCGATCAGATCCTTGCGTTCGCGGCGGGCAAGCCGGTCAACGTATTGAACCCCGAAGTCCTGGGAAGCTGAGCGGCGGGCAGTCGCGCGGCGCGGGGGTTCCGAAGCTTGGCGCGCCGCGCGTCAAACGGGCAGCGAATCCGCAGTCGGGACAAGCCCGGAGCGCCCTGCGAACAGCATCGATTTATTGCGGGATACCGATACGTCTGCCGGCTACCCGGGAGGCGTAGAATGGTTCTCCAGGAATATCCGATATTTTCTGCTGAGGCATCGTACTTACATGGCGCAGTCCCGGGATTTCACTTCGAACCTCGCGCACAAGACATTTTCCCCTTATGTACCTCGAGACGGCGAGGCCTACATGGGTCGGAAGGGGCGAGCTCACTTCAGGAAAGTTCTGCAGGCGCAGAGGGAGGAGCTCTCGCAGGACATCGACCGCACGGTGCACGCGATGCATGTCGACGCCACGGTGTTCGCCGATCCAAACGACCGCGCCAGCCAGGAAGCGGACATGGGTGTCGAGATGCGCAATCGCGGCCGCGGGGGAAAGCTCATCAGGAAGATCGAGGAAACCATCGCGCGCATCGACAAGGACGACTACGGCTACTGCGTGATCTGCGGCGTCGAGATCGGTCTCAGGCGCCTGGAGGCGAGGCCAACCGCGACACTGTGCATCGACTGCAAGACGATGGAGGAGATGCGCGAGCGGCGGGTCGCAAAATAGGGCGTCCGCGGCGTATTGGCGCTGCGGGCCGCCGATGCCGGTCCAACCGAGAGGAGACACTGCCATGCCAATCAAGAAGATCCTGATCGTCGATGATTCGCCCACCGACCGCCAGTTCCTGCTGGAAGTGTTGGGCAAGCAGGGTTACCAATGCGTGATGGCGCAGAACGGCGACGAGGGTATTGCCAAGTCGAAGACCGAGCAGCCGGACCTGATCCTGATGGACATCATCATGCCCGGCACCGATGGGTTCAAGGCGACGCGTGCCATCACTCACGACGAAGCCACCAAACACATCCCGGTGATCGTGTGCACCACCAAGAAACTGGAAACCGACCGGGTCTGGGGCATGCGCCAGGGCGCGAAGGACTACGTGACCAAGCCCATTGATGCGAAGGAGCTGCTCGCCAAGATTGCCGCGCTCGGCTGATCGATGTCGGGCGCTACCTGCATGCGGCTGGCGAGATAGCATACCTGCTATATCGGCAACCGGGAGCCGCACGACTGGGGGCGGGGCTGCGGCGAATGTCCCGCTTGCAAACTCAGGAAAGAAGGCTATGCGCGCTACCGCGGCACTCACGCGGCGCCGCGCGGTGTCTAGGGCGCCAGGTATCAAGTCAAGGAGAGACGCAGACGCGCGCGATCGATCGGCTGACCGCCGAGGAGTTCCGCAACGCCAAGCCGAACGTGGCCGGAGGCCGCGGGTCGGCGTCGAATGTGTAGCCGTTCGCGCCGGCGAAATCCCATACTTGGGCGTCGCTTTTTCCGCGGCCCAAGACCGATTCGACGTGGCGGCTTCCGGGATATTCGGAAGAAAGGAGATCGACGAGTCTTGCGCTCGGGTTCTCGTCGAAGAGAAGTTTCGCTCGGCGGCCGAGCCGGCGAGCTTGCGCTCACGGCTTTCGCCACGTGCCGGTGATCGAGAACGGCAAACCCGTCGGGGTCGCTTCGGCTCGCAATGCGCTGGATCCCGAGATGGAGGAGTTCGTATCCGAAGCGCAATGGCGAGAGCACATCCGCTAGCCTGCTCCGGGCTCCCGGCGTTCTGTCGCAGTCGTGGCGGCGCGATCCGGGTACGATCGGCCCGGCGCTTCGATGCCCCGTTTCAGTTATCCTCCAGCGCATGCCCCTCGTCCTGCGCAATGCGCTGGTTTCCGTGCGCGACCTGACCGTCACTGCCGGGCCGCTCGCGCTGCTCGCCCTCGTGCTGCTCGCCGGCGCGTACTGGCTGCTCGACCCCACCCCGCCCCGGCGCGTGGTGCTGGCGACCGGCCCCGAGGAGAGCGACTACGCCGGCTTCGGCAAGCGCTACGCGGCCGAACTCAAGCGCTACGGCATCGAGGTGGTGCTGAAGACCACGGCCGGGTCGGCGGAGAACCAGCGCCTGCTGCGCGACGTCTCGCAGCAGGTGGATCTCGCTTTCGTGCGGGGCGGCTCGAGCGATGCTGTGCGCGCCGCCGACGAGGACAAGGCCGGCGCCCCGCTCGTGTCGCTGGGCAGCATTTCCCTCGAGCCGGTGTGGCTGTTCTACCGCGAGCGGGCCGCGAGGAAGTTTCCCCGCGCGACGCTCACGCAACTCGGCCAGTTGCGCGGCTGGCGCGTGAACACCGGCGCGCGCGGCAGCGGCATGCCGGGCTTGATGGGCAAGCTGCTGCACGCCAACGGCATCGAGCCTGAGAGCCTCGTGCGCAGCCGCCTGGAGCTGACGCCGGCGGTGGTGGCGCTGCTCGCCGGCGAGCTCGATGCGATCGTGTTCACTTCGGCGCCCGAGGCGCCGATGGTGCGGATGCTGCTGCAGACCCCGGGGGTGAAGCTGTTCGAGTTCGCGCAGGCCGAGGCGTATTCGCGCCACATGCCGTTCCTCTCCGCGGTGGTGCTGCCGCACGGCGTGGTGGACCTCGCCCGCGACCTGCCGGCACGCGACGTGCCGCTGATCGCGACCACCACCGCGCTGGTGGCGCGCGAGGACACGCATCCGGCGCTGCTGCAACTGTTCGTGCAGGCGGCCCACGCCATCCACGGCGGCACCGGGTGGCTGGTGCGCGCGGGGCAGTTCCCCTCGCCGCAGAACACCGAGCTGCCGCTCGCCAAGGAAGCCGAGCGCTACTACCGCAACGGCCCGCCGTTGCTGCAGCGCTACCTGCCCTTCTGGCTCGCCAACCCCATCGACCGCATGTGGGTGGTGCTGCTGTCCATCGTCGCCCTCCTGATCCCGCTCACGCGCGTGGTGCCGCCGCTCTACGACTGGCGCATCCGCTCGCGCATCTTCCGCTGGTACCGGCGGTTGCGCGAGATCGAGAAGGCGCTGAGCACCAATGCCGAGCCGCCCGCGAAGCTGCTCGACGAGTTGAACCGGCTCGACGCCAGGGCCGAGCGGACCACGGTGCCCCTCTCGTATACCGACGAGCTCTACTCCCTGCGCGGCCATATCCAGCTGGTGCGCGCGCGGCTGGCCTCGCTGACAAAATAACCGGGGACAGCGCACGGTTGCAAACGCGGAGCGCGGCGCCGGGGACGAGGTTCGAAGCCTTTGGACCCATTCGACTTTTGACTGGCTATAACGCCGCGCGTCGTTATAGCCGCATCAGATGGGGGGTCAGCCAGAACGCGCCTCGTAGCTTGCGGCGGCCCGGCGCGTTCGCAGTGCAGTATATTGCTGGCGCAACGACTTAGGACTACCATTCTTTTGGATCGCCGATCCATCAATCCAAGGGAGGAAACCATGAATATCGAAACGACGCGCCGCCAGTTCGTGCTCGGTTCCGCCGCCCTGCTCGCGCAGCTCGGTCTTGCGCGCAGCGCCATTGCCGAGTTACTCAAGCCGGGGGCCGTTCCCACGGTGGACAGCCTCGCCGTCAAGGTCCTGACCGACTCGAGCTACGATACGCCGCGCCCCGGAACGTCGAAGTGGGTCAAGATCAAGCGCACACCGTTCATTTCCACCTCCGACTACCGCAAGGCCCTGCACAACGAATGGGGCCTGTCGCTGGCGCTGGAATCGCGCATGGGCGCCGACACGCGCAACCTGATGCTCGACTACGGCTACACGCCGGACGCGCTGTTGAACAACATGGACATAATGGGAGTGGACAGCAGCAAGCTGCAGGCGATGATCCTGAGTCACGGCCACTTCGATCACTTCGGCGGCCTGATCGGCTTCCTGCAGAAGAACCGCGGCAAGCTGCCGGCCGACCTTACGCTCTATGTCGGCGGCGAGGATAATTTCTGCAACCGCAAGACCCAGAGCGGCGCTCCCGGGCACTTCGCCGACTGGGGCGTGCTCGACCGGCGCGAGCTCGATGCGCTGAAAGTGAAGATCGTGTACTGCGAGCGGTCCACCGTCATCCAGGGGCATGCGTTCACCACCGGAACTATCGCCCGGCGCAGCTTCGAGCGCGTGCTGCCGAACACGCTGGTCGAGTACAGCAAGAAGGACGGCGTCGGCTGCGACATGCCCGAAGCCAACGCCAAGGCCGAAGGCAAGTTCGTGCCCGATCAGCACCTGAACGAGCACGGCACCTGCTTTAACATCAAAGACCGCGGCCTGGTGGTCATTTCCTCGTGCGGCCACGCGGGCATCGTCAATACCGTGCGCCAGGCGATGGAAGTGTCCGGCATAAGCAAGGTGCACGCGGTGCTGGGCGGCTTCCATCTCTTTCCGGCCGATGACGAATACCTGCGCCGCACGGTTGCGGAGCTGAAAGCGCTCGATCCGGACGTGGTCATTCCGCTGCATTGTTCGGGCCCGGGCTTCGTGACGGCGATGCGCGAGATGCTGGCCGATCGACTGGTGACCTCCACCACCGGAACCGAGTTCGTGTTCGGGGCGTAAGTGGCGGCGCCGGCTGCGCTTCGCGGTTGGCGCGCGCTCATCCTGCTTGGCGTCGCCCTCGCCCTCGCCGGCGCGGCGGCGGCGTTTTACTACCCGCGCGAAAAACCGGACGAGGAGGGCGGGCGCGCCGAGGCGGCGCGCCTGATGAACGACCTGATGTCGGGCAAGGCGCGGGTGGGCGGGCCGTTCACGCTGACGGACCAGCACGGCAACGCGCGTAGCCTCGCCGATTTCCGCGGCAAGCTGGTGTTGCTTTACTTCGGCTACACCTTCTGCCCCGATGTCTGCCCCACCGACCTGCTCGCGATCGGGCGCCTCGTCGGGGTGCTGGGAAGGGATGGCGAGGCCGTGCAGCCGGTGTTCGTCACGCTCGATCCGGAGCGCGACACGCAGGCGATCCTCGGCAATTACGCCACTGCTTTCCATCCGCGCTTCGTCGCGCTGCGCGGCAGCGAACGGGAAACCCGCCGCATCGCCACCGCCTACAAGGTCTATTACGAAAAAGTAAGGCTGCCGGGCTCGAGCACCTACGTCATCGATCACACGGCGTTCATCTTCCTGCTCGATCGCGAAGGCAACTACGTCGCGTTCTTCCCGCCGGGCACGACGGTGGATCGCATGGCGGTGATGGTGCGCGAGGCCCTCGCGCAGCCAGGGTAGTCGCGGCCGCGCTGCGGCTGAATTCAGCGCCGGGCGCAAAGATGCGACAATCCGGCGTCATATAGATCTTATTGAGCATTCCGTAAATGGATGACAAACGTTCGTCGTCCCCGCGAAACCTGTCCCCGAATGCTTTAGTCGGGGAGCGGGGACCCAGTGACTTTCCAATAACGACGCTGGATTTCCGCTTGCGCGGGAATGACGGACCCGACGCGGGTCTCGTCACTCAGTTACGAAATTCTCAGTAATCGCGCTATTCCGGCCAAGAGTTCTTTCGATGCCCGTTGCGACGAAACGCATCTTCTACCTGAATCGTCTCGCCCACCCGGTGTTCGCCGAGATCGTGCGGGAGCGCAGCGATGTGTCGCTGCAGGAGCTGGTCAATACGAGCCCGGAAGCCGAGGTCGTGCCGGTGCTCGCCGCCGCCCACGCCTACCAGATCCCCGCGGTCCGCGACGAGCTCGCACCGCAATTTCACGCCGGAGACGCGTTGCTCGCGCGCACGCCCGATCTGCTTATCGTATCCTCGAGCGGCGCGGGCTATGACACGGTGGATGTCGACGCCTGCACCCGCGCCGGGGTGCTGGCCGTCAACCAGGCGGGCGGCAACGCCGAATCGGTCGCCGAGCACGTATTGGGGATGCTGCTTTGCCTGACGAAGAGGATCGTCGAGTCCGATCGCCGCATGCGCCGGGCGGCCGCTATCCGGCGCCTTGACTACATGAACTCCGAGGCGCTCGGCAAGACGGTGGGCATCATCGGCATCGGTCACGTCGGCACGCGCGTCGCCGAACTCTGCCGCGGTCTGTTCAGGATGCGGGTCCTCGCCTGCGATCCCTACCTGAGCGCAACCGAGATCGGCGCGCGCGGCGCGGAGAAAGTCGAGCTCGAGGCATTGCTGCGGCAGTCGGACTTCGTCTCCGTGAGCTGCCCGCTCACGCCGGAGACGCGCGCGATGATCGGCGCGCGCGAATACGCCTGGATGCCGCGGCACGCCTGCTTCATCACCACCGCGCGCGGTGGCATTCACGACGAGGCGGCGCTCGCCGAGGCGCTGCGGGAGGGAAGTATCGCCGGGGCAGGGCTCGATGTCTGGGACCCGGAGCCGCCGCCGCCCGATCATCCGTTGCTGCAGCTCGACAATGTCGTCGCCAGCCCGCACATCGCCGGCACGACGCATGAAGCTCGCCGCAATACCGGCACCTTCGCCGCGCGGCAGATCCTCGATGTGCTGGACGGCAAGCCCGCGCCGCGGCTCCTGAATCCGCAGGCCTGGCCCGCGTTCGCGAAAAAGTTCGAGCGCGTGTTCGGTTTTGCGCCTACTCGGCGGAGTCGCGGCGCATGAGTTCCCGCGTTCGCTCCTACTTCTGCTGCCGGTCCTGCTTCACCGCGTCCCCGCGCGCAGGCTGCTCGAGCGCCTCGGGATCCACGGGAATCTCGATGATCGAGGGCACGTCGGCCTTGAGCGCTGCCTCGACGGCATCGCCGATGTCCCCGGGCCGCTCGACGTAGAAGCCGCGAGCGCCGAAGAGCTCGGCGAACTTGTCGAAGCGCGGGTTGGTGAGGTCGGCGCCGACGTAGCGGCCGTTGAAGAAATACTTCTGGTAGGCCTTCTCGCTGCCCCAGCAGTTGTTGTTGAGCACGATCGCCACCACCGGCACGCGCGAGCGCATCGCGGTCTCGATCTCGACGGCGTTCATGAGGAAGGAGCCGTCGCCGTTCAAGCTGACGACCGGACGCTCGGGTGCGGCCATCTTGGCCCCGATCGAGGCCGGGTAGGCAAATCCGAGGCAGCCCTGATCGACGGGCGTGACGAAGCTGCGCGGTTCGTCGAAGTCGTACATGTTGAATACCGGCGAGATGGTCGTGCCGCCGTCGATGCAGATCACGCTGTTGCGCGGCAGCACCTTGCGCAGCTCCGCGTGCACGCGCCGCGGCTTCATCGGCGTGCTGTCGAGCCGCCCGGCGGCGGCGATGCGCTCGGCGCGCTCGCGCTTGCGCTGCGCAATCGCGTCGAGATGCTCGCGGTTGCGCGGCCAGCCCGACCTCGACGGGATAGTTGCGCCCGATCTCCTTCGGGTCGATCTCGATCTGCACGATCGGCACGTTGGCCGGAATGACGCTGTGATCGTAGAACGTGGTGAACTGGGCGAGCCGCGTGCCTGCGGCGAGAATCAGGTCCGCGCCTTGCAGCAGCGCCTTCGCCTCGGGCGCGCCCGCGCGCCCGATCGGCCCCACCACCAGCGGGTGGCCGGTCGGGACCGCGTCGTTGCGCGAATACGAGGTCACCACCCCGGCCGAGAGCATCCCGGCGAGCTCCAGGAGTTCACCCTGTGCACCCGAATCGCCCACGCC
>JBARMB010000017.1:0-2715 GCA_049802235.1 Burkholderiales bacterium | reverse complement strand
GTCACGAAGTAGAACGCCGTCAGCTTCGGGTCGGTGAGGAGCACGCGCGCGTGCTCCATCCGGTCGCGGAAGGAGACGAGGTACTCCATCAGCGGGTCCGCCTCCTTCTTCTTCGTGAAGGAGAGCAGCTCCCGGAGCGTGCGCGCCTCCTCGCGGCTCTTCATCATCTTGTTGACCCACAGCGCGTACACCTTCGACATGCCGAGCAGGCGCCGCGCGTTGGCGGTGGGCGCGGTGTCGAAGACGTAGACGTCGTACTCGTTCTTGAACATGAGGTCGATCATGTTCTCGAACATCGCCGACTCCTCGAACGCGGGGTTCATCGTCGCGGTCTCGACGAACTCGTCGGCCTTGGTGGTGATGTCGGCGAACTTGAGGAACCAGCGGATCTTCTCCCGGATCTGCACCTTGCTGCGCTCGATGGTCTCTTTGGTCTCGATCTCGTAGGCCCAGAGGTTCGGCACGCCATCGATGGGGACGTGCTTGCCGAGCACGTCCTGGCCGAGCAGGCTCGTCAGGCTGTGGACGGGATTCGTCGACGCGAGCAGCGTCCGGCGTCCCTGCCGGGCGAGCCCGATGGCAGCGGCGGCGGCGAAGACGGTCTTGCCCACGCCGCCCTTGCCGCCGAAGAAGAGGTACTTCAGCGCGGGGTGCTCGCTGAGGTGCCGGCCCATTGGCATCGTGATTCCGGGCATCGTGATTTCCGGCATGGCGACCCTTCGCTAGGCGAACATCCCTGCGGCCAGCTTCTCGATCATCGGCAGCCCCGTGACGTCGCGCTCCATCTCCGGCACCATCGCCAGCACCTGATCGCCGAAGGCGGTGCGCACGCCGAGCAGGTTCTGGTCCTGCATGGCGATGCGGCGGCGCAGGTACTCCGGGATGTTCTGGCCCAGCAGCTCGTGCGGGATGACCCGGTTCACCACGTAGCCGGCGAGCGGCACGTCGAACTGCGCGAACATCTTGGCCGCCTTCTGCGTGTCGTTGATGACCCCGGCCTCCGGGATCACCACGAAGAAGAAAGCCGTCTTCGTCTTGTCCGTGAGAATCCCGGCCGACGTGTTGATGCGGTTCTTGATGTAGAGCAGTTCCTGGAGGATCTGGTCCTGCTCGGTCACCTTCTCGCGCCGGATCCGGCTCACCATCTCCTCGTACTCGCGCATCTCCTCCCGCAGCTTGGTGACCTTGTTGATCCACTCGTCGTAGACCTTGGCCATCGACAGGTAGTAGAGCGCGTGGCCGAGGGGCACGAGATCGTAGATGTAGTAGTCGTAGTCGCCCTTCATGACCACGTCCACCACGGCGTCGAACATCGCGCTCTCTTCCATCGCCGGCTCGGCGCTCGCCGCCTGGATGTAGTTCTCGATCTCCTCGGGCACGGCGGGAAGCCCGTACATGTCCAGGATCTTCTGGCGGATCTCCTGCTGGTACGCCCGGATGTGGCTGTCCGCGTCGATCTCCTGGGCCCAGAGGTTGTCCATGATTTGCACCGGCCCCTTGCCGAAGATGTCGCGTTTGAAAATGTCGGTGAGCGACGCCTGGGGGTCCACGGAGAACACCAGCACCTTCTTGCCGTGGCTCGCGAGCCAGTACGCCGCCGCCGCGGAGAAGGTGGTCTTGCCAACCCCGCCCCCGCCGCCGAACATGATGTAGCGGCGCTCGGGATGCTGCAGGAAGACGTCCTTGAATCCCATCGCTTACCCGAACATCGCGTCAGCGACGTCCTTCTCGCGAAGCATGCGCCGCTTCCACGTGGCGATCTGCGGCACGACGTAGGGCAGGAGCCGCAGGCTGTAGTACGGCGGCAGGATCGGGATGCCGAGCAGGTCGCCCATCGTGATCAGGATGAAGAGATGCTCCATCGATGCGCGCGTGCGCAGGGCCGCGCGGCTCATGTCGTGCGCGGCCATGCCGTACACGGTGTCAGTGATGTTGCGCCACAGCCGTTTCGCTGCTGATTCTTTCTCTTCCTCTGTCATGGCTCTTTCCCTTTCACACGCCGTGCAAGTGATGTTCGTGGTCGCTGCCGAGCTCGCGCTCGCGCAGCACGCTGCGCTTCCAGGTCTCGACCTGCGGCACCACGAAGGGCAGCAGGCGCAGCCCGTAGTACGGCGGCAGGATAGGCACGCCGAGCATGTCGCCGAACACGCCGAGCATGAACAGCCTCTCCATGGAGGCTCGGAGCTCGAGCGCCTGCTGCGCGATCTCGTAGCCGGCGAGCCCGTACATGAACTCGCGCAGCGCCCGCCTCCACCCGCGCGCGACGGGCGTGCTATCGTCCCGTTCGCTCATGACTGAACTCGTCGCTGTCGCCGCGATCGCGGTCGTTGCCTGGTTCGCCGCCGGCACGATCTGGAACGTCCGCAAGGGAAGCGCGCTCATGCGCTGGATGCAGGGCGGCCTGCCAACACTCGGCGAGCGCAGCACCGTGCGCTGGCTGGGCTCGACCGCGGTCGAGATGGTGATCCGCGACGCCAAGGCCCCGTTCGCCGGTGTGGCGCTGGTCATCTTCCTCGAGCCGCGCGATCTGCCCTGGTGGCCCATCGCCCGCATGCGCGGCCGCCGCGACACGCTCATCATCCGCGGCGTGCTGCGCCGAGCTCCGGCGCTCGAGCTCGAAGCGCTCGACCCCGTCAGCTGGTCCGGTCGTGACGCGCTCCCACGCGTGCCGCGCGAGTGGCCGGTCCGCCAGGCCGCAAGCCCCGGGGGCGTGGC
>JBARMB010000016.1:0-36763 GCA_049802235.1 Burkholderiales bacterium | reverse complement strand
CCCCGTGGACGCTCGCCGCGGCCGCCGCCGACACCGCCTTTGCGCTCGCTGCCGCAGCCGGCCTCGCGGTGCCGCTGTGGCGCAGCCGCAACCGGCGCAACTATTTCCTCGTCGCGCTGCTCCTCGGCCTCGGTGCGGCGAACCTCGCCTTCTATCTGGCGAAGGAGGACCTTCTCGACATGCCGGTCGGCGAAGGCCTGCAGATCGCCCTCGACCTGATCCTGTTCATCATGACGGTCATGGGCGGGCGCGTGATTCCGATGTTCACCATGAACGCGGTGCCCGGGGCGAAGGGCACGCGCCTCGGCTGGCTCGAGCGCCTGGCGCTGGGCAGCGTGCTGCTGCTCGTCGCGGCCGATGTCGTCGGGCTGCCCGAGAAAATCATCGCCATCGTCGCCGGCGCCGCCGCGCTCGCGCACGCGGCGCGCCTGGCGCTGTGGCAGCCGTGGCTCACGCTGAAGCGCCCGATCGTGTGGATCCTGCACGCCGCGTATGCGTGGATTCCGATCCACCTGGCGCTGCGTGCACTCGCCGCGGTGGATGTCCTGCCCGCAAACCTCGCCACGCACGCGCTCACGGTCGGCGCGATCGGCGGCCTCACCCTCGGCATGATGACCCGCACCGCGCGCGGCCACACCGGGCGATCGCTGCAGACGGGAGCGGCGGAGACCGCCTGCTATGCGCTGGTGCAGCTCGCCGCCGTGGCGCGGGTGTTCGTGCCGCTCGCCGCGCCGCAGTTTTTCGCCGAGGCCGTGGCCTTGTCGGGCGTGCTCTGGGCGATCGCGTTCGCGCTGTTCACCGTCACCTACTGGCCGATCCTCACGCGGCCGCGGGCGGACGGCGGGCCCGGTTGACGTCAATCAAAAACCGCCGGGCCGGCCCGGGCAGCCCCCGGCAACCCGATTGCCGCGAAGGAAGCCCACTTTGTCCGGCCGCGGGCGATGCCTTTTCCCCGGATGCGGCGGCCCCATAAGCGCCAAAATCAGTGCTCCTTATTGGGAGATCAAAAACACTCGCTTGCGGTGTGGCTGCATGCATCCGCACAATTCGGCTTCGCCGTATCTAACGCCAATCATCCAGCGCCCCAATCGCAGCACCGTTGCGGGCGCGCTGACGGAGTCGCAACCGCATGCCTGGTCTCGTTCGCCCGCACGGAGGCGCTGATCTCAAGCCGCTGCTGCTGAAGGGAAAAGCGCTGGACGCGGAGAAGGCTCGCGCCCGCTCGCTGCCCGGTCTGCGCGTCACGTCGCGCGAAAAGGGCGACATCATCATGCTCGGCATCGGCGGCTTCACGCCGCTCGAAGGCTTCATGACGCATGCCGACTGGCGCGGCGTGTGCGGCGGCTACCGCACGGCAAGCGGCCTGTTCTGGCCGATTCCGATCACGCTCTCCGCCGGCAAGGCGTTTGCCGAGGGCATCAAGACCGGCGCCGACATCGCGCTCGTCGATCCCGATTCGGACGAACTCCTCGCCACCATGAAAGTGAGCGAGAAGTACGCGATCGACAAGGCGCACGAGTGCATGTCGGTGTTTCGCACCGCCGACGCCGAGCACCCGGGCGTGAAGATGGTGATGGCGCAGGGCGAGGTTAACCTCGCCGGTCCGCTCAGGGTGCTCTCCGAGGGCGGCTTCAAGGCAAAGTACGGCGCGCTGTTCATGACGCCGGCCGAGACCCGGGCCGCGTTCGAGGCCCTGGGCTGGTCGAAGGTGGCGGCGTTCCAGACGCGCAACCCCATGCATCGTTCGCACGAGTACCTCGCCAAGGTCGCGATCGAGGTCTGCGACGGCGTGCTGATCCATTCTCTGCTCGGCAACCTGAAGCCGGGCGATATTCCGGCCGACGTGCGCACCCGCGCGATCGCGATGCTGACCGAGAAGTACTTCGTGAAGAAAACCGTGGTGCAGGCAGGCTATCCGCTCGACATGCGCTATGCCGGCCCGCGCGAAGCGCTGCTGCACGCGCTGTTCCGCCAGAACTACGGCTGCTCGCACCAGATCGTGGGACGCGACCACGCCGGGGTCGGGAGCTATTACGGGCCGTTCGACGCGCATCACATCTTCGATGAGATCCCGGCCGGTTCGCTGGAGACGCAGCCGCTCAAGATCGACTGGACCTTCTGGTGCTACCGGTGCGGCGGCATGGCCTCGGCGCGCACCTGCCCGCACGACGACAAGGACCGGCTGCTGGTATCGGGCACCAAGCTGCGCAAGTGGCTCTCGGAAGGCAGTGAAGTGCCGGCGGAGTTTTCGCGGCCCGAGGTGCTGGAGATCCTGCGCGAATACTATGCGGGACTCGAGTCGCACGAAAAAGTGGAAGTGAAGCTCAGCGGCCATTCGGCCAGGTAGGTGTTCCCTCTCCCGCGTTGCGGGAGAGGAGAGAAGTCAGTTTTCTGAGAGGAGAAGCGCAATGCCGACATTCGTTCGTACCGACAAGTGCGACGGCTGCAAGGGTCAGGACAAGACCGCGTGCATGTACATCTGCCCGCACGACCTGATGAAGCTGGACAAGGATGGCTCCGAGACCGGCCACCCCATGAAGGCCTGGAACCAGGAACCGGAGCAGTGCTGGGAGTGCTACTCCTGCGTCAAGATCTGCCCGCAGAACGCGATCGAAGTGCGCCACTATGCCGACATCGTGCCCATGGGCGCCTCGGTGCAGCCGATGCGCGGCAGCGACTCGATCCTGTGGACGATCAAGTTCAGGAACGGAACCATGAAGCGCTTCAAGTTTCCGATCCGCACCACGCCGGAAGGCTCGGCCGATCCCTACGGCGGCAAGCCGAAGGCGAACATGGCCGAGATCGACAAGCCCGACGTGCTGTTCACCAAAAACACGCACGCCGGAGATCGCAGCCAGTTTGTGGCTTCGTAGTCGGATTTTTTTGACGGCAGGGCGCTCCAGGGTTGGGCGCAGCCGGTCATGAAGGGGAATGGCAATGGCTGAATATGGTTTTGGAAATCCGGAAATCATCGAGGAAGAGCTGGACATCCTCATCATCGGCGGCGGCATGGCCGCCTGCGGCGCGGCGTTCGAGATCGTGCGCTGGGCCGAAGGTACCGGCCTGAAGATCAAGCTGGTCGACAAGGCGGCGATGTCGCGTTCGGGCGCGGTGGCTCAAGGGCTGTCCGCCATCAACACCTACATGGGCGACAACGACCCGGCGGATTACGTCCGCTACGTGCGCAACGACCTGATGGGCATCATCCGCGAGGACCTCGTCTACGACGTCGGCCGCCACGTCGACGACTCGGTGCACAACTTCGAGGACTGGGGCCTGCCGATCTGGAAGGCGCAGGGCGACGAGGAGAAATCGCTGCGCCAGGGCGGCAAGCCGGTGCGCTCGGGCAAGTGGCAGATCATGATCAACGGCGAATCCTACAAGTGGATCGTCGCCGAAGCGGCCAAGAAGGCGCTCGGCATGGACAAGATCGAGGAGCGCGTGTTCATCGTGCGCCTGATCAACGACAAGAACGACCCGAGCCGCGTCGCCGGCGCGGTCGGCTTCTCGGTCCGCGATCACAAGCTCTTCGTCTACAAGTTCAAGGCCTGCCTGCTGGTGTGCGGCGGCGCGGTGAACGTGTTCCGCCCGCGCTCGGTTGGCGAGGGCACGGGGCGCGCCTGGTTCCCGGTGTGGAACGCCGGCTCGACCTACTCGATGGCGGCGGAAGCCGGCGCCGAGATGACCATGATGGAAAACCGCTTCGTGCCGGCGCGCTTCAAGGACGGCTACGGTCCGGTCGGCGCCTGGTTCCTGCTGTTCAAGGCCAAGGTCATGAACGGCGCGGGCGAGGACTACGGCACGCTGCGCGGGGACATCATCAAGGACGAGAAGCGCTTCGGCAAATACGGCCTGGGCGTTCCCGGCACCTGCCTCCGGAACCACATCATGCTCGAGGAGATGATCGCCGGCCGCGGCCCGATCATGATGGACACGCCGACCGCGCTCGCCAAGCTCGCCGAGAAAATGACGCCCAAGGAGATCAAGCACCTCGAGGCCGAGGCGTGGGAAGACTTTCTCGACATGACCATCAGCCAGTGCGGCATCTGGGCGGGCGAGAACATCGAGCCGGACAAGACGCCGTCGGAAATCATGCCGACCGAGCCCTACCTGCTCGGATCGCACTCCGGCTGCGCCGGCATCTGGGTATCGGGGCCGACCGACCTGCCCGGCGCGCCCAAGGAATGGTCGTGGGGCTATCGCTCGATGACCACCGTCAAGGGCCTGTTCACCGCCGGCGACGGCGTCGGCGCCTCGGGCCACAAGTTCTCCTCGGGCTCGTTCACCGAAGGCCGCATCGCCGCCAAGTCGATGGTGAAATACGCGCTCGACAACAAGGCCTGGAAGCCGGAAATGCAGCGCACCACGGACGAACTGGTCGAGGAGATCTACCGTCCGGTCAGGACCTTCATCCAGCACAAGGACTACACCACCGCGATCGACATCAACCCGCACTACATCACGCCCAAGATGCTGCAGTTCCGGCTGCAGAAGATCATGGACGAGTACGTGGCCGGCGTGGGGACCTACTACCGCACCAACAAGAAGTTGCTGGAGATGGCGGAAAGCAAGCTGGAGATGCTCAAGGAAGACGCGCTCAAGATGCGCGCCAAGGACCTGCACGAGCTGCTGCGCGCCTGGGAGAACTTCCATCGCATCATGGCGGCCGAAGCGCACATGAAGCACATCCAGTTCCGCGAGGAAACCCGCTACCCGGGCTTCTACTACCGCATGGACCACAACTACATCGACGACGTGAACTGGAAGTGCTTCGTCAACTCGACTTACGACCGCAATACGAAGAAGTGGTCGCTGAAGAAGGTGCCGTACGTGCAGATGATCAAATAGCGATAAAGCCGGGCCGGCTGCGCCGGCCGGTTTATCTCCGCGCGTTCGAGGCGGCGCAAGCGCCGCTCAACGCGCGGGGTCTTTCCCTCGGGAGGGGACGGGATTAGACTACCGTCCCCTTCCTGTTTCAATCACCGCCCATGAGCAACGACATCCACGACCCGAAGCCGAGTTCGCCGATCGAGCCGGTGCAGCTCGGGCCCGGGGACGCATTCCAGTTCCGCTGCCGCAAGGGCATTCCCTGCTTCAACAAGTGCTGCGAGAACATCGACATCATGCTCGCGCCCTACGACGTGCTGCGCCTGAAGCGCCGCCTCGACCTGTCATCGCGCGAGTTCGTCGACGGCTACACCCGCGATTTCCAGATGGACGGGCACGGCATGCCGGGGCTGAAGCTCGCCACCAAGGAAGAGTCGAACGCCTGCGTTTTTCTCACCCCCGACGGCTGCGGCGTGTATACCGACCGCCCCTCGGCTTGCCGCTACTATGCGCTGGGCCTGCTGTCGATGCGCAAGAAGGATTCGCCCACCGACGAAGATTCCTACTTCGTCGTCAAGGAGGACCATTGCCTCGGCCATTTCGAGCCCGCCACGCAGACGGTGAGCGAATACCGGCGCGAACAGGGGCTGGAGGACTACGACGCGGTCAACCGCGAATGGCGGCAGATCGTGCTGAAGAAGCGCTCTGGCGGCCCCGCCTTGGGCAAGCCCTCGCGGCGCAGCATGGAGCTGTTCTTCCTCGCGAGCTACGACATCGACGGCTTCCGCGCCTTCGTCGCGAGCGCGGGCTTCGCCGACCTGTTCGAGCTCGACCCCGGGGAGCGGCAGGGCCTGCTCACCGACGACGAGAAGCTGCTGCGCTTTGCCTTCCGCTTTCTCAAGCAGGCGCTGTTCGGCGAAATCACGATCCCGGTGCGCCAGGACGTTGCCGCGCGCCGGCGCGAGCAGCTCAAGCTGAAACAGCAGCAAATCGAGCAGGAAGCCGCGCGCCGCCGCATCGAAGACCAGGACCGGATGTACGAGGATTCGGACTG
Source organism: Burkholderiales bacterium (assembly GCA_049802235.1). GTDB lineage: Bacteria > Pseudomonadota > Gammaproteobacteria > Burkholderiales > SG8-39 > VBDM01. The sequence continues at coordinate 30,882 of JBARMB010000016.1, read as the reverse complement.
AGCAGGAAGGCTCAACATGAGTTTGCCTGGGGTAAGGCCGCTATTCAGGATTGCCACATCTCACTTAACCTAGCCTAGCGTCGACACTTCAACACCTGTCATTTCTGACAGGTATCCAGCGCGCTTTCCAAAGACTAGTATCTAACAGACTGTTGAAATTCGCGTTGCGAGAGTGTGTCACGAAAAGACCGACCTCTCAAAACGCGCCACAATCGATTTTCTCGATATTGGGAGAGGTTTTATCACTCCGCAAAATGTCGAAAATCGGCCACATAAATCGAATTTCAACAATCTGCCAGTTTTGAGAGCGTACTGAGTTGCTCGGTGGAGGATCCATTTAGGTCAGGTTTCCTATGACATCAAAGAAACGATCTCGCGCAAAACCACAAATTGCGGATATCCGCCGCAAGTATGCAGTTCACGGCAAAGTTACGGGCGCCCACCGAGAGGAGATCGATCGCGCCGGGGTGATTGTGTGGTGGCAACGGATACGAGATCGTCAGCGTCTCAAGTCCGGAAGAACATCGCGCGAGGGCGAGTATCATATCTCGTATTATCCGCCCGAGGATGCTCCTGGTAAGCTGCTCATCGTAGTCGAAGTCCGTTCGCATCACCTCGAGTCACCACTTGCGTCACCGGCCACGCTTGCTCAACCGGACCTCCAGATTGATCTCGCGGCCGAGCCGCACGATCGCTCCGAGTTCGCCACGCTGGTGCGCTCGGTACTCCCGCTCCTGGAGAAGCTCGCGCTTCACGATCTCGTGGAGAACGATCACTACCATGACATCTCCTTCCTCGCGCAGGAAACGGGAAAGACAAAAGAGCAGATCGTTCGTCTGACAATTGCCGCGCGGCTCGAGGAGGCTTACGAAATCCCCGTCGCGGCGTTCTTTGCATTCCTCCGTCAGCAAGTGCCTTCGTCGCTGCCGAGCCCTCTGCTCGATGCGACGGAAAACTTCACGCTCATCGATGGATTAGTGCAGCACATCGGTTCTCTCATCTTCGCGCTTTCCCCGGATCTCCAGACGAGCACGCTGCAGGCTGCGGTAAAGCAGAACATCATCGGGCCACGATTTGCCAGAGAGATTCCCGAAATCGTGATGCGCTTGCAAGCGCACCGGACGACCGATCTGCTCGCGCGGCCATACATTGTGGGGAAGACCAGCCTCGGGCAACTCCTGACGATTGCCGCAATTCCAGAGGAGAAGCAGCGGAGCTTTGCGACGGCCCTCACGCAGAATACGCAGTCCATGTCGAAATTCTGGAGTACGCTCGGCGACGGTCAGCATGGCTTTACGCCTGGGGAAGCATCGTCCATCGAGCGGACGCTCTCGATTGGTGCTTTCGTCAAGAACCACATGCCGCTATTGCAACTGCTCTCTCAGCGATTCGACACTGGAGCGTCGAAGGAGCTTTCCGATCTCGCTCGATTGAGCCTGCAGGACTGGGAGAAATTGGTCAATCAGGCGGGTCCTCCGCCGAGCATCGATGCTGTAGGCGCCGCGAACCCGAGTGAGGTCTTCGCTCGTGTGGTCTATGCGCGCGTGACTCGCGCATACCCAACGGTGGCCCTGGCGTGCCGTGTGGTCTCGGGAAACGTCGTCCCATCGTCTGAGCAAGCGCCGCTCAACCAATTCTTCAGCAACAACGGCGGCCTCAATCTGATACGGAATAACCTCACGGCCTACGTGAGCGAGGAAGGCGAGAAGGCCTTCGCCGGAATCGCCGCCCAGGACCGGCCAGCCGTGATCTTGAATGCGAAACGGATGCAGCGAGTGCTCTTCGTCACGCCGGAGGTCGACGCGGCTCACACACTGCTCGGCATGGGCATTCACTCTGCGACGCAGATTGCAATGATGGGCCGGCAACAATTCTTTCTCCAGTCGACCCAGGCGGGACTCACGAAGGGTGATGCGAATCGAATTTACAGCACGAGCGCGCAGCGGTATGCCGGTCTTGTCTCTTTGTATACCCAACTGAACCGGGATGCGATCGGCATCTGGCCCAAAGCGATCGGCGATGTGTCTGGGTTGAATGAACCCATCGCGAGCGCGATCGCGCGCGATCAATCGCTTTCCACACTCTTCGGCTCGCAGGACTATTGCGATGTGGATTCGTGTACGTCTATTTTGAGTCCGGCGGCCTATCTCTGCGATCTACTTTACTGGTTGCGCTTTCGGGTGACGGGACCGAAATCGGCGCTCGATGTGCTGAACTTGCGCCGGCCCGATATCGGGAATCTCAAGCTGAATTGCCCCAACAGCGAGACGCCCATGCCCTACATTGATCTCGTCAACGAGATCCTTGCAGATGCGATCAGCGTACCCACCGATCCGAATTCCACGATCAATCCGCCGTGGAAACAAACCTCAGAAGGAAAAAAGGCCGCCGATTTGCGCGCCGCTCCGGAATACTTCAATCAGGAAGCGTTCGCCACGCTCTTCAATGCAAATTATCCGCATTCGCTCCCATACAGCGAGGGTCTCGACGAGTTGCGAGCCTATCTCCAGCAGCCCGGCATCGCGCTCTGGCAATTGCGCAAGGTGCTCCTGCCACTGCATGCACCGACAACTCCGCAGCAAGTGGCTGTCGCTGCCGAGCGGTTTACCATAGCACCGCACGCGGTGCAGCTCATTACCAGCGCAAACTTTGTCGCGGCGCCAGTCGCGTGGCATACGCCGGCCCCTTCCACCGATCTCGCGCAAGTACCGGCCTTCACTCACGCCGCGTCGATTGCATACGATCAGCTCCTCGAACTAATTCAATCGGAATGGGTACAGGGTGGATTGGGTATCGCGATCCAAGGGATCAACGATACGTGCGACACGAGCGTCCAGAGTCTGGCACCGTCACCGCTCGATGCCGGATTTCTCGATCGCGCCCACCGGTTTCTTCGCGGATGGCGAGAAACTGGCTACGAGATGTGGGAGCTCGATCTGCTGATGCAATCTAGTGCCGTTGTGAACGGCACGCTCGATCCAGGCGGTCTTGTCGCGCTCGGCGCGTTCCGGCTCTTGCAGGACACAACGAAGCTTGCGGTGGATGCGCAGCTCGCGTGGTTCCAAAAGATGGACATCGCGGCCCATCGGGGTCCAAACAATACGACCACGACTCCGCTCTATGCGCGCGTGTTCCTGAATCCTGCCGTTGTTTCTCTGCACCCGGACACCGATCTCGCGGCCGTCGCTTCGGGCGCAGCAATTGCCGACGCAAATTTCAGTCATCACCGGGACGCGGTGCAGGCCGCTCTCGGCATTTCCGGCTCGGATGCGAGCGCGCTGGTCGCGCTATTCGGGCTCGACGCCGCAAACACACTGACCCTCGACAACCTTTCGCTGTTCTATCGCATCACGCAGCTCGCCGACGTCGCAAGGATTTCGGTTACCGACTTGCGGAGCGTGGCGATCATTATCAACTCCGGCGCAGCCAATGCGGCAGCGGCAATCACAGCCGCCTTCAGCGCTCCAGTAGCGGCAACCGCCTTCCTCCAGCAGGTCAAGGCAATTCAGCAATCCGGATTCAGCATCGATGCGCTCGCCTATCTGCTGACACCGCCGGCGGCAACATCGCCCTACTGGAACGCAACAACTGCAATGACGGACACCGCGATCACGACAGCGCTCACGGCAGTTCGTCAGGCGATCCTCAATCCGAGCGGCGGCGATGTCAACGGCAGCGTCATGGCCGCGGTCGCGTTGCAGCTCGGTATTGCTAACGATATAACCGCCTTCGTCATGCAGAACGTCGATCTATCCGGAACCGCACGGACGCTTCTCGACGTGCTGACCGACGCATCGATCACGATTCCCGTTGGCGGACCCTATCCGAACCTCACGCGCGTGAACTATCCCGATCAGTTCGTTGCAATGCAGTTGCTCGATAAGATCCGGGTGGTGGTTCTGAAGCTAAACCTCGTGAACGCCGACCTGTCGTGGCTCGTAAGCAATGCCGCGGTCTATGGCGGTCTCGATCTCACGCAGCTGCCGGTTTTGAGCACCCAGCCATCGCTCGGATCGGGGCCTTTGCTGACGACCGTCCTGCTCGTGAAGCTTGCGCGTCTCTTCACGGCCGCTCCCCCGGCGGCTGCTATCCGGACGCTTTATGACCTCATCACCGGTGTCCATTCCGGGGCGCTCGTGAACGAAGCATCCACACAGGCGGCCCTGAGTACCATTACCGGCTGGACTCTTGCGGATATCGTTTCCTTCTCCTCGGCCCTTGGCGTCGCATTCCCCGCAGACTATATGCTGCCCTCCACCTTCGATGCGCTCCGCACACTGGAGGCGATGATTTCATTAACTTCCGGCAAGGCCAGTGGAGCGCAGCTCGTTAGTTGGGGTGCCGTGCCGCCAGACGAAGCAACGGCCGAAAATATGGCGGCCTCCGCTCTCAACGTCCTTAAGGCCCGTTACTCGAATCCCGATTGGCTCGCCGCCGCCCCGCCCATTGTCAACCCGCTCCGCGAGCATCGTTCGTCAGCGTTGCAGGACTACCTCGTCGGAAATGGCGATCATGCGGGGAACACATTCGGCGATGTCAACGGTCTGTTTGACTACTTCATCATCGATACCCAGATGAGTTCGTGTGAGGTGACAACCCGCGTAGTTCAGGCGTATATCGCGATCCAGATCTTTGTCGAGCGGTGCCGCATGAATCTGGAGGCGCCAGCGGTCCAGATCGATCCGAACGACGATGCCTGGGGATGGTGGAAATGGATGAAGCGGTATCGCATTTGGGAAGCCGCGCGCGAAGTCTTCCTCTATCCGGAGAACTGGCTCATCGAGTCCCAGCGTCCAACCCGCACGGAGATATTTAAGAAGCTCGAACAGGATGTTCATCAAAATGAACACACCTCAGACTATTTCGAGACGGTCTCGCTCAATTATCTCGATGGCCTGGATGGCATCGCGCACCTCCACGTGACCGGGACGTGCCAGGACCCTGTAACGAAGGCGATCCATGTTGTCGGGCGAACGCACGCCGATCCACCACGGTTTTATCACCGAATCCTCCAGGACGGCGTTTGGAGCGGGTGGGTGCTAATACCGCTCGACATCAAGTCGCACCACGTCGTGCCCGGTGTTTATCGGGGTCGGCTTTGCCTGTTCTGGCCGGAGATTAAGGTGCTCAATGAGCCTCACCAAAATCTTCCCGCGGCTCAGCCATCAACGGAGCCACCCAGCCAGGACGCAGATAAGTACGTCTCTATCGCTCTTTTCTTTACCATTTTTCGAAACGGAGCTTGGGCGCCCGCGCAAGCGTCGAAAGGCAAACTGTTCGATGTTCCGATCCTCACGTCGCAGTCGGTCAGCGACAGCCGTTCGGTCGAAGCCCTCTACACACTGAAGGTGCAATCTCCACCGACAAGCCCTGGTTATGGTGCATCTCTTTTTATCGACGTATTTCGTCTCGGTGATTACGAAGTACTCGATATTCCGATTTTCTTTACGGACATTTTTATCCCGTTGGACATCAACCCGGACTCGGCCGTACACATCGGCCGTGCGGTCTTCGATGGCAGATTTAGCGATCTGGAACTGAGAGATTTGGAAATAGCTATCGACCTGGCTGATGCGCACTTACTCTCTCATGCGCAGAGCACGTATGGCCCCGACGCTCATCCTCTCATTCCGCTCACTACCCCTGACCCGGATCTGGGGGGCGAGCCGCAGCTCGTGCCGAAAGCAGGTGCGCTTGTAACGAAGCCTCGCGGACCGAGCGATCCTGCAACTATCCCTCTCGTCTTCACATCGGTTCCTCTGGAGCTGCCCTCCGGCGCACTCACTCTTCTGGGCACCGCTCCCGTACCTTTTCGGGTCATTGGGCCGGACACTAGTCTCACTTTCGATCCAACATCCTATTTCTTCTATCAGGACAACCGGCGCTGCTACTATGTCGATACGCAGCGCTGGTATTGGACCGGCAGCACATGGGCGCCGAACCCGCCCTCGAATCCAGGAAGCGTCCCGTTCGAGACGCGATACTATTTTCACCGGTTCTATCATCCCTATACCCGGCTCCTCTGGCATCAACTCGGGAGCGATGGTTTTCGGGGTATCTACAATCCGGACCTTCAGCAAAACCCGGATCAAATCGATCCGAGTCATGCGGATGTCTTCAGCTTCCAGAATACGTACAATCCGGCACTGCCGTGGGTGCGTTGGGGCGAGGACAATGAGATCCTCGATTTCAACCCGGATGCTGCGTACTCGGTGTATAACTGGGAGCTCTTCTTCCACAACCCACTCTACATTGCTGGGCTCCTCAGTCAAAACCAGCAATTCGAAGACGCCACGACGTGGTTTCACTACATCTTTGACCCGACGCGGCAAGGCACCGATCCGGCGCCGCAACGCTTCTGGATTCCGAAGCCGCTACACGATCTGACGAGCACGGCGATACTCACCGAGCGCATCAACAACCTGCTGCAACTCGTCAATCAGGGCGATCCGAACGCCAACGCCCAGGTCCAACGCTGGCGAGAAGATCCGTTCAACCCGTTCTTGCTCGCGGATATGCGCCCCGTTGCGTATATGAAGAATGTGGTCATGGCATATCTCGATAACCTGATCGCCTGGGCGGACAACCTCTTCGCAACCGATTCGCGCGAAGCCCTCAGCGAAGCGACGCTGCTATACGTCATTGCGGCGGAAATGCTTGGTCCGCAACCAGCGGCAATCACGCCGCCGCAACATGCAGACGATTCCTACAACGAGCTTGCCCCGAAGCTCGATGCTTTCGCGAACGCCATGGTCGATATCGAGAACGTCATGGGTGGGGGCGGAGGTGGAATGGGCGGGGGAGGTGGCGACGGCATGCCCGGACCGCAAACGTTCTATTTCAAGATCCCGCCGAATGACAAGCTGCTCGGATATTGGAGAACAGTTGCGGACCGCCTGCTCAAGTTACGCCATTGCCAGAACATCCAGGGCGTCACGCGCGAGCTTGCTCTCTTTGATGCGCCTATCGATCCGGGGCTGCTCGTCAAGGCCCAGGCCGCTGGAATCGATCTCGGTTCGGTCCTGACTGAGATCGTTGTGCCGTTACCCAACTACCGATACACCGCGCTCTACGCGCAGGCGCTCGACTTCGTCAATGCCGTCCGAGCCTACGGGACCTCCTTGCTCGGCGCGCTTGAGAAGAGCGACGGCGATGCGCTTGCGGTTCTGCAACAGACGATCCTGCAGAATATCCAGCAGGACATGGACCAGATATTCCTGCGGCAAATCGACAAGGCGCAGCAAGACATCGAAGCCCTCAATCAAGCGCTCGTACTTGCACAGTCGAAGTATGACTTCAACAATTCACAGTCCTACATGAACGCGGGGGAGTGGGTCGATGTAGGGCTTGGTGCAACGATCATCGTGTTCAATGGAATCGCGTTCGTGGCCGAATTAGTTGCCGCGGGTCTGCACAACATCCCGGATTTCGCACTTGGAGTGTCCGGGTTCGGTGGTACACCCGCAGCGACGGCTTCCGAGGGCGGCCCGCATTTCGGCAACGCCGCACAGGCATCGGCACAGGCGGGGAAAACGATGGCGGCGTTGTTTGATAAAAGCGCCGCTCTCGCTCGGTTCCAAGGGACCTATCAGCACCGTAAGGACAATTGGGATCAGGCAGCGAGGGAAGCGGATATTCAAAAGAAGCAGACGCAGGCGTCGATCCTCAGCGCCGAGATCCTGCTGGCAATCGCCCAACAGAACCAAGTCAACCATCAAAACCAGATCGACTACATCCAGAAGCAGATCGACTTCCTGACCGATAAGTTCACCAATCAAGACCTCTACGACTGGCAAGTCGGGCAGCTCGCGGACACGTATTTCCAAAGCTATAAGTTGGCGTACAGGATGTGTAAACAGGTCGAGCGATGCTATCAGTATGAGCTTGGAATTCCGGATAGCGATTTCATTCAGTTCGGATACTGGGACAGCCTGCACAAAGGCCTGCTTGCGGGCGAGACCCTGAACCACGACCTTCGGAGAATGCAGTCTTCCTATCTGGACCAGAACAAGCGGCGCTTCGAGCTGTCGCGTTTCGTTTCGCTCGCCGGGGTCGATCCGGTGGCGCTGCAGCAGTTGCTCGTCACCGGTTCCTGCGACTTCGATCTTCCAGAGTCGCTCTTCGATAACGACTATCCGGGCCACTACAATCGGCACTTGCTCCGCATGAGTGTGACCGTCGTGTATCCAAGTCCGGGTAAGTTCGATAACGTCAAGGCGACGGTCACTCTGGTCTCGAACAAGGTGCGGATTTCGACGAGCGCGACTTCCAGCGCCGACTATCCGGAGAACGGTCCGGGCGATCCACGGTTTACGTACAACTACGGCGCCGTGTCACAGAAGATCGTCCTCGGCAATGCTCAGGACGATCCCGGCTTGTTCCTGACCTCGATCAGCAGCAATCTGAGCGATCAGCGGTACCTGCCGTTCGAGGGGGCGGGAGCGGTCAGCTCCTGGCGGCTCGAAATGCCGGAGGCGACCAACGACATCGACCTGAGTTCGGTAAGCGACGTCGTGCTGCACCTCTATTACACCGCGCTCGATGGAGGCGACGCGTTGAAGAGCTTCGTCGTGCAGAACAATCTCGACAATCTGCCCACCTCCGGGGTTCACGTCTTCAGTGCGCGCAATGATTTTGGCGCGCCCTCGCCCACTGTGGCAAATCCGTATCCGTTATCCCCGTGGGACGCCTTCCTGCAAAAGCCTGCCGCGACCGATCCCGACCAATCGCTTGTGCTCTCGATTTCTCCATCGAAGTTTCCGCTATGGACGCGAGGGAAGACGATCACGATCACCGGGATTACTGTCCTAACCGCTGGATGGCTTCCCGGTAACTTCACGATCGAGCCACAGGCGCCGCTCACGCAAGGGCCCGCTGATGTGACGATGAGTCCGGTTGCGGGTTCGACCGAGCCGAACGTCTGCGGAGCAACGCTCACGGTGCCTCCGAACACGCTGCCTGGTAAATGGACCTTCAAACTGAAGACCGCTGCCGCGGCGGACTTCCGATCGCTTACCAAGAACGACATCGGGGACATCCTTCTGCTCCTCAACTTCCAGACCTCGTAACATGGAAGAACGTGCGCTACCCCAATCGGTCCGGCGCGTCGTAAGCCGCTATATTCGTGCCTTCGCGCCGGAGCGTATTATGCTCTTCGGCTCGTATGCCAAAGGTACGAGTCAGTCCGGAAGCGACGTGGACTTGCTGGTCGTCGCGGACGCGGTTGGTGACTCATCCACGCATCTGCGGCGAGCCCATCAACTGGCCGCAGATTGTTTTCCGCCGGTCGATGTGGTCTTTGCCACACCCTACGAGGTCGAGGAGGCGACCGTAGAGCGGAATGCGTTTCTATTGTCTGTCCTCAACTATGGGATTTCATTGTGTGCACGCGGTCAATCCATGGCACCGTTTCAATAATACCCTCCACGTTCAAATGGTCCGTTCAGCAAGGATCTCCTCTTTCGATGGCTTGCCGTTTACCGGTAATTCCTTCTGCATTCAAATCATTGGACTTACGCGCAACTATTTCTTGTCGAGACCGTGTAGCACTACTGGCGCAATCGCCGCGGAGACTGTCGCGAGGGCCCTTGGCCGACGGCTACTGTTGGGTCATACGAAGCTTGAAAGCACGGTACGCTACCTTGGCATCGAGGTCGACGACGCCCTCGAGATGGCCGAGCAGACCGAGGTATGCGTTCCAGCGCTGGCTGCGACCGCGTCGCGGTCGTCGACCGACCAACATCACTCCCTCGATGTCAAACCGTGGACTCTCTCCCCTGGTCTGACGGGCCCATCTCTTTCCATGAAATTTGAATTCTGAAGTCCTGAGACATACGCTGAATTTTGCGGCTCGAACATGCGGTCGGGCATGTGGATCTCCCGTCCCTTCGAGAGTCTGGAAACGTCACTTCTGGAGATTCGCCATGCCTGAATTTAGCGCTTCGCCTATTCTCATTGAGAACGTCGATGACTGGAACCGGCTGATCGACAGGAAGCTGACGACAGTACTGGATCCGATGGTCTTTCGCGCCGGCGAGATTTTCCTGCGCGGTCGCAGCGGGCGCGCGCTCGGGGACGCACCGGCTGTACCCCTTGAGGCATCGCGGGCATGGGATTTCCTCGACAAGAACTTGCTAGCGCTCGGATTCTTTTTCGACGCATTGATCTTGAACGAGCGCCTGCCGCTGTTCAACTATGGCGACACGTTCGACATGCATTTGAACTTCGAGCAGCGGTCATTTGCCGCGTTCAATGACGCCGACCGACCGGCTCTCGAACCAGTTGATGTGACTTGGAGTGCCTACATACCGATCAAGGAGAGGGCGCTCGCTACGCTGCGCGCCCGTCTGGGTAACCGGGAAGAGGACGACGGTCCCTGGCTCCTGAAAGACGAAGCGCAGGCAATCATCGACGAACTGTCCCACGTCGAATTCCAGTGGGACATCGCATTAGGGCCGGAACTCGAAATGCTATTGCCGACCGACTTAGATCGCCGTTTGGGTCGCTTTCTGCTGGGAGGCATGATCTTTGGAGAGTACGCAGACCACATGCAATCAGAACATTGGTTGCAGCCCAAACGGGCGAGCCTCTTTGTGAAAGCGATCGCCGGCGGTCGCGCCCCGGATCGGCAAGATGAACAGAAGCTCTTTGATTGGTTGGCAAAAAAGTACGAGCTGCCGGCGTTGAATTGTTGGCAGCCGACTTTCCTGCACCACGTGCTAGAGCAAGCGAAGTCATTGAGCGACGTTCCCAGCATCGTCAACAAACTGCGCCAATCGGGTCCCGTAATGGACTATCGCGCCTGGAGAACGCAAGCGCTGCATGAGTGGCGGACGAAAGGTGGCTTGGGCAAGAATTCCCTGCGCACAATTGAGCGGCTGAGGCACGCGCTGACCACTCGTGGTGGTGGCTACGCCGCCGCATCCGACGCCGGTGTTGCATGGGTTGAGACCGCAGTGAAGCAGTCGCCGGACAGTGCAGCGAAAGCGGTGGCAAAGACCGCCCCTCTATTCGGTTGGGTTCTGGATGCGTTGCCCGGCCGCCGCCACGTTAAGCTGCTGGCGAACAGTGCACACGCCCGCGGCCGTTATCCGCATATCGAGCGCAGCGTGCGAAGCCTGTGGGAGGGCCAGCTCTGACTGGAAGGTTGCGCGTCATTCAACGATCCCGCTTCGCGTCGGAACGCGACTTTCGGAAGTGGTCGCTTATCGGCCAAAAGCCGTCGTTCGCCCGCCTTTGGCCGACCTGCCCGCCAACGGCGGGCAGTCACGCCGTAGCGAGCTGTCCTCGATAAATCCAGCGAAACTCCGGCCAATCGGCTATCGTCGTTTCCATGCAAGCAATCATCTCCGTCAAGAACCTCTCGAAAACCTACGCCTCCGGTTTCCGGGCGCTCAAGAACATCAATCTCGACATCCGCCAGGGAGAAATCTTCGCGTTGCTGGGTCCCAACGGCGCGGGCAAGACGACGCTGATCGGCACCATCTGCGGGATCGTCAATCCGAGCGCAGGGAGCATTTTGGTGGACGGTCACGACATCGTCGCCGATTACCGCGCCGCCCGCTCCCTGATCGGCCTCGTGCCGCAGGAACTGACCACCGATGCGTTCGAATCGGTGTGGGGGACAGTGTCCTTCAGCCGTGGGCTGTTCGGCAAGCGCGCCAATCACGCGCACATCGAAAAGGTGCTCAAGGACCTGTCCTTGTGGGACAGGAAAGACAGCAAGATCATGACCCTTTCCGGCGGCATGAAGCGTCGCCTGCTCATCGCCAAGGCGCTGTCGCACGAGCCGCGGGTCCTGTTTCTCGACGAGCCGACCGCGGGTGTCGACGTCGAGCTGAGACGCGACATGTGGGAGCTGGTGCGCTCGCTCAGGGCCAGCGGCGTGACCATCATCCTGACCACCCATTACATCGACGAGGCCGAGGAGATGGCCGACCGCATCGGGGTGATCAACAAGGGCGAGATCATCCTCGTGGAAGACAAGGCCGAACTGATACGCAAGCTCGGCAGGAAGCAATTGACGCTGCACTTGCAGGACACGCTGGAGCGCGTCCCGCCCGCGCTCTCCGCCTACAACCTGGAGCTGGCGAGCCATGGCAGCGAATTGATCTATACCTACGACGAGCAAGGCGATCGAACCGGCATTGCCGCACTGCTGAAGGACCTGACCGGGGCGGGCATCCGGTTCAGGGATCTCCACACGACACAAAGCTCGCTCGAGGATATCTTCGTCACCCTGGTGAGAGACCGGCAATGAACGCCATGAACGTAAACGTCCAGGCGATACGCGCGATTTACACCTTCGAAATGGCGCGCACGCGGCGGACGCTGATGCAGAGCATCATCTCCCCGGTGATTTCGACGTCGCTGTACTTCGTCGTCTTCGGCGCGGCGATCGGCTCACGCATCTCGCAAGTGGAGGGCATCAGCTACGGCGCCTTCATCGTGCCCGGACTGGTCATGCTGTCGCTCCTGACGCAGAGCATCTCCAATGCGTCGTTCGGCATCTACTTTCCGAAATTCACCGGGACGATCTACGAGCTCCTGTCGGCGCCGGTTTCCTATCTCGAGATCGTGGTGAGCTATGTGGGGGCGGCCGCGACCAAGGCGATCATGCTCGGCCTGATCATCCTGGCGACAGCGGCGCTGCTGGTGCCGCTGCGGATCGAACATCCGGTGTGGATGATCCTGTTCCTGGTGCTGACCGCGGTGACGTTCAGCCTCTTCGGCTTCATCATCGGCATCTGGGCCGACGGTTTCGAGAAGCTTCAAGTCATACCGCTTCTGTTCATCACGCCGCTGACCTTTCTCGGCGGCAGCTTCTACTCCATCGGCATGCTGCCGCCGTTCTGGCAGACGGTCTCGCTGTTCAACCCCGTGGTCTACCTGATCAGCGGTTTCCGCTGGAGCTTCTACGGGCTCGCCGACGTGAGCGTCGGCATCAGCCTCGCCATGACCGGCGTATTCCTGGTGATCTCGCTCGCGGTCGTGGCGTGGATATTCAAGACCGGATATCGGCTGAAAACCTGATCCGCATTGCCGCCGTGATGAAGGTCGCGTGAGCCCCCGCGTGAACGATCCTCACGATCTGCAGCGCTTCGTCGATGCCCAGGCGCCCGTGTTCGAGCAGGTGTGCGCGGAGCTGCGCGAGGGCCGCAAAAGAAGCCATTGGATGTGGTTCGTCTTCCCGCAGATCAAGGGACTGGGCCACAGCGAAACGGCGCGCAGGTTCGCGATTTCCTCGCGCGAGGAAGCCGAGGCGTATTTGCAGCACCCGGTTCTCGGGCCGAGGCTCAGGGAGTGCACCCGGCTGGTGAATCTCGTCGAGGGGCGCTCGATCGAGCAGATCTTCGGCCATCCCGACGATGTGAAATTCCGGTCGTCGATGACCCTGTTCGCCCACGTCGCCTCCGGGAACCCGGTCTTTCAGGAGGCCCTGCAGAAGTATTTTGAAGGAAAACCTGACGATCGCCTGACGCTCGGGCGGCTGTAATCCGACTCCTCCCCGGCCCCCAGGCGTCCTCAAGGCCCCTTCGGGCGCGATCCGCGCCAAATCGGTGCCTGGTGTTCCGGCGCTGCAACCGGCAAAATATCACAAAGGCACCGCCCAGCCCTACCAGGCCATGACGATGTCATGGGATACTCCCTGACCTGTCTCGTGGGGAAGCAAGGCCGCAAATCCTGGGAGCGCCGATCATGAGAATGAACACCACGCTGGTGATCAATCCGAAGGGCGGGTCGGGAAAGACCACCGTCACGACCAGTCTGGCGAGCTATTTCGCGGCGCAAGCGGTCGCCGTCACCGTCATGGACTACGACCCGCAGGGGTCGAGCCTGAACTGGCTGCGCCTTCGCCAGCCGACTCGGAACCGGATTTACGCCGCCAATGCCGCACCTCAGAGAGGCATCCGCCTGCGCGGCATCGAGATGCACGTGCCCGCGGACACGCAGCAGCTCATCATCGACGCGCCCGCGGGCGCCTCCGGCCTTCTCCTCCAGGAGATGCTTGCCCGGGCCGACTGCATCCTCATCCCGGTCGCGCCTTCGGCGATCGACATCCACGCCACGGCGAACTTCATCCGCGACTTGCTGCTCGCCGGCCGCATCCGCGCCCGCAACATCCGCCTGGCGGTGGTGGCCAACAAGGTCCGCAACTCGATGCCGGCGTACCAGCCGCTCGAGCGCTTCCTCGCCTCCCTCGGCCTGCCGCTGCTCGCCCGCCTCGGCGATTCGGACCTCTACCTCAGGGCCGCGGAAACGGGCACGGGCATCTTCGAAATGGACCCGGCGGCGTCCGCAGCCGAGCGCGAGGAATTCCGGCCCGTCGCCGAATGGGTGGAGCGCCAGCAGCAGCCTTACGCACCCCGGGCGGACGAAAAAATCATTCCGCTTCGCAGCCGCTTGATGCAGGCCGCCGGCTTCTCGAAGCCGGGCTGATTTCGCAGATGACGCTTCCAATTTCAACCGCGCGGTGACGCTGCGGGACTCCTCGATCCAGCAGCCGAAACAGGTCGGCCGGTTGCGTCCGCCGGTGTATATGATGATAATATACGCCGATGATCGGCTTCGAGCGCATCGGAGGGTTCGATTGGGATGCCGGCAACACGCGCAAGAACGAACGGCACGGGGCCACTCAAGCCGAGGCCGAACAGGCGTTCTTCGATCCGCGGCTGCTGGTGGCGACTGACGCGGCGCATTCGTCGCGCGAACCTCGTCTCCATGCGCTCGGCGCGACGGCCGCGGGGCGATTGCTGCACGTCACTTTCACCCTGCGCCTCAGTGGAACCCGAATCCGCGTCATTTCGGCCCGCGACATGAGCCGGAAAGAGAGAGCTTCATATGAGCAAAAAACTTAAGGCCGTTCCGAAATTCAAGTCGGAAGCTGCCGAAAGGAAATTCTGGGAAACGCGCGACAGCGCCGACTATCTCGATTGGTCGAAGGCGAAGCGCGCCACGCTCCCGAACCTCAAGCCGACGACGCAGAGCATTTCCCTGCGGCTGCCGGCGCACCTGCTCGAGCGCATCAAGACCGCCGCGAACGCGCGCGATGTGCCCTATCAATCGCTGATCAAGGTCTGGCTCGAAGAGAAGGTGAAACCGTAATCGGCAGGCTGAACGTGAAGCCGGTCGGAAAATCCGGCGGAAACGCGTAAAGTCGATCCCGATTTTCCGGGGAAGAAGCCGCGTGTCTTCGCCATGCGCGGCAAGATCTCAAGAAGTTCAGCAAAGGATCAATGATGGTCATATCCAGGAAATTTCCATACGACTTCTTGCGAGCCGCCATGGCGGCGAGTCTGGCGCTCGCATTGGGCGCCTGCAGCACATTGGATTCAACTTCCGACGAGCGGGCCGGAGGTTATGTGCCGCCGTCGAATCCCTATTCGGGCGGCAAAATCATATTCGCCAGGAAAGACGGCCCCGAGGTCCTGCGCTACGTATATCGGCCTTCGCTCGGCTTCGTGCGCATCGAACGCATTGAGCCGGGTTTCCCCGACAATGCCCACCCGTTTGAAATTTCCATCGACGCGCTCCGACAGAGGCTGGCAAGCGTCAAAATGAAGGACGATCCGGTCTTCACCAGCGACGAACTGGACGAGGTCGTACCCTATCTTGCGGCCGCGCTGAGGAAAGCCGCGCCCAACGAAGACGTCACTTTCGCGGTCACCGGCAGGCACGGCCTGTTCGGCAAAGTTTCGCCGAAAACCGTCACCACAGGTCGCGTCTTTGCGCGTGATCAACGGCTCAACGTCGTATTCGGAGTGATTCACGATCCCTTTGATATCGCGCTGCGGGTTTCCGACGTCCTGCAGCCGTTTATCCCTGGAACGCGCGCAAAGCGCATCGAGACCTATTGGGCCCTTACGCCGGGCATGGGGCGGCTCGCTGCCGATAATCGTCCGGACTGGGTGACGTTTGACACCGCGCGGACCGAACAACCGCCGACAGCGACCAGCGGCGGCGCGAGCGCCGGGCCGACGCCTTCACCCGCGGTGGACAGCCGGGCAGAGGAAATCGAGCGCAGGTTGCGCGTGCTCGATCGCCTCAAGGAAAGCGGCGCGATTACGGAAGAGGAATATCGCGCGAGACGCCGGGCGATATTGCAGGAACTGTAAGAAATACTTCGGGACAGACCATCATTCTTTGGAGCAGAGGGGAAGAAACGTGGTCTGGCCCTTTCATACGCTTCGCACTCAGCTCATCCCTCCGCCCTAATCCCTGAATCGGAACCGCAAAGGTGCCAAGGAAAACCGGAACGAGAATCAGACTGGCGCGACAACAAGGGGCCGGAAGCCGAGGTGCGTCGGCTCTGGTCCCTTTCCTTATCGAGCCCTGCCAGGAACGGACTTGTTGCGGGCCGACGGCTGAAGCCTCTGACGCCCATAGGGCACTGCCGGGCTGGCGCAGTGCCACGGGCAGCATGTCCTCGCCGCCGTCAGGAGCACCGCTTGGCTTACGGGAACTTGGCCGGGGATGAAAACGGTTTGCCGGCGTCCACCACAAACATCACCAGCGAGTGCAGGTCCGTCGAGCCGCTGCTCGAGACTTGCATCGGCGTATCGGCAGCATTACCCGTCTCGGCCTTGCCCGCTCCGACACGCTTCACCCCATGGGGAGTATGGCTGCTTGTCTCCCCGGCGAGCACGTAGAACGCTTCGGAGCCCGGGTGCGTGTGCGCGGGCGTTATGCTGCCCGGAGGACCGCTTCCCTCATTGATCCGAAGCAGATACTGCGTCGCAACCACCTTGGGGAGCGGTCCAACCTCGGCAACCTTGGTGCCGCCCGCTGATGACCCACCCGCCGGGCCGAGCGTGAACAGCCAGACTTTGCCAGCCGACTCGGCGACTAACGCCCAGGGACCCGCGGCGGCTTGGGCTTGCGCAAGCGCAGGGAAGTTCTCTATCCGCCAGAAGAGCGGTCCAGCCGGCAATTCCGCGACTTTCTTTTCGGCCAGCGGCTTGACGACAAACTTCTGCTGCGCCATCGCCGTCGATGGCGATAAGCACAGCCCCGATGCGAAAACCACGACCATACCGATGAGAAACCGTTTCATGGGACACCTCCTCTGGATAACCAGACGTTCATCCGACTTGCCATAGCCGGAGCATTGAACGCGAGCTTGGGCAATAAAGTCCCGAAGAAACGCCTAAGCTTTGGCGAAGCAAGCGAAACACCGCATAATCCAGCACGTTGGAATGAGGTCACCTTGAGGTCGAATCATGTCGGTTGGCACTGAATCCCCTCCGGCGCCGGGCGGGACGAAGCTGCAGGTCGGCGACTGGACGGTCGAGCCCGCGCTGAATCAACTCTCGGCAGCGGGCAAGACCGTGAAGCTCGAGCCCAAGGCCATGTCGGTTCTCGTGCACCTCGCCGAGCGGCCGGGGCAGGTCGTGAGCCGCGAAGCGCTGCTTGCAGCCGTTTGGTCCGGCGTGGTGGTGGGCGACGACTCCCTCACCCAGGTCGTCATCAAGTTGCGCAAGGCACTGGGGGATGCGCCGGAGAAGCCGGCTTATATCCAGACGATCTCGAAGGGAGGCTACCGGCTCATCGCCCCGGTGGTCCGACCGGAGGAGATCGCCTCCACGCCGGTTCGGCCGGATGCGGAATCCATGTATGCCGAACGCCGCATCCCATGGATGGCGGGAGCGGGCATGGCCGCACTGCTGCTCGCTGCAGCCGGAGTCTGGTGGATCAAGGGTGGGCCCGCAACCGGCGTCCCGCCGGGCCGGGCACCGACGGCGAGCACCGAAGCGGCCCGCACCGCGCAACCGAGCGTCGCCATCAGGCCGTTCGAGGCGCTGGGCGACGACCCGCAGGCGATGCTGCTGGCTCGGGGCATCACGGCGGACCTCGTGACCGATCTGTCGAAGGTGTTCGGGCTGTCGGTCATCGGCGTTGCGCCCGTGGATGGCCAGGCAGGCGGCCAAGGGGGTGGCGATGCGCCGAGCGACGCCCCGCCGATCCGCTATCTCGTGTCCGGGTCCGTCCAGCGCGTCGGTGACCGCCTGCGGCTGCACGTCAATCTCACCGACGCGGAGACGGGGAAACTGTTGTGGTCCGAGCGGTTCGACCGCGCGCTGAGCGGCTTCTTCGCGATGCAGGAAGAGCTTGGGCCGAAGATTCTCCAGATGCTGCCTGCGAAGGTCGGCGAGGCCGAAATGCGGCGTGTGGCGCAGCGCTACACCCGCAATCTGGAAGCCTACGAATACTTCCAGCGCGGACAATCGGCGCTGCTCGTCCGGCAAAGAGCGGAGAACGAAACCGCTCGCGAAATGTTCCGCCGTGCCATCGCGCTGGACGCGGCCTTTGCTCGCGCGTACGCAGGGCTCGCACTGACTTACACCGCGGACTATCGCAATCAGTGGACCGCCGACGGCGCCGCCGCCCTCGAGCGCGCATTCGAGATGGCCCGGACTGCACACCAGATCGACCCGGACATTCCGGAGACTTACTGGGTGCTCGCTTTCGTGCACGTCGAACGGCGTCAGCACGAGCAGGCGCTGCAGTACCTGGAGACCGCCGTTCGGCTCTACCCGTCGTTCGCTGACGGCTATGCGCTGATGGGCGGCGTCAAAACGTACACCGGGCGTCCGGCGGATACCGTGCCGTTGTTGCGTACCGCGATGCGCCTCGACCCCCAAGCGGGCTATCTGTACTTTTTACTGCTCGGACGGGCTTATCTGTTTCTCGGCGACCTGGAGCAGGCGCGGGTCAATCTGGAGCAGTCGCTGTTACGCAACCCGGTGAACCTCGAGGCGCATGTCTACATGGCGGCGTTGCACGTAACGGCCGGCGACAAAGCGGCCGCGGCTTGGGAAGCGGAGGAGATCCGCGCGCTGCAGCCTGCTTTCTCCAGCCGCGGTTGGCTGGAAACCTATCCGATGACCGACGCTGCGCAGAAGACCAAGCTGGTGCAGGCGCTGGGCGAGGTCGGGTTCTGAGCGCAAGTGCGGCACTCGGCAAGCTGGTGAAGGCCGCCGGTATCGGGGCCGCCGCTGCCTCGGCGCCCTGACTCTACGTTAGCGGGGATGCCCGGCGCGTGGCGGGCGACGTCGATCTCGCGCTGCGGCAGATCGCTGAATTGATAGGGTCGGGTTGGAGGCTATTTCCAATTTCTAGTCGTGGTTTATCGCCAACAATCACCAACCAGACCCTATCTATATAGGATTCCTACCACACCGCCTGCAACTGCGGCGCGCGGCGCAGCTTCTTGTCCGCGGTGACGAGCTTCAAGCCCAGGGTGATCGCTGTTGCCGCGATGATACGATCGGCGGGATCGCCGGGAACCGCCTCGTCGAAGGAGCCCGCGGCCTCCGCGATCTCTGCGCTCACCGGTTCGAAGCGCAGTTCCGGCAGCAGACGTATGTCGGCGAGCCACTGCTCCGCGGGAACCGCGAGCACCAGCCTTCCGCGGCGAATCGCGGTCGCAATCTCGAACAGGCTGATCGCCGAGGCAGCGACATGTCCCTCGCGCAAGGCGCCGCGAATCGCGCGCTTCGCCCGCGCCGACAGCCGCGCCGCATCGGCGACCCACCAGACGAGCGCGTGAGTGTCGAGCAGGATCACCGGTTGGCGTCCCACTCTTGCGGATCGATCACCGGATCGAGCGGGCGCTCGTAACGCCGCACGCTGCCGCGCAGGCGCTTGCGGGCGGCCTCGGCGTCATCCTTCGCGGCCGAGGGAGGCGCAATCTCGGCGATCACCTGCCCGCGCGAAGTGACCCGGAGGCGCTCCCCGCGCCGGACCCGGGCCATGTACTCGGGCAGTTTCTGCCGCAGCACGGTGACTTTGACGTCTTTCATCGGATGTTCCACAATGTACACATGAACTGTACACACCGCGATGCGGCGCGTCAACGGAATGATCTCCGCCGCGAGCGATGACCTCCTCCGCGCACACCTTCCACGCCGTCGCCTTCGTCGAGAACCTGGCTCTCAAGGAACTCGCGCCTTCCTATCCGGAGGCGAAGCGCACGCCGCGCGAGCTCTGGTACCTGACGCCCGCGGGGGGAACCGTCTTTGTCTATCCTTTCGGCGCGATGGTTTGCCACAACGTGCCGCCCGCGGAACGCGAGGCGCAGGTGGCGCGCCTGCATGCCGCCCATCCCAAGCTGACGAACGCGCTGGGCCTCGAAGAATCTTTCACGGTGCGCGAGGAGCCGGGCGCGCGGCCCGACGTCCAGGACGGCGTGCTGGTCGTCGACCGCCTCAGCTTCGAAGGCGCGAGCGTGGTGGCGATGACCGTCGCGCAGAGCGCGGCCATGGACTACTACGATCGCATCGTCGACGAGATGTTCTCCCGCACCGACCGCCTGGTCGAGCGGCTGGAGAAGGCCGGCAGGCCGCCGTTCGCGACCCGGCCCCTGCACCGCTTCATCGGCACCGCCATCGGCACGCGCAACGAAGTCCTCTCCACCCTGCACATGCTCGACAAGCCGGACGCGGTCTGGGAGGACATGACGGCCGACCGCATCTACCACGAGCTGCGGGCGGAGTTCGATCTCTCCGACCGCTACCAGGCGCTGGAACTGAAGCTCCGCAGCGTGCAGGAGGCGCTCGAGCTGGTGCTCGACATGACCCGGGATTCCCGGCTGGTGATGCTCGAGGCCACCGTCGTGCTCCTGATCGTCATCGAGATCGTGCTGAATCTCATTCATCGATGACAGTCGCCGGCTAGAACGTCAACTCCGAGATCAACCGCGCGGTGAGGCTCCGGAATTCGTGGGGCAAGTGATGCAGAAAGTTCGACTTACTCCTCACATAATCTCTATACTTTGACCAAGGCAACCAATCTCGACGCTGACGCGTTAGTGGGACATATGGCACTGGGAGGATTGTAGAGCGATGTTTGAATCGATAGACATTTCGCGAGTCTTTGATCCCCGAAAAAAGGCAGTCCTATACTCCGGCGATTGCCTAGACCTTCTAGCAGACGTTCCGGACAGTCAGTTTCAGCTTATCGTTACCTCCCCGCCTTATAACTTAGGCAAGGAGTACGAGAAGCGCATCCATCTGGATGACTATTTGGGGCAGCAAGCTCGCGTCATTGAGGAATGCGTTCGCGTCCTGCATCCATCCGGCAGCATTTGTTGGGAAGTCGGGAATTACGTCGAGAAAGGGGCCATCATCCCGCTCGATTCACTACTGTATCCGATCTTCAAGGGCTTGGATTTGCAGCTTCGAAATCGGATCGTCTGGCGATTTGATCACGGGCTCCATTGTACGAAGCGATTTTCGGGTCGTTACGAGACGATCCTTTGGTTTACCAAGAGCGATAACTACATATTCAAACTCGACCCAGTACGAGTTCCGCAAAAATATCCAGGCAAGAAGCACTACAAGGGGCCAAAAGCGGGGCAATTTTCGTCAAACCCCTTAGGTAAAAACCCTGGAGACGTTTGGGACATCCCGAATGTAAAAAGCAATCACGTAGAGAAGACGAGTCACCCATGTCAATTTCCGGTCGAGCTCGTAGAGCGACTCATTCTCTCGATGACGAACAAGGGGGACTGGGTATTTGATCCATTCCTCGGTACCGGAACATCGATTATTGCGGCCCTTAGACACGATCGGCGCGGCGCAGGCGCAGAAATCGCGCCAGCCTACGTAAAGCTTGCCGAACAGCGCATTCGGAAAGCAGCGTCAGGTGAATTGAAAACCCGCCCTATGTCACGGCCGGTTTTCGATCCAAAGAATGCAGGGTCGCATCTGACCGAGTCTCCCTGGCAGAAGAATCCGAATCAACTGAAACTCCTTCAGAATTCTAAAAGCTATAAACCGTGAGAATTGTTGAAACTTACTCGCACCTGAACGGGGAAGAGTTTCTTCAGGTTCATCACCCCGCACTCTATCGGGAGATAAAGGACGTTGTTAGAGGTGTTGACGCATCGTCGCATCAAACAAAAGTCAGCAAAGAGAAGACGATGCGACACAAGAAACTGTTTAGTCCGACAGCGCTGAATGCGGCCTTCGTGAAGGGCTTCAGAAAACTGAACTGGAAGGAATCACGCTATCAGTATTGCGTCACTACGAATCGCGAATATCTACAAGAAATCGTAAACCTTCCTTTCGCGGAGCAAGCGACGGTTCTAAAATCGAAGGGGATTAAGGAACCGATCAAGTCATACAAGCAAACGGATTTCGTTAAAGATCGGATCGCGATCGAGGTGCAGTTCGGAAAGTACGCATTTGTTGCGTTCGACCTGTTCGTGAAACATTTGCTTTTCTACAGTGGCAACATAATCGATGTCGGGATCGAAATCCTCCCAATGAAGGAAATGCTTAAAGACGTTGGGGGCGGAAGACGAATGTCAACGGGGATAGCGTACTTCGAAGGCGAGGTCTATAACGTCCTGCGACACGGAAGAAATAGCCCCCCGGTCCCTCTCCTCATTATGGGCATTGCGCCATAGAACACTGGAAGGCCCGAGCAAGCGCCGCTTCCCGGTGCTCTACGACCTGATCGGATTCACCGGCTCCGGTCTCGCGCACACCAACTGGAAGCGGTTCGGCGACAACGTCCCCGAGCGCGCGGCGCGGCTCATCCGCGAGCAGAAAATAGGACCGTCGATCATCGTCTTTCCGGACTGCTTCACGCCTGCCACACGCCGTATCCTTCTTCCCGCAGCCCGATCGCAAGCTCCACTTCCATGTCGCGGGCGGCGTCGTACGGCATCGGGTTGTACATCTGGTAGAGATCGGGGCGCAGCCGCAGTCCGTAGAGGCGCACGTACTTGTTCGACTGGATGCCCGCCTTGTGCTTGTCGAAGCGCACGTCCGGGTCGAGGCCGGTCATGCCGACGTACACGCACGGCTTCGCCGGATCGTAGTCCTCGTTCGCCTTCTTGAATTTCGGCTCGTAGAGCACGTCCTTCGAGAGCTCGACGACGTACACGTGGTAGTGGTTTTTTCGTGACCTTGCCATTGCTCGGGAGCGGTAAAACCCGGATCGATTTCGGAGTGCTAGTATCCCACCACCATGAAAATCTCTTCGATCGACAGCTACATCCTCGCCATCCCCACGCCGCAGCCGATGGCGCGGAACTACGCGCAGCAGAAGCTGGTCGTCGCGGACATCGCCACCGACGAAGGCATCACGGGCCTGGGCTACAGCCTGGTCTTCGGCGGCGGCGGCGCGGAAGCCGTGCACGCCTATCTCGAGACGCGCCTTGCGCCGGTGCTCGTCGGCGAGGACCCGCTCCTCGTCGGGCGCCTGTGGGAAAAGATGTTCCGCGCCGACATGGGCATGAAGAAGCAGGGCGTCGCGGCCTATGCGCTCTCGGCGCTCGACATCGGCTTGTGGGACATCGCCGGCAAGGCCGCGGGACTGCCGCTCTTTAAGCTCTGGGGCGCGGCGAGCGACCGCATTCCCGCCTACGGCAGCGGCGGCTGGTCGAAATACAGCGAGAAAGAGCTGATCGCCGAGGCCGAGAAGTACGCCGCGCAGGGCTGCAAGTACTACAAGATGAAGATCCACCATCCCGACCCGATGGAAAACCGCAAGCGCGTCGAGGCGGTGCGCCGCGCGCTCGGCGACGGCGTGCGCATGATGGTGGACGTAAACCAGCGCCTCGACGTGCTCGGCGCCATCCGCCAGGCGCAGGCGCTCGAGGATCTCGACCTCGTCTGGTACGAGGAGCCGGTGCTCGCCGACGACATCACCGCCTGCGCCGAAGTCGCGCACGCGATCAAAATTCCCGTCGCCACGGGCGAAAACAACTACACGCGCTTCGAGTTCCGCGAGCTGATCGAGCGCCGCGCGGCGCGCTATCTCATGCCCGACGTCTGCCGCGCGCTCGGCTTTTCCGAAACCCTGCGCATCGGCCATCTTGCGGCCGCGCACCAGGTCGCGGTCGCGCCGCACGTCGTGCACGAGCTGTCGCTGCAGGTCGTCGGCGCGCTCGCCAACGGCTTCTTGGTGGAATTCATCGACTGGACGCCACCCGATCTGTTCGAAGAGATGCCCGCGTGCCAGGACGGCTGCTTCCGCATCGCCGACCGGCCCGGTCACGGCATGGCCCTTGCCAGGGGCGCGAAGGCGAAATATCGCAGCGGCTAGGGTGGATATCAGGAAACCGGAGCGAGCTTCCTTGATCACGCAGACGGGATTCACTTGGCGGCACTCGGTGCTGCTGTTCATCGTGCTCGGGTCGCTGGCATGGATATTCAGTCTGGAACCGCTTCCCCAGGAGGCCGCGTACCACGAGTTTGCCGATCGTCGTGCTGTCTGGGGGATTCCGTATGGGCTCGATGTCCTGTCGAACCTCCCGTTCCTGTTGGTGGGAATCGCCGGCCTGAGATTCTGCCTGCGAGCCGACCTCGGAGCAGCCGGTCGCGCCTGGACCGTCGTGTTCGCCGGGGTTGCCTTTGTCAGTGCGGGATCGGCGTATTACCACTGGAGTCCGGACAACAACACGTTGCTGTGGGACCGCTTGCCCATGACCATCGGCTTCATGGGCCTCGTCGCGGCCCTTGCCGGCGAATACGTGAGCGAGCGCCTCGGGGCGCTATTGTTGGTGCCCGCCGTGCTGCTTGGATTCGCCAGCGTCCTCTACTGGCACTGGGCCGACGATCTGCGTCTCTATTACTGGGTCCAGTTGGTGCCGCTGCTGTCGATTGCAGCCGTGATGGTTCTGTTCGAGGGTCGATACTCCCATCAGTGGGTCCTCATCGCTGCGCTTGCGTGGTATGTGCTCGCCAAGGTCGCCGAAGCGTACGATGTCGCCCTGTTCCGGAACACCGCAGAGACGATAAGCGGGCACACGATCAAGCACCTTCTGGCTGCGACGGGCTGCTACAGCCTTCTGTGGATGTTGCAGGCGAGAAAGCCGGTCGGGACAGCGGCTTTGGCGTGACGTGCGCCCAGAGTGCGCAGCCTGAGCGCGCGCGAAACCGATGACCCGGTGCCCGGCTACGTGTGGAGGCCTTCCGCCTTCATCGTTTCCTGCACCTTGGGCCGGGCGGCGATGCGCGCCTGGTAAGCCTTGATGTTCGGCCACTTGGCGAGATCGATCTTGTGCATGCCGGTCCAGTTGAGGATCACGAACAGATAGGCGTCGGCGATGCTGAACCTGTCGCCGCTCGCGTATTGCTTTCCCTCGAGCATCTTCTCCAGGGCGTTCAGCCGCCGCTCGATGGTGCCGAGCTGCACGTCCTTCATCTCCGCGGTCATCTTGGGGTTGAACAACGCGCCGATCTGCTTGTGCACCTCGCTCGAAGTGAAGTTGAGCATCTCCATGAGGTGGTAGCGCTCCATCGTGCCCGCCCTAGGCGCGAGCCCGGCCTCCGCCTTGTGGTCGGCGAGGTACTGGCAGATGACCTGCACCTCGGTGAGAACCTGCCCGTCATCGAGCTTGAGCGCCGGCACGTAGCCCTTGGGATTGATCTTCCAGTAATCCTCTCCGCCCGCGGTCTTCTTGTTGGGAATGTCCACTTTCTCGAGATCGAACTTGTAGCCGGCTTCGCGCAGTACGATGTGCGGCGCCATCGAGCAGGCGCCGGGAGCGTAGTACAGTTTCATGTCGGTCCCTTCTGTTGAACGGATGGTGCGGATGACCTTGCCCGGGGTTCCGGCGGCTTGCCGCCGAACACGCGGGGGAAAGATTGCCGGCCGACAGTTTACCGCATGGCTGGAGACGTTCGTACGCTCCGATCAAGCTGGTTGCGAAGTACCGGGACCGCCTCAACTCGCTCTCCGGCATTTGTCTCGATTGCAGCGGGCGCGATTGGTATCATAGCCACCACGGCGCGCGCATCGTGTCGAAGCGGCCCGCGGCGGCCGGCATCATACCTGCGGGGAACAAGGAAGCGGAGTAGAAAGGGAAATCCTATGTCCACGGAATTACTCGAAGCAGTGAGAACCGGCGATGTCGAGCGCACCCGACAGATGTTGGCTGCCGGAGCCGATATCCAATCGCGCGACGGCGAGGGCGCCACGCTGCTGATGCTGGCTGCCCACGCCGGCAATCTGCCCCTGGTCCGGGCGTTGATCGACGCGGGCGCCGAAGTCAATGCGAGCGATGAACGCGGCTGGACGCCGCTTATGAAGGCGGCGTACAACGCCGAGCTGGATCGGGGATTTGCGCAGGTGGCGCAGGCGCTCATCGACGCGGGAGCGAACGTGGAAATGCCCATCGCCTACGGCATCCGCCCGCTGATGCTGGCGGCAGGCTACGGAGAAACCGCGGTGGTCGAGACGCTGCTGAAGGCGGGCGCCGATGTCATGGCGCGCAACGACGGCGGCCTCACGGCGCTCATGATGGTGAAGCAAAAACACTACGTGGATGTGATCAATCTGCTGCACGAAGCGGAGCGCGACGCCGGGGTCGGCGAAGGCAGTTGTTCGAGCAAGAACGAGCCGGGATCGAAAGTCGTGACTTTTCTGAAGCCCGTCCGCAAGTCCTGACCGTTCGCTATTCAGGAAACCGGGTTCGCTCCCGGCTCCATGAAAGATTGCAATGCCCTATTTCGTTTACAGGATATTTCAAACACCGATCCGCCGTCTGGAAAAACTGGAACAGCACGACGCGTTTCGTGAAGCTTCAAGCCGGGCCAAACAGATACGCAGCGAGCTTGCCGGCGACGCGTCCTGCGTCATCAAGGTGATTTTTGCCGAAACGGAATTGCACGCCGAGGATTTGCTCAATCAGGTGCGCGCACCCATTCCCAATCCGCAGGATGACTGAACGAACATGTAATGGATGAAACAGCTTATCGACGGATATTGTCCGAAACGATCCTGGGCCCATGTCCGTTCGAAAAAACCATTCTGGCCCATTGCGCGGCATGTTCGAAGGCAGAGAAGCACAATATTGCCGAGCGTGAAATCGTTGCCTGCAACGATGCGCAAGCGCGCGGGCGTTGTATCGCGTTGCGTGACTTGCTGCGGCACAACTTCACTTTCGCGCTGGGTAAATTACACATCGACGGTCCGTTGCCGCATGCGCAGGAAATGCGCATGCAATGCGGCGGCTTGAGAGGACTGCAGTTCTCGCTGGATTCGAACGATCGGGTGCGTGATGTCGCCGCGCTGGTGACGATGGCGCAGCAGAAGTTCGGCGAATTGGCGGACTTCCCTTATTCGCAGATCGTCCGGTTGGCAAACACCCATTACAAGGCACGCTAGAAAATAGGGCCGGCGATCGCCGTCTTTCCGGACTGCTTCACGGCGCCCGGCGGCAACCAGCAGGTGAACTCGTCCGCGAGCGGCGATCACGCCGACTGTCTCACGCGCGCGATCATCGCCTTCGTCGAGCGCGAATTCCGCACGCTCGCGAGCGGCGAGGCTCAGCGCGCTGCCGCGAGGATCGCCCCGAACTCCCGCGCATCCATTGCCGCTACGTCACTGCGGCTGGATTCCGATCGCCTTCACCATCGAACGCGCGGCGATGCGCCCCGGGCCGAGGAAGCCGGCGCTTCATCTTTCTTGTTCCTCCGGGGAATAAACCGGCCGCGAAGCGTGTTTAGCAGCGAGCACCCTGCCCGGACGGAAACGGATGGGGCATGCGTCGCGAGATGTCGTTTATCCTTAACTTGAAGAAGGAGGAGTTGTCATGCTGAAAAATGCGTCGGCTTTCGTGCTAATCCTTGGAATCGCCTTGCCTCTCTCGGCGGCGGCGGGGGATTCCCTGGTGAAATTCAAAGGCGGGATTGCAGTCAATCCCGTTTCGAGCGGCGTGGGGACGGCTGCGACGGCCGAAGTCGTGAACCGAAACGTTGTGCGCGGGGTCAACCCTCCCGGCCAGATCTGGACGATCGCCGATCTCAGGGCCGACGTGAAATTCGACGGGAGCATCAAGGTCAGGGGAAAGGGCCTGCTGCTGGCCGGCGGCAATGCCATCGGGGGGACGAACAACCAGAGCGTGTTCGCCACGCTGATTTGCGAGGCTGTCGCGCCGTTCACGTTGCACAACACGAACCCTGCCGGCGTACTGATCGAGCCCAACGGCGATTTTTCGATCGATGATGTACTGACACCGCAGCCGGCCGACTGTGCCAGCCCGGTGCTCCTTATCCGCAACGTGGCCGGGGCCTGGTTCGCGGCCGGAATTCCGAACCTGAGCGACGACGACTGACGCGCCGGACTTTCGGCGGGGGGGCGCAGGGCGCGGCCGCCCAGCGCTCCGAGCGTGTGCGTTTAGTATGCATCAGGCCGCGTTGCAGGAAGGCCCCCGTCCGGGGGCCTTTTTTTTTGGCTGCCGCGCTCCTAGCGCCGGGAGCACTCCTCGAGTCGCGGCTCGGTGCTGCCGCGCCGATTCGTTATTCCGGCCGGATTCCGATTCGCGGCGACCGACCGCCAGTGCACCGCAACGAAGTAGAATGCACCCGATGTCCCGCCGCAGAAAATTCTGGCGAACCCTCCGCTTCGCCTTCCTCACCGCCGCCCTGCTCGCGGCCGGGTTCACGCTCTATCTCGACATTCGCGTGCGCAGCGAGTTCGAGGGCCGGCGCTTCGCGCTGCCGGCGCGCATCTACGCGCGGCCGCTCGAGCTGCACGCCGGGCTGCGCATCCCGCAGGCGGACGTCGTGGACGAGTTGCGCGAGGACGGCTACCGCGAGGGCGCGCGCGAAGGCGAATCGGGCTGGTTCGCACGCAGCGCCGACGCGCTCGAGATCGCGGTGCGGCCGTTCGTGTTCTGGGACGGGCCTCAAGCCGCGAAGCGCATCCGCGTCGCGTTCGACGGCGGCGCGGTGACGGCGGTGCGCGACGCCGAAGGCAGGGACCTGCCGCTCGCGCGCCTGGAGCCTTTGCCGATCGGCGGCATCTACCCCGCGAACAACGAGGACCGCGTGCTCGTTCGCCTCTCCGAGGTGCCGAAGCCCCTGGTGCAGGCGCTCATCGCGACCGAGGACCGCAATTTCTACTCTCACCACGGCTTCGACCTGCGCGGCATCGCCCGGGCGGCCGTGAGCTTCCTCCGCGGGCACGGGCTCCAGGGCGGCAGCACGCTGACGCAGCAGCTGGTGAAGAACTTCTTCCTCACGCCCGAGCGCACGCTGCAGCGCAAGGCGACCGAGCTCGTCATGGCGGTGCTGCTCGAGCTGCACTACGGCAAGGAGGAGATCCTCGAGACCTACCTGAACGAGATCTACCTCGGCCAGGACCGCGACCGCGCCATCCACGGCGTCGGGCTCGCGTCGCTGTACTACTTCGGCAAGCCGGTCGAGCAGCTCACGCTCGCGGAGAGCGCGCTCCTGGTCGGCCTGGCGAAGGGCCCGGCCTACTACGATCCCTACCGCCATCCGCGGCGCGCGCTCGAGCGGAGGAACCTCGTCCTGCGCGAGACGAAGGACCAGGGCTCCGCCACGATGGAGCAGTACGCGGCCGCGCGCGCCGCGAGCCTCGGGCTGAACCCGAAGGCCGCCATGGGCACCTCGCCGCACCCGGCCTTTCTCGATCTCGTGCACCGGCAACTGCGGCAGGAATACGACGAGGCCGACCTGCGCTCGGAGGGCCTGAGGGTCTTCACCACGCTCGACCCGCGCGTGCAGGGCGCCGCGGAACGCGTGCTCGAGCGCAAGCTCGCCCAGTTCGACAAGGAGAAACGCTTCGGCGATCCCGGGCTCGAGGGCGCGATCGTGGTCAGCGACAGCCAGGCGGGCGAAGTGCAGGCGCTGGTCGGCGGACGCGACCCGCTCTACCGCGGCTTCAACCGCGCGCTCGACGCCGCGCGGCCCGTGGGCTCGCTGCTGAAGCCCGCGATCTACCTCACGGCGCTCGCCGAGCCCTCGCGCTATACGCTGGTCACGCCGATCGACGACGGGCCTTTCGTGTGGAAGAGCCGCGGCGCGCCGGACTGGCAGCCGGCGAACTACGACAGGAAGTTCCACGGCGCGGTGCAGCTGCGCACGGCGCTGGCGCAGTCCTACAACGCCGCGACGGCGCGCCTGGGCACCGACATCGGCATCGACAAAGTTCTCGCCACCGTGAAGAAGCTCGGCATCGGGCGCGAGCTGCAGCCGTACGCCTCCACCCTGCTCGGCGCGGTGGACTTGAGCCCGCTCGAGGTGGCGCAGATGTACCAGACGATCGCGAGCGGCGGATTCCGCACGCCGCTGCGCGCCATCCGCGAAGTGACGACCCAGGACGGCCGGCCGCTCAAGCGCTACCCGCTCGCGGTGGAGCAGGCGTTCCCGCCCGAGCCGATGTATCTTCTCACCGCGGCGATGCAGGGCGTGGTGCGCGAAGGCACCGCGCAGTCGCTCAGGAACTGGCTGCCGCCGGAGATCGCGGTCGCAGGCAAGACCGGCACCACCGACGAGCAGCGCGACGCCTGGTTCGCGGGATTCACCGGCGACCGGCTCGGGATCGTGTGGATCGGCTACGACGACAACCGCGCGGCGCGCCTCCTGGGCGCCACCGCCGCGCTGCCGGTCTGGGGCGAGCTGATGGCTTCGCTCGACCCGGAGCCGCTGGCGTTGCCCAAGCCGGAGGGCATCGAGAACGTGCTGATCGATCCGCAGAGCGGATTGCGCGCCGACGCAGGCTGCACCGGGGCGCTCGAGCTGCCGTTCGCGCAAGGCTCGGCGCCGGTGGAGCGCGCTCCGTGCGCATCGGCCGTGGGCGTCGCCGTCGAGCAGGTGAAGGAACGCGCGAAGAATTGGCTGCAGCGCTTGTTTGGCAGATGAGCGAAGATAAGAATTTATTGCAAAAAGGCTTGCGTCATCCCCGCGCAAGCGGGGGATCCAGTGACTGTGCCGCCGCTGGATTCCCCACCCGCTTTCGCGGGTGCTAAAGGCCGCGGGAATGACGGCATTTGCGTCTGCTTATGACGGCAATTCGTTTGTTTGTTTTGCAACAGGTTTCTAAGCGTCCAATGAGATACATCTTCATTGCCCTGGCAGTGATCCTCGCCGGCTGCGCGGCCGCGCCGCAGCCGGCGCC
>JBARMB010000015.1:0-5456 GCA_049802235.1 Burkholderiales bacterium | reverse complement strand
GGTCGGGGCCGCGATGTCGCTCATCGACCGGCGGTCCGCGAAAACAGGCCCTGCGGCCGCCAGATGAGCACCGCGATCATGATGGTGTAGATCACGAATGCGCCGAGCTTCGGCACGTAGTACTTGCCGGCGACGTCGGCGATGCCCAGCAGCAGGGATGCGAGAAACGGACCGGTGATGCTCGAGGTGCCGCCCACCGCCACCACGATCAGGAAGTAGATCATGAACTTGAGCGGGAACTGCGGATCGAGTCCCAGGATCTCGGCGCCGAGCGCGCCGCCCAGGCCCGCGAGTCCCGAGCCGACCGCAAAGGTGACGGCAAACACGGCGTTGACGTTGATGCCGAGGCCGCGCGCGGTTCGCGGGTCGTCCACGGCGGCGCGCAGTCGGCTGCCGAAGCGCGTGCGCGCGAGGGCATACTGCAGGGCGACCGCAAGCAGGCCGCAGATCACGATGATGAGCAGGCGATATTTCCCGATGCCGACGCCGAACACGCTGAACTGCCCTTCGAGAGCGCGAGGCAGCTGGACAAACATCTGCTGCGAAGCCGTCACGTAGTCCACTGCCGCCACCGACATGAACACCAGGCCGATGGTGAAGAGCACCTGATCGAGGTGGCTCTTGGCGTAGATGGGGCGGTAGAGCGTGCGCTCCATGACGGCTCCGGCCGCGGCCGGAATCAGAAAGGCGAGCGGCAGTGCGGCGGCGAAAGGCACCCCGAGGTGGTTGACGAGTACCACCGCCACGTAGCCGCCGGCCATCGCGAAGACGCCGTGCGCGAGATTGATGAAGTTCATCAGTCCGAGCGTGACCGACAGCCCGCACGCGAGCACGAACAGAAGCATTCCGTAGGCGATGCCGTCAATGAGAATGGTCAGCATGGGTCCTGGGTGCCCGAGAGCACTCGCCGCCGGCCTGGCGAGGAAAGGGAAAGCTGCGCGCGGCGCCGGTGGACGCCGCGCGCCAAACCCGGCGTGCCTACTTCTTCTCGGCCTTTACCGGGTCCTTGACTGCTTCGAAGGTGGCGAACTCCACGTTGTACAGCTCGCCGCCGACCTTCTCGACCTTGCGAATATACTCGTTGTGGATGACGTCGCGCGTCTCCGGATCGATCGACATCGGTCCGCGCGGGCTCTCCCACTTCATCCCTTTCATCGCCGCGATGAGCGCATCGCCGTCGGTCTTGCCGCCGGTCTTCTTCAGCGCCTCGTAGATGAGGTGCATGCCGTCATAGCCGCCGACCGCCATGAAGTTCGGGCGGAAATGGTTCGCCTTCTCGAAAGCCGCGACGAAAGCCTTGTTGGCGGCAGACGGGTGCGCCGCCGAGTAGTGATGTGCGGTCACCGTGCCGATGACCGCGTCGCCCATGCCGTTGACTAAGTCATCGTCGGTCACGTCGCCCGGGCCGATGATCCTGATGCCGGCCTTGTCCAGGCCGCGCTCGATGAACTGCTTGACGAAGGTCGCCCCCTGGCCCGACGGGACAAAGACAAAGACCGCATCCGGCTTGGCGTCGCGAGCGCGCTGCAGGAAGGGCGCGAAATCCGGATTCGCCAGGGGAAACTTGATCTCCTCGACGACCTGGCCGCCGCCCTTGGTGAACCGCCCCTTGAAGGAATTCTGCGCGTCGGCGCCCGGCGCATAGTCGGACACCATGGTCACGACCTTTTTGATCCCGTTCTTCATCGCCCAGTCGGCGATGATCACCGACGACTGCGCCAGCGTGAAGCTGGTGCGCGCGATATAGGGCGAGCGCTCGGTGATGATCGAGGTGCCCGCGGCCATCACGATCTCCGGCACCTTGGCCTGGGTCGCGAGCGGCGCGGCGGCGAGCGCGCACGGCGTGATGCCGAATCCTGCGATGAAGCTCACCTTGTCGTTGACGATGAGTTCCTGGGCAAGGCGCTTGGTGTTGTCGGGGACGGCGGCGTCATCCTTGAGGATGACCTCGATCTTCTTGCCGGCGACCGTGTTGCCATTCTGCTGCATGTAGAGGCGCACGGCGGCGTCGATCTGCTTGCCGGTCGAGGACTGCTGGCCGGTCATCGGGAGGATGAGCCCGATCTTGACCGTCTCCTGCGCGTAAGCGGTACCTGCGCCCGCGGTGAGCGCCATCAATGCGACACACAATTGCTTGCGAATCATGGGGGTTCCTCCTCCGATAGAGTGAGCGCGATTCTACCCCACGGCGCGGCTGGTGTGATAGGGGCTTGGTCAGGGAAGTCTGCGGAGTACCGGGGATGTGCTGGAGGGGGGCGCGTCAGGCGCCCGCTTGGCGGCCCCCGGAAAGCCTTTGTTCAGGATCCGGAATACGAGGAATGCGGCGGTCCGCCTGCGCGTGGCGGCGGGCCCGCATTGTCCATCGTACTTGCAGGTGGGACACCGCCCATGCTCTCAGACCCGGACCGCAATGGTGTGCATCAACGAAGGGGAGTTCGCGGCATCTTCCGCCACGATGTCAACGACCGACTGACGCGTTCGCATGATTCGCCGCCCAGGGGACATCGATAGGCTCGATGGCCTGCTCGTCACAGGAAGTCCCATCGATAACCGAGACTGAAGAACTTGCGTGTCGTCCTGTCCGACAGCGTCGGACCTTCGTCGGTCGTCCTCTCCGCGCCAATCTCGACTTCAAAGGTGACGTTCTTGCTGGTGTGGTATCCGATTCTGAGCGTGGGCGAGATGCGCATCATCGCCACGTCGAGGTCACTACGCTGCCGGTACCAGTGCGCCGCCGCATCGAATCTCCACGCGCCCGCGAGCAGCATGTAGTTGAGCGAAAGCGTCTCGCCGCGGAAAGTCACGGCGTCTATCAGGCTCACGTTGGCGACGCCGGTTCCGTTCTTCGAGAGAAAATCCGTCTTGATGGCCTGGCCCGAGTACACGTAGATATTGCCGGTGCCAGGCGTCGCCGGCAAATCGCCGCTCGCCTCCGTGCCCGAAATATTCGAGATGGTGTAGTTGGCGCCGAGCTGGAGCTTCGGCGTCGTCGGACGCGTGAAACCGACAAGGAGCAGGTTGGAAGTCGGCGTGAGCGCCCGCGCGCCCAGGCGCAAATCGTCCAGGGTGCGCCCGGCGTCCAGGAGTTCCCGAATGGTCGGAGCCGTCACGCCGGGAATGGTCTCGGACTCGCCCGGCAACACGTTGGTGAGCTGCAGCAATGGCACCTTCCGGTGGTCGATCAGCAGCGTATAGGTGCTGCCCGCGGGCGTGGTCCAGTTGCCCTGGAGCATGGCGATATTGGTCTCCTTGTACACCGTGTCGTAATCCAGCAGGCTGAATACGTTGCTTCCGGCGCTGAAGTAGCGCGCCTCGGCGCCAACCGCACGCCGGTCGATCTCGCCCTCTACCCGCTGGGTGATAAAAAAGAGGTTCGTGGTCCAGCGGTCGGACAGCGGCCCGATGTCGGTGTTGATTCCGAAGAAATTTCTGTGCTCGGTCGGGTAGAACTCGGCCGGCGATCCCGCCGCGGCGTTCAGCCGCAGCCCGGGCCGCAGCGTATACCCCGTCCACAGGCCGTCGAACCGCGTCGGCAGGCCACCGGTGAGGCCCGGCTGGCGCCCGATGCGTCCGAGGAACGTCGCGTCGGCATCCTGGCGTTCGTAATACATCGAGTAGAGCCGGTTGACATTTCCCTTTCCCGGCAGGAAATTCGCGGTATCGATGTCGCGAAATACGATCTTGCTGTCGGCATCGGGGCCGCGCATGCGCGAGGTCACGTAGAGGCTGGAAATCAGCGATTTCTGGTCGGTCGTGAGGAGCGTCGGCTGGTCGAGTTTCAGCCCGGGTGTCGGGGCGACGAGCGTGGCGTCGTACTTAGTCGCCCCGTAGTAGTAGTACTGCGACAGGCTGCCGAATGTCGAGACTTCGGTCTTCTCCGGCCGCGGCGCCGCGCGCCGTGCGCCCGGCGTGAAAACGGGAACCGGCAGCGCCCAGAGTCTCTGGCGCACCCGCTGCGTGCCCTCTCCCGTCGGATAAAGCCTGAGATACAGCTCGTATTCGGCCCGCGCCTTCGAGAAATCGCCGTCGCGCTCGCGCGCGACACCGATGAGTTCCTGTGCCTCGCGGGAATACGGATTTGGCGGCAG
Source organism: Burkholderiales bacterium (assembly GCA_049802235.1). GTDB lineage: Bacteria > Pseudomonadota > Gammaproteobacteria > Burkholderiales > SG8-39 > VBDM01. Next base: position 1,368 of record JBARMB010000015.1, on the reverse strand, counting down.
GTTGAGCAGACTGTTGAGCGCTTCGATCGCCGCATTCGGATCGTTGCGCTCCAGAGCGGCCCGCCCCTGCTCGATCAGCTTGCGCGCCTTCGCCTCGACGTCTGTCGGCACGCCGGGTCCCGCCGGCGGCGCGACTGGAGTCCTTGGGACCGGAACGGGCACGGGAACAGGAACGGGAACAGGAACAGGGACGGGAACGGACGGCTTGGGTGGGGGCGCCTCCGCAAGCGCACGGGGAAGCGGAATGTAAACGTAGATGCTGCGGCCATCGGGCCCGGGGCGCACCCGGAAGCGGACACGCTGCGCGAAGCGTACGCCGACAGTCTCCCCCTCTTCCGGATAGGTCACAGTGAATTCCGGCACCAGCCCACTGGTCGGCACCGTGTGCGATTCCATCAGGGTGCGACCGCCGTAGTTTTCCAGCGTGCCGGTGAGCTTCACTCTGACCCGCAAGAACCTGCCCTCGCTGTCCGGAAAGTGGCTGAAGTACTGAATGGTGGTGCCGAAGCGGATCCGGATCTCGGCTTCGGGGCCGGAGCGCTCCACCTCCACCAATTCGATGAGCTGGGCCCGAACGGCAGCCGGCATGAACGTCAACAGGATAAACAACGCGCAGCCGAGGACCGGCGTGGCCGTCGCGGCCCGTCGTAGATTTTTCTTCATTCTTTCTTGCCCGGTCCTTTCTCAGTGAATGTCTTTTCTGATCGAACAACGCTGACAACAGCACGCTGTTTCGATTGCGATGAATTTCAAGTCGGTTCAGGTAGCCACGCGCCTTCCCGGTCTCCCGTCACCGGCACCGCAAACCAAACGAACTGAAAGACGGATTTCATGCGCTGCGCCGGACCGAATTTTTCGGACTGCAAGTTCGCCCGGTCCGGTTCATTTGCTCCGACTTCCGCGCAATTGCTTCTGCAGCGTCGTAGAGCGACGCCATGCGCTGCAGGCTTTTTCCACGGCGCAACGGTTCTTGGCGGAATCCCCGGCCGGCGGCCGCCGGTGTTCGCGCCCGTTCGTCACTTGCTGAATGTTCGCGTGCTATGGCATCCGCTGTTGTCGCACGAATTCGGGGCGGCCCGGTTGCCCGTATGGTCACTCGGCCGTCCCGTCAGCCCATACGGATTGCCGCGCTCGTGGCATGTATTGCAGGTCCCCGGGGTGGCGGTTACGGAGCTGTGCAGCTGCGCGCCGGTGAAGGACGTCGTGGACTTATGGCACGCATCGCAGCTTGGCCACGACGTGGTCGGGACGTGATTGGTGGGCTTGCCCAGCGCCGTCGTTCCGTTGTGGCAGGTGGCGCAGGTTCCCGGAGCGACGCCGGCATGGCTGAACACTCCATTGGCGAAGGTCGTCGTCCCCGCGTGGCAC
>JBARMB010000014.1:0-49297 GCA_049802235.1 Burkholderiales bacterium | reverse complement strand
GAGCAGGGCGCGGTGCGCGTCGCGGTGTGCGCGCGGGTGCCGGCCGCGGCCACCGTCACCGAGGTATCGCTGTATACGCGCTTCGAGGATTCGCAGCAGCCCTGGCCGGAAGCCCGCGTGCAGGCCGGGCAGGACGCGGGCCAGGCGCGCTTCGCGGAAAAATCCTTCGAGCGGCCCGACGCCGGAACGAGCAAGCTCGTCTGCCAGGGCTTCGCGCACTGGAACGGCGAGAAGTCGCGCCTCGCGCGCATCCTCGTCAAGTACACGCCGTAGGCGAAGGAGCCGGCCCGGAGTCGCATTGCTTCAGGCTCGGCTCCGCGCCCGTGAACTGCCCGCTCAATCCGCGCGGATGTTCCTTTCGCGGATCAGCTTGCCGAGGCGCTCGCCTTCGCGGCGCAGGACCGCGGCGAACTCCTGCGGCGCGAGCGCAGCCGGCACCACGCCGAGGTCGGCGAACCGCTTCTGCGTTTCCGGCGCGCGCAGCGCCTTGCCCACCTCCGCGCTCATGCGGGCGACGATCGCCGCGGGCGTGCCGGCCGGCGCGAAGATGCACGAGTAGGGCTGCATCTCGAATTCGGGATAACCGGCCTCGGCCAGGGTCGGCACCTCGGGCATCTGCGGGGCGCGCCCGCGCGCCGCGATGGCGAGCACTTTCAGCCTGCCCTGGCGCAGCAGCGGCGCGGTGAGCGTCACCGAAATGAACATCGCCTGGATGCGGCCGGCGACGAGATCGGCGAGCGCCGGCGCGCCGCCCTTGTACGGCACGTGCACGATGTCGATCCCGGTCATGCTGCTGAAAAGCTCTCCCGACAGATGCCCCGAGGTGCCCACGCCCGCCGATCCGTAGCTGATGCCGCCCGGCTTCGCGCGCGCGCTCGCGACGAACTCCGCCACCGTATTCGCCGCGAGCGACGGATGCACCGCGAACACCAGCGGAAAGTCGGCGATCTTGGTGACCGGCGTGAGCTCCCTGGAGGCGTCGAAGCCGATCGAGCGGTAGAGGAACCGGTTGGTCGCCATCGCCTCGCTCGCAACCAGGAAGGTGGTGCCGTCGGCGGGGGATCTTGCGACCGCCTCGGCGGCGATGTTCCCGCCCGCGCCGGGGCGGTTCTCGATCAGGATCGTCTGGCCGAGCGCCGCGGCAAGGCGCGGCTGGATGATGCGCGCCAGCGTGTCGTGGATGCCGCCGGGAGGAACGAAGACGACCAGCCGTACGGGCCTGTCGGGCCAGCCTTGCGCGCTCGCCGCGACGGGCAGCGCGGCGAGCGCAAGCGCCGCCATGTGCAAGAGTCTCGCGAGTTTCATTGTTCCTCCCGGTTTCCGCCGCGTGAGCAGGGCCAATTCTCGCACGACCGCTCCCCTGCGTGCCCGCTTGACGCCGGCCGGCTGCGCCACTAACCTGATTCGCCACGAGAGGCCCCAAAAAAGGACCCGAACCCGTCTTGCCCCCCCAAGGAGAGACCGCCATGTCGGACGAACGCGAACCGAAGCTGCTGTTTCCGTCCCTGAAACCGTTATACGATGCCCTGAATCCGCTGTCCTGGCTCCTGGTCCGCTGCGCCGTCGGCCTGATCCTCGCCGTGCATGGCTGGGGCAAGATCGTTCGCGGGGCCGAGGCAATGGCCCCGGTGTTCATGAAGATGGGTTACGACCATCCTGTCCCGCTCATCTATCTGCTGATCTTCATCGAGTTCTTCGGCGGAATCGCCATCGCTGCCGGCCTGTTCACGCGCTTCTTCGCCGCGGCGGTCACGATCGAGATGGCGGTCATCATGTTCGCCCATTACCTGCCCAGCGGCTTCTCGTGGCTCAACCGCGGCTACGAGTTCGTGCTGCTGTGGGGACTGGTGTCGATGGCGATCTGGCTGCGCGGCGGTGGACCTTACTCGCTCGATCGCAAGATCGGCACCGAGCTGTAGCGAACGCATCCGCAACGATTACGAGCTCTGGCCGAAGGTCGTGAAAGCGGGCGGCGTCAGAGTGGAATGACCCCTGCAGAGCGACTCCGGAAGATAGCGGCCGGGCACCGCCCTTTTCGCGCGCATTTCGGCGCGCTGCGCACTATTTTGGCGCAAGTTGACACGGGCAATTTGGCTTGTGTTATATCTTCGCCTGCGAGGCCGCGCCGCACCTGTTGCGCGGCCATTTTCCAGGAGACGCAGCATGCAAAACAAAATCGATCGGTCCGTTCATCGGCGCGTGGCGCTCTTCGGCGCCGCAGCGCTCGCGCTCTTTGCTTCCGCGGCCGGCGCCGCGGACTTCACGATTCTGCAACCGCTCGGCGACAAGCCCGTGCGGATGAAAAACGGCAGCTATTACGTGCCGACGACACCGGAGACCGCGCGCTGGGGCAGCTTGTCGAATACGGATTCGAAACCCGTGCTTTCGGTACCCTCGGGCAGCGTGGTGACGATCGACACGGTCTCGCACGAAGGCATTCTCGAAGACCAGGGCAAGGATCCGGTCAAATACTTCGGCCAGTACGGCATCAAGCCCGAGCAGGTGCTGAATGATGCCAAGGCGATCGCCGCATCCAGTCTCGAGCATGACTTCGTCAAGGACGGCCCGCACGTGGTCACCGGGCCGGTCGAGATCCAGGGCGCGAAGGCCGGCGACGTGCTGATGGTGGAAATGCTCGGGCTGCGGCCGCGGGTGCCGTACGGCGTGATCTCCAATCGACACGGCAAAGGCGCGCTGCCGGGCGAGTTTCCCGAGAACAAGGGCCCGCAGCCGGGCGCGGACGCCGCGCATCCCGAGCTGTACGCAAACGTCTCCACCTTCGTTCCGATCCGGCAGATCGGCGGCAGGTGGTACGGCATCATCAAGGACAAGAGCGGCCTCGAGGCGCGCATTCCGCTGCGGCCGTTCAACGGCACCCTGGGCGTCGCCGTCAACACCCGGGACAAACCGAATTCGATTCCGCCCGGCGCCTACGCGGGCAACCTCGACATCAACGATCTCGCCGTCGGCTCGACGCTGTACATCCCGGTACAGGTGGACGGCGCGCTGTTCTACGCCGCCGATCCGCACTTCGCTCAAGGGGACGGCGAGGTCGCGCTGACGGCGATCGAAGGCTCGCTGCGCTCGACGTTCAGGCTCACCGTGCTCAAGTCCGGCGATCCGCGGCTGCCGATGAAGACGCCGATGAAAAACCCGTTTGCGGAGACGCCGCAGTACTGGATCCCGGTCGGTCTCCACACCGACCTCAACGAAGCCATGAAAGACGCGACGCGCCAGTCCATCGAGTTTCTCTCCTACAAGTTCGGCATGGACCGCGCCACGGCGATGGCTTACCTGAGCGCGGGCGCGGATTTCCAGGTGACACAGGTGGTCGACCGCGTGAAGGGCGTGAACGCGATGATCCGGAAATCCGATTTTCCGGGCGCGGCAAAGAAAAAATCGAAGTAGCCTGCCTGCGCGAGGAAAGGCCGGACCGATTTTACTGAATGCGATCGCGGCCCCGCGGGCCTCGCAATGGCGCGCATGATGCGCGCGCGGTGGGCGGCGTCGATCTGCGTGCGCATCGTCACGCCCCCGGGATCGCGGCGCCCTCGGGAAAATAGCAAACAATGAACGATCCGGTTCCGTCCTACCTCGCCTCGCCGAGCAGGCCCAGACTCCGGCTGCCGGCGGGCGCCTGCGATGCGCACGTCCACGTTTTCGGGCCGCACGTCAGGTTTCCGTTTGCCGAGAACCGCCCCTTCACGCCTGCCGACGCGCCGAAGGAAAAGCTGTTCTCGATGCACGCCCGGATGGGCATCGAGCATTGCGTGATCGTGCAGTCCACCTGCCACGGATTCGACAACGCCGTCGTGGCCGACGCGATCGCGGCGAAAAACGGCGCCTATTGCGGCGTCGCGCTCGCGCCGACGACGGTCGGCGACGCCGAGTTGCGGCGCCTGGACGCGCTGGGATTCTGCGGTGTGCGCTTCAATTTCATGAAGCATCTGGGGAAGGCCGTTCGGATAGACGAGGTGATCGCTCTCGGCGATCGCCTGGCGGACCTCGGCTGGCATCTGCAGGTGCATTTCGACGGCTCGCTGATCGAGGAGCTGGCGCCCTGGCTCAAGCGTTCCGCCGTACCCGTCGTCATCGACCACATGGGACGCGTGGATGCATCGCTCGGCATCGACCAGCCGGACTTCCGGGCGCTGCTCGAATTGATGCGCGATGAAAGGTTCCGCATCAAAGTGAGCGGATCGGAGCGCATCTCGCGAAAGCCCGCGCCCTGGGAGGATGCGATTCCGTTCGCGCGCAAGCTGGTGGCGGAATTCGGCGATCGCACCCTGTGGGGCAGCGACTGGCCGCATCCGAACCTGGCCAGCATTCCGGACGACGGCATGCTCGTCGATCTGCTGTCGGAAATCGCGCCCTCCGCAGCGCAACGGCAGGCGCTGCTCGTGGACAATCCGCAGCGCTTCTACCGCTTTCCCAAGATGCTGTCGCAGAAACCATGAGCCAGCGCCTGCAGGACAAGATTGCGATTGTCACCGGAGCCGGCGCTGTCGGTCCCGGCTGGGGCAACGGCCGGGCCATCGCGGTGCGTTTTGCCGCGGAGGGGGCGAAGGTGTTCGCCGTGGATCGCGACGTCGAAAGACTTCGCGAGACCGTCGCGCGCGCCGGCGAGGCAGGCGGGCTGATCCAGACGCATCAATGCGACGTGACGGAAGGCAGTTCAATCGCGGCCATGGTGCAAGCCTGCGTGAACGCCTGGGGCCGGATCGACGTGCTGGTCAACAATGTCGGCGGCTCCGCGCCCGGCGGCCCGGTCGAAATGACGGAGGAAGTCTGGGATGCGCAGGTCGATCACAACCTGAAGAGCGTGTTTCTCGCCTGCAAGCACGTGCTGCCGGTGATGGAGCGCCAAGGCGGCGGTGCGATCGTCAATATCGCCTCGACGTCCGGCCTGCGCTGGACCGGCTCGGCGCAGGTCGCCTACGCGGCGACCAAGGCCGGCGTCATCCAGCTGTCGCGCGTCGTCGCCGTGCAGTACGCAGCCAGGGGGATCCGCGTGAATACCGTCGTGCCCGGCCAGTTGCATACGCCGATGGTGGAAACCCGCCTCGCGAAGCAGCGCGCGGGCGGCGACGTCGAGGCCCTGCTCAAGCAGCGCCAGGCGCGCATCCCGCTGGCAATCGAGGGCGACGGCCGCGACACCGCGAACGCCGCGCTGTTCCTCGCCTCGGACGAGGCGCGCTTCGTCACCGGAACGGAAATCGTGGTGGACGGCGGCATGACGATCCGCTGCGATTGAATGGCAGACAGGCCGTCATTCCGGCCGCGCAAAGCGCGCGCCGGAATCCAGTGTCGTTGGCCGTGAAAGTCGCTGGATTCCCGCCTGCGCGGGAATGACGAAGCGCGCGGCTACTCCTTGAAGCCGATCGCCCTGATGATCGCGCTCCACCTTGCCTGCTCCTCGGACAGGAAGACGGCATACTCTTCCGGCGTCGAAGGGAATGCGATTCCGCTCACCTTGGCGAACTGCTCGAGGAGCGCAGGCGATTGCAGCGCCGCGATCGCGGCGGCGTGAATCCGCCTGAGGACCTCGGGCGGCGTTTTCGCCGGCGCCACGAGGCCGTACCAGTTGTCCGAAATCACTTTGGGATAACCGGCCTCGGCCGTGGTCGGCACCTCGGGCAGCGACGGCGCGCGCTTCGCGCTCGTCACCGCGAGCGCCCTGAACTTGCCCGACCTGATGTGCGGCAGCACCACCGGCACGTCGAGAATCGCCATCTGCACCTGGCCGCCGAGCAGGTCGCTCACCGCGGGTGCCGCGCCCTTGTAGGGAACGTGCACGATGTCGATTTTCGCCTCGGCCTTGAGCAGCTCGCCCGCGAGATGGGTAATGCCGCCCGCCCCCGCCGATCCGTAATTGACCTTGCCGGGATTCGCCTTGGCATAGGCGATGAGCTCGGCGAGGCTGTTCACCGGAACCGACGGATGCACCACGATGACCTCGGGAACCTTGACCACGGTCGTGATCAGCGCGAGGTCCCTTTGCGGGTTGAAGGGCATGGTGGACAGCGCGAACGGCGCCATCGCCACGGATCCCTGATTGTTGAACCCCAGCGTGTAGCCGTCGGGCACGGCCTTGGCGACCGCGTCGATGCCGAGCACTCCGCCCACGCCGCTCTTGTTCTCGACCACGATCTGCTGGCCGAGATTCGCGCTCATGGCCTGCGCGAGGACGCGTCCGAACAGGTCCGCCGGGCCTCCGGCCGGGAAACCCACGATCATGTGAACGGGCCTGGACGGATAGGCCTGTCCTGAGCTTGTCGAAGGGGACTGCGCCAGGGCCGCGCCCGCCGCGAGCGCCGCCGCCGTGCAGATCAGCAGCCGGGTCAGGAACTTCATGATTTCCTCCTCGAGAATTGTCGTCAATTGAACCCGTTTAGCCGCGCCGAATAATCGAAGGACTGGCGCTAAGGCTGATTATGGTCGATGAATTGATTTTGGGGGGTAGAATCCTGTCTCCGCGCCCGTCCGAACGGGCCGACCCTCCCGAAGGAGGAAATGATGCTTGGGATACGCGGCATTCTGTGGTTGATTGCGCTGTGCATCGCCGTCAACAGCGCTTCGGTGCAAGCCGAAGGCTATCCGACCCGGCCCGTGAAGCTCCTCGTCGGGTTCACCCCGGGCGGGGGCGTCGACATCAACGCGCGCTTGCTCGCATCGAAGCTCTCGGAATCCCTCGGCCAGCAGATGATTGTCGAAAACCGCCCCGGGGCCGGCACCAACATCGCCAACGAGCTGGTCGCAAAATCGGCGCCGGACGGCTACACGCTGCTGTTCACCAGCCCGGCCGTCGCCATCAACATGGCGCTGTACAAGAATCCGCCGTACGACGCGCTGCGCGACTTTGCCGGCGTGTCGGTCTTCTCCGAGAGCACCAACTTTCTGGTGGTGCCGGCATCGCTTCCCGCGAAGTCGCTGCAGGAGCTGGTCGCGCTCGCGCGCGCGCGGCCCGGAGCGCTCAACTACTCCTCGGCCGGCGCCGGGACGACGCAGCACCTCGCCGGCGAGCTGTTCAAGCTGCGCACCGGGACGAACATCGTGCACATCCCCTACAAGGGCAGCGCGCCCTCGATCACCGCTCTGGTCGCCGGGGAAGTCCAGTTGAGCTTCGTCAACCCCGTCGCGATCGGCCAGTTCGTGAAGACGGGGCGCCTGCGCGCGCTCGCCGTCGCCGGCGCCAGGCGCTCGGAGCTGATGCCCGAGGTGCCGACGATGAAGGAGGCAGGCGTCGAAGGCGTCGAGGTGCCGTTGTGGTACGGCCTGCTGGCGCCGGCCGCGACGCCGCGCGAAATCGTCCGGGCGCTCGCCGCGGCGGTGGCGAAGGCAGCCCACTCGCCCGACACCCGCAAACGGCTCTTCGAGCAGGGCGCCGAGCCGGTCGGCAACACGCCCGAGGAGTTCGACCGGCAGCTGCACGCCGAAGTGGCGCGCTGGGCCGAGGTGGTGAAGGTGTCCGGCGCGCGCGCCGAGTGACTCGTATCGTCATTCCCGCGAAAACGAGCGAAAGCGAGTTTCGAGGAACGGCCAAGCCGGAATCCAGGGGCTTTGCGCTATGAACGACGCTGGATTCCGGCTCACGCTGCGGGTGTCCGGAACGACAAACCAACCCTGTCAGTCCTTTCCCGGCCGCTGCGAGAAGCTGCGCTCGAACACGGCTTCGGCAATGCGGTTCTTGAGGATCTCGATCGAGCCGCCGGCGATCATCCAGCCGCGGCAGCGGCGCATGCAGTACTCGACCAGCTCTTCCTTGGTATAGCCGAGGCCGCCCATCACCTGCAGCGCTTCGTTCGCCACCTCGAACCCGGCCTGGTTGCAGAACGCCTTGGCGATCGCCGTCTCCTCCGCCGACGGAAAACCGCGGTCGGCGCCGGCCGCAGCGCGATACAGCAGCAGCTGCCCGGCGTCGAGCTTCATTTTCATATCGGCGAATTTCCATTGCAGGCCCTGGAATTCGCACAGCAGACGCCCGAACTGCTTTCTCTGCATCGCCCATCGGCGCGCCGCCTCGTAAGCGTAGCGGCCGAGCGCGAGCGAGCGCGCGGCATTGCCGATGCGCTCGACGTTGAATCCGGCGATCTGCTTCTTGAACCCGCCTTCCCTGAGCACCACCCTGTCGGCGGGAACGAAGACATTGTCGAAGTAGATTTGCGCCCACTCCTCGTCGGACATGAACTTCGAGCGCTGGCCGAAGCGCACCCCCGGCGCCTTCAGGTCGATCAGCACCGAGCCGATGCCGCCCACGCCCGGGCCGAAGCGCACGTAGGTGAGGATCACGTCGGCATGCGTGGAGTGCGTGGTGAATATCTTCGAGCCGTTGACGCGATAGCCGTCGCCCTCCGCGGTCGCGGCGGTCCTGAGGTCGGTCACGGCCGATCCTGCCTCGGGCTCGGTCATGCCGACCGAGATGACCGATTCGCCCGCGAGCAGCCGCCCGAGGTAGCGCTGCTTGTGATGCGGCGTTCCGTACTCGGCGAGAACGCGGATCGGGCCGAAGTTGCCGACCTGAACGACATCGGCGCTTCTCGGGCAGACCGAGGCGACAGTCTCGATCGCGATCACCGCGTCGATCAGCGTCCCGCCCTGGCCGCCGTCGGCTTCGGCGATGGTGATGCCGAGCAGCCCTTGAGCGGCCATGAGCCTGGCGACGTCCCAGGGGTACTCGGAAGAGTGCGCGCGCTCGCGCGCGCCCTGCGCGAGATGTTTCTCGGCAAAGCGGCGCACCGAGTCGCGGAACTGCTCCTGCTCGGGCGTGAAGTGAAAGTCCATTGTGATTCCTCTTTGAATTCCGTCACCCCCGCGAAAGCGGGGGTCCAGCGTCGTCAAAGCCGCTGGATTCCCCACCCGCTTCCGCGGGTGCTAAAGGCCGCGGGAATGACATGAACTGCGTTCATGCCTGCTCCTTCATCACCACGAAGCCGTCGACGGCGACCACCCCGATCCGCTTCACGATCAGCGGATTGATCTCGGCTTCGGCGACCGGCTGACCCGTGACGAGCGCGAGCCGCGACAAAGCCGCCACGGCCTTTGCCAGGGCACCAGTGTCGCCGCGCGGCAGGCTGCGGTAGCCGCGCAGCGTCGCAAGCCCCTTCACTTCCTCGATCATCGCCGCCGCCTCCTCCTCGCTCACCGGCGCGAGGCGCAGCGCGTAGTCCGCGTAGATCTCGGCGAGCGTCCCTCCCGCACCGACCAGCACCAGCGGCCCGACCAGAGCGTCGTGGCGGTAGCCGACGATGACCTCGGCAAGCCCGGCCTCCATTCGCTGCACGAGGATCCCCGCGATGCGCGCGGCAGGTTGCGCCGCGCCGACGGCGGCGAGCAAGGCGCGCACCCGCTCGTCGTATTGGCTGCGGCCCGGGATGCCGAGGGCGACCCCGCCCGCCTCGGTCTTGTGCGCGATATCGCTCGAGAGAACCTTCGCCGCGACCGGGTAGGCAAGCCCGTGCTCCCAGCGCGGCGCACGGGCGATCGCCGACTCGACCGACGGCACGCCGAGCGCCGAAAACAGCGCGAGTGCCTGCGCCTCGTCGAGCCTGCCCCCGCGCGGCAGCCCGCCGGGCCACCCGGGGCGCGAGGCGTCGGTGATCCGATCTGCCGCGATCTCATCCGCCAGACGGCGCGGCGCGCGCCAGGCGAAAAAAGCGGCGAGCGCGTCGGCGCAGGACTCGGGGGTGCGGAACGCGGCGATGCCGCGCTCGGCCAGCAGCGCGAGCGAGCGCTCGGCGTGCGGCGTGAAGAAAGCCGCCAGCGGCTTTGCGCTCCGCTTCGATCGCACAATCGGCTCGACCGCGAGCTGCGGATGAAACTGAGCGGATGAGCCGACGACCGCGAGCACGGCGTCGCAGTCCGGCGAGTCGAGCAGCGCATCGAGCACGGCCGCGTAGCGCTCACCCGTTGCCGCCATGGTCAGGTCGATGATCGGCGAGTCGAGGTCGCGCACGCCGAGCGCGGCAAGCCGCGCGCGCAAGGATGCGTCCAGCACCGGCGCTTCGAGCCCCAGCATGCCCATGCGGTCGACCACGCTCGCCGCGCCGCCGCCGGTCGTCGTCACCACCGCAATGCGCGGAGCGTGCGCAAGCTCCGGCGGCGCGCGGCCGGCGAGGAGCGGCGCGATCTCGAACAGCGTCTCGAGCAAATCCACCCTGACGATGCCGCAATCGCGGAAATAGGCGTCCAGCGCCGCGTCGGCGCCGGCGAGCGCCCCGGTGTGCGAACGCGCCAGCGCTTCGCCGAGGCGCGAGCGGCCGAGCTTGTACGCCACCACCGGTTTTCCCGCGGCGAGGGCCTTGCGCGCCGCGGCGGCGAGGCGCGCGCTGTCGCGCACCGTCTCGAGAAACAACAGGATCACCCGCGTAGCGGCGTCCTCGGCAAGCAGCTCGACGAACTCGGCCACGCCGAGGTCGGCCTCATTGCCGACCGAGACCAGTTTGGCAAAGCCTAGACCTCGCGCCGCGCCGCGCGAGAGCACGGTGCCGAGCATGGTGCCGCTCTGCGACACGAAGCTCGTGGTCCCCGCGGGAAGCCGGTCCATCTCGAGCACCGCGTTCGCGCTGAGCGCGACGTGGCCCGGAATGTCGACCAGCCCCATGCTGTTCGGGCCGAGCAGCCGCACCCCGAGCGCGCGAGCGCGTGCCGCGAGCCGCTCCTGCCGTACCGCGCCTTCGGCGCCGGCGTCGGCGAAGCCGTCGCTCAAGACCGTGACGACCGGGACACCGCGCGCGCCGCACTCCTCCAGCACGCGCTCGACCGACTCGCCGGGCGTCATGACGAAGGCATGATCGATTTCACCGGGCGCTTCGGTCAGGCTCGGCCAGGCGCGCTCGCCGAGCACTTCGCTGCGCGAAGCATTGATCGGGATGATCCGCCCGGTGTAGCCGTGCTTGCGCAGGAAGCGCAGCGGGCGGGCCGTGTGCTTCGCCGCATCGCCGGATGCACCGACGAGCGCGATGGCGCGGGGAGCGAACAGGGCCTGCGCCAGCGTCACGCGGAGAACTCGAGTCGCGTTTCGCTCTCCAGGCGCCACAGCCGCGCGAGCAGCTTGCGCGCGCGCGCTTCTCCGAGCACCGGGGAAGCGAGCTCCATGTATTTGTGCTCGAGCTCGGCGTCCGAGAGCGGCGCGTCGGGATCGCCCTTGCGCGTCGGCTGGAGACGCTCGCCGCGATGCCCGTCGCGCGACTCGATCGCGACGCGCGCTGCGCGTTGCGCGGGAAAGGCGGCGTCGAGTTCCGGATCGATCGACACATCGATGCGCCGCATCAGCTCGCGCGTGACGGTGTCCTCGAGCCGCGCCGGCTCGAAGGCGGCGAGCCGCACGCTGCCGTGCGCGAGCGCCGACGCCACCACGTACTTGAGCGAGAAGCGCGCCTCCGCCGCGGTGCGCGGAGCCTCGTAGCGGGCGACCTCGAGCGCCGCCTTGTAGGTGCCGATGCGCACCCGCGCGATATCGCGCGCGGCGACGCGCATCTTCGCCTGCAACGCGAGCGCACCGTCAATCGCGGCGAAAGTATGGCCGCAGCAGGCGTGGTTCTTGACCGTCATGCGCGTGATGTGGAAGTCGCGGCCGAGCGTCTCCAACCCACGCTCCCAGTCCGGGCCGTTGCCGGCATCTCCGTAACCCATCGCTCGCCCGTAGCCCGACTCGCCTTCCAGCACGTCGAGCGATCCGGTCACGCCTTCGCAGGCGGCGAGCGCCGCCGTGACGCCCGCTTCCGCGGCGCGACCGGCATGCAGCGGTTTCGACATCGAGTCCATGCGGAACGCCTGTTGCAGCCCGGCGGAAAAGGTGGCGACCGTGGCAAGCGCGTGCGCGAAACGTTTGGCGTCGAGGTCGAGCAGTTCGGCCGCGGCGGCGCACGCGCCGAAGCAGCCGATGGTGCCGGTGTTGTGCCAGTACTTGTAATGCGCGCGGCCCATCGCCGCGCCGATGCGCGTCGAGATCTCGTAGCCGGCGATCACGGCGCGCAGAAACGCTTCGCCCGATGCGCCCCGGGCTTGAGCGAGGGCGAGCGCGGCGGCGATGGTGGGCGCACCGGGATGATAGATGCCGTCGCGAAAAATGTCGTCCACCTCGACGGTATGCGCCGCCGCGCCGTTGATGAGCGCCGCGGCGCGCACGCTCGCGCGCCGGCCGAGCGCGAGACGCGCTCCTTCCCCGAGACGCGCTCCTTCCCCGAGACGCGCTCCCTGCCCTTTGAGGTGGGCCGCATTTCCGTCCCGGTCGCGGTCCAGCTCCTCGGCAAGAGCGCGCTCCAGCAGCGTCGCCGGAGGAACCGCGGCGCCGGGAAGCAGCGCGGCGTACCAGTCGATCACCGCGCGTTTCGCGTGGTGCAGCACCAGCGGTGCAAGCGGCTGCGCCCGAAAACTCTGCGCGAACCCGGCGTATCGTTCCACGATGGTCACTGGCTTTCGTTCCTCAGAATTGCGCCGTGTACTGCGACGGATCGATGCGCGCACCGATCACCAGCGGCCGGTCCTTCGGCCGGGCAGCGGCGAGCGTGCGCGACAGCGCGGCGGCACTCTCCACCATCACCCCCTCGCATTCCATCGAGCGCGCGAGCTGGACAAGATCGGTCGCTTCGATGAGCGTGCCCCAGCTCGGATACTTGCGGTTCGCCTGCTTGATCTCGATGCGGTTGAGACTGTTGTCGCAGAACACGACCACCAGCGGATCGAGCCCGAGGCTCGAGGCCAGGCGCAGCTCGCCCTGCACCATCGCCAGCCCGCCGTCGCCGACGAAGCACACCACCGGCCGCCCGGGGTGGAGCAGCTTTGCCGCAATCGCCGCGGGCAGCGAATAGCCCATCGAGGACAGGCCGTTCGTCATCAGCATGGAACGCGGCGCGTAAGTCGTCCAGCCCTGGCCGACGAGCAGCTTGTGCGAGCCGACGTCGGTGGTGGCGATCGCGTCGCGCGGCATCGCTTCGCGCACCAGGTCGACAACATCCGTCGGATTGAGCTTGTCCTTGACCCGGCCGGCGTAATACCCGGCGCGCAACGCCTCGCGCTGGCGGCTGACCTCGGACCGCTCCCATTTCAGCTCGCCCCTCCATGCGGCGGTGATGGCCTCCAGGATCGCGGGGACGTCGCCCACCAGCTCGGCGTCGGCGGGATAGATCTGGTCGGTATTCGGCGTGGAGTCGATGTGCACGGTCGGCACGGCAAGCTGCCAGGGCTTGATCAACTCCACCGCGTCGAAGCCGACTGCGAGCAGCAGATCGCAGCCCTTGAGAAAATTCCATACGAGCGCGTTGCACGCCATGTCGAGCGTGCCGGCGTAGTACGGGTGGTCTTCGGCAAGCACGCCCTTCGACATCGGCGACACGACCACCGGGATTCCCAGGGTTTCGGCCATCCGGGCCAGCGCGCCATGTGCCCCCGAGCGTTGCGAAGAGATGCCGGCGAGTATCGCGGGCCGCCGGGCGGCACGCACCCGCCGCGGGACGTCCGCCGCCGCGTGTTCGACCGCGATCACCTGCAGCGGCGAAGGCAAGGGCTTGAGCGGCGGCAGCACCACCGCGCCATCCAGCGCCTCGGCGCCGACCACGTCGGCGTGCGTGGTGATATGCACCGGACCGGGACGCTCGGCCATGGCGGTGCGCAGCGCCTTGCGCATCACGATGCCCACCGTATCGGGCGCCACGTGGGTGGCCCACTTGCTCACCGGCGCGAAGAGCCGGTTGTGGTCGAGGACCTGGTGGGTGAAAGTCTGCTCGCGCTTGCGCTCGATCTGGCCGGAGATGGCGATCATCGGCACGCGGTCGAGCCACGCGTTCGCGACCGCGTTGACGAGGTTCGACGAACCCGGGCCGAGGGTGGACATGCACACCCCCGGGCGCCCGGTGAGAAAACCGTACGCCTCCGCCATCAGGCCGGCGGTGCCCTCGCGCCGCGCCAGCACGAACTGCATGCCCGAGCGGCGCGCCGCCTCCATGAATTCGACGTTCGGGTCGCCGGGATAGCCGAAGATGTGGCCGATGCCGGCGGCCGCGAGGTATTGCACCATCACTTCCGAAACATTCACCATGCCTCCCCGCGCGCGGCTGATGTTGGGTGCGCGCGCTTGTTCTTGACTGAATCCTCCGGGCCGACACACTCGATCTGCGCGACGGGGCGCGGGGGTTTCAATATACTTGCAGTATCCGCCGATGCCAAGATGCTTGCCCGTCTGGAGAGGCTGGGAGTCGCGTGACCTGCAGAGAGAGAGGCTGAAGTGGCGGAAAGGATTGCATTCATCGGATTTGGCGAGGCCGGGCAGACGATCAGCAGCGGTTTGCGCGCTGAAGGCGCCGCGGATATCCGCGCCTACGACATCCTGTTCGACGACCCCGCGAACGCGGGCAGGCTGAAGGCGAGCGCCGAGGCGCTCGGCGTCGCGGCCGCGGCGAGCCACGTCGACGCGGTGCGCGACGCCGACCTCGTGTTCCTCGCGGTGACGGCGAGTTCCAGCCTCGATGCCGCGCAGTCCTGCATTGCGGGCCTCAAGAAGGGACAGCTGTTTCTCGACATCGATTCGGTATCGCCGCAGAGAAAGCTGGAGACCGCGGCGCGCGTTGCGTTGAGCGGCGCGTCCTACGTGGATGTGGCGGTGATGGCGCCGGTCGCGCCTTACCGGCACAAAGTGCCGCTCCTGATAGGCGGTCCGGGCGCGCGCGACTTCCTGCCGCGAGCGCGCGCGCTCGGCATGAAGGCGGAATTCGTCTCCGACGAGGTCGGGCAGGCGTCGGCGATCAAGATGTTCCGCTCGATCATGATCAAGGGCCTCGAGGCACTGATGCTCGAGTGCATGCTGGCGGCGAGCGAATACCGCGTCGAGGACCGGGTGCTCGCGTCCCTGAAGGAGACCTTTCCGTCCATCGACTGGAACCGCCTGTCGGGCTACATGATCGAGCGCGTCGTCAGCCATGGCCGGCGGCGCGCCGCGGAGATGCGCGAGGTCGCGGCGACGCTGCAGGGCATCGGCATCGATCCGCTGATGGCCGCGGCGACCGCGGCGCGCCAGCATTGGCTCGCCGATCTCGAGGTCAAGCAGCGCCTGGGCGGCAGGACGACCGAAGACCGCGCCGAGTTGATCGACGCGATCCGCGCGGCAATGAAGCGAGGTGAGTGAGAAATGAGCGGCGCCGGAACGGTCAGACTGAAAACGCTTCTCGGGGACTACCCCGTCACCCGGGCGCTGAAGACGGGCGAGATCCGGTCCGAGTACGTCAGTCTCGACTTCGCCGACGTGAAAGTGCCGAGCTCGGCGTTCAAGCGCGTGGTGCGTGAGCTCGAGTTCGATGTCGCGGAACTGGCGATCGTGACTTTCCTGATCGCCAGGGCCCACGGCAAGCCTCTGTCGCTCCTGCCCGCGGTGCTGATGGCGCGCTTTCAGCATCCGCTGATCCTGTACAACATCGAGCGCGGACCCCTCGCGCCGGGCGATCTCGCCGGCCGCCGCGTCGGCGTGCGCTCCTATTCCGTCACCACGGGCGCCTGGATCCGCGGCATTCTCGCCGACGACTACGGACTGGATCTCGATCGCGTGAAGTGGGTGACCTTCGAGGACGCGCATGTCGCCGAGTTCCGCGATCCGCCGAACGTCGAAAGGGCGCCTGAAGGCAGGAAGATCCTCGACATGCTGCTTGCCGGCGAGATCGATGCGGCGATCGTCGGCGACGGCATGGCGCCGGATCCGCGCATACGGCCGCTCATCCCCGATCCCGCTGCGGCCGCGGCAGCCTGGCACAAAAAGAACGGCGCGCTGCAAGTCAATCACATGGTCGTGGTGAAGCAATCCCTGTCGCGCTCCGACCCGCGCGCGGTGCAGGAGTTCTATCGCATGCTCCTTGCCAGCAAGCAGGCGGCGAAACCGCCGGCGGACGGCATGCTCGACCTCAACCCCTTCGGCATCGAGGCGAACCGACGCAACCTCGAAGTGGCGATCGACTGCGTCTACCGGCAGCGGCTCATTCCACGGCGGTTCGAAGTGGACGAACTGTTCGACGACGCGGCCCGCTCCCCGGGCAGGTGACGCCGGCCACGAGCTCGATGCCGGCCGGACTCATTTTTTTCCCAGCGCCTCCGGATTGACCACGTTGACCGGCTTCCCGGCGAGGTAAGCCAGAACCTGGTCGAACGCGTTCCCGAATCCGAATTCATAGGATTCACGCTCCACATACCCGAGATGCGGCGTGCACACCACGTTGTCGAGCTGCAACAGCGGGTGCCGGGCCCCGAGCACCGGCTCTTCCTCATACACGTCCACGGCCGCCAGGCCGGGCCTGCCGCTGCGCAATGCGGATTCGAGCGCGCCCGGCTCGACCAGCGCCGCGCGGCTGGTGTTGACGAAGAGCGCGGCCGGCTTCATGCGCGCAAGGTCGTCGGCCGTCACGATGCCGCGGGTGGCGTCGGTCAAGCGCATGTGCAGCGTCAGGACGTCCGCTTGCTCGAAGAGCGCCTGCCTGCTCGCTGCAATGGCGACATTGTCGGCACGCGCCTTGGCGAGCGTTGTCTCGCGTCCCCACACCAGGACTTTCATGCCGAAAGCGCGGCCATATCCTGCGACCACGGCGCCGATGCGGCCATAACCGTAGACGCCCAACGTGTGTCCGTGCAGCGCGATTCCCATGCTCGACTGCCAGCGGCCGCTTTTCAATGCCGCGACTTCCTGCGGGATCCGGCGAAGCGCGCTGATCATCAGTCCCCAGGTGAGCTCCGCCGTCGCGTAGGACGGGCGCGCATACTGTCCCGAGGAAACGATGACGCCGCGGAGAGTGCAGGCGCCGATATCGATATGCGGGCACGGGCCATTCTGGCTGATGATCCTCAACTTCGGCAGTCTCTCGAGCAGCGCCGCAGGAATCGGCGTGCGCTCGCGGATCAGGACCAGAGCTTCCGTGTCCCTGAGCCGCTCGGCGAGCGCGTCCACCTGCCTGGTGTGGTCATTCCAGACCTTTACCGAGTGACCGGCGAGCTTGGCAAAACTCGCCAGAGTCGGCACTACGTTCTGGTAATCGTCCAGTATCGCAATATTCACGGTGTTGAAGCAGCTCGTCACGGGAATCGCCGCGCGCGGCGACAGTTCCCCCCGAACAACGATCCACGGCCGCCCGCAGTGAACCATCGGCGACCCGCCTCATCGAAGGTTACGCCAAAAGTGTAGACAAGGTGCATGCGGTTAATCGAAAATCCCGCTCAATCGTCGTCACACAACGGAGACAACAAAAGATGGAGCCGAAACAGGAAATCCAATCGCTCGTCCGCGAACTCGTCTTTGCCAACCGGATTCTGGCGCATGAGGAAGTGGTTGACGCCTTCGGCCACGTGAGCGTGCGCCATCCTCACGACGCCGACCGCTATTTCCTCGCCCGTTCCCGCAGCCCCGAGCTCATTACGGACGGCGACATCATGGAATTCACCCTCGACGGGGAGGCCATCGACGGACGCGGCCGCAGGCCCTACGGCGAGCGCATGATCCACGGCGCGCTCTACGAGCGCCGCCCCGACGTGCACGCCGTCGTCCACAACCACGCCCAGGAACTGATCCCCTTCGGCGTCACCGGATCGAAGCTCCGCCCGATCATGCACGTGTGCGCCTCGATCGGCGCCGCCGTCCCGACATGGGACATCCGCGACAGGTTCGGCGACACCAATCTGCTGGTGAGCACCATGGCACAGGGCCGCGACCTGGCGCGCTGTCTCGACAAGGGCAGTGTCGCGCTGATGCGCGGCCACGGCTGCGCCGTCGCCGGCAGGACCCTGCGCGAGGCGGTGATGACCGCCATTTACCTGAAAGCCAACGCCAGGCTGCAGTTCCAGGCGATGCAGCTCGGCGAGCCGAAGTTTCTCTCTCCCGCGGAAATCGAGAAATGCACCGAGCTGCAGTTCAGTCCGCTCGCGCTCGACCGGGCGTGGGAGTACTGGTGTTCCCGCGCCGGTTGCGACGCGCTTCGATCGCCGAAAAAGCGAGCGACATGATTGCGGCCGACCGCCGCGCGCGCTAGACGCGCGACTCCTGGTAGTCGAGGTCTTCTTCGAGCTGATGCAGCACGCCGTCGCTGATCTGGTTTTCCCGCCAGATGCGGATCAATTCCTGCCGCTCCGCCATGATCGCCGCCTGCCTCAGCCGCCTGGCATGATCGGTGCCGCGGCTGAGGATCACGCCGGTCGGCACCGCGAGCGTGATTTGCTCGGCGAATTCGGCGCGGATGCGTTCGGCCAGTTCGTCCGGGATGCCCTCCCTTGCCGCCAATCCGTCGATGGCGGCGATCGCCGCCTTGCCCAGGGCGAGGCTGGCGCGCTGCTGCTCCTCCTGCCCGCTCCAGTCCCTGCCGACCCGCAGCCTGCGGATCAGCGGGGGCAGCGTCAATCCCTGCACGACGAGCGTCACCGCGATCACCACGAAAGTGAGAAAAATGATGAGGTCGCGGTACGGGAACGGGCCTTCGTTCGCGATCGCGATGGGCAACGCGAGCGCGGCCGCGAGGGAAACGATCCCGCGCATGCCGCACCAGCTCATGATGAAGGGCTCTCCCGGGGGCGGCACGCGCCCGCTCGACGGGGCATTCAGCAAGTGCGGCAGATACGTCGCCGGGTAGATCCATGCAAACCGGACGGCGATCGCCACCGCGCTGATGAGCGTCCCGCAGGTCACGAGTTCCGCCGCCGAGTATCCGGAAAGCCTGCCGATGACGCCTGAGAGCTGCATGCCTATCAGCATGAAAATCAGGCTGTTCAGCAGGAACACGAGCATGTTCCACATCGAGCGCGCCATGATGCGCATTTCGGCCGAAACGACTTCCGGGGAATAGCGTCCGCGGACGAGCCCCGCCGCGACCACGGCAAGCACGCCCGATGCGTGGAAGGACTCGGCGAGGACATAGGCGATATACGGCACGGAGAGCGACGCCAGCACCTCGATGAAAGCGTCGCCGAGATGGCGGTGGATGGCGACCGACAGCCGCCCCATCAGGATGCCGATGGCGATGCCGCCGAGCGACACGCCGACGAACTGGGCGCCCGCTTCGAACAGCGAGAACGTCCCGGTCAGCACCGCGGCCACGGCAAACTTGTAGAGCACCAGTCCGGAAGCATCGTTGACCAGGCTCTCGCCCTCGAGCACCGTTACCATGCGGCGCGGAATGTTGAGCCGCGACAGGATCGCCGTCGCCGCCACGGCGTCGGGAGGCGAAACGATGGCGCCGAGCACGAAGGCAGCCGCCCAGGGAACCTCCGGCAGCAGGAGCTTGAGCGCCGTGCCGACCGCGAGCGTGGTCGCGACGACCAGGCCGACCGCAAGCAGGCCGATGGGGCGGACGTTCGCCTTGAAATCGCGCCACGACGTGAGCAGCGCCGCCTGATAAAGGACGGGCGGCAGGACCAGGATCAGGATGAATTCCGGATCGAACGGAAACTGCGGCAACTTCGGTACGAAACCGAGCGCGGCGCCGCCGACGACCAGCGCGACGGGATAGGGAAAATTGAAGCGCCGCGCGATCCAGCCCAGCGCGACCGCGCACAGCAACAGGAACAGGATTATCTGCAGCAGGTGCATGGCGCCTTGTCCCGGGAACCGCCATTAAACCATGCCCGGCGGCCGTGAAGAACAAATGGGGCTGAACCGGTCTCCATGATGCTATAAACTCGGCCCCACCGTCGCTCTCCGTTTCTCCGTTGACCGATCGCCCTCCTTCGCAACCGCCGCCCAGGGAAAAAGACCATGAATCGCACCTTATTGTTCGCCGGACTCGCGGGCGCGCTCATCGGCGCCGCCATCTTCGCGCAACCGTCGCCGGCGCAGTCGCCCGGCACGCATCAGCACAGTTTCGGCGGCGCAGAACATTGGGCGAGGGTCTTCGACGATCCGGCGCGCGACGCGTGGCAAAAGCCGCATGAAGTGATCGAGGCCCTGGCGCTGGCGCCCGATTCCGTGGTGGCGGACATCGGCTCGGGCACCGGCTACTTTTCCGCGCGGCTCGCCCACTTCGTTCCCGAGGGGCGCGTGTACGGCGTGGACATCGAACCGGACATGGTGAAATACCTCGCCGGGCGCGCCGAGCGCGAAGGCCTCGCCAACGTGACCTCAGTGGCCGGGAAGCCGGACGATCCGCGTCTTCCCGTCAAAGTGGATTTGATCCTGATGGTCGATGTTTTCCACCACATCGCCGATCGCGAAAAATATTTCCGCAGACTCCAGGCATCGCTGAAACCCGGCGGCCGCATCGCCATCATCGACTTCAATCAAAGCTCGTCCATGGGCCCGCCGCCCGGCGAGCGCATAGCGCCCGCCCGCGTGAAGGCCGAGATGCAAAGCGCCGGTTATGCGCTCGCCCGGGAACACGCCTTCCTGCCGGACCAGTACTTCCTGATTTTCCGGCCGCTCAGGCGCTGACCGGACGAACCATTTCCTACCCGGGATCGGCGGCCGATTTCCGCAACACGAGACTGAAATTGTTCGCCGGCATTTCGATCGTTGCCACGAGATCGAAGCCCTCTTCGCCGGCGATCCGCTGGACGTCCTCCATGTTCCGCAGGCCCCACTCCGGGTTTTGAGCGCGCAACTGCGCGTGGAACGTCTCGTTGCTCAGGGCGGTGTGCCGGCCGAAACGGCGATAAGGCCCATACAGGAACACGATGCCGTCGGCGGAGAGGACCTTCGCTGCCCCGTGAAAAAGCGCCCGGGTCGCCCGCCGCGGCGCAACGTGGATCATGTTGATGCAGACGATGGCGTCCGCGCGAACCGCCGGCCAGGGAAACTTGCATACGTCGAGTTCCAGCGGAGCGTTGACGTTGGCGAGCTTTTCGTCCCTTGTCCAGAGCGCCACCGACGCGCGCAATTCGGCGTCGGCCTCGCTCGGCTGCCACGTCAGCGCAGGCAGCGCCTTGGCGAAATGCACCACGTGCTGGCCGGTGCCGCTCGCGATTTCCAGCACCAACCCCTCCTGCGGAAGAAAGCGCCGCAGAATATCGAGGATCGGGTCCTTGTTGCGTTCCGCGGGCCCGGCGCGCCAGCGCCCGTCGTCAAGTTTTTCGCCGCGTTGTCTAAGCATTGCCGACTCCAGTCGAAATTCAACGGATTTCACCCGCAGACCGGCGCGGACCCGACATTCCGCGCCGTTCCTGTTTCCTGATTGTAGCGGAGCCCTCAGAACGACCGCCCGACGCGCAGGTAGCCTATCGTCTTGCCGGGTCCGTCGAGGCCTTTTGCCACGCCCGCCCGCACCTGGAGCCCGAGCAGGTAACCCAGGCGCAGTTCCGACAACAGTTCGAATCCGACGCCACGATAATAGTGCTGCGGCGCTCCATTCTCCCAGGCGGAGCCGGAATCGACGAACACGTTCA
Organism: Burkholderiales bacterium; assembly: GCA_049802235.1. Lineage (GTDB taxonomy): Bacteria > Pseudomonadota > Gammaproteobacteria > Burkholderiales > SG8-39 > VBDM01. The sequence continues at coordinate 27,967 of JBARMB010000014.1, read as the reverse complement.
TCGATACCCGGTTCAGTCCCGCCGGCGGGACCATGAAATGCCGATCGACATCGGCAAGCGGAATTCGCCACTCGATCGTCCCGAGGCGCGCGCGATGCCCCGTGAGGACCGACTCGCCGCTGGTGTAGCCGCGCAGCGGAAACTCCCGCTGATTGAGCACGGGAAGCGCGTAAGTTTCCTCGGACGCCGTGCCGCCCAGCTGCACCGCCTCGGCCTCGGGCTGCGCATAGACCTCGTTCCATCGCAGGGAAACGACCGTCTTGCCGAGCGGAAGGTGGGCGCGCCAGTCCGAGCGGTAGACATCGCCCGAGTAAGCGCCGTGGAGGCCGTTTGAAGTTTCGGCAAACAGCCGCAACTGCTGCCCCTGGCTCGGCCCTTCGGACAGCCACTGCCAGCGACGCGTATCCACTCCGGCGACCAGCGCCAGCACGCGTTCGTCGTGCGCCGACAGGGTACCGATGCCGACTTGGTGAAAACTCTCCTGATCCAGGGCCCCGCCCAGCCCCCAGTAGTAGCGGGCGTTCAGGGAAACGCTGCGCCAGGTCGAGACCCACTGCGCCGATTCCTTGATGGTGTAGTCCGTGATTTCCAGTTTGCCGTTCTGACCGCTGCCGGTCTGGGTGCTGGCCTTGACCGTCATCTGCCGGTCGAGAAGCACGCCATGCCGGCCGTCGTAATCGTAGGCGGCGCTCCCCAGCGCCTCCTTCTGGGTAAATTCATACATGGGCGCCAGGGTGTAATTGTGCAGGCCCAGCGCATCCTGCCCGAAGGTCTGCACGCCGAGCGCAACGGCCCCCTCGGCGAGATTGAACATCGGGAACCACGACCGCGGCATCAGGGAAGACCAGGGCGAATAAGGCCGGTCGGGGCCGGGAGGCCGGTCATCCGCCGCCGCGGATGACGATTCGCCGCCCGCGAGCGCGCCCGCAGGAGCGGCCGCGTCGCGGCGCTCCAGCGGCGAATCCCCGATGCGATGCAGACGCAGCACGTCGCCGTCGGCCTCGATGGTCGTCAGCAGCATTTCACCGGCGACCGGCGCGCTGATTTCGCGAACGCCGTTCAACGCCTGCGTCCAGCGCGACAACTGCCGCCGGTCGCGCCGCCAGGACCAGACGTTGTATACCTTGCCGTAGTCGGCCACAAAGTAGATCTCGTCCGGGGAATCGCCGAACCTGGGGGAATGCTTGACCGCTTCATCGGCCAGCAGCACGGAAGTCTTGCCGTCGGCGATTTCGACCAGCGACCAGCGACCGTCGCGCAAGCCGGTCAGGACGACAGTCCGGTCCCGGGCGGCGAGCCCCGTCAGCATTTCCCCCGGCGCGGTCCGATAGAGCGTGCTCTCCACGGCGCCCTGCTTGTCCAGGACGACGACCTCGCCCTCGCCGGATGCGACGCGCAACGCCACGATGCGCCCGTCAGCGAGCGGCGCGGCAAAGCGGAACCGCCCGCAACGCGTCAGCCGGTTCCAGTCGCCGCCGGCGGCTCTCCGATACAGGTCGTAGAAGTAGTTGTAGTTCTTGCAGATCTCGGGCTGGGCCACCAGCATGCCGCCGCCCGGCGAAGCGGCAAGCCGGGCGCCGGACTCGACCTCGCGAACGGCCTCGACACTCCCGCCCCTCGCCTGCCGCACGAGTTTCGGCCGCGTGTATCCGTCCGCCCGCACGTACCAGCGCTCGCCCTCGCGCGTGAGCACCGGAGTGGTCAGCGACCATGCCCGGGCGATGATCTCCCCGCCCGCATCCGGCCGCACGCCGGGATCCTCAGGCACGGCGGCAAAGCGCGCGCGCAGCCAGTCCTGATACTCGAGCCAGAGCGCATCCATCGGCTTGCCGGTGACGGCCACCGGATTGCTGTGAATCCGGAACGGCAACACGTTGTCGCTGTAATTCTCGACGTAGTCCAGGATCGACTGCGGCCCGTAGCGCTCGGCAAGAAAGGCGAAAAAGTAGCTGCCGTAAAGGTAGTCCCGATTGAGCGGGAAGCCGCGTCCGTCGGCGTTCAATTCGCGCAACGACAGCAATCCCCGGGCATTTTCCGCGCGCATCATTCCCTCGAATTGACTCTGTCCCAGGCGTCCATAGCGCTTGCCCGCATCCGATTCCGAGTACACCGCCAGGCCTTCGACCAGCCAGCCGGGCTCCCATACGTTCGGAAACAACCAGGGAAACCGGCCGAATATGCGGCGCAACACGAGCGGTGCGCGGCTGGCCTTGTCCAGGTGAACGACGTGGGTGAATTCGTGCGTCAGCACCAGTTCCAGCCAGGCGCGGTTCTGCAGCAGCTCGCCCTCGTCGGGCGGCGACAGGAAGATGGCGAAATTGTCGAACGGCAGCGGCGTGGCGAAGCCGTTGGCAAAGTCGGCCGAGTCGAGCAGCACGAGGTGCGTTCGCGATTCGGGCTTCCAGTTCAACCAGCCGGTGATCCGCGGATAGACCGTCTCGGCGACTTCGGCCACGACTCGGGCCCGCGAGCGGGTTTCCTCGGCAAAATGCAGCGAAAAATGGGCGGTCTCCAGCGTCCGCCAGTGACGCGAAGGATCGGCCCACTGCGCCCGCGCGTGCGGCCCCCATAACAGCAGCGCGACGGCGAAGATACGCAAGCAAGACTTCATGCTTCTCCGGCGGAAATCTGAAGGCGAATCACGCGCATTCCTGTCGGGTTGTTCGATCGTACCGTGGTGATCGCGCCATGTTACTCGATCAACCCGGCGCCAACCCGCCCGGCGTCAATCCTTCGCCGCGCTGCGCCGCCCGGCTTCCGTGCCTATTTCATCACCGCCGCGCCGGCGATGATCGCCGACAGCATCGAGCGCGTGATCCGCTGCCGGATCATCTTGCAGAAGGTCCGCTCGCCGGCGCGGGCAGATGCGCCAGGAAGTGCGCGAGCGCCGCGAGATCGGCGTCGTCCAGGCCCGAGAGCTCCTCCGACATCGACGCTCCGCCGTAGCCGATGCGCGCACCGCTCTTGTAGTCGCGCATCGCCTTGAGCAGATAGTCCTCGCGCTGGTTGGCGAGCCGCGGCATCTGCTCGCGGCCCGAGAAGTCCGGGTTGTGGCACACGGTGCAGTGCTGCTGCTGTTGCTGCGGAAGTCTAGCGCAACCCCTTGAACCGCGCACCGATCGCCGGGAGGGCAAAAAGTCTAACGCCGTCGGAGGGCTGCCGGGTATGATGCCGGCAACAGGAGGAGCGAAATGTCGGTAACGCCGCGCGACATCGTGCGCAACAACGTCAAGGAGAAGCTCGCACGGGACGAAGTCGTCGCGTCCATGACCGTGCGCCTGGTGCGGGGAATCGAGATCGCGCGCATCGCCAGGACGGCCGGCTTCGACACGCTCTACGTCGACGTCGAGCACAGCAGCTTGTCGATGGAATCCACCAGCCAGATCTGCATCGCGGCGCTCGAAGCCGGCATCGCGCCCTTCGTGCGCGTGCCGAGCACGCGGCCCGAGCACGTCTCGCGCGCGCTCGACGGCGGCGCGCTGGGCGTGATCGCGCCGCACATCCGCTCGGCGGCGGAGGCGCGCGAGGTCGTCGCGGCGGCGAAGTTTCCGCCCTTCGGCGGGCGCTCGGCGGCAGGCGCGCTGCCGCATCTGCAGTACCGCGCCTTCCCCGCGGCCGAAGCCAACGCCGCGATGAACGCAGCGACCATGGTCATCGTGCAGTTCGAGACCGCGGATGCGCTGGAGAAGGCGGAGGAGATTGTCGCGGTCGAGGGCGTGGACATGGTGTTGATCGGCACCAACGATCTGCTCGCGGACATGGGCATTCCCGGACAGTACGAGCACCCGCGCGTGCGCGATGCTTACGCGCGCACGCTCGCCGCCTGCCGCAAGCACGGCAAGCACGTCGGCGTGGGCGGATTGTCCACCCGCCCGAAGCTCGTCGCCGAGTTCGTGAAGATGGGCGCGCGCTATGTCTCGACCGGCACCGACCTCGCCTTTCTCCTCGCCGCCGCGACCGAAAAGGCGAAGCAGGTGCGGGAGATCGATCTCCGATGAGCGAACCAGCGCGCCTCTACGCCGCTCACGACGCGGCCGACGCCTTCGCGAGGGCGTTGCTCGCCGCGCACGGCGTGCCCGGGCGCGACGCGGCGACCGTTGCCGCCTGTCTCGTTCGCGCCGATCTGCGCGGCGTCGACACGCACGGCCTGCTGCGCTTGCCGGTCTACCTCGATCGCGTGCGCCGCGGTCTCGTCAATCCGAAGCCCGAGCTCTCGCCGCAACGCGTGACGCCCGTTGCGGCAGCGCTCGACGGCCAGGACGGATTCGGTTTCGTCGTCGCCACGCGCGCCATGGCCGAGGCGATCGCGATGGCGCGCGAATCCGGCATCGGCATCGTCTCCGCGCGGCGCAGCACGCACTTCGGCATGGCGGCCAGCTACGTGCTGCAGGCGCTCGAGGCCGGCTTCGTCTCGCTCGTGTTCACCAACGCCTCGCGCGCCATGCCGCCCTGGGGCGGCCGCGAACCGCTCCTCGGCACCAGCCCGATCGCGGCCGGCGCACCGGGCGGAAATCTCACGCCCTTTGTGCTCGACATGTCGCCGGCGGTGGCTGCGCGCGGCAAGATCCGCCTCGCGCAAAAGCGCGGCGAGAAGATTCCGCTCGGCTACGCGCTCGACGCGCAGGGCCGCCCGACCACCGATCCCACCGCGGCGCTCGCGGGCGTGGTGCTGCCGATCGGCGGGCCGAAGGGTTCCGGCCTTTCGATGCTGATGGACATCTTCGGCGGCATCCTCTCGGGCGCGGCCTATGCCGGCGACGTCGGCGACCAGTACAAGGCCTACGACCGGCCGCAGAATGTCGGGCATTTTTTTCTCGCCATGAAGCCCGACCTGTTCGTCCCGATGGCGGAATACCGTTCGCGCATGGACACGCTGGTCGCGCGCGTGCGCGCCTGCCCGAAGGCGGAAGGATTCGACGAAATCCTGCTGCCCGGCGAGCTCGAGGCGCGCGAGGAACAGGTGCGCCGCAGGAGCGGGATACCCTATGGCGGCAGCGAGATCGCCTCGCTGCAGCAAGAGGCCGCGCGCGCCGGCGTCGCGGAGCTTCCCGTTTCGAGCCGGCCGCTCGCTGTCTGAAGGATCGGCATGGCGCCAGCGATGCAAGTGGACGGCTACGAAATCGACGTGCTCATCCAGGGCTTCCCCGGCAGGATGGTATGCCACGGAGGCCTGGGCTGGAGCACGGTCGCCCTCATCCGCGGCAGCGGGCGGGTCGCGCTGGTCGACGTCGGCAGCTTCAACATGCGCAAGGGGATCATCGAGCAACTGGCGCGGCGCGGACTGAAACCCGGTGACGTGACCGACGTGCTGCTCACGCATTCGCATTACGACCATTCGTTGAACTGGATCATGTTCCGCAATGCGCGCATCGTCATCGGCGCGCAGGAGCTCGCGTGGTCCCTGAACGAGCCCTGGGGCGAGGGACCCGTGCCGGAACTCTACGTGCGCGAACTGCAGGGCTCGCCCAATCTGAAAACCGTGGCCGATGCCGAGGAAGTCATGCCGGGAGTCAGCGCGCATATCGCGCCGGGCCACACGCCGGGCCACCTGGTCTTCGTCCTCAGGGGCGCGGACCGCGACGCGATCTTCACCGGCGACGCGGCCAAGAACCGCGCCGAATTGCTCTCGCGCCGGGCCGATGCCACCTACGACGCCGGGACCAGCAGCGCGTCGATCGGGATGATCTGGGAATTCTGGCGCCGGCGCGAAGGCAGCATCCTGGTGCCCGGACACGACATCCCGATGACGCAGAACGGCGGCCGCCCGCAATACCTCGGCAAGCGCGAGCCGGCGCTGAAGGCGTGGTTCGGCGACGACATCGAGACGACGACGCTGATCGAGCTGACGGTCGCCTCCCGCTGAAGGGGCCCGGAGGCGGACGGCAATCCCCCGATGCGCCGCTCTCCCGAGACGCGCTTCCTCGTCACGCTGGCGACGATCTCCCTGATCAACCCGCTCGCCATCCACATGTTCCTGCCGGCGATGCCGGTGGTCAAATCGGCCTTCGGCATATCGGATGCCCTGGTGGGCGTGACCTTCAGCGTCACGCTTTTCGTCATGGCATTCGCCACGCTGGTCTACGGCTCGCTCTCGGACCGCCACGGCCGCCGCCCGGTGCTGCTTGCGGGCCTGCTCCTGTTTACCGCCGGCAGCGCCGTTGCCGCCGTCGCGCATTCGGTCTCCAGCCTCATCGTCGGACGCATAGTCCAGGCCCTCGGGGCCGGCTGCGGCGTCACGCTCGCGCGCGCGATCGCGCGCGACGCCTACGGAACCGAGCACCTTGTCAAGGTGATCGCCTATCTCACCATGGCGTATACGCTCGGACCCATGATTGCGCCGCTCGCCGGCGGCGTGCTGCTCGACGTCTCCGGCTGGCGAGCGGTGTTCTGGTTCGCGACGCTCTCCGGCGCGCTGATTGCCATCGCGGCGTGGATGGTCCTCTACGAAACCCATGCGAAGGAGGACGGCGGGCGGAGGCCGGCCGGCTTCCTGCACGATTACGCCGCGCTGTTTTCCCACGCGCGCTTTACTGCTTTCGTACTGCAATCGGGACTCTCCACCGGGACTTTCCTCGCGCTGGCGGCCGCCTCGTCTTTCCTGATGAAGGACTATCTCGGACGCTCGGGGACGGAGTTCGGAATGTATTTCCTGTTGTTCCCGGTGGGATTTTTCCTCGGCAACCTGGCCTCGAGCCGGCTCAGCCACCGTTTTTCGATCGAGAACATGGTGCTGGCGGGATCCATCATCAACATCGTCGCGGCGGCGTCGCAGTCGGCGTTCGTGCTCGCCGGGCACCTGGACCCGCTGGTGATTTTCATTCCCGGGTGTCTGCTCTCCTTCGGCCAGGGAATCGCGCTGGCCAACGCCCAGGTCGGCGCCATCCGCGTGATACCGAGCTTGTCCGGGACCGCGGCCGGCATCGGCGTGTTTTTCCAGATGTTCCTCGGCGCCGTATTTACCCAGATTTACAGCCTGCTCGCCGACGGCACGCCGATGCCGATGGTCATCATGGTGTCGACGGGATCGGTCCTGGTCTTGATCGCCGGGGCCATTCCGTTCATATTACGCAACCGGTCCGCGGACGGATAAGCCTTCGGACACGAGGAGGAGACAACGATGAATGACCTGCAGCTGTTGCGACGCGGAGCCCTCGGGCGGGGACTCGCTGTTTGTGCCGCCGCGCTGGCGGTCGCGCTGCCCGCGACCATGGCCGCGGCGCAAGCCTACCCGGTCAAGCCGGTGAAGCTCATCATTCCGTTCCCGCCGGGCGGCAGCAATGACGTCGTCGGGCGCATGATCGCCAACCAGCTCTCCGAGCGCCTGGGCAAGTCGGTGGTCGCCGACAACCACGGCGGCGCGGGCGGGCTCATCGGCGCGGACATGGCGGCGAAGTCGCCGCCCGACGGCTATACGCTGCTGCTGATTTCGGTCGCGTATGCCTTCAATACTTCCATTTACAAGCTGCCCTACGATCCGGCCACCGCGTTCACGCCGGTCGCGATGCTCGGCACCGGGCCCGTGGTGCTTGCCGTGACGTCAAAGCTGCCGGTGAATTCGCTGCAGGAATTGCTCGCCCTCGCGAAAGAAAAACCCGGACAGCTCAATTACGCCTCGGCGGGCGTCGGCAGCTTCCAGCATCTGGCGAGCGCGCTGTTCAAGCTGCAATCCGGCGTCGACATCGTGCACATCCCGTTCAAGGGCGGCGGACCGGCGATGGTGGACGTGATCGCGGGCAACACGCAGATCGCGATCGGCTCGCTCATCCAGATGCTGCCGCAGATTCGCTCGGGCCGCCTCAGGGCGCTGGGCATCGGCAGCGCGAAGCGCCTCGCGATCCTGCCCGACCTGCCGACCATCTCCGAGGCCGGCGTGCCCGGCTACGAAGCGACCAACTGGTGGGGCATCCTCGCTCCGGCCGGAACGCCGGGCGCCGTCATCGAGCGTCTGCACAAGGAATTCTCCGTGATCCTGACTTCGGCGGAAACCAGGAAGCGCTTCGAGTCGGAAGGCGCCGAAGCGCAGCAGATGAGCCCGGACGAATTCGGCCGCTTCATCGCGACGGAGACGGTCAAGTGGGCGCGGGTAGTAAAGGACGCCGGCATCCGCGCGGAATAGAGGCAGCGCCGGCTAGTGTGGTGCGTCAAGCAGATTGAAACTTATGCATGCCATGACCGCTTCAGGAAACGGCGCCGATGCCGCACGGCACTTCCCCCTTTGAAAAAGGGGGATTGAGGGGGATTTGCTGCCGTGAAATCCCCCCTGCCCCCCTTTTGCAAAGGGGGGGAACCCATGCCTGGCGCATACATGAGTTCCATCATTTATAGCGCACAGCACTAGCCTATCGCCGTGATCTTGGCGAGAAGATCCTTCTCGTCCACCGGCTTCAGCACGTAGTTCCTCGCGCCCTGGCGCATTCCCCAGAGCCGGTCGGTTTCCTGGTCCTTGCTGGTGCACATGATCACCGGAATGTGCTTGGTCGCCTCGTCGCGCGTGATGGTGCGCGTCGCCGAGAAGCCGTCGATTCCGGGCATGACGACGTCCATCAGGATAAGGTCGGGATTTTCGGTCTTCGCCTTGGCGATGGCCTCCTCGCCGCTCTCGGCGGTGACGCAGCGGTAGCCGTGCTTGGTCAGCATTCCGGAGAGAACGTAGCGGTTGGTGGGCGAATCATCGACGATGAGGATCTTCCTGACGGGCATTGCAAGCTTCCTCCGGCAACGGTGCGGTCGTGTCGGATACTAATCGAGTTTCGCGGCGACCGCTTCGGCGAATTCCCGCGTCCCGATAGTGCCGCCGAGGTCGGCGGTTCGCGTCGCCGGGTTCCTGAGCGCCGCATCGACGGCCGCTTCGATTGCCCGCGCCGCGCGGCCGAACGCTTCGATGCCCTCGCGCCTGCCGATCCACTCGAGCAGCATCGCCGCCGACAGCATGAGCGAGGTCGGGTTCGCGCGATTCTTGCCGGCGATGTCGGGCGCCGAACCGTGCTGGGCCTGCGCGATGCACACGTCGTCGCCGGCGTTGATCGAGCCGGCGAGACCCAGGCCCCCGGAGAGCTCGGAGGCTTCGTCCGACAGGATGTCGCCGTACATGTTCCCGGTGACGACGACGTCGAAGCGCATCGGATCGCGCAGCAGCAGCGCGGCCATCGCATCGACGAGGATTTCCTCGAGCTGCACCGCGGGAAAGTCCTGCGCGACCTTGCGCACCTCGCGCAGGAACAGCCCGTCCGAAATCCTGAAAACATTCGCCTTGTGCACCGCGGTGACTTTCCTGCGCCGGGTCATCGCCGCCTCGAACGCGCGGCGCGCGATGCGGTTGCAGCACTTCGCCGTGACGCGGCGGACCGCCAGCGCCATGTCCTCGGTCGGCATGAACTCGCCGCTGCCGAGGTACATGTTGCGGTCGGCATAGAAGCCTTCGGTGTTTTCGCGGTAGAACACGAGATCGACCGGCTTTCCGGTCAGCCCGACGCCGAGGCGCGATTTCGCCGGGCGGATGTTGGCGTAGAGGTCGAGCTTCGAGCGCATTTCTCCCGACGGATTGAGGCCGCCCTGCTCGCGCGGCGGGTATTCGAGGTGCGAGACCGGGCCGAGGATCACGCCGGCCGCCTTGCGCGCCGCGTCCACGACGCGCGCCGGGAACGTCGTGCCCTCCTTTTTCAGCGCCGCCAGCCCGACCTCGTCGCGCTGCCATTCCAGGCCGAGCTTGAACAGCGTATTGGCGCGATCGAGGACCGTGAGTGTCGCCGCGGTGATCTCGGGTCCGATGCCGTCACCCGGAAGGACGAGGATTTTCATGATGTCGGATTGTAATGAGTTTATGCCGTCATTCCCGCGCGAGCTATCCCGTCATTCCCGCTGCCGTCATTCCCGCGCAAGCGGGAATCCAGCGACGTTAACAGACACTGGATCCCCGCCTTCGCGGGGATGACAACTATTGCGCGGGATGACGCCTATTGCGCCTGTATTTTGGCGTCCTTGATCAGCTTCGCGTACATCTGCAGGTCGCTCCTGATCAGCGCCGCCAGATCTTCCGGCGTGCCGGTGACGATCTCGTTGCCGCCTTGCGTCACCAGGCGCTCGTGCACCTCCGGCGTGCGCAGCGCGCGGACGATCTCGGCGTTGAGGCGCTCGACGATCGCCCTGGGCGTGCCGGCGGGCGCGAGGATCCCCTGCCACTGCGAGATGTCGAAACCCTTGATGCCGGCTTCCTGCATCGTCGGCACCTCGGGCAGGCTCGATGCGCGCTTCGCGCTCGACACCGCGAACGCGCGCAGCTTGCCGGCGCGGATCTGCGGCACCGACGTGATCACGGTGTCGAACATGAACGAGATCTGGCCGCCGAGCAGGTCGGCGAGCGCCGCCGCGCTGCCCTTGTAGGGCACGTGGATGAGCTGCGTGCCGGTGGCGAGCGCGAGCAGCTCGCCGGCGAGATGGTTGCCGCCGCCGACGCCGGTGGAACCGTACGAGAGCGCACCCGGTCTTGCGCGCGCGGCGGCGACCAGATCGTCGATGCTCCGGTAAGGCGAGCCCGCCAGCGTCACCAGCACGTATTGGTACACGGTGCATTGCGCGACCGGCGCGAAGTCCTTCACCGGATCGTAGGGCACCCTGGCGTAGAGCACCGGGTTGACGGTGATCGGGCCGCTCGCGGTGGCGAGCAGGGTGTAGCCGTCGGGCGCGCTTTTCGCGACCAGGTCCGAGCCGATGCCGCCGTTCGCGCCGCCCCGGTTCTCGACGATGAAAGGCTGCTTCAGCGCCTCGCCGAGTTTCTGCGCGATCGCGCGGCCGAAAATGTCGGCGGCGCCGCCGGCGACATACGGGACGACGAGGCGCACCGGCTTCGACGGATAGTCCTGCGCCATCGACGCGCCGGGCGACACCGCCTGGACTGCAATGAAAATGACTGCGGCGATACGGATTCTCATCGTTGCTCTCCCCTGGCGACGGATGCGATTGTCACGCGCGCAAGCATACAATAGCGCCTGCGCCCGTGGGGAACGGGTATCCTCATGGGGCAGACGGAGGCAAGGCATGGCCACCGAATCCGGATGGAAGCACCACGGCGTTCGCGCAGTGCACGCGAACGCGCTCGACATCGCCACTGCGCCGACGCCCGGCATGAACCGCGCCGCAGCGATCACGCACGCGCGCCAGCGGATCGCCCCATGACCGAACGCAAGCGCGCCCCCACCAAGGCCTACCAACATCCGGGCTTCCTCAACAGCAAGGACGCCCGCCCCTTGCGCATCCTGTCGGAGTATCTCGAGCCGAAGAGCCGCTTCGACCACTACAAGGTCGACGACACCATCGTGTTCATGGGCTCGGCGCGCATCCAGTCGCGCGAGGCCGCCGAGGAACTGCTGCGCAAGGCAAAGGCGGGCAAGGACCGGGAGCGGGCGCAGATGGCGCTGAAGATGTCCGCCTACTACGAAGCCGCCCGCGAGCTCGCCTCCCGCCTCACGAAATGGTCGAAGGAGCTCGACCACGTGGAGCGCCGTTTCGTCGTGTGCACCGGCGGCGGGCCGGGGATCATGGAGGCGGCGAACCGCGGCGCGGCCGAGGCGCAGGGCGTGAACGTCGGCCTCACCATCTCCATCCCGGTGGAGGAATTCGACAACCCTTACGTCACGCGCGAGCTCGCCTTCCACTTCCACTACTTCTTCATGCGCAAGTTCTGGTTCGCCTACCTGGCGAAGGCGGTGATCGTGTTTCCGGGCGGCTACGGGACGCTCGACGAGCTGTTCGAGCTGCTGACGCTGGTGCAGACGCGCAAGATGACCAAGCCCATGCCGATCGTGCTGTTCGGCACCGAGTACTGGCGCGAGGTCATCGACTTCGACGCGCTCGCGCGCCACGGCATGATCGACGCCAAGGACATCGAGCTCATGCACCGCACCGATTCGGTGGACGACGCCTACGACTGGATCGTGCGGCAGCTTGCGGAGAAGGCGCTGGGGCAGCCGGGGGCGATTTTGTGAGCAAGAGCGCTGCTCGAACACCGCGCTGCGGCGTGTGCTGCTCGGATTGCCCGACGCCGGATGACTGCATGGCTGGGTTTTCCGGTCCTTATTTGAACAACGCCAAATAGGCATCGAACACATACATTTTGCCGCGCCTGGCCCCGGTGATTTCCTTCAGTATCCCGAAGCGCTCCAGATCGGCGATCAACTTGTAGGCCGATGCGGGCGACACGCCCGCCACCTCGCCGACCTTGGCCGCATTGACCACCGGGCGCTGATACAGATGGACCATCACCTTCTGCGCGTTCGCCGTGCGGCTGCCCAGCGTCCGCAGCTGCGCCTCCACCTGGCTTTTCAACTTGAGGATGCGATCGAAGGTCGTGGTGCTGCTTTTCGCCGTTTCGATCACCCCCACCAGGAAGAACTTGAACCATCGCGCGAGATCGTTCTTCTCCCGCACCCGCATCAGGTTGTCGTAGTAAAGCTGGCGGTTGCGCTCGAAAAAATCCGACAGGTAGAGCACCGGCTGCTTCAATATCCCCCGGCTCACCAGATACAGCGCGATCAGCAGGCGCCCCACGCGGCCATTGCCGTCGAGGAAGGGGTGGATGGTCTCGAACTGGTAATGCACCAGCGCGATTTTCAACAGTTCGGGGAAATGCTGCCGGTCGTTGTGCACGAATCGCTCGAGGTCGCCGATCAGCTCGGCGATGGAAGCGTGCACCGGCGGCACGAACACCGCGTCGGCGATGCTCGCCCCGCCGATCCAGTTCTGGGTGCGCCGGAACTCGCCCGGATGCTTGTTCTTGCCGCGCACCCCTTGCATCAGGGTCTTGTGCGTCGCGCGCATCAAGCGTGCGGAAAACGGCAGCGTCCGCAGGCGGCCCACCGCCTCGTGCATCGCCTTCACATAGTTCTGCACCTCTTCCCAGTCGTCGCGCCGCTCCGGCGCCACGTCCTCCTTCTCCAGCAGCGCCTCCTCCATGTTCGTCTGCGTTCCCTCGATGCGGCTCGACTGGGTCGCCTCTTTCAGCACATGCATGCGGATGAAGAGATCGATATTCGGGATGTGCTCTGAGTACATATCCAGCCGGCCCAGCTCCCGGTCCGCCTGGCCGAGCAACTGCTGCAAGGCCATGTCGTCCACCACCCATGCGCGGTTGATGGGATTGGGCTGAAAGCTTTGATAGTGCGCCTGCCGGACCAAGCGGCCGGCCTGGAAATGCTTCATCGGAGCGCCCCCTGGGAAACTGAAATAAGCCCGGATGCTGTTTTAGATTTTACGTAAAAACTAAAATAGCGTAAAGCGCTAATTTAGCCCCCCGCGCGGCGGGCCGCGCTCACACCAGCCGTATCCGCCCAGTCAGCAGATCTTGCATCATGCCTTGCTTGATATCGCCCAGCCGATCTTCGCTTCCAACGATCTGTTCCGCGATCCCAAAATGCCGACCAAGCCGGTCGTCACCCAGCTCCTGCAGCGACTACGCGAAGCCGGTATCCTCAAGCAACTGCGCGAAGCGCGCGGCCGCCGGGCGCAGGTGCTTGCGCTCTCGGAGCTGGTGAATCTGTGCGAAGGGAAGAGAGTGATCTGAACATGGACACTGCCATGGACGGTGTTTCGACGTTACGCGCCTTGTTGAGAGAAGCCAAGCTCACACGAGATAGGCTCATGGATGCGCTCGACATGCGAGAGCTGGCCGAACTACGAACGCATGTTGATAATTTAAACCCCACGGACAATCACGTCATCGTCGAACTCGTGCTGCTGTGTCATCGTATTCAGAAAGCGCGAACGAATCTTGACGCCATTAAAGAGTGGAAGGAAAGCGAGTTTGTAAAGGACCTCCCATCTGACTACTGGTCATTTTACGAGAAAGAGTTAGCCCCAGCAGTTTCTGAACTTATCAACGCGTATCGAGTTGCTTACATGCGCCAGACCGATACCCTAATTAGCAAAATCGAAGAACTGGTGGGACCTCTGGCATCACTTTCGAAGGATGTCTATTCCAAAAATGAGCAGGAACGAGCAAAGCTACATGAGCTTCTGCAGAAGTTGCCCGATCCCGATTTCGAGATGGAGGCGTTGCGCGACGATTTTCCTCACTGGATTGACTCTGCCGCGGAATTGTTCGGACAGTACCCGGAACGCTGGCGACACGTTCAGAACATCCGAAAGATGCTCAAAGCTGACGATGGGAAAACTTTTGATGAAGTGTGGGATTGCCAAGATCACCCAGCGCTTAATGCCATGTTTAAGGCCCGCGAACAGTATGCCGAAATACAGGCAGTCTCTCCAAGCTATGCCGCGCAAAAAATATGGCTGGATTTCGAAGAATTCATTGCCGATGACGGGAGCAGGGAAACAGATTGGCAAGCTGTTCGGTATATTCTTCTCGATGCTGCTGACTATTATCTTGACTCGCTCGATCGGCTCGGCGCGAACCACAAGGAGGGATGGGTAGAACAACGAGAGGCAGCACTCGAAGTAGCTTGTCGTTTCCTTAATGAGGCAGACATATGGCGCTTCCTCCATTACGGGTACGGACAAAGTACTGATGACTGGCTTGACAACCTGAAAGATCTTCGGGCAATTGTTGTTGAGGAAGGTCGACTGAATATAGACAAGCGCGAACTCCTCACCGAAATCTACAAGTCGTTCGTCATTGGAAACTACCTCAGCGTGTTTGCCCTGATGCGGGCATTTATCGAACGCGTCATCAGAGACAAAGCGAAGGCCCACAATGTTCCCATCTTGGAAACACGCGATGGCAAGTCGAAAGAAAAGAGCCTCGATACTTTGATAGACGAGGTAGCCGACAAGGACACGCTCGTCAAAAAGCATATCGGTTGGTTAGACGAGATTCGTAGGGTCGGTAACGATGTTTTACATGAGCCGAAGCGTGTGAGACGCAATGATATTGAGAGCGCAAAGAGACTCCATGGAAAGCGCCACGATGCCTTGCGCCTCATCAAGCAACTGAGTCCGTTCCTTGCCGAGCTAGGTCCCCAGCGGTGATTGGCATCGCACAGGACTAGCAAATGGAGAGGACAATAAGGGTCAGACCACTATTGTTCTCGCCAATACTAGGTAAAGAATCTGAGAAACCTCCCGTGCTCTAACTCGTCCCCGTTGAAGGTTGTCTCCAACCGCCTCATCGACTCTCCGACTATTTGAATTTTCTGAAGTGGATTCGGAATGACGAAGCCCAAATTAGTCACTATGTTCATCACCGCACGTCCTGCTGGGTCTACTATAAACATTCTGAACTGACTTCTTCGCCACGTCTCGTAAAGCAATTCGTTAATATGCTGATCGTGGAAACCGTAACCGATCACCATGAGTCGTGTTTCGGGCATTTCAAGATAGCGCTTGAACTCATCAAAATACCAATGCAGGATCCGGTTCTCCGTTATCGTTGTCGCTTTGTTCGCGCCCATGACAAGCAATGCGCCGTCGTCGTTATCCTTCCAGTTCACCGAGCCATGCAGCTTATATATTGGTTGCCCGTGCCGATCAATTTGAAATTCCCGCATCGGGTGCCAGACCATGTCGAGTCGGTCGCGCAAGAAAGTACCTATAGCGTTGTGCCAGCCTGGGGGTGGTTGCATACCTGGAAAATAATGTCCAGCCCATCGTCGCGGTTCCGCAAGCTCTATGTTGTAATGAAGTTCGAACAATAAATCTTGGTTAAGCGTAAAGATGGCATCGAAACGCCCGAGGTAGTCTCTAATGAAGTATTCACGTTGATTGGTGAATTCCATCCCTCGTCTGGCAGCAAATGCCGTATTCATCGCGTCAAAAGTCGAGTGAATCGCCGCCTGCATTTTTTCCAATTGCCCTCTCGTGGCTGCGGATGGCGCCACCTTGTAGTTCAACTGAACTTCTGACAGCGCATCTTCAAAATTGCTCGAACTGTTCAGTAGATCGCTTAAGTCGCGGTCATCGGCCAATCGCGCCAACAAGTCCCCCAAGATTTCGCGCGCGAGCCATCCGCCCCAGTTATTACTGAAGCCAGCGCCGACGAGGAGAATTCGGTTCATTTGTTGCGGGTGTGTTTCGAGCTAAATTGGTAGGTCAACGTTTTCCGGTAGTTTAGCGGTTCATCGAAAGCATAGGCATCGCACTCGCTGGCATCTAGCCTCCGATGGTGACAGGTTCGAGGCCTTCGTGGATTAGAATCTCAAGGAGTTGACGAACCGCCAACCTCAGCCGCCGCAATTTCCACGAAATAATCTCTTGAAGCTCCTCCCATCCTCCATCCGCGGCACGGCCTCCCCCGGCCCCGGCGCGCCGCCGCAAGGGCTGCTCGCTTTTTACTGGCACTTCGTGAGCCAGACCAAAGGCTGGTACGCGGCGATGTTCGCAGCGAGTCTCGCGGTGGCGCTGCTCGACACGGTGATCCCGCTCTTCATCGGCAAGCTGGTGTCGCTGATGGAGGCAACCGACCGGCAAGCGGCGCTCGCACAGCAATGGCCGATGCTCGCCGGGATGATCGGGCTCGTGCTGATCATCCGCCCGCTCGCGATCCTCGCCGACATGTCGATCCGCCAGAACGCGCTGATTCCCGGCGTGACGAGCATGATCCGCTGGCAGAGCCACTGGCAGGTGATCCGCCAGAGCTGGCCGTTCTTCCAGAACGATTTCGCCGGCCGCATCGCCAACCGCGTGATGCAGACCGCCAACGCCCTGCGCGAGAGCACGATGGCCTCCATCCGCGCGGTCTGGTACATCCTGGTCTACGGCACGAGCGCCTACGCGCTGATGGCCGCGGCCGACTGGCGCCTGGGCCTGCCGACGCTGCTCTGGTTCGCGGGCTACATAATCTTCCTGCGCCACTTCGTGCCGAAGCTGAGGGAGCTCGCAAAAACGAGCTCGGAATGCCGCTCTCTCGTCATGGCGCGCGTGGTCGACAGCTACACCAACATCCTCACGGTGAAGCTGTTCGCGCGGCTCGCCGACGAGGACGCCTACGTGCGCGAGGCGATCGACCAGCACCAGGGCGCGATCGCCGCGCACATGGGACTCATCACGCGCTTCATGATCTGGCTCACCGCGATGAACGCGCTCTTGCTCGTCGGCACCGCGGCGATCGGCATCGCGCTCTGGGCGCAGGGCGCGGTGAGCGCGGGCGTGGTCGCCACGGCACTCCCGCTCGCCTGGCAGACCGCCAACGCCGCGGGCTGGGTGAGCTGGGAAGTGACCGGCATCTTCGAGAACGTCGGCACGGTGCAGGAAGGCATGCTGTCGATCGCCGTGCCGCACGCGGGCGTTGACCGGCCCGGCGCCCGGCCGCTGGAAGTCTCGCGCGGCGAGATCCGCTTCGAGAACGTGAGCTTCGGCTACGGCAGGAAGGACGCCCCGCCCGTGCTCGAGCGCCTCGAGCTCGCGATCCGCCCCGGCGAGCGCGTCGGCGTCGTCGGCCGCTCGGGCGCGGGCAAGTCGACGCTGGTGAACCTGCTGCTGCGCTTCCACGATCCCGAGCAGGGCCGGATCGTCATCGACGGGCAGGACATCGCGCACGCGACGCAGGAATCCCTGCGCGCGGCGATCGGCATGGTGACGCAGGACACTTCGCTGCTGCACCGCTCGATCGCGGCGAACGTCCGCTACGGGCGGCCTTCCGCGAGCGACGCGCAGGTCGAGGCGGCGGCGAAGAAGGCGCAGGCGCACGGTTTCATCGTGGGCCTCAGGGACTGGAACGGCCGCACCGGCTACGACGCCCACGTCGGCGAGCGCGGGGTGAAGCTCTCCGGCGGGCAGCGCCAGCGCGTCGCGCTCGCGCGCGTGATCCTCAAGGACGCGCCCATCCTCGTCCTCGACGAAGCGACGTCGTCGCTCGACAGCGAGGTGGAAGCCGCGATCCAGGAGCAGCTCCTCGGCCTGATGGAAGGCAAGACCGTGATCGCGATCGCGCACCGGCTCTCGACCATCGCGCGCATGGACCGCCTCATCGTGCTGGATGGCGGGAAGATCGTCGAGCAGGGCACGCACGCCGAGCTGCTCGCGCTGCGCGGGCATTACGAGAAGCTGTGGCGGCACCAGTCGGGCGGGTTCCTCGCGGAGAGCGCGCTGCCGCCGACGGCCGAGGTCCAACTGCCGGCGGAGCCGTTGGCGGAAGACCTGCGCGCCGACGGGAAGTCCGGGCCCTCGACCGACGACGCGCCGGTGACGACCCGGACCTGAAGGGCGCTGATCCTTCCCGAAGCCGCCCGCATCGCGCCGCCATGACCCCCGGAATCGAATACGCGCTGGGTGCGATGCTGTTCTTCGGCATCGGCGACCTCATCTACAAGCGCGGCGCCGCGGCGGGAGCGCAGCCGCATCACTTCCTCATGGTGCAGTCCTGGGTGTTCACGCCGACGGTCGCCTTGTACGGGCTGTTCACCGGCGCGCTCGCTTTCTCCACCGCCGCGGCGCTCTGGGGCGGCCTCGCCGGGCTGTTCGCGCTCACCGGGTTCTACAATTTCGCGCACAGCCTGCAATCGGGCTCGATCAGCATCAACGCGCCGGTTTTCCGGCTGAGCTTCACCATCACGGCGGCGCTGGCCGTCGTCATCCTCGGCGAGCCGCTCACCCCGTACAAGATTGCGGGCATCGCGCTGGCGCTGGTCGCGGTCTGGCTGCTGCTGGGCGCCCCGGCCGCGGAAGACGCCGCCGGGCGGCGCGAGAGCCGGTCTTCGCTCGCGCGCGTGCTCATCGCCACCGCGGCGATCGGGGTCGGCAACTTCATCTACAAGATCGGCCTGCAGGCGGGTGCGACTCCGGCCTCGCTGATCGTCGCGCAGGCGGTCGTGGTGGTCACGCTCGCCACCGCGCTCGTCGGCGCGGTCGATCGCCGCATCCGGCCTTCCGGCGCCGCGTTGCGTTACGCGCCGCGGGCGGCGATCGTGCTCGCCTTCGGCTTCGTGTTCATGGTCGAGAGCCTGGCTCGCGGAGAAGCGAGCGTGGTGGTCCCCATCGCGCAGATGGGATTTGTCGTCACCGCCCTGCTCGGCTTTCTTTTCCTGCGCGAGCCGTTCACGGCGCGCAAAGGCGCGGGACTGATCGCCGCGCTCGCCGCGCTGGCAAGCCTCGCCTACGGATGAGGGCGGGGTCGATCATTCCGCCCGGCGGCGCTGCCGCCCCTGGAGCTGGAGTTCGCCGGAACCGGCAACGGGTTCGTCAGACGAATCCGTAGTCGTCCGCTTTCGCGCCCGGCAGGACGCGGCCGAGCGCCGTGCCGCCCAGGCCGTACATCCGCGTGAAAAGATAGGCGAGCACCGAGCGGTAATCGTTCAGCACCGGGTAGTCGCGGTCCTGGAACAGGTTCGATTCGCTCACCGCGACCTGGCGCCCGGCAATGCGCCCGCCTGCGATGCCGCCGCCGAGGACCCACATCGTATTCCCGTGCCCGTGATCGGTGCCGCGGTTGCCGTTTTCGCGGAAGGTGCGGCCGAACTCCGACATCACGACGACCACGGTGTTCTTCCACAGCGCGCCCATTTCCTGCGCGAATGCCGCCAGGCCGTTGGCGAGGCCGGCGAGGTTCGCCGCGAGCGCGCCTTGCGCCGAGCCCTGGTTCACGTGCGTATCCCAGCCGCCGACGTCGACGAAACCGATCGAGTAGGCGGACCGGTCGCGCATCAGCTTCGCGATCGCCCTCGCCTGGTTCTCGAAGGCGCGCGCCGGGCCCGCCCCGCGCGAGGATTCGGCCATCTCGGCCATCAGCTGCCCGGACACCATTTTCTTCGTCTCGATGCCCGCCGTCGCCATGCCCGAGAGTTTCGTTCCTTCGTAGAGCGAGGCGATCAGTTCGCTCTGGCGCGGCGGAAGCGTGTTCTTCAGGTTGCCGCGAAGCGAGATGTTGGGCACGGGAATCCCGCCCTTGAAGACGGGGGTGAGATTGTTGGTGAATGAAATGCCGCCCGACGCGCCGCTGCCCGAGAGCGCTTCGACCAGGCGATTGAGGTAGCCGCTCGAGTAGTCGAGCGCGCCGCCCGCGCCCTGCCCCAGCTCCATCAGGTCCTGGGCCTGGAAGTGGCTGCGGGAGACGTCGTCGCTGCCGCTGAACGGGACGAACACCGCCTGCTTCGCCGCGTACATCGCGTAGAGCGAATCCCTGACCGCGGCGTTGAGCGCCCAGTCGGCGTCGAGCGCGACGCCCGGGTCCGGGTCGCCCGAGCCGGGGCGCGGCACCGCGATGTTGGGGCGCGAGCGGTAATAGAACTCGCTCGCATAAGGCGCGAGAAGGCTGGCGCCGTCGTAGGCGCCGCGCAGCATCACCACCAGCAGCTTCGCATCGCCGGGGGCGGCGGCCCACAGTCTCGCGTTCAGCAGCGCGAGCGCGCCGGCAAGACCTGAGCGCATGAAGTCGCGTCTTTGCATCGCCTCCTCCTACCTGTACATGAACTCGGGCGCCGACAACACCAGCGCCGCCCACTCTTCCGCGTTCGCGGACCTGGACAGCGTGTCTCTCGTCCGCTGCGACAGGAGCGGCGCGACCAGCGGCTCGATTCCGCTGCGCTCGACCGGGTGCGCATCGCGCACCCGCGCGAGCTGCAGCGGATCGATGCCGGCGTCGATCGCTTCCTTCGTCACGAACAGCCTTCCGCGCCCGCCGACGAAGCCGCGCGCGATCTCGAAGCGCTTTTCGAACTGGTCGGAGCTTGCCCAGTCTCTTTCCTTCATGCCGTAGCCGTCGGGCGTCTGGTGGCCGTAGACGGGCTCGCCGAGTTGCGCCAGCGCGCCCGCGATCGGCCGGTAGTTCTGAAGCACCTGGCCGGGATACAGCAGCCGGATCGCCGAGTAGAGGTACTGCACCGGGTCCTTGAACTTTCTGCCGGCATGGGCGGGATCGGAAAACTCGCGCGAGGCGAACAGCGTCATCAGCGTCGCGCCGATGTCGCCGTCGGTCTGCGCGAAGGTCGCGGCCATGCGGTCGAGCACGTCCTGCGGCGGCGCGTCGGCGAGAAAGTACAGCGCCAGCTTGCGCGTGATGAATTTCGCCGTCGCGGGGTGCCGGCACAGAATGTCCACGGCGCGGTCGATCTCGGAGAACCCCCGCTCCCCCGGAAAGCTGTGGCCGAGAAAAGTCTTCGGGCCGGCGTCGTGGCGGTTCGGATTGAAGGCGAACAGCCCCTGCTTCATGTAATCGCCGTAACTTCCGTCCGGGCGCCCGGAGAGATCCAGCCCCGCGCCGGTCAGGATATGCGCGAGCGCCTGCACGTCCGCCTGGGTGTAGCCGCCGTCGACGCCGAGCGTGTGCAGCTCCATGAGTTCGCGGGCGTAGTTCTCGTTGATCGCGCCTTTGGCGTTCTCCGCGTTGTCGAGATAGACCATCATCGCCGGATGCATGAGCACGGCGCGCAGCAGGTCGCGGAATTTGCCCAGCACGTTCGGGCGGATCGCGCGCTCTTCGTAGTCCGAAAGCAGAAAGCGCACCTGCTTCTTGTTCTGGAACACGTTGAAGTGGTTGAACCAGAACCAGGTGAGCATCTCCTGCAGCGGGTGCGGCGAGTAAAGCGCCCGGATCGTGCGCCGCTCGAACACCTGGAAATCGAGCTGATTGAATTCCCGGCGCAGCTGCTTCGCCATTTCCTTCTTTTCGCCGGCGGATTTGCCGGATGCCGAGCGGCGCGCTTGCCTGAGTCGCCCGGCGAGATCCTGGGGGCGCGTCCTTGAAACCGGCAAGTTATCGATCAACGACGCCGCCCCGGCAGGCAGTCCCTCGTCGCCGTGCCAGGCAAGCTCGCGCTTCAGATATCCCTCGCGCCCGAGCCCGCGATAGGCCTCGAGGTCCTGCGCCGTGGCGCCGTAGGTAATGCGGTTGAGGAACTGGAGGTCGGAGAGCGACAACCCCTGCGCCCGCGCGCCGGCGCAGGCGACAAGCAAGGCAAGAAAGAGCGCGACCGCTCGCATGGTTCCGCTTCCCCCGGCTTTCCGGATTCCCGAAGATCGATTGGCGTCGGCTACCGCACGCTCGACGTTGTAGCGCAATCCGCGGATGACCGCTGAAACAATTTGTATCGCCGGCGAACGGGACCGCGCTTTCGAGCGGGCCTGGCGCCGGACGGCGGGAACCGGCTATCCTTCCAGCCGTGAGCGCAATTCCCCGCGAATCCGGGAAGCTCCTGTCGCTTACGATCCACACGCAGGCAGTGCCGCGGAAGTGGAACAAAAGAATAACCGGGGTCGGCTCAGCCCCTGTTTACCCGCTCCAGTCCAGCGATATCCTTCGGCTGCCCATGGCGGCTTGGGCGCGGCGCGCCTGTTGCCGGCGATGAGGTCAGCGAGCAGCGGCAGCGGGATGGCCGAATTTGGCGAGCACGGCGCGGACCTGCTCCATCTTCGCTGCCGCCGCTTTTTCGCCTTCGAGGATGGCGAGATGCTTGGACTGGAAATCCGTGCCGCTGATTTCGCCGACATCGGGCCGGATGACGACGTCGGCCTGAACGAGCTCCCATTGGGCGATCGTGGCACCCATGATGGTGAAGGTCTGCAGCAACACGCCGATGGTTCCGGATACCTTCGCGTTTTTCGGCTTTGACGAGATATCCACCGCGATCACGATGTCGGCGCCCAGATCGCGCGCCACTTTCGCGGGCACGGGGCTCACGAGGCCGCCGTCGACGTATTCCCGGCTGCCGATGCGCACCGGCTGAAAGATGCCCGGAACGCTCGACGAGGCGCGCACCGCCATGCCGACGTTGCCGCTGCGGAACACGATCATTTCCCCGGTCTGCAGGTCGGTCGCCACGACGCCGAGCGTGCGCGGCAGCGCTTCCATCGGCCGGTTGCCGATGGAATTGTTGACGAAATTCTGCAGCGCCTCGCCGCGGATGATGCCCCGGTCGGGCAGCGCCCAGTCGCTCATCACGCCGTCTTCCAGGGTGAGCGCGAGCTTCTGCAACTCGAAGCCGTTGGTTCCGCCCGCGTAGAGCGAAGCGACCACGCTCCCCGCGCTGGTGCCGACGAGAATATCCGGGACGATGCCCTGGGCTTCGAGCGCCTTGATGACGCCGATATGCGCAAATCCCCGTGCCGCGCCTCCTCCCAGCACCAGCGCGATCTTCGGCGCCGCGGGAGGTGCAGCGGGCTTCTCCTGCAATCCCGTGCACGCCGACAACAGTGCGAAAAGCGCAATCACGGAGGCACGGAGCATAGGGATCACCCTGAGCGAGATCGAATGGAAATGGACGGATCCTTGCCGGAAAGCCGACTCGGAGCGGAGATTGTATCGGATTCATCGCCCATTCCGACGCAGCTTGAATGCACAGAGGGAGAAATTACTCCTACGGATTCGATTCCTGACCGTTTCATTAGACTGGATCCCTGCTCCCCGGGGGGGTCTTTCCCCTCGTCGCCGCCGGTCTCCGGACCCCGGCGCCGCGTAACAATTCGATACCAAAAATGTTCCGCAGCGCGCCGCGCCTTGGAGCAGAATGGCAGGCGACAGGCGCGGATGCGGCTTGATCCCGCGCCGGAATGCGGAAGGAGCGGATGTGCGGGCGACAGGGAAAATGCTGATGCTGGCGCTGGTCGCGGGAGGCGCACTGCTGAGCGGAGCGGCGCTCGCTGACAGGCACGGGCGTTTCGGCGTCGGCATCGACATCGGCATCCCGCTCTGGGGCCCGGGCTATTACTCGCCGTGGCCCTATGGCTACTATCCGCCTTATCAGCCCTACGGCTATTACCCGCCTGTGGTGGCACCGTACTCGCCGCCGGCCTACATCGAGCAGGCGCCGCAGCAGGCACCGGCGGGCGCGTGGTTCTACTGCGCCGAGTCGAAGAGCTTTTACCCGTATGTCAGGGAATGTCCCGGCGGCTGGCAGCGGGTCTCGCCGACGCCGCCGGACGCACACTAAAGGAGCTGCGATGAAGAAAGCGCTTTACGTTGCATTGGGTATGTTGTTCGCATCGTTCGCATTCGCACAGCAGGGCACGCCGCCCACCGGCGCACCCGGGCAGGCGCCCCCGCAGGATTTCCAGCAAATCAAGCAGCGGCTGCTCGATCGCATCGACCGGCGCATCGATCTGATGCAAAAGGAGAGAAGCTGCGTGCAGCAGGCGCAGGATGCGCAAGCCCTGCGCGGCTGCCGGCCCTCGCGAACGCGCGGGCGCGGTGGGCCGGGAGGACCGCAGGGCGGACCGGGTGGACCCGGAGGGCCGCGCTGACACCTGTGACGCTGCACTTTTCCGGCCGAACGCCGCGCTCAGTGCGGCGTTCCTTTTTTTCCGTTGCGGAAATCGCCCTTCGGCGCGAAAGGAAATAAAGGAGGTCGGCGCCGTAGTTGTCCCGCGAACTGCATGAGGACGCGAACGCGGCCTACAATGCCGCTTCCCGTCCTTTGTCCGCCGCCGCGACATGACCAGCACGCAAACCACCCGGATGCTCGCGCGCTACAACGCGTGGGCGAACAAAACGATATTCGACGCCGTCGCGGCGCTGCCGGCCGACGAGGCGGCGAAGGAGCGGCCGACCCTGTTCGGGAACATGGTCAACACGCTCAACCACCTGTACGCCGTCGATCTCATCTGGCAGGCACATCTGCAGGGGCACGAGCACGGCATCAAGGCGCTCAACACCGTTTTGCACGCGGACCTCGACGAACTTTGGCAGGCGCAGCAGGACATCGACGACTGGTATATCGGCTGGAGCGACGCGCTGTCCGACGCCCAGGCGGAGGAGATCGTGCACTTCACGCTGATCGGCGGAAGCCGGGGCGAGATGCGCCGCGGCGATGTCATGCTGCACGTCGTCAATCACACCAGCTATCACCGCGGCTTCGTCGCCGACCTGTTCTACCAGGTGCCGGCGCGCCCGCCGCTCACCGATCTGCCGGTGTTCCTGCGGGAGACTGCCGGGAAGTAGCTTCTTCGTCCGCGGCCCGCTCGATCCGCGGCCGAGCCGGCTCTCCGCCGCGTTTCTGCGCGTCGGATGCGCAGGCTCGCGCTTCCACGCACGAGGCAGCAGCCGGCTTACTTCACCAGGCGGCCGAACATCGAGCGGCGGCTGAAGAGGACCAGCACGAGGAGCCAGGCCGCGAGGATGGGAATGGACCACGCCTGGAGGGGAAATCCGAGGGTCAGGGTCCGCATCAGCGAATTCACCGAGGTGAGCGGAAGCGCCCAGGCCACCCACTGCAGCGGGACGGGCAGGCCCTCGATCGGGTAGAACACGCCGCAGAAGAGGAACATCGGAAAGATCAGCAGGTACTGCGGATAGGAGATCTCGTCGATCGAGCGCGAGCGCGCCGCGACGGTGAGCCCCATGCCGGCGAAGAGCAGCGAGCTGAGGAACGCGACCGGCAGCACCGTGAGCAGCGCGATCGCCGGGAAATCGCCGGTGGCGACGCCGATCAGCACCACGACCTCCGCGGCGAGCGTCGATTTCGATGCGTCCCAGAGCAGCTCGCCCCAGAGCACCTCCGAGAGCGTGATCGGCGTGACCGCCATGGCGCTGAAGATCTTCTGGTAGTACATGCGCACGAAGCCGCCGAACGAGGCTTCGTAGAATCCCTGGAACAGCACCGTCTGCCCGATGATTCCGGCGAAGACGAAGCTGCGATAGGACACGTCCATGCCGTGCACTTTCAGCGAGCCGACCAGGGCGCCCACGCCCAGGCCGAACGAAAGCAGGTAGAGAATCGGCTCGAAAAAAGTCGTGACCAGGTAATACCTGAGGCTCTTGCGGAAAACGTCGAAATACCGCAGCCAGACGCAGCGCACGCCCCAGAGCGAGTCCGGGACTCTCATGCCGCGTTCTTCTCCACGTGCAGCTTCGTCCCGGCGAGCTTCAGATAGACGTCCTCCAGGTCGGGGGCGCGCCTCCACACCACGCCGGGCCGGACTTCCTCCTCGACCTCGTCGCGACCGATGTGGCGCGCGACGAGATTCCCGGGCGAGTCGATGTCGAGGATTTTTCCCTGCGCGATGATGCCGACGCGGTCGCAGAGACGCTCGGCCTCCTCCATGTAGTGGGTGCACAGGAGAATCGCCACGCCGGCGGCCCGCTCCTGCATCAGGATCTCCCAGAGCACGCGGCGCACCCCGGGATCGAGTCCCGTCGTCGGCTCATCGAGCACCAGCACCTTCGGTTCCGAGATCAGCGCGCGCGCCACCTGCAGGCGCCGCTTCATGCCGCCGGAGAGGCTTTCGACCTGCTCGTCGGCCTTGTCCGCGATGCCGAAGCGCTCGAGCAGCGCCCGCGCCCTGCGCCTGCCCTCGTCGACCGGAATGCGGAAAAACGCCGCGTAGCGCACGAGCTGGTCGAAGACGCGGAAATCGCTGTCGAGCGTTTCCTCCTGCGCGCACACGCCGAGCATCCGGCGCGCGGGCTTCGGCTCGGTGTAGACGTTGAAGCCGCCGATGAAGACCTCGCCCGAGGTCGCGGGGTAAAAACCGGTGATGCAATGAATCGAAGTGGTCTTGCCGGCGCCGTTCGGGCCGAGCAGCCCGAAGCATTCGCCCGCGTGCACGTCGAACGAGACGTCCGAGACCGCCTCGAACCAGCCGCCGGACGGAACGCCATAACGTTTCGTCAGCCGCGCCACGCGCAAGAGGACCGGATCGGCCATGCGATCCATTCTACGTCGTCGGCATCATCAACGGGATCAAGCACTCGTGCTCGCCGTTCGCCGTCAGCGGGAAGCGGACTGCCGTTCCAGTCCCCTGCCGTTCCAGGCAGGAGCATACAGCCGCCCATTCGGGCGGGGCGCGGGTGGCCCGGGGCCTTCGGCTCCGCGCCGGCAACCCGCATGAATGCAAAGCGTCGCCGCGCCGGATTGCAATATACTTAGCGCCTCTTTCTCAGGAAAGCGGTGCCGGGTTGAAGTGGGCCAACAGCGGCGACTCCTGGGGAGCGCCGGCCAAGCTTTTCCATTGGGTCATGGCCGCGCTGATCCTGGCGCAGATCGCGCTCGGATGGACCGCGGCGAGCTGGCGGTTGTCGCCGACGAAGCTCAACCTTTTTTTCTGGCACAAGTCGATCGGCATGCTGATCCTGGCGCTCGAGCTGCTGCGCCTCCTGTGGCGGTTTGCGAATCCCACGCCCGCGTTGCCGGCCGGCACGCCCGCCTGGGAGCGCGGCGCGACGCGCGCGAGCCACGCGCTGCTCTATCTCGCGATGATCGCCATGCCCGTCAGCGGATGGATCCTCAACTCCGCCGCCAACATCCCGTTGCGGATCTTCAATGCAATTCCGCTGCCCGCGATCGTGGCGCCCGACAAGGCGCTGGAGGATCTCGCCGCGCTCGCGCATTATTCGCTTTTCGCGCTTCTCGCCGCCGTGCTCGCCGTGCACGCCGGGGCGGCGCTGCGGCACCACTTCGTCAAGCGCAACGACGTGCTCGCACGCATGCTGCCCGGAAGAGGAACACCGCCATGAAAAGTCTCGCCTGCCTTTGCGCACTGCTGCTCGCCGGCGCGCTCCATCACGCCCGCGCGGCGGACTGGAACATGGACCCCGCGGGCAGCCGGCTCGAGTTCACCGCCACCTTCGAGAAGGCCGCGGCGCCGGGCGTTTTCAAGGAGTTCGACACGCGCATGCGTTTCGACCCGGAGAAACCGGCAGACAGCCGCCTCGACGTGGCGATCAAGGTGACCAGCGCCGACATGTCGAGCGCGGACGTGAACCACGCCATCCGCGCGCCGGAATGGTTCGACTTCGCGCGCTTTCCGCGGGCCGAGTTTCACGCCACCGACATCCGCCGCACCGAAGCCAACCGCTACGTCGCGCGCGGGACGCTCGCCCTGAAAGGCGTGCAGCAGCCGCTCGAGGTGCCGTTTACGTGGGCCGGCTCGGCCGATGCCGCGACGATGGAAGGCGAGTTCACGGTGAAGCGCGGAATTTTCGGCATCGGCGCCGGCGAGTGGACGGCGACCGACGTCATCGGCGCCGAGGTGAAGGTGAGATTCCGCGTGCGGCTGCGCAAGGCGGGCTGAGGTGCGCACCGCCCGTTGCGCGCGCGCCGCCCTCGCGGCTGCCCTTGCCGCCGCGCTGCTCTCGGCCTGCGCGCCGCAGGTC
>JBARMB010000013.1:0-5499 GCA_049802235.1 Burkholderiales bacterium | reverse complement strand
GCGTCCCGCCTCGTCCAGCGCCCGCGCCAGCTCGAGCTTCTCCTCGGCGCGGCGCGTCTGCCAGTTACCAAGCGACACCGCCAGCGCGATGAAGGCCGCCGCGGCGATGCTCGGCACGAGTCCCGGCCGAAAGCGTCGGTTGCCGAATCGGAGCCCGCCCGCCATGACGTTATCGGGATTGGGTTACACTCGCGACAATTCCCGCGCGCCGCCCACCGGTGAAAATCGTCGTCATTCTGTTCCTCGTGGCCATCCTCGCCAGCCTCGGCTCGGCGCTGTTCTTTCTCGTCACCGACCGCGGCCAATCCAAACGCGCCGTGAAAGCGCTTGCGCTGCGCGTGGGCTTGTCGCTGACGCTGTTTCTGCTCCTCATGGCCGGCTACTACTTCGGCTTTATTCCCGGCAAGGCAACCTGAAGAGAGCCCCGAAAAAACGCCGCGCTCACCGTGCGGCGCGCCGGCTCTCCGAGGGGTCTCCCCTCCCTCGTTGCCTCGCGCGCCGGCGCTTGCGTTTCCCGCCGTGTCAGCGTTTCCCGGGCGACTGCGACTTACAGCCAGTAAACGAAGATGAACAGGCCCAGCCATACGACGTCGACGAAGTGCCAGTACCAGGCTACCGCCTCGAACGCGAAATGATGCTCGGGCTTGAAGTGCCCCGCGAGGCAGCGGAACAGGATGACGGTGAGCATGATTGCGCCAAGCGTCACATGAAAGCCGTGGAAGCCGGTCAGCATGAAGAAGGTCGAGCCGTAGATGCCGGTGGAGAGCTTGAGGTTGAGCTCGGAGTAGGCATGGGTGTATTCGAAGGCCTGGAAGCCGAGGAAGGTGACGCCGAGGGCGACAGTCAAGAACAGAAACAGGGCCAGCTGGCCGCGTTTGTTCTCCTTGAGCGCCCAGTGGGCGATCGTGACCGTCACGCCAGAGGACAGCAGCAGCAGCGTGTTGAGCGCCGGAATGCCCCACGCCGCCATGGGCGTGAACGGGTCCTTGAAATTCGGCCCCGCGGAAGGCCACGCGGCGCTGAAATCCGGCCACAGCAGCTTGCTGTCGATGCTCCCCAAATCCGGCACCGCGAGCTGTCGCGCATAGTAAAGCGCGCCGAAGAACGCGGCGAAGAACATCACTTCGGAGAAAATGAACCAGCTCATGCCCCAGCGGAAGGAGGCATCCTCCCAGTAGCCGTACTTGCCGCCCTCCGACTCGCGGATCACGTCGCCGAACCAGCGCACCATCATGAAGACGAGGATCGCGAGTCCCAGGAACACGACATAGCGGCCGAATCCGGCGCCGTTGAACCAGAGCGCCGCACCGGAGGCCATGCAGAGCAACGCCGCCGAGCCGAAGATCATCCAGCGCGAGGGCTGCGGAACGTAATAGTGCTGAGCGTGTTCGCTCATTTCTTTCTCCTCGTTTTCATGTCGCCCTGCTGATGACGAACCTCACCAGCAGTATCAGGCTCGTTACAAAAAGCACGGCACCGATGATGCCGGCGACGATCACCTGCGCCGGCTTCAGTTGCACCACGTCCGACTCGTGCGCAGCCCGCTTCCTGATGCCCAAAAACGACCAGAACACCGCTTTGGCGACCTGCAACGGCGACGCCGGCTTGGGCGTCTGGTGCTCAGCCATCGCCGTCAACCCGTCCCACCGCCGGTCCCGTTCACCTCGAAAAAGGTGTAGGACAGCGTGATGGTGTTCACGTCGGCCGGCAGCTTCGGGTCGATTACGAACACGACCGGCATCCTGCGTACCTCGCCCGCCGCCAGCGTCTGCTGCTGAAAGCAGAAACACTCGATCTTCTTGAAATACAGCGCAGCCTGCTGTGGGCTGTAGCTCGGCACCGCCTGCCCGGTGACGCGGCGGTCGAGCGTGTTACGCACTTCGTACACCACCTGCATGACTTCGCCCGGATGCACCGAAAGATTCGAGACGAGCGGCTTGAACGTCCAGGGCAGCCGCTGCGTGTTGGCGTCGAACTCGATCGACACCTGGCGCGAGGCATTCACCTGCGTGTTCTCCACCGCGACTTCGTCGGGCTGAAACACGTTGCGGATGCCCGCCACCTGGCAGATCTTCTCGTAAAACGGCGCGAGCGCGAAGCCGAAGCCGAACATGACCAGCGCCACGACCAACAGCTTTTTCATCAGCTGGCGGTTCGCGGCGACAAGGCCGTGGGTTGTCTGCGTCATCTGAACAGCACGTACTTCAGCATGATCCCGATGAAAAACGCGAGCGCGATCGAGGCAAGGACCAGCGCGGTCCGGAAATTGCTGCGCACGCCGATTGGGCTCCGCTGCGTCACTTCACCACCGGCTGCTCATGGAAGCTGTGGTACGGCGCCGGGCTCGGCAGGTGCGTCCACTCGAGCGTATCGGCGCCCTCCCACGGCCGCTGCGGCGCCTTCTCCCCGCTCTTGATGCACTTCAGCACCGCCCACAGGAAGATGAGTTGCGACAGACCGAATCCGAACGCGCCGACCGACGCAATCGCGTTGAACTCGGTGAATTGCGGGGCGTAGTCGGGGATGCGCCGCGGCATGCCGGCAAGGCCGAGGAAGTGCATCGGGAAGAAGGTAACGTTGAAGAAGATCATCGACAGCCAGAAATGCCACTTGCCGAGCGTCTCGTCGTACATGCGGCCGGTCCACTTCGGGATCCAGAAATAAGTGCCGGCGAAGATCGCGAACAGCGACCCCGCCACCAGCACGTAGTGGAAATGCGCCACCACGTAATAGGTGTCCTGCACCTGGATGTCGACCGGTGCGATCGCGAGCATCAGGCCGGTGAAGCCGCCCATCGAGAACACGAAGATGAAGCCGACCGCGAACAGCATCGGCGTCTCGAAGGTCATCGAACCTTTCCACATCGTGGCGAGCCAGTTGAACACCTTGACACCGGTGGGCACCGCGATCAGCACCGTCGCGTACATGAAGAACAGCATTCCCGCGACCGGCATGCCGACGGTGAACATGTGATGCGCCCAGACGATGAACGAGAGGATTGCGATCGAGGCCGTGGCATACACCATCGAGGAGTAGCCGAACAGCGGCTTCCGCGCGAACGCCGGGATTACCTGGCTGATGATGCCGAATGCCGGCAGGATCATGATGTATACCTCCGGGTGGCCGAAGAACCAGAAGATGTGCTGGAACATCACCGGATCGCCGCCGCCCGCGGCGTTGAAGAACGAGGTACCGAAATGGCGGTCGGCGAGCAACATGGTGATGGCGCCGGCGAGCACCGGCATCACGGCGATCAACAGATACGCCGTGATCAGCCATGTCCACACGAACAGCGGCATCTTCATCAGCGTCATCCCGGGCGCGCGCATGTTGAGGATGGTGGTGACGATGTTGATCGAGCCCATGATCGAAGACGCGCCCATGATATGCAGTGCGAAGATCCCGAGATCCATTCCCGGACCCATCTGGGTGGAGAGCGGCGCGTAGATCGTCCAGCCGGCGGCCACTGCACCGCCCGGAACGAAGAACGAGCTCACCAGCAGCGTCGCCGCCACCGGCAGCAACCAGAAGCTCCAGTTGTTCAGGCGCGCGAACGCCATATCGGGCGCGCCGATCATCATTGGGACCTGCCAGTTGGCGAAGCCGACGAAGGCCGGCATGATCGCGCCGAACACCATGATCAGTCCGTGCATCGAGGTGAGCTGGTTGAAGAACTCCGGGCGCCAGAACTGCAGCCCCGGCTGGAACAGCTCGGCGCGGACGCCAAGCGCGAGGATACCACCGACGAAGAACATGGTGAAACTGAACCACAGGTACAGCGTGCCGATGTCCTTGTGGTTGGTGGTGGTGATCCAGCGCATGATCCCGGACGGGTGGTGCTCGTGGTCGCCGTGCGCGTGACCGTGGTCGATGACTGCGCTCATGAAATTCTCCTGAGTCTGGAATCTATCTGCGTGCGGACTTGATGTCGCCCGGCTGAATCACGTCGCCGGTCTTGTTGCCCCAGCTGTTGCGCTCGTAGGTGATGACCGCGGCCACCTCCGTATCCGAAAGCTGCTTGCCGAAAGCCGCCATCGCCGTTCCGGCCTTGCCGTTCATCACGATATTGACGTGCGCCTGCTTCGGTCCGTTGACGATCTTGGATCCGTCGAGTGCCGGGAACGCGCCGGGTACGCCCTTGCCGGTCACCTGATGGCAAGCGACGCAGTTGGCCGCGTAGACCTTCTCGCCGCGCGCCTTCAGCTCGGCAAGATTCCATTTCTTGTCCGGATCCTCGGCTGCGGCCGCCATTTGCTTCCTCCGGTCGTCGACCCACGCCGAGTATTTCGCCGCCGAGACGACCTCGACCACAATCGGCATGAAGCCATGGTCCTTGCCGCAGAGTTCGGCGCACTGGCCACGATAGATGCCTTCCTTTTCCGCCCTGAACCAGGTGTCGCGCACGAAGCCGGGGATCGCGTCCTGCTTCACCCCGAACGCCGGCACCCACCAGGAGTGAATAACGTCATTGGCGGTCGCGAGTACGCGCACTTTCTTGCCCACCGGCACGGTCAGTTGGTTGTCGACCTCGAGCAGATAGTGCTCGTCCTTGGGCGACGTGCCCACGATCTGGTCCTGCGGCGTGGCGAGGCTGGAGAGGAAATGGATGCCTTCGCCCTCGCCCTTCAGGTAGTCGTAACCCCACTTCCACTGGTAGCCGGTCGCCTTGATGGTGATGTCGGCGCTCGATGTGTCCTTCAGCTCGAGCAAGGTCTTCGTCGCCGGCCAGGCCATCAGGATCAGGATCAGGAGCGGGACAATGGTCCAGATGATCTCGACGGTGGTGTTCTCGTGGAACTGCTCGGCCTTGTGGCCGACCGATTTGCGGTGCGCCCAGATCGAGTAGAACATCACCGAGAACACGCCAACGAAGATCACGAGAATGATCACCATCATGATCACGTGCAGGTCGTAGATCTGTTCCGCGACCTTTGTGACCGGCGGCTGAAAATTCACTTCGTAGGCGGCATGGGCGACCCCGGACAGCACGAAAAGCGCGCCACCGACCGCTGTCACGATCCTTTTGATCATCTTGTCCTCGTTGATTCCAGTAACTTGAAAGCCTCTGCCGGGGCCGTGCCGCGAACACCTGACGCTGTTCGTTGTCCAGGCGGCGCCCGTTGATGAAGCAGAACGCCGCCGCAAGTGCCCGCATTTCCAGCCCCGCGAACGGCAGGACCCTCCATGCGCCGAATCAGGCGAAGCCTGCACAACCCTCCCGGGAGGAACGCAGAAAAAAATCGGCGCAAAAAACCGGCCGTAAATTAACACACTATCGCAGCGCGGGCAAGCCGCAGCGAGCGCAAAAGCGCGGGATTCAGCGCGGTTTTCTCGATTTGAAATCGAGTTTCATTACTTGTTTTCCATCGGCGGTAATGCGCGGCTCGCCCTTCCACGCATGACCGTAGACAATCTCGATCGTCGCCGGGAGTCTGCCGTTCCTGCGCTCGCGCTCATAGGCGGCCAGCATGCGCCGCCACCGGCCGCGCCCGGTGAGGC
>JBARMB010000012.1:0-19939 GCA_049802235.1 Burkholderiales bacterium | reverse complement strand
CTGCGGCAGCTCGCCGGTCGCGCGCGCGGTGTTGGCGAGGCTGGCGTCGATCGCGGCCGAGCGTGTCGCGAGCGTGCGCGAGAGCACCTCGAGGTCCGCGAAGGTCCGCTTCAATGCCCGGCGGTTGCTGTCGTCGAGCAAAGCGTTGAGGCTCTCGCTGGTGCGATTGAAATTGTCGAGCAGGGACGTGAGCGCGGTGTCGAGACGAACGAGCAGCGACGGCCCGGTGCGGATCACGGGAGTGTCCTCGCCGGGCCGGGCCTGCAGCGGCGGCGAATTGCGGCTTCCCCCGGACAACTCGACGTGCGCAATGCCGGTCAACCCCTGCGTGCGCAGCACCGCCACGGTGTCATCCTTGACCGGGGTACCGCGCTCGATGTCCATCGTCAACTCCACCTGCTCCATGTTCTCCTGCGCGAGCGCGATCTTGCGCACGCGACCGACCTCGACGCCGCGATAGCTGACCGGCGCATCGAGGCTCAAGCCGGACACCGACTCGCTCATGTAGGCCCGATAGGTATCGTAGGTCTTCCGGTACGACTTGCCGCTGCCGAGCCACAGCATGCCCCAGACGAGCGCCGTGCCCAGCGCCAGCACGAAGACTCCGACGACCGCGAAATTCACCCGTGAATCCATGTTCTCCTCACCCGCGGATTGCCGCCTGCTCGCGCGCCGCGCGCCCGCGCGGCCCGAAAAAATACTCGCGGATCAACGGGTGCCCGGAACGCGACAGCTCCGTCATCGTGCCGATGCCGAGGATCCGTCCGTCGCCCAGGACGCCGACGCGATCGGCGACCCGCCACATCAGGTCGAGATCGTGCGTGATCATCATGATGGTCAGGCCGAGCGCGTCCCGCAAGTGCCGCACCAGCTCGTCGATGCCGCTCGCGCTCGAGGGGTCGAGCCCGGCGGTCGGCTCGTCGAGAAACAGCAGCTCGGGGTCGAGCGCCATGGCGCGCGCGAGCGCCGCGCGCTTGCGCATGCCGCCGCTCAGCTCGGCCGGGTATTTCGGACCGGCGTCCGCGGGCAGGCCGGCGAGCGCGATCTTCAGCGCGACGATCTCCTCGGCCAGCCGGCCGCCGAGCGGCGTGTGCTCGTGCAGCACCATGCCCACATTTTCGCTCACCGTGAGCGAGCTGAACAGCGCGCCGCGCTCGAACATGACCCCCCAGCGGCGCCGCAGCGGCAGCGCCTCCTCGTCGTCCATGCCGATCACTTCCCGCCCGAAGACCCGGATCGAGCCCGACAACGGCCGCAGGAGCAGGATGATCTCGCGCAGCAGCGTCGACTTGCCGCAGCCGCTGCCGCCGACCAGCGCGAAAATCTCCCCCCGGCGCACGCTCAGGCTCACGTCCTGGTGCACGACGGCGCTGCCGAAGCGCGTGTTCACGTTGCGGATCTCGACCACGGCGTCGGCGGCGAGCGCGGGCTGCATCGGGTCGCTCATATGTTGAAGTGGCTGAAGGCGACGGAGAAGACCGCGTCGATCACGATCACGAGGAAGATCGACTGCACCACGCTCACGGTAGTCTGCCGCCCGACGCTGTCGGCGCTGCCGGTGACCTGAAAACCCCGGTAGCATCCCACCAGCGCGATGATTACCGCGAACACCGGCGCCTTGCCGACGCCGACCAGGTACGACTTCAGGCTGATCGCGTCGTTCAGCCGGTCGAGGAACGTCCCGTAGCTGACATCGAGCTGGGCACGCGCCATCACCATGCCGCCGAGGACGCCCGTGATGTCGGTGTAGACGGTGAGCAGCGGCAACGCGACGGCGAGGGCGAGCACCTTCGGCAAGACCAGCAGCTCGAGCGGCCTCACGCCGACGGTGCGCAGCGCGTCGATCTCCTCGGTCACCTTCATGGTGCCGATCTGCGCGGCGTAGGCGGAGCCGGACCGTCCCGCGACGACGATTGCGGTAAGCAGGGGCGAGAGCTCCCGCACCATGGACAGCCCGACGAGATCGGCGACGTAGATGTTGGCGCCGAACTGCTGCAGCTGCTCGGCGCCCTGATACGCGATCACCACGCCCATCAGGAACGAGAGCAGTCCCGTGATCGGCAGCGCCTCGAACCCCGCGGTCTGCAGGTTGTGCAGGATCGGGCGCCAGCGGATGCGGCGCGGTTGCGCGAGCGAGCGCAGCGCGTCGATCGCGACCTCGCCGAGAAAGGAGAACATGCCGAGCGCCGCGAGGATGTTGTCCAATGCGCGCTCCCCGATCCTCGCGAGCACGCCCGGGAGCACGGGGGCCGTCGCGGGCAGCGTCGCTCGCGCGGCGATCAGACGCAGCAGCGCGTCGAATTCCGGGCGCAGCCCGCGCACGCGCACCGCGTGCCCGCGCTGCTCCAGTGCGCGCACGGTCCGGTGCAGGAGCCAGGCGCCGGAGGTGTCCATCGCCGACACCTCCGAGCCCTCGATCACGAGCTCCCCCGCGCCGGGCCAGGAAAGGGCTTCCAGCCGCGGCTCGAGCTGGGCGATCTCGCGCAGCACCCACGCCCCGGCGCAGCGCACCTCCAGCGGCGTCGCGCCGGGCCGGATGTCGGCGCCGGCTTGCGGTTGTCTGGATTGCGGAATTGTCATGCGGTTGCCGTCCCGATCGCGTTCGAGGCACGGCGCATTCTATCGCCGAGGGGCGCGGTGCGCTTTCTGATCCGGGTCGACGGCGGAATCCGGCAGCGACGCCGGGAAGCGCTCAGCGTGCCTGTCGCGCCGCGTTCGTTCCCGCGATCTTGCCGAAAACCGCGCCGTTGGTGAGGCCGCTGCCGCCCGGGTAGTTGAAGTAGAAGATGCCGCCGACGAGTTCCCCCGCGGCGTAGAGTCCCGGGATCGGCTCGCCGTCGGTGGAGATGACGCGTGCTTCGGTGTCGATGCGCAGGCCGCCGAAGGTGAAGGTGATGCCGCAGGTCACCGCGTAGGCCTCGAAGGGCGGCGTGTCGATCAGGTTCGCCCAGTTCGATTTGTTCACCGCGAGTCCGGCGGTGCGGCGCCCGTCCTTGACGTTCGGGTTGAAGGGAATGTCGGCGCGCACCGCGGCGTTGTAGCGTTTGATCTCATCGAGCGCGGCCGCGGCATCGACGTCATCGAGCTTCTTCACTAGTTCTTCCAGCGTGTTCGCCGTCGCCTTGGTGACCTGCTTGATGCGGTATTCGTCGCGCAGCAGGTGCAGGACTTTCCTGTCGAACACCTGCCAGGCGAACTGCCCGGGCTGATTCAGGATCACGCGCCCGTATTTCGCGTAGGTGTAGTTGCGGAAGTCGGCGCCTTCGTCGACGAAGCGTTTCCCTTCTGCGTTGAGCATGATGCCGAAAGGATAGGAATGCTTCTGGAACTGGTCGCCGACGGCGAGGTCGCCGAACTCGGGTGCGTTCCGCTCCCAGCCGACCGCGTGGCAGCCGGACCAGTTGCCGGTCGGTGCGGCGCCGATGTCGAGCGCCATGCGGATGACATCGCCGGTGTTGAAGCGCGTGCCGCGCACCTTCGCCAGTTCCCAGTTCGGCCCGAGATAGCGCGTGCGCCATTCGGGATTGGACTGGAAGCCGCCCCCGGCGAGCACCACCGCGCGGCCGCGGACTTCCACCGTCCTGCCTTCGCGCTTCACGCGCACGCCGTGCACGCCGTCGTCGTCGGCGATGAGCGATACGGCGCGCGCCGAGTACCACAGCTCGATGCCGTTCTTTCGCACCGCGCGCGTGAGCGAGTCCACCAGGCCCGGCCCGCCGCCCACGGTCTCGACGGTGAGTCCGCCCCAGAACTTGAATTTGCCGTCGATCTTGAACGCCTGCCTGCCGTATATCGGCACGAAACGCACGCCCTTCGCGCGCATCCAGGCGAGCGTGTCCAGGCTGCGCTTGACCAGCAGCTCGGTCAGGTCCGGGTCGCAGCGGTATTGCGTGACGCGCGCCATGTCGTCGAGGAACTGCTCCTCGGTGTAGGTGCCGAAATCGGTGCTCGCGATTTCCCCCTCGGTGAGATCGGGGACGAGTTTGCGGATGTCTTCGACGCCGTTGTAGACCACGCGCATGGCGCCGGCGGTGAAGCGGGAATTGCCCCCGGCCTCGTCCTCGGGTGCGCGCTCGAGCACGAGCACGCGCGAGGCGGCCTCGCGCGCGGCGAGCGCGGCGCACAATGCGGCGTTGCCGCCGCCGACGACGATGACGTCCCATGAATCCATTCCGAGGTTTCCCTTTGTGTGTCAGGCCGCGAGATGAACGGCGCTTGGCGTCCGTTCCATCTCGCGGAGATAAAGCGGCGCCGCAGGCGTCCGCCTTTATCGTCAGTTGGCCTTGATGTGGGCTTTCAGCACCACTTCCTTCCAGCGCGCCTGTTCCTGCGCGATGTATTGCGCGTACTCCTGCGGTGTCGAACCGACCGGCTCGGCGGCATCGGGCTCGAGTTGCTTCTGCACCGCCGGACTCTTCGCCGCCTTGGCCGCTTCCGCGGCGAGGCGGTTCACGATCGCGTCGGGCGTCTTCGCCGGTGCGTTGAGGCCGTACCACTGCGAGGTCTCGAAGCCCGGATAGCCCTGTTCCGCCACCGTCGCCACATCTGGCAGGATCGGCAGGCGTTTCGTCGTGCCGACCGCGACCACGCGCAGCTTGCCCGACTTCACGTGCGGCAGAAACGGCGGCGTGCCGGCGGCGGAGAACTGGGTGCGGCCGGCGACCAGGTCGATGAGGTTGGGCCCCGTGCCCTTGTACGGGACATGCTGGATGTCCATGCCGCTGACGAGCTTCAGGTACTCGATCGCGAGGTGCCCGGCGCTGCCGTTGCCGGCGGATCCGTAGTTCAGCTTGCCCGGCTCCTTCTTCGCCAGCGCCACGAACTCGCGCAGGTCCTTCGCCGGCACGCTCTCGTGCACGACGAAAATGGTCGGCACCTTGGCGAACAGCGACACCGCGCGGAAGTCCCGGTTGGTGTCGAAGGGCAGCTTCTCGAACATGAACGGGTTCACCGCAAGCGTGCCGATGTGCCCGATGATCAGCGTGTAGCCGTCCGGCGCGGCGTGAGCAACGTCCTCCATCGCGACGTTGCCGCCGGCGCCCGGCTTGTTCTCGATCACGATCGGCTGGCCCAGCCCCTGCTGCATTTCCGCGGCAAAGGCGCGCGCGATGATCGAGGAGCTGCCGCCGGGGGCGAACGGCACGACGAGTCGGATCGGCTTCGTGGGATAGCCTTGCGCCTGCGCGCCGAGGGCGGCGAGGCTCATCAGGACGACCAGCAGCTTTTTCATGATTGTCTCTTCCTCTTTTTCAGGACCGGATCAGAACTGATAGCGGCGCAGGCCGCCGTCGACGGGGATCACGGCGCCGGTGATGTAGCGGGCGCGCGGCGAAGCGAGGAAGCACACCAGGTTGGCGATGTCCTCCGGCTGGCCGTAGTCGCCCACCGGGATCTCGTTCTCCGATTGCCATTTGCGGTATTCGGGGGAATAGTTGCGCAGGATCTGCTCGGACATGATCCTCCCCGGCGGAATCGAGTTCACCGTGATGCCGTGCTTGCCGACCTCGCGCGACAGGCCCTTGGCCCAGGAGTGCATGGCCGCCTTGGCGGCGAAGGCGCCGTTGATTCCCTCGGGCTCGGATTTTCCGGTGATGCTGATGACGCGTCCCCACTTGCGCGCGATCATCTGGTCGATGAGCGCGTCGGTCAATTGACGCTGGCGCGTGAAATTGAGCGTGAGCGCCTCGTGCCACTGCGCTTCGCTCGTGTGCAGCTCGAACTTGCGGCTGCCGCCCGCGTTGTTGACCAGGATCTCGACCGAGCCGAGCGCATCGAGGGCCACCGCCGCAAGCGTCTGCGCCGCGTCCTCGCGCATGAAGTCGCACTCGATCACGACGGGATGCGGGCCGCCCTTCGCGGCGATCTCCTTCGCCACTTCCTCGAGCAGGTTCTTGCGCCGCGCGGCGATGGCGAGCCGCACGCCTTCGGCGCCCAGCGCCAGCGCGATGCCGCGGCCGATGCCCGAGCTTGCGCCGGTCACAAGCGCGGTCTTCCCGGTGATTTCCAGATTCATGCGGTTCCTATTTGCGCGGGGTACGGAAGCGGGCAGCGGTCGGGGCTGTCGCCCGCCGAGGCCTGCCTTGGCGCAATTCCGGCTGATGCGTTCCCTCACATCGGGCGGGGTGTCGTCGTGCTCTGGCGCGCCGGCCCGACTGGATAGATGAGTCCCCGGCATTCCACCGCCCGAAGCTTTGCCATGTTCCGAATTCCTCCTGTAGGATGACGATTTGATCCGCAAGTATAAATGTTCACGCAATCCGGGGGAACATGAAATCCACTTCGCTGTTCCCGGCGGCGGTACTTGCGCTCGGCGCCGCTACCGGAGGGACCCAGAGGGCTATCCGGCCGGACCGGTGAAGATCCTCACCGGTGTCCCGCCGGGCGGCGCGGCCGGCGTCGTGGCGCGCATGCTCGCGCCGAAGCGCGACGAAGTCCCCGGGCAGCCGGTCGTCGTCGGGAACGAGTCCGGCACGGGACGATTTTCTCACTGGAGCGGGTAATGCGAATACTGGTGGTCGAAGACGACACCGTACTGGCGGCGGCGCTTACGCGCGCCTTGAATCAGGCCGCCTATGCGGTCGATCTGGTCGAGAACGGCGAGCGTGCCGATCAGGCGCTGGGCAGTCAGGCCTACGATCTGGTGGTGCTCGATATCGCATTGCCGAAAATGGACGGGCTGGCGGTGCTGCGCCGCCTGCGCGACCGCCGCTCAAATGTGCCGGTGCTGATCCTCACCGCGCGCGACACGCTCGAGGATCGGGTCGCGGGCCTGGACCTCGGTGCCGACGACTACATGACCAAGCCGTTCGATCTGCCCGAGTTCGAGGCGCGGGTACGGGCGCTGATCCGGCGCGGGCATTACGGCGCAAGCAACCAGCTGATTCACGGCCACCTGCGCTTCGATGCGGCGGGGCGCCGCCTGTTCCACGACGACCAGCCGGTCGATTTGTCGGCGCGCGAGCTGGCGGTGATTGAATTGCTGCTGTCGCGCCAGGGCCGGGTAGTGACCAAGGAGCAGATGGTCGATCACCTGTTCGGCTGGGGCGACGATGTGGGCAGCAACGCCATCGAGGTCTACGTCCATCGCGTGCGCAAGAAGCTCGAGCCGCTCGGCATCGATATCCGCACCGTGAGAGGCATGGGCTACCTTCTCGACAAGGTCGATGAGCGAGCCTAGATTTACGCTGCGCGGCAAGCTGCTGCGCTGGCTGCTGGTGCCGCTGCTGCCGCTGTTCCTGCTCGACGCCGCCGCCAGCTATTTCATTGCCACCGGCCTGTCGGGCCGCGTCTACGACGGCGAGCTGACGGAAATTGCGCGCGAGCTCACGCTGCATATCAGGCGCGACGGCGACGGGCTCGAATTCGACCTGACGAGCGAGGCGGAGCGCACGCTGCTGCTCGACCAGTACGACAAGGTGTACTTCGCGGTGCGCGCGCCGGACGGCGCCGTGCTCGCCGGCGACGCGGCGCTGCCGCAGCCGCAAGCGGACGCCGGCGCCGCCGTGGCCTTCTACGACAGCAGTTTCGGGGGAGAAAAAATCCGCGTCTCGCTGATGCGCACCACGGCCGGGGCGGTGGTGCTGATCGCCGAAACCCTGGTCAAGCGCCACGCCCTCGCCGAGGAGATTTTTTTCGGCGCGATTCTGCCCCAACTGCTGCTGATCCTGATCGCCGCGCTGCTGGTCTGGGTGGGCGTGGCCCACGGCCTGGCGCCGCTGCGCCGTCTGCAGGGAGCGGTGGCGGCGCGCTCGCACCTCGATCTCAGCCCGGTGATGGCGGAAGGCGTACCCGGGGAGGTTCATCCGCTGCTGCTCGCCATCAACGATCTGATGACGCGCCTGAGCGAAGTGCTGAATTTCCAGGGCCGCTTCATCGCCGACGCCACGCATCAGTTGCGCACCCCGGTTGCGGGTCTCAAGGCGCACATCGAGGTGGCTTTGCGCGAAGACGACCTGGACCAGATCCGGCGCTCGCTCGCCCACCTCTACACGGGGGTGGAGCGTCTTTCGCGCCTGGTCTCGCAGCTGCTGTCGCTGGCGCGCAACGAGCCGAACACGATCAAGACGCTCAATTTTGCGCCGCTCGACCTGAACAAGCTCGCCTTCGACGTCACCATGGAATGGGTGCCGGAGGCCTACAAGAAGAACATCGACCTCGGCTTCGAAAGCGCCGATGGACCGGTCATGATCAGCGGCGACGCGACGCGGCTTGCCGAGCTGGTGAACAACCTGCTCGACAACGCCATCCGCTACAGCCGGAACCAGGGCCGCGTCACGGTGCGGGTGGCGCGGCGGGACAAGCCACACGTGTCGATCAGCGACGACGGCCCCACCATTCCGGTGGAGGAGCGGCAGCGCGTATTTGAGCGTTTCCACCGGCTGCTTGGCAGCCACGCCGACGGCAGCGGGTTGGGATTGGCGATCGTGCGCGAGATTGCGACACTGCACGGCGCCGAAATCGCGCTGGAAGACGATATCGACGGCGTCGGCAACACCTTCACCGTATCGTTCCCGGAATTTCGGCCCGGGTAGTTTCACCGGTGTTGTTGCAGCCGCTGCGCCGGCACCGGCGCCACGTGCGTGATCCGTTCCTGTAATGTTTTGTAAGTTTCGCGAAAGCGCGGCGTAATGATCGGGACAGCCGCGCGTAAGTTCGGCGACAGCGGTGCGTAAGTCCGGACGGGTAACTTGGGGGCTCCATCAATCCACCGGAGCACCGCATGATCGACGCCCTGACCCGTCCCGATGTCTGGGTCGCCCTGTTCCAGATATCCGTCATCAATATCCTGCTGAGCGGCGACAACGCAGTGGTCATCGCGCTGGCGTGTCGCTCCCTGCCTCCCAGGCAGCAGAAGCAGGCGTTCCTCGTCGGCACCGTCGGCATCGTCGTGCTGATGACCGTGTTGACTGCATTCGCGGCGTATCTACTCACCCTGCCGTACATCGAGATCATCGGCAGCGTGCTGCTGCTGTGGATCGGCGTCAAGCTGCTCCTGCCCGAGGACGGCGACGGGGACATCAAGGACAGCAGCAACTTCTGGGAAGCGGTGAAAACCATCATCATCGCCGACATCGTCATGAGCCTCGACAACGTGCTCGGCATGGCCGGCGCGGCGAAGGGCCACCTCGGCATGCTGGTCGTGGGGCTGGTCATCACCATCCCGCTGATCCTGTTCGGCAGCGCCATGATCATGAAGCTGATGGAGCGTTTCCCGATCTTCGTGACGCTCGGAGCGGGACTGCTCGGCTACGTCGCCGGAGAAATGGCGATCGCCGATCCGGGCATCAAGCCGTTCGTCGAGGCCCACGCGCAGTTGCTCGACGTCTCCGTCCCGATCCTCGGCGCGCTGTCGGTGGTGGTGGTCGGAAGGCTGCTGGCGAAGAAGAAGGAGCGCGAAACTCCGGAGGTCGTCATCGACGACGCGCAAGCGCCGCAGCCCAATCCGGCGCAGGCGTCGTGACGCCGTCAAGGAGATCGAGCTCATGAATAACGTCTTAGTTCCGATCGACGACGCGAGCGACCTGCGCTGGGTGGTCAATCAGGCCATCGAACGCTACCGGAAGGAAGCGGTCGGTGTCCACCTGCTCAACGTGCAACGCCCGCTGCCGCGGCACGTCACGCGGTTCTTCAATAGCGGCAACCTCCGCAACTATTACCATGACACCGGGATGCGCGTGCTGGAGCCGGCGATCGGGATGCTCGATCAGGCCGGCATCCCGCATTCCGATCACGTGCTGGTGGGACCCAAGGCGGAGACCATCGTGCGCTTTGCCGCGGAGTGTCAGTGCGGCCAGATCATCCTCGACAATCGCGCCAGGGAACCGTTCGCCTTTTTCGGCCTGGGCTCGATCGGCAGCCAGGTTCGTCACCTGATGGACGTCGGCGCCGGCGGCGCATCGCCGACGGAAGCGTCTCACCGGGTCAATTGACCGGTCGGGGATTCGAGGCTGCTCGCCGCGCCGGGGTGATCGAGCGAGGCGGGCAGGATTCCCTGCCGCCGCCGCCGGTATCCGCGTCCCGGGCGATGATCAGGTCGCAGCGCGCGGAAAACGTCGCTCGCGCTGCCGAACGGAACGCTGCCGACGAAGTGCAATTCGCAGCGGTGTTCCATTGCTGCCCGGCGCCGCATTCCTCATTCGGGTTGTATGCCGATTTCCTTCACGATCCGTCCCCACTTGGCGAGCTCGGCGCGCACGAACTCGGCCACGCCTTCCGGTGTCTCGGCGCCTTCGGTGTAGAAGCCGAGATTTGCCAGCCGTTGCCCAATCTCCGGGTCCTTCAGGATTCGATCCACTTCACGGTTCATACGCTGCACGATTTCACGCGGCGTTCCGGCCGGCGCGACGAGCGAGAACCAGCCGATGAACTCGAATCCGGGGAAAGTCTCGGCAATCGTCGGCACGTCCTCATATCCCGGAATGCGCCGTGCGAAGCTCACCGCCAGGGGGCGCAGAGCCCCGCGCTTGATAAAGGGCGCGGCCGCCGGTACGGCGAGCACGGCAAGCTGCGTCCTTCCCGCTACGGTGTCCTGGACGCCCTGCGGCATGGTGGCGTAAGGCACCGTGAGAATTTGCGTCCCGGCGAGCTTGTTCAACCATGCCGCGAGAATTCCCGAGAAATTTCTCGGGCCGTCGGTCGCGAAGGCGAGCTTGCCGGGGTTTGCCTTGTCGTAGGCGATCAACTCGGCGAGCGTCTTCGCGGGCACGCCTGGATGCGCCATCACGAAGAA
This sequence comes from Burkholderiales bacterium, assembly GCA_049802235.1. Lineage (GTDB taxonomy): Bacteria > Pseudomonadota > Gammaproteobacteria > Burkholderiales > SG8-39 > VBDM01. The sequence goes on along the minus strand of JBARMB010000012.1, from coordinate 9,210 downwards.
CGGCCCCTTTGCGATCATTGCCACCGGGACAAAATCGCGGGCGGGATCGTAGGGAAGCGACTTGAAGGTGTACGGATTCGTAACCAGCGCGGCTGCCGTCGCAAAGAAGAAGGTGTAGCCGTCCGGCGCCGCACGCGCCGCGGCCTGGGCGCCGACGACGTTCCCGCTCCCCGGCCGGTTTTCGACCACGACCTGCTGATCCATGGCCCGCGTCAGCCGATCCGTGATCAGCCGGCAGATGATATCCGGGGCTCCGCCGGCAGCCTGCGAGACGATGACTTTTATCGGCCGCGCGGGCCAGGTTTGCGCGTTGGCGTGCACGAACGCACCGAGCAGGGCGACCAGCATCAGAATGCGGAGCACGTGTTTCATGATTTCCTCCTGTTTGCCGTGGTTGACACTTGGAACCGGTTACAAAATGAGGGGAAACATCCCCTCGTCCCCTATATTGGAGGCTGTTTCGGTCATTCTGAAACGGTCTCTTGCTTGACTGCGGTCAGGACGCCGGTTTGCTGCAACTCAGCCCGATTGGCCATCCATCACCGGCAGGATCAGCACCGAGGGGTGCTGGGAGCTGTGGTGGATTGTATCCTCCCCGATCTTGTTCGGCGTGTAGAGGTGTGTCCAGATCACGTCGGTGACCGGGGAATCGCCATTGACGACCTCCAGCCGGACGCGGTTCCCCTGCTTGAACCGGTACGCCATCGGTTCGATGCTGATCTCGAACCGGTAGACCCGGCCGGGCACGATCGGCTCGGGGTTCGTGTGGCTGTGGTACGGCTCCATGTCGGTGCTGTGCGCGGGATCGAGCGCGCGATGCGAAGCACGCAGCCAACCTTTGCTGACGAGCTGCGAAGCCGGATTGAGGCCTTTCGCCCGGTCCTCGGACGATTGCGGCAGCTGCTCCGACAGCTTGACGATGAAATCCGTGTCGGTGCGCGTCGATGCGCCGTGGAGCACGAGCTTGATCGGGCCGCTGATCTCGAGGTCGCGATCGAGCGGCGCGCTGGTAAACGTGAGCACGCGCCGCACCGGATCGAATCCGCCGGCGGGACCCGCGGGTCCGAATCCGACCACTCCGGACATCCATCCCGGGACCGGGTAGCGGTAACTCGTCGCCGCAGGCCCTTGCGCCGGCGACGGCGACAGCGCGCCGTCGTTCAGCGATGTCACGCTTGCGGAAGGCCCTTTTTGCAGATGCCACGTCTGGTAGCGGACGCCCCTGGGCGGCCAGGTCTCCGAGGCGCGGAAAACATTGGCGCCGCGCACGAAGTACTCGACCGGCGGACGATCGGCGTACCCGGTCTTCTCGCCTTTCAGGTAGCAGTCATAGAAGGGCAGCAGGACTTGCTGATGGAACTCGACGCTGGAGAACTCCTGCGCCGCCGCCCAGGCGTTCGGCGCGCCGCTCATGCGCAGCTTCTTCGGTCCCCGCACCTTGCGCCAGGCGTCGATGTTGCCGCGCGTATGCAGGTCGATTTTTCCCCAGACTCCGCACGAATAGACCGGGATCCTGATCTGCTCCAGGCGCTCCCAGGCGCAGCGCTCGCGCCAGAAGTCGTCATAGGTCGGATGCTGCGCGAGCAACATCCCCAGGTCCGTCATCTGTTCGCGTGGCGCCGCGCCGTTCGCCGGGAAGCGGTTGATGATGCGGTTCTGCGTCCACCAGAAGCCGGGGAAGAATTCGCCGGGAATTCCGCCTTGATACACGGAGGCGCGATAAGGATCGTTGAGTCCGTCATAGGCCCCGATGCAGGCGAGGGACGGCGGCGCCATCGCCGCCATCAGCCATTGCGACATGCAGTAGTACGACTGGCCGATGCCGCCGACCTTGCCGTTGGACCACGGCTGCTTCGCGATCCATTCGATCACGTCGTAGAAGTCCTGCTGCTCGTTGCGGCCGAGAAACTCGAACTCGCCGCCCGATTTGCCCGAGCCGCGTACGTCCATGTGGACATAGACGTAGCCGTGCTTCACGTAGAGCTCGATCGGGCCGGTCTCGCGCCACAGGAACTGCGGACTTGCCGGCAGGATGTTGTTGTCGTAGCGATACGGCGCGGCGGCGAGTAGCGCCGGGTAGCGGCCGCCGCTCCCGGGCGAATAAATGGCAGCGCCGATTCCTGTTCCGTCGCGCGCGGCGATGGTTACTTCCCGCGGTGCGGCCGCCGGTTCCATTGGAAGGTCCTCCGAAATGACTTGCGTTCAGCCGAGCTCGAATATTTTCTGCGGAAACCTGTGCAGCCTTTCGACGACGCCGCTGTCGCGGATGAGGAAATTATCGCAGCACCAGCTGTAGGTGCGCTCGGTGACGTAGGTGGGGTGGAGCGCGACGACGCTGCTTTTCTGGATCGGCAGGGTCTCGTCGAAGCGGACCAGCGGTCGTTCGACCATGTCGTAGCCCTGGCTGTGGCAGTGAAGCCTTTTCTCTTCGGGCTTGCCGTGGTCGCGCATGAACTTATTGTACGTTTCCCAAATGTCCTTGCACGAGGCGCCGGGTTTCAGCAGGCCCATGGTGAACTTCTGCGCTTCCAGGACGAACGCGAACTCGTCCTTCATCTCCTGCGACGCGCGTCCGAGCACGCAGGTGCGGCCGATTTCGGTGTAGAACCCGCCGGGCCCGTTGTTCTCGATCAGCAGCGTGAACTGGTCGCCCTCGCGGATGATGCGGTTTTGCAGGTGGCGGTTGCCGAACACCGCGGCGGTGCCGACCGGCCCGGAGGCGCACAGGAACAATCCCTGCTCGCTGCCGTGCGCGTGTCCCGCCTGCTCGGCGACCGCCGCGACCTCGAGGTCGCGCATGCCCGGCTTGATCGCTTTGAAAACCGCATCCATCGCCGCGTCCTGCATCGTCGCGGTGCGCCGCATGAGCGCAATCTCCTCTTCGCTCTTCACCGCCTTGATGCGGTCCACCGCGTCCGCGGCGTCGACGAATTTCGCCTGCGGGAATTTGCGCCTGAAATAATCGACCAGCGCAAAGGATAGGGCCCCCGTTCCCAGAAGCCCGATGGTCGCGCCCGAATAACGCTGCAGAGATTTCTCGGCTAGCTGCGCGTCGTACTCGGCGCTGTAGGCAACCGAGGCGTAGCTCGGTGAGCCCGCGAATTTCGCGACGCCGCGCCGCAGGCCGTCGCCTTCGGCAGGCAGCTCGCGCACGAGGCCGAAGGGCCCCTGTCCGATGACCGTCATGCGGTCGTCTTTCGGGAACACGACGGTGACCGGATAGCCGTTGGTGGCGGGCAGGTCGGTGAAGTACTTGACGTAGCCGCCCATGAAATCGTTGTTGGCCTGCATCAGCAGCACGTCGATCTTCTGCTCGGTCATCGCCGCGCGCACCGCCGCCCAGCGCCGCTCCAGCTCCTGCGTGGAAATCGGCGTGTTGATCCGCTCGGTGACTTCTGCCATGAACCGTTCCTTGTCCGCGTGTCCGTGAGCTACCGCTTCACCAGATTGATCATGTTGCCGGTGTCGCCGGCGAGGAACTTGCGCAGGTTTTCCTCGATCACCGGCAGGGCGTAATCGACGTACACGTCGCAGAAGCCGCCCTGATGGGTAGTGACGATCACCTGTTCCATGCTCCAGAACGGGTGCTCTTCGGGCAAGGGCTCCTGCGCGAACACATCCAGCGCGGCGCCGGCAATCTGCTTCTTTTCCAGCGCCTGGATCAGGGCGGCTTCGTCCACCACGCCGCCGCGGGCGAGGTTGACGAGGTAGCTCGTCGGCTTCATGGCCGCAAGCACTTTCGCACCGACGATGCCGCGGGTCTGGGCGGAATACGGCGTGAGCAGGACCAGATAATCCAGCTCGCGCACCGCCTGTTCGAGTTCGTCGCGGCCGTAGATCCTGTCGAAACCGGGGAGGACGCGCCGGGCGGATGAAATGCCGACCACCGTCATGCCGAGCGCCTTGCATTTCGGCGCCAGCTCTTGCGCGATCACGCCGATGCCGAAAATGCCGACGGCCTTGTCCTTGAGCAGACGCGCCGGAAAGCGTTCCCACGCGTGCTTCGCCTGGTTGCGCAGCGTCCGAGGCAGATCGCGGCTGAGCGCGAGCATCGACATGAGCGCCGCCTCCGATACCGGCGCGCCGTGGATGCCGTGCAGGTTGGTGACGAGGGTTTCCTTGCGCAGGGAGGGCCGGTCGACGATGCCGTCCACCCCGGTTCCCAGCGCCTGGATCCATTTCAGGTGCGGCGCTTTCTCCAGCACGTGCTCGGACATCATCGGCCCGAAAGTCACGAGAACGTCGGTGGACCCGATGTGGGGATCGACCTTCGAGTGGTGATCCACCATATGGATGTCCACCTGGGGAAAGTTCGCCTTGAGGCGCTCGTAATACTGCATCCTGACCTTTTCCGGCAGGGCGAGGAGGATGAGCAGGTTGGTCATTCGGAGCCTGCAGGCATTGGAGGGGGCGAGTAAACGATTAAGCGATTAAGCGATTGAGCGATTGGGTGATTGCGCATCGCCCAAGCGCCGGCTGCCTCAAGCGGGGATGCCGAGCAGCTTGGCGGCGTTCTCGCCGAGGATCATCCGCTTGGCGTCGGCGGGGAGATGGGCTTCCCTGACGAAGGCGACGGCGTTGTCCTCTCCGACCGGATAGTCGGCGCCGAGCACGATCCGGTCCGGCCCGACTTTGTGCGCCAGAAACTCGAGTATGTCGACGTTGTAGACCACGGTATCGTAGAACAGCCGCTTCATGTACTGGCTCGGCTCCTGGTGGATTTTCGGCGTCTCGTGGGGCCGGTTCCTGAAATTGCGGTCGACGCGTCCGGCGTAGTAGGGAAGAAAGCCGCCGCCGTGGGCGATGCCGAGCTTCAGCTTCGGAAAGCGGTCGAGCACGCCTTCGTACATCAGCGAGGACAGGGCGATCGCCTCCTCGATCGGCTGGCCGACGCCGTTCCACATCAGATGTCTGGTGAAGCGCGGATGCTTGAAGCCCGACGGATGGACGAACACCGGAATGCCCAGCTGCTCGGCCCTGGCCCAGAACGGCAGCAGCTTCTCGTCCCCCAGCTCCATGCCGTCCACGTGCGTGTTCACGGCGACTGCGCGGAAGCCGAGCTCCTTCACCATGCGCTCCAGCTCGGCGACGGCTGCCGGGGTGTCCTGCAGCGGCACCATGCCCATGCCGATGAAGCGCTCGGGCTTCCTGCCGACGAATTCGGCGAGATGGTCGTTGCCGGTGCGGGCCATCTTCGCGCCGTCTTCCGGCCTGGCCCAGTAACAGTACTGGGCTACGTGGCCGAAGATCACCTGTTTGTCGATGCCGAACTCGTCCATGTCCATGAGGCGCGCTTCGACTTCATCTCCGGTCGGCCGCGGATGGCGCTTGCGCTGCGCCGCCGCGCCGCGGAGGTAGTTGTCGACCAGCTGGTATTCGGTGGCTTCCGGCGGCCGGTTCTGCTTGACGAAGTTGCACACCTCCATGTCGATGATGTGCGCGTGAAAATCGATCACCGGCGAGCTGCTCGCGCGCCGGCGTATCACTGCCGGCGCCTTGCGCCTGGCGGGGGAGCGCCCGGAAGACGGACGCCGGGGAGTTTTCGGCCGGGATTTCTTTGCCATGCGGGCGGTTCCTGCCACGTTGATCCGGCAATGCGCGGCTGCGATCGTCGCGCCTGATTCCTGCTCCCGGGGATGCGATCCGTGCGGGATTCCATATTTCCGAACACGTTCATTTTCGAATCCGGTCCCGCCTTTGTCAAGCTCGAATCGGGCCGGGATCGCGGCCGATGTTATGATTTCAGGACAAAGCAGTAATACGACGGAAAAACAAGCCGTGCACCTGGAGAAATGACCGCATGCAATCCACCGTCCACCAGACCGAAGCGTTGCTGTTCTTCATCCTGCTGCAATTGGCCGTGATCGTGGTCATGGCGCGGCTGGCCGGCGAAATCGCGGTGCGGCTGTCGCAGTCGCGCGCGGTCGGCGAAATCATCGCCGGCCTGCTTCTCGGCCCGTCGCTGTTCGGCCTGCTGTTTCCGGGCGTGTTTCACTACGTGTTCCGCTCCGCCCCTCCCGAGCCGATGACCATCCTCAGCCAGGTCGGGCTGATCCTGCTCATGTTCCAGATCGGGCTGGAGTTCGATTTCAGCCATCTCACGGCGCAGCGCAACCGTAGCGCCGTGCTGCGCATCGCGACAACGGGGCTGCTGCTGCCGTTCGCCCTGGGCGTGGCATTCGGTCGTTTCTCCGCACCCTTCCTCGCCCCCGGCATCAACCTGCTGGGTTACAGCCTGTTCGTCGGCACGGCGTTCTCGATCACCGCGCTGCCGATCCTCGGGCGCATCCTGATGGAGCTCGGCCTCACCCGCACCCGCCTGGGCGTGATCGCCATCAGCGCCGCCGCCGCCATCGACGTCGCCGGCTGGCTGATGCTGGCGGTGGTGACCGCCCTGACGGTGGCGGCATTTTCGGCCGCGGCGTTCGCGGTCAAGCTCGTCCTGATCGGCGTCTACATCGCGGTCTGCTGGTGGGGCGTGCGCCCGCTGCTGCTGTGGTTGCTGGCGCGATCGGATGTCACCGCCGGGAAGCTGTCGCCGAATCTGGTCGGAATACTTCTCGGGATGATCTTCCTGTCGGGGATGGCGACCTACAGTCTCGGCATTTTCGCGATCTTCGGCGGCTTCATGCTGGGCGTGTTGCTGCATGACCGGCCGGCGTTCGTGCACGCCTGGCGCGACAAGGTGGGCAGCTTCGTGCTGGTGTTCTTTCTGCCGATCTTCTTCACCTATACCGGCCTGCGCACCGACGTGAACGCGCTCGACAGCCTCGAACTCTGGGGATGGTGCGCGCTGCTCATCGCGCTGGCGACGGTCGGCAAGTTCGGGGCCTGTTACTGGGCGGCGCGGCGTTCGGGTCTCGACTCGCGGGAATCGAAGGCAATCGGGATCATGATGAACACCCGCGCATTGATGGAGCTGGTGGTCCTCAACATCGGACTCGACCTCGGCGTGATCCCGCCGGGCGTGTTCACCATGCTGGTGATCATGGCGATCGTGAGCACCATCGTCACCACGCCGGCGTTGCGGTACTGGCTGCAACTCGGCCATCTGGATCCCGCTCACGGAGTCATCCAGCCGCGAGGCGCCGATTTGCGCGCCGGAGAAAACCTCTGACCCGGCACCTGTGAAGTGAAGCACTGGAACCCATCCCGGGATCCGACGCAGTGCGCGACTTGACGCGCATCGGGCGTGTCGCCTTCGTGGTATAAGGCAAGTCCTTTTTTCATTGCCTGCCCTGCTCAATGCTCGGTCTGCACGACCTGTATTTCCGCTACCGTGACGACGGGCCCTGGGTGCTGCAGGGCGTTGAACTGCATATCGCCGCCGGCGAGATTTTCGGGCTGCTCGGCCCCAACGGCGCCGGGAAAACCACGCTCATCTCGATCATCGTCGGCCTGATGGCGCCGATTCGCGGCAGTGTCGCGCGCGCCGGGCTCACGCAGCGGCCGGCGCTGGTGCCGCAGGATCTGGCGTTCTATCCGATGCTGACCGGGCGCGAAAACCTCGCGTTCTTCGGCGGCATGGCCGGCCTGTCGGGCCGCGCGCTGATACGCCGCATGGATTACTGCATCGGTTTCGCCGGCCTCGAGAACGTCATCGGTCAGCGCGCCGGCCGCTGCTCCGGCGGCATCAAGCGCCGCCTCAACCTCGCCATCGGCATGCTCGCCGATCCGAAGCTGGTGGTGCTCGACGAGCCTACTGTGGGCGTCGATCCGCAATCGCGCGCCTTCGTCCTCGACGCCATCCGCAGCCTGCGCACCGAAGGCAAGACCGTGATCTACACCTCGCATTACATGGAAGAGGTCGAGTACCTGTGCGACCGCGTCGCCATCCTCGACGAGGGGCGCGTGCTGGCGCAAGGCCCGCTGAGCGAGCTGCTGTCGGGCAACGACCGCGTGCGGCTCGGGTTTCGCGACCCTGCGCCCGATGATTTTTTCGCTGCGCTGGGGCGCGACTTCGACGTCGCGGAGTCGGCGCCGCAGGCGGTGACGCTGCGCACTCCGCTGCGGCGCCCGCTGTCGTCCCTGATTGCGCTTTGCGAGACGCATGGGGTGGAACTCACGCGCGTGCAGCGCGGCGCAAAAAATCTCGAAGAGGTCTTCATGGATCTCACCCATCGTTCGTTGCGGGATTGACGCCGTGAGACTTCTCGCCGCACTGAAAAAAGAAATGCTCGAGTTGTCGCGCGACCTGCATGCGCTCGCGGCGCTGTTTGTCATGCCCGCGGTGTTCATTCTCATCATGTCGCTCGCGCTGCAGGACACGCTCAGTCCCCAGACCGCCGCCAGATTCTCCTACCTCGTCGACAACCGGGACGGCGGCGAGCTGTCGCGCAGTTTCATCGAGCAGTTCAACCGGCACAGCGGCTTCTCGCCCGCGGCCGGGGCTGCCGACCCCATGGCCGCGCTGGAGAAACGCCGCGTGAATTTCGTGCTGGTGATTGCGCCTGCGCTTGAAGACAAACTGGCCGCCGACAAGACCGGCGCCGACGCCCTGGTGCGCGTGGTCGGCGACCCGGGCCTGTCGCCGTCGGTGCTCGCCCTGGCGCGCGCCCAGGCGGAACTGGCGCTGGCGCGCCTGGGAATGGAGCAGATCGGAGGCCGCCTCGGCATGACCGCGGCGACGCCCCGGGACGGCCGGGCGAGCAGCGGTTACCTCGAGAGCCGCGGCGTGACCCGCCAGCCCACCGCGGTCCAGCAAAGCGTGCCGGCGTGGCTGGTGTTCTCCATGTTCTTCATCGTGATTCCCCTGTCCACGATTTTCATTTCCGAGCGCGATCACGGTACCCTGCAGCGGCTGCGCGCCATGGGCGTGTCGGCGCCGCTGTTCTTTGGCGGCAAAATCGTGCCGTTCTTTCTCATCAACCAGCTGCAAGCGGTCATCATGCTGCTGGTCGGTGTCTACATCGTGCCGTTGCTGGGCGGCCAGGCGCTGGCGCTGGACGGCTCGCCGGCGGCATTGGCGCTGCTGCTCGCCGCCACCAGCCTGGCGGCGATCGGCTACGCCACCCTGGTCGCGGTATGTGCGAGCAGCGTGGCACAGGCAACCATCATCGGCGGTGTCGGCAACATCCTGCTCGGCTCCATCGGCGGCGTGATGGCGCCGAAGTTTCTGATGCCCGACGCCATGCAGAAGCTCGCGGACGCCTCGCCCATGGCCTGGGCGCTCGACGGCATGCTGGACGTCTTGCTGCGCGGCGCCGGGCC
>JBARMB010000011.1:0-16078 GCA_049802235.1 Burkholderiales bacterium | reverse complement strand
CGCCGGGCTCGGCAAGCAGCGCCGCCGCCTCGGCGGCACTGGCCGGACGGCGCAACACGAAGTCGTTCAGGACCTGCATCTCAGTGCTTCGCAGTGGCGCGCTTGAGGCGCTCGCTGCGCTGCCTCGCCTGGATCGCCTCGAGCATCCGCTCGGCCGTCAGCGGCAGTTCGCTCACCCGGATCCCGGTGGCTTCGGCCACCGCGCTGGTGAACGCGGGCAGGAAGCCGGCGAGCTCGCCTTCGCTCGCCTCCTTGGCGCCGAAAGGCCCGTTCGGGTCGCGCGACTCGACGATCTTCACTTCGATCGGCGGGGACTCGACGATCGTCGGCACGCGGTAGTCGAGGAAATTGGCTCGCATCGGCCGCCCGGCCTCGTTGAACTGGGTTTCCTCGCCCGTTGCCTGGCCCATCCCCATCCATACCGCGCCCTGAATCTGGCCTTCGACCGCGAGCGGATTGATGGCGAAGCCGCAGTCGTGCGCGACCCACACCTTCTCGACCCGGATCTCGCCGGTGTCCTCGTCGACCGCGACCTCGACCACCTGGGATGCGTACGAAAAACCCGGGCTCGGGCCGACGCCCGCGCCCTTGAATTTCCCTCCCTGCAGTTCCTCGGGCACGGTGTAGGTGCCTTTGACCGTGATTGGCCCGGTTTCGGCGAGCGCCGCGCGCGCCGTTTCCTTGTACGAGAGGACGCGGTCCGAGCCGATGATGCGGTAGCTCTCGCCGAGGCATTCGATGTCCTCCGCGTTCACCTCGAGTTGCTTCGCGGCGGCAGCGACCAGATGCTTCCGCAGTTCCTTGCCGGCGGCAAGCGCGGCGTTGCCGACCATGAACGAGACGCGCGAGGAGTAGGAGCCGTTGTCCTTGGGGGTGAGCGCGCTGTCCGCGGCGATGACGCGGAAGCGCTCGATGCCGAGGCCGAGCGCCTCGGCGGCGACCTGCGCGAGCAGCGTCGAGGAACCCTGGCCGATGTCGGCCGCGCCGGTGAGCAGCGTGATCGAGCCGTCGAAGTCGAGCCGCAGATTGACCGTCGCATGCGGTTCGCCGGTCCAGTGCACCGGCTTGGCCGCGCCGGAAATGAAGTGCGAGCAGGCCATGCCCAGGCCGCGGCCGCGCGGCAGCTTGCCCTTGCGGCGCTTCCAGTCCGAGGCCTGCTCGACCCAGTCCAGGCACTCGGGCAGCCCGTACGAATTCACCTGCAGGTCGTTGGGCGTGCGGTAGGGCGGCGTAATCAGATTCGCCCGGCGCACCGCGAAAGGATCCAGGCCGAGTTCGGCCGCCAGGGTGTCGAGCAGGGTCTCGAATGCGTGGCGCATGTCGACCGAGCCGTGGCCGCGCATCGGCCCGCACGGCGGCGTATTCGTGTACACGCGATGACCGCTGTATTTCACCGCCGCGGTGCGGTACAGCGCATGCAGGAGCGCGCCCGCGTACAGGATGGTGACGATGCCGTAGCCCGCATACGCGCCGCCGCGCTGCACCGTCTCGGCGTCGATCGCGGTGATCTCGCCGTTTTTCTTCATGCCGATCTTGAGGCGGATGTCGGTCTCAGGACGCGCCCGGTGCACGACGAAGGTCTGCTCGCGCGAAAGCTCCACTTTCACCGTGCCCCCGGCGGCGCGCGCGAGCAGCGCCGCGATCACCTCGAAGGGAAGCGTCTCGGTGCGGTGCCCGAAGCCGCCGCCGACGAACGGCTTCACCACCCGGATCGCGGCCGCGTCCATCTTCAGGCACTGGGCGAGCGTCAGGTGCACGTAGAAGGGCACCTGCGATACCGAGTGCAGCGTCAGGCGGCCGCGCTCGGGATCGTATTCGGCCAGCGCGCAGTCCGGCTCCATTTGCGCGTGCGCGACTTCGGCATAGTGAAAGCTCTGCTCGCGCACCCGGTCCGCCGCCGCAAAGCCGGCCTCCACGTCGCCGAAGGTGTGACTCACCCTGCGCTCGATGTTGTCGGGCTTGTCCGCATGCAGCGGCACGGCGCCCTCGGCGCGTGCCGCGGCGGCCGTGGTGTAGACCGGCAGCGGCCGGTACTCGACCTCGATCAGCTCGAGCGCGGCGCGCGCGATCTGCGGGTCGTCCGCCGCCACCGCCGCCACCGCCTCGCCCCAGTAGCGCACTTTGCCGCGCGCCAGCGGAAACTCGTTGTGCGCGATCGGCAGAATGCCGTAGGCCACGTCGCAGTCCTCGCCGGTGATCACCGCGCGTACGCCCGCCAATGCGCGCGCGCGCGACGTATCGATGCGCACGATCTCGGCGTGCGCGAGGGGGCTCCTCAGAATCTCGCCGGTCAGCGCCTGCGCGGCCGGGAGGTCGGCGGTGTAGCGCGCGCCGCCGGTGACCTTCTCGATGCCGTCGATCAGCGGCTGCGGCCGGCCGACCGTGCGCACCGGGCCCGCACCGGGGTCCGCACCTGGGTCCGCAATCGGGCTGCGCGGGTCGTTCATGGAGAGCCTGCCGCGGCCTGCACGGACTCGATGATCTTCACGTAGCCGGTGCAGCGGCAGAGGTTCCCGGACAGCGCCTCGCGGATCTCCGCGTCGCTCGGTTGCGGGTTGCGTCGCAGCAATGCCTCGGCCGCCATGATCATTCCCGGCGTGCAATAGCCGCACTGCGTGCCGAGCTTTTCGTGGAACGCCTGCTGCAGGCGGCTCAGGCGCCCGCCCTCAGCGAGCGACTCGATCGTCTCGATGCGCCTGCTTTCGCATCGCGCGGCGAGCGTCAGGCAGGCGAGCACCGGTTCGCCGTCGAGCAGTACGGTGCAGGCGCCGCACTCGCCGCCATCGCAGCCGCGCTTGGTGCCGGTGAGGCCGGCCAGCTCGCGCAGATAATCGATCAGCAACAGGTTGTCGGCGACCGCGTCCTCGCGGCGGCGGCCGTTGACGCTCAGCGTTACGATCCGCTTCACGGCGCGGTCTCACGGGCGGGCTGCGCCTGCGGCGCCTGCGACCCGCCCGCCAGGTCGCGCAGCTTGAAGCGCTGCAGCTTGCCGGTCCCGGTGCGCGGCAGCGCATCCAGGAATTCCACCGCGCGGGGGTACTTGTACGGCGCGATCGAACGCTTCACGTGCTCCTGCAACTGCTTCACCATGTCTTCGTTCTTCTCGTGGCCGGGCGCCAGCACCACGAACGCCTTCACGATCTGGCCGCGCTGCTCGTCGGGCACGCCGACCACCGCGCACTCCGCTACCGCGGGATGCGTGAGCAGCGCGCCTTCGACTTCCGGGCTGGCGATATTGTAGCCGGCCGAGATGATCATGTCGTCGGTCCGGGCCTGGTACCAGAAGTAGCCGTCCGCATCCATCAGGTAGGCGTCGCCGGTGACGTTCCAGCCGTTCTGCACATAAGTCGTTTGCCGCTCGTCGTCCAGATAGCGGCAGCCGGTCGGGCCCTTGACCGCGAGCCGGCCGACGACGCCGGGCGGGCAGGGCCGGCCGGCGTCATCGAGCACCGTCGCCCGATAGCCGGGAACCACCTTGCCCGTCGCGCCGGGCCGGATATCGTCGCCGGCCGCGGAGATGAATATGTAGAGCATCTCGCTCGAGCCGATGCCGTCGATGAGGCGCACGCCGGTCGCCTTTTCCCACGCCGCGCGCGTCGGCGCGGGCAGCGTCTCGCCCGCCGAGACGCAGGTCCGAAGACTGCTGAGGTCGTAGCCTTGCGCGATTTCGGCCATCGCCCGGTACATGGTGGGCGCGGTATAGAGCACGGTGACGCCGTAGCGTTTCACCGTCTCGAGCAGCGCCTGCGGCGTGTACTGCTCGATCAGCACCGACGAAGCGCCGAAGCGCAGCGGAAAATGCAGCAGTCCGCCCAGGCCGTACGTGAACGCGAGCGGCGGCGTTCCGGCGACGATGTCGTCGGGAATCTGTTTCAGGATGTATTTGGGAAAGCACTCGCAGCTCGCCATCACGTCGCGATGCAGGTGCATCGTGCCCTTGGGCACGCCGGTGGTGCCTGAAGTGAAGGCGATCAGCGCCACGTCGTCGGCGGCGGTGTCGACGTTGGCGAAGGTGGCGGGCTTTGCCGCCGCCAGCTGCTCGACCGAATCCGGCGCATCGTCAAAAAAGTACTTCACATGTTCGAGCATCGGGCATTGCGCGCGCGTTTCCTCCAGCTCCGCGAAGAGCCGCTTGTCGACCAGCGCGTGGCGGATGAGCGCCTTGCGGACCACGACCGCGAGTTCGCGGTTGCGCAGCAGCGGCATGGTCGGCACGGGAATCGCCCCGGCCTTGAGCGTGGCGAACCAGCAGGCCGCCAGCATCGGATTGTTCGGCCCGTGCAGCAGCACCCGGTTGCCCGGTACCACCCCCATGTCTTCGGTGAGCACGCGTGCGATGCGGTTTGCCTGGTGGAGCAACTGGCGGTAGGTCCAGACGCTGCCATCCTTGCGCCAAAGAGCGGGCCGGTTTGCATAGCCGCCGGCCACCGCCTTGTCGAGCAGTTCGGTGGCGCAGTTGAGCCGGTCGGGAAATCGCAGTTCCGGCAACTCTAAAATCAGTTCCGGCCAGCGGCTGCGCGGCGGCAGGTTGTCGCGCGCGAAAGTATCGATGTGACCGGTATACGCGCTCACGGCGCCACACCTTTCAGCAGCTCGCGCGCGATGATCAGCTTTTGCACCTCGGTCGCGCCTTCGTAGATGCGCAGCGAGCGGACCTCGCGGTACAGCCGCTCGACGGGATGCCCGCGCACGACGCCAAGCCCGCCGAAAATCTGCACCGCGGCGTCGATCACCTGCTGTGCCGATTCGGTGGCCTGCATCTTGGCCATCGCGGCTTCGAGCGTGATGCGCCGTCCGGCGACATCGCGCGTCCAGGCGGCACGGTAGGTGAGCAGCGCAGCCGCATCGATGGCGGTGGCCATGTCGGCGAGCTTCGCCTGCGTCATCTGGAAGTCGGCGAGCGTCTGGCCGAACATGCGGCGCGAGCGCGAGCGCTCGAGCGCTTCATCCAGCGCCCGCCGCGAAAGCCCGAGCGCCGCCGCCGCGACGCTGGTGCGAAAGACGTCGAGGTTGCGCATCGCGATCTTGAAGCCTTCGCCCGGTGCGCCGAGCAGGTTCTCAGCCGGCACGCGGCAGTTCGAGAAACGCAGCGTGGCCATCGGATGCGGGGCGATGATGTCGATGCGCTCCGCGGCCGACAGTCCCGGCGTGTCGGCATCCACCACCAGCGCCGACATCCCGCGGGTGCCGGCGGCCTCCCCGGTGCGCGCGATGACGACGTAGAAGTCGGCGATGCCGCCATTGGAGATCCAGGTCTTCACGCCGTCGAGCACATAGTGATCGCCCTCGCGGCGCGCGCTCGCGGATACGGCGGCCACGTCCGATCCCGCGTCGGGCTCTGAAAGCGCGAACGCCGCAATCGCGCGCCCTTCCGCGACCCGCGGCAGGTAGCGCGCCTTGAGCGCATCGCTCCCCGCGAGGGAGATCGGGCCGCTGCCCAGGCCCTGCATGACGAAGGCGAAGTCGGGCAGGCCGCCGTGATGGGCGAACACCTCGCGCAGCACGCAGATCGACCGCAGGTCGAATCCGTCGCCCGCACCGGTGCGGGCCGAGGGCACGGCGTAGCGCAGCCAGCCGGCGGCGCCCATCTCGCGCACCAGGCGCCGGCAGACGGCATCGCTGTCCTCGGCGTGCGTCCAGTCGCCGAGCGCACCGCGCGCCCAGGCCTCGGCCTCGCGCGCGAGGCGCCGGTGGGCGTCGTCGAAGAACGGCCAGTCGAGGTGAGCGAAGCGGTCCATGTCTGGGCAATCGAGGACTGAATGATGATTCATTCGGTCTGGCGGGTCAACAGGCGCGGCGCCGCGCGCGCCTGCCGTCGTTTGATCTAGGTCAACAAACCGCGCCAAAAGCCGGCGTCCGTCAGGCCACCGGTTGACAGAACCCACCGCGTTCCGCCAGACTTCGACTGAATGATCATTCATTTATGGCGCCGCCCGATCCGCGCGGCGCCGGACGCGACAGAGGGAGGTGAACGGTGTTCGGCTTCGAGGTGAGCGCAGGGGTGGCGCGGCTCGCGCTGACGCGGGCGCCGGTGAACGCCATCAGCGAGGCATGGCTGGAGGGGTTCCACCGCCTGCTAGATGGCCTGGCGGCGCGCGACGACTGGCGGCTGCTGCACATCCGCAGCGACCAGAAGGCGTTTTGCGCCGGCGCGGACCTGGCCGAGATGCGCGCGCGCTTCGCGGCGCCGGATGGCGTCGAGACGATGGTCGGCACCGCCGCCGCCATGCAGCGGCTGTTCGCGCGCCTGGAAGCGCTGCCCCAGGTGACGCTTGCCGAAATCGGCGGCGCCGCGCTCGGCGGCGGTTTCGAGCTGGCGCTGGCATGCGATCTGCGGATCGCGGCGCGCGAGGCGAAGCTCGGGCTGCCCGAAGCGCGGCTCGGGCTGGTCCCGGGCGCGGGCGGAACGCAGCGCCTGACGCGGCTCACCGGGCATGCGGTTGCCTCGCGGGTCATCCTGACCGCCGAGACGCTCGACGGCGCAACCGCCGAAGCGCTGGGACTGGTCCAATGGGCGCTGCCGCGCGCCGAGCTTGCGCAGGGCGCCGCGGCGATCGCCGCGCAGATCGCGGCGCTGCCCGGCGAGGCGCTGCGCGCCTGCAAATCGTGCATCGCGGCGGCCGGGGACCCGGCGCGGGACGGTTACGCAGAAGAACTCGCGCAGTCGCGCAGCTTGTACGCAAACGAGACCACGCGCCAGCGGGTGGCGGCATTCCTCGCCGGCGAGCTTCGATAATCCTTTGAACACCTGGAGATCAATATGAAACTGGACGGGAAAACGGCGGTTGTAACGGGGGGTGCCTCCGGCATCGGCAAGGCCACCATGCTCGAACTGGCGCGCTGCGGGGCGAAAGTGATCCTCGCGGACATCGACGAGAAGGGCGGGGCCGCGGCGCAGAAGGAGGCGCAGGCGGCCGGCTTGCGCGTCGAGTACCTGCGCGTGGACATCACCGACTCTGCGTCGGTCAACGAGTTCGCCGGGCAGGCGCTCAAGCATGCCGGCCGCGTCGACATTCTGGTCAACACCGCCGGCTGGGGCCGCGCGCAGCCTTTCATCGAGAACCCGCCGGAATTCTGGGATCGCGTCATCGCGATCAACCTGATGGGACCGATTCGTCTTACGCGCAGTCTGCTGCCGCCGATGATCGAGGCGCGCGCGGGCAAGATCATCAATATCGCCAGCGACGCAGGACGCGTCGGCAGCCTCGGGGAGACGGTCTATTCGGCCGCCAAGGGCGGGCTGATCGCGTTCACCAAGTCACTGGCGCGCGAGACCGCGCGCTACAACATCAACGTCAACTGCGTCTGCCCCGGCCCGACCGACACGCCGCTGTGGCAGGCGGTGCCGGAAAAACTTCGCGACGCGTTCATCAAGGCGATTCCGTTCCGCCGCGTGGGCAAGCCGCAGGAAGTCGCCGATGCGGTCATATTCTTCGCCGGCGCGCGCTCCGATTACGTCACCGGGCAGGTGCTGAGCGTGAGCGGCGGGCTGACGATGGCAGGCTGAACGCTCTATCCCTTATATCTTCGAGAGAGAACGCCATATGGATACCCGAGACCGGTTTTCCCCCGCGAACGTCGATTTCCGCGACTTCCGTCCCAAACACTTCGGCTGGCAGCTCGACGGCAAGGTCGCCACCGTCACCCTCAACCGGCCGGAGCGCAAGAACCCGCTCACGCTCGATTCGTATGCCGAGTTGCGCGACACTTTCCGCAACCTGGTGTACGCGAAGGAGGTGAAGTCCGTCGTCGTGACCGGCGCGGGCGGCAACTTCTGCTCCGGCGGCGACGTGCACGAGATCATCGGGCCGCTGGTGAAAATGCAGGAGGCCGACGACATGGGCGGCCTGCTCGCCTTCACGCGCATGACCGGGGACCTGGTCAAGGCGATGCGCAACTGTCCGCAGCCGATCGTGGCGGCGGTCGACGGCGTGTGCGCCGGCGCCGGCGCGATCCTGGCGATGGCCTCGGACCTGCGCTATGGCACCGCGGCAAGCAAGGTCGCGTTCCTGTTCGTGCGCGTCGGCCTGGCGGGGGCCGACATGGGCGCCTGCAACATGCTGCCGCGGATCGTCGGCGCCGGCCGCGCGGCCGAGCTGCTGTATACCGGCCGCTCGATGGACGGAGCGGAAGCCGAGCGCTGGGGCTTCTACAACAAGCTGTGCGCGCCCGAGCAGCTGCTCGCGGACGCGCAGGGTCAGGCAAAATCGATCGCCGACGGGCCGACGTTCGCGCACGCCATGACCAAGCGCTGCATCCATCAGGAGTGGAGCATGGGGATCGACGACGCGATCGAGGCCGAGGCCGAGGCGCAGGCGATCTGCATGCAGACCCGGGATTACGGGCGCGCCTATCGCGCCTTCGTGGCGAAACAGAAACCCGTGTTCGAGGGCGATTGAGGACGGCCCGGCGCTGTTCAGCGCGGGACGAAAAAACGCCCCGATTCGAGGAAAACCCGTGTCGATATCGGTCAGTTCGCGTCCGCGAGCATCGTCATCGGCAATTCTTCAGACGTTCCTTAGATCATCGTGATCTGCGCCCAAGTGCATGAGCGCCGCTCATGCGTCCGCTACGCGGCTCTTTCAAAATGCGGCTATTTCCCGCCTGCCCCAACTCGTTCAATATCCCGCAGTCCCTGGCGGCCCGTGCTTTGATGCACCGTTGGCGCAGTTCCTTCAACTGTCCTTCCATTGTTTTCAGTTCCGCGATGCGTCGCGCCACATGGCCGATGTGCTCATCGAGCACCGTGTTTACCTCCCCGCAATTCTTCCCGGGCGCATCCCGGAACTTGAGCAGGATGCGGATTTCGTCCACCCCCATGTCGAGCGAGCGGCACTGCCGGATGAACCGCAGCCGCTCGACCTGCTCATCGTGGTACAGCCTGTAGTTGCCATCCGTGCGCTCGGGTGCGTGTAACAGCCCCTCGCGCTCGTAGTACCGGATCGTCTCGATGTGGCAGTTCGTTCGTTTGGCGAGCTCGCCAATTCTCAGCCCGGCAGTCATGGTCTTTTCACCTCCGAAAAGTCGTTTGACCCTGTAGCAGATACAGAGTTTATATTGTCCGTCATCTGTTGAGGGCATGCATCGATGAAAGTGACCTGTGAACGTTGTTCGGGTGATGGGCCGCCGACCGCTGACCGTGGGGCCGCGACGACCGAATCCACCGCCATTTATCGCATCGAGAAGATGGACTGCCCGACGGAGGAGGCCCTGATTCGGGACAGGCTCGCGCGTTTGGCAGGCATTACGCGGCTGGACTTCAACCTGATCCAGCACGCATCTTCGGTGTGGCCGACACGGTGAAGGATACCAGCCGCCAGGCGATCTCGGAGCTTCACGGTTTGGGCGTACGCACATTGCTGCTGTCTGGCGACAACCCGCGCACGGCCGAAGCAATTGCCCGCCAAGTGGGGATTGACCAGGCGCGGGGCAACCTGCTGCCTGAGGAAAAGCTACGCGCCGTAGAGGCACTCCTGAGCGCTAACGGCAGCAAGGTAGGCATGGTAGGGGACGGTATAAACGACGCCCCTGCGCTCGCCCAAGCAGACATCGGCTTTGCGATGGGGGCGGCGGGCACCGACACAGCCATAGAGATGGCAGACGTGGCAGTCATGGATGACGACCTGCGCAAGATCCCCGTGTTCGTGCAGCTCTCTCGCCAGACAGCCGCGATCCTTACACAGAACATTGCTCTGGCGTTGGGCATCAAGGCGGCGTTCTTGGTACTCACCTTTGCCGGACATGCCACGATGTGGATGGCGGTGTTCGCCGACATGGGGGCGAGTCTGATAGTTGTGTTTAACGGTCTGAGGTTGCTGCGCACCTGATGTCAACAAGGTGAGGAATCCGATGAGAGGGCAATTATTCGTGATCGCAGTCGCTCTTCTGCCGGCAATCGGCCTTGCGGCAGACAACGAGAAGCGTACTGACTTGACCCTCGAAACCGCTTGGACCTTGGCCGAACAGGCGAACCCGGAGTTGCGTAAAGCACAGGCAGCGCTTGACGCCGCGCGGGGGGAGATAAAAGACGCAAGCGGGCTCTTGTTCAATAACCCGTCGGTTACCTATGAGAACCGCCGCCGGAGCCTGTCCCAGACCGGTCAGCCGGGCACCGTGCGCAGTGAATGGGGCGGCGGATTGTCGCAGACCTTCGAGGTTGCGGGCCAGCAAAGTTTCAGGCGTGCGTCCGCACAAAGCGGGCTTTCGGCGTTGGAGCAGGAAATCGCCGAGACGCGCCGTCGCGTGCGCGCGGAGGTGGAAACCCGATTCGTCCAGGTGCTCGCATTTCAAGACCGGATCGAAACCGAGCGGCGCACGCTGGATCTTATCGAGCGCAATACCCAGTTTGCGCGCAGGCGCGTGGAAGCCGGCGAAGACAGCAAGCTTGATGGAAACCTGGCGGCTATTGACGCCGAGCGGGCGCGCAACCAGCTTTCCATCCTGCAAGAGCAGTTAACCCGTAAAAGGGCCGATCTCGCGGCGCTGCTCCAGCTTCCCGAGCGGGAATTACCGACGGTAGCGGGCGAACTGATTCCGATGGAAACGCACTACACCCTCGATCAACTGGTCACATCGGTCTCCTCTCGCCCGGCGGTACGCGCGCTGGATTTGCGCGAACAGTCGGCACGCAATCGGCTTGATCTGGAACGCGCCGCGCGTTCCCCCGATGTAACAATCGGTCTGAGTACGAGCCGCGAGGCTGCCATCGATGGGAGCGACAGGATCACTACCTTGGGCGTCTCATTGCCGCTGCCGCTGTTTCGTCGCAATGATGCCGGGATCGGTCGTGCGTCCACGGAGCTCACGCAAGTCCGGATTGAAAAAGCAACCGTGGCGCGTGACGCACGCGCGACCGTCGTTGCGGCCTGGCAGCGGCGGGAGAGTATGCGCAACCGCGTGAAGCGCCTCGCCGAGACGGTGCGTCCAAAGCTCGAGGAGAATCTGTTTCTCTCGCAGCGAGCATTCAAGGATGGCGAGATCGCACTGCCGCAACTACTGCTGGTTCAGCGTCAGACCGTCGATGCCCAGCGCGATCTCGTGGAAGCCCAGTTGGAGCTGCGGCTCGCGCAGATCGAACTCGAATATGCCGCCGGCTGGCCCGCAGAACGGCCGTCAGCCAAGTAAAAGGACCATCGCATGCGTACCGGATTCATTCACCTGCTTCGGGTCGGCATGGCAGTCGTGCTGGCCCTCGTGCTGGCCAGTTGTGGCAAATCCGAGACACCGCAATCCAGCGCCAAGACCGCCGAGATGCGCACCGAAGCTGCGGTCTCCAAGGAAAAGCCTGCTGCGCGCGGCACGGACGACAACCAGGATCGTTCCAACGAAGGCGCCAAGGCGCCTACCACCGGGTATGGGTCGGGTGAGAAGCATAAGGGCGAACTGCGGCTATCCGAGGCCGAGACGACGCAAGCCGGCATCGTTGTCGAAGCAATACAGCCGCAGAGAGTCGCAGGTCGGCTCGTCCTCACCGCCAACATCGCCGCGAACCAAAACCGCATGGCTCATGTGGCTCCCCGCATCGAAGGCCGCCTCATCGAGGTGAACGCGAATCTGGGTGATCGGGTCAAGGCAGGTCAGGCGCTCGCCGTGATCGATAGCATTCAGATGGGCGAAGCGCGCGCCGAGTACCGGCGTGCCCGGAGCGAACTGAAGCTCTCGGAATCCGCGTTTCAGCGCGCCGACAGCCTGTTCAGGGAGCAGGTCGTTCCACAGCGCCAGTGGCTTGAGGCGAAGTCGGCCTATGAACGCGCGCAAGCCTCCGCCGAGGCGGCCACCGAGCGGCTGCGCATGCTGGGCGGGCTGCCGGATACCGGCGAGTCGCACTTTGTGGTGACAGCGCCGTTCGCCGGAATCGTCATCGAGAAGAAGGCCGTGCTGGGCGAGCTTGCCAAGTCCGAGAACAGCCTCTTCACCGTCGCCGACCTTTCCACCGTCTGGATCGAAGCGGACGTAGCGGAGAAGGATCTGGACAAACTCGCGGTGGGCGCAGTCGCGACGGTCACCGTTTCGGCTTTTCCGGATGACGTGTTCAAAGGCCGGGTAGGCTATATCGCAAGCGTCATCGACCGGCAGACCCGTACTGTGAAAGCGCGCATTCAAGTGCCCAATCGGGACGGGAAGCTGCGGCTCGACATGTTCGCGAAGGCTGCCGTGGAGTTTGCAGAGTCGCGTGAAGCATTGGTTTTGCCTCAGGAGGCCGTCGTGTTGCTGCAAGGCGGGCCGGTGGTCTACGTCGCGACCGATGCGGGCTTCGAGCCCAGACCGGTGGAACTGGGCGAGCGGCTGACAGGACGCGTCGTCATCGCTTCAGGGATCAAGGCGGGCGAGAAGATCGTTACCACCGGAGCCTACGCGCTGAAATCGCGGCAGCTCAGATCGCAGCTCGGCGATAGCGACTGAGAAGACAGCGCCATGCTCAACACGATCGTGGAGGCCTCCCTGCGTTACAAGCTCCTCGTCATTATCGCTTTCGCGGTCGTGGCGGGGCTCGGCGTGCGCGCCTGGCAAAAGATACCGATCGACGCCTTTCCGGACGTGACCCCGGTGCAGGTCAACGTTTTCACCGAGTCCTCCGGCCTGGCGGCGGAGGATGTGGAGCAGCTTCTCACCTTTCCGATCGAGTCGGCTTTGGCGGGGTTGCCGAAGGTCCAGACGATCCGCTCGATCAGCCTCTTCGGGTTGTCTTATGTGGCTGTCTATTTCGACGACGACACGGACATCTACTTTGCTCGCCGGCTGGTCGCCGAGCGACTTCAGGAAGTCGGCGACCGTATTCCCGCCGGCTACGGCACGCCGGAATTGGGGCCGAACAGCTCGGGGCTGGGGCAGGTGTTCTGGTACACGGTCGAGCGCGCCGACGAAAAGCTCAAGGGCGCCCCTTCCGACATGGATTTGCGCACGCTGCAGGACTGGACCGTGCGCTTGATTCTGCGCACGGCTCCCGGTGTGGACGACGTGCTTTCCTGGGGAGGACAGGAGCGGCAGTATCAGGCGGTTCTCGACCCGCAGATGCTGTTCAAGTACGGCGTCACTTTTCGGGACGTATTGGAAGTGATCGCCGCCAACAATCGTCAAGTCGGCGGCCAGTACATCAATATCGGCCGCGAGCAGTTCCTGGTTCGGGGCCTGGGCCTGGTCAGGAACGAAACCGATCTCGGAAGAATCGTCGTCAAGACGGTAAATGGAACCCCGGTCTATTTGCAGGATGTGGCGAGAATCGGCCAGGGCAGCGCGCTGCGCTTCGGGGCCGTGACGCGCGACGGCAAGGAAGTGGTTCTCGGGATAGCGCTGGCGCGCATCGGGGAGAACGCCAAGAATGTCGTCGATGCGATCAAAACCAAGCTTCAAACCCTTCGGCAGGCGCTTCCGGCGGATGTCGTAATCCGCCCGATTTACGACCGCACGGATCTCGTCAAACAGGCAGTGGGAACCGCGACCAAGGCGCTGGTCGAGGGATCGGTGCTGGTCGCCCTGGTCCTTTTCCTTTTTCTTGGCGAGGTGCGCTCGGCCCTGGTCGTCATCACGGCGCTGCCGCTTGCCATGCTGATCGCCTTCATCTGCATGGAGCAGGCCGGACTGTCGGCAAACTTGATGTCCCTGGCCGGCCTCGCCATCGGCATCGGCATGATGGTGGACGGCGCCGTGGTCATGGTGGAGAACTCTTTTCGCCTGATGGCAGGGCACCGCGCTCACGGCGAGCACGTGAACCGGACCGAAGTGGTGCTCGCCGCGGCGCGCGAGGTCGCCAGTCCGATTGCTTTCGCAATCCTGATCATCATCGTCGTGTTCCTGCCGTTATTCAGCTTGCAGGGGATCGAGGGAAAGCTTTTCAAGCCCATGGCCTTCAACATCAGCTTCGCGATGGCGGGATCCCTGATACTCGCGTTGACGTTGATCCCGGTACTTGCTGCACTGCTGCTCAGACCCAAGGACGAACGCGATACTCTGCTTATGCGCATAATCAAGCGCCGCTACGTGCCGCTATTGGAGTGGGTGTTGCTCCGAAAGAAAGCCGTGGGACTCGTCAGCGGCGCGGCACTGGCGGCGAGCTTGGTGCTGTTCGCGTTTCTCGGCAGGGAGTTCATGCCGCAATTGCAGGAGGGTGCGTTTCTCTGGCGGGTGATCTCGATTCCTTCCGCGTCGCTGGACGAATCGGTCGCCCTTTCAAAGCGGGTCGAGGCCGCATTGGGAGCGTTCCCCGAGGTCACTACTGCGTTGGCCATGATCGGCCGCTCGGAGAAGGCGGACACCGAGGATGTGAACAGCATCGAGATTTACGTGGGCTTGAAGCCCAGGGAAGAATGGACCGAAGGCCGCTCGATCGACGGGCTTGCCGGGGCAATGCGGGAGAGCCTGGAAAAGGTGGCACCGACCGCGATGATCGCATTAACCCAGCCGATACAGATGCGAGTCGAGGAATTGATCTCCGGGGTTCGGGCGCCACTTGCCGCGAAGATCTATGGCGAAGACCTTGGAGTCATCGGCCGGCTCGCTAGCGAAGTCAAGAACGCCGTCGCGCAAGTGCCTGGTGCCACCGAGCTCTCGCTCGAAGCGAATACCGGCAAGCCGCAGGTGCGCATCGCCGTCGACCGCGAGCGGCTTGCGCGATACGGACTGAACGCGGACGACGTGCTTCAGGTTGTGCGCGCGGGGATCGGGCAAGAACCGGTGTCCACGCTCATCGACGGCGTGCGGCGCTTCGACATTGCGCTTCGTTTGGACGATGACGCGAAAGCCGATCCGGCGGCCATAGCGGCGATTCCGCTGCGCACTTCGAGCGGCGGAATGGTCCCCTTGTCCGAGGTCGCCAGGGTCGATGTGGCGGAAGGTTACTCGTTCATCCGGCGCGAGCAGCTGCAGCGCTACGCAGTCGTTCAGATGGACGTGCGTGGCCGCGATATCGACGGGTTCGTAAAGGAGGCGCAAGCCAAAATCCGGGAGAGCGTAAAACTTTCGCCGGGTTACTGGATCGAGTGGGGGGGTGCGTTCGAGAACGAGCAGCGGGCGCTGACGCGCCTGGCGATCATTGTACCGCTCACGATCTTTTTCATTTTTGTGCTGCTTTATACCGCGTTCAATTCGGTGAAGTACGCGACGATGATTCTCGCCAACGTACCCTTTGCCGCTGTTGGGGGCGTTCTTTCCCTGTTCCTGACCCGCCAATATCTTTCGGTGCCCTCGGCCATCGGCTTTATTGCGGTGTTCGGCGTGGCGATGCTGAACGGCATCGTTCTTGTCAGTTTCTTCAACGAGCTGCGCACAAGGGGTTTGTCCGTTCCGGAGGCGGTACGTCAGGGCGCGCTGCTGCGCCTGCGGCCGGTGCTCATGACCGCAAGCGTCGCCGTTCTCGGCCTGCTTCCGATGCTTCTCTCCAGCGGCGTCGGTGCAGAGACGCAACGACCACTCGCGACAGTGGTTGTAGGAGGACTGATTACTTCCACCTTGCTGACGCTCTTGCTTCTGCCCGCCGTCTACGAGTGGGTAGAAACCCGAAAAACTCCTCAGCGGACTCACGATAGCGAGAGCGGAAATAAATAAACTCAGTTCAGTTCCCGTTCATCGGAGGTCTCCTTTCGTCTCCAGTTCAACCGCGTCTCAACCATCGCGGTTGAATCAGAATCGGGGCTACCGCCTCAGATACGCGAAAAATACGTTACGTTATCACTCGAGTTGCATAAAGCCGCCGCCCGGAGTCACCGGGTGGCGGCTTCTTGCAGTCAGCGAGGACACATGCTGCCGCGGATCGTCGGCGCCGGCCGCGCGGCCGAGCTGCTGTATACCGGCCGCTCGATGGACGGAGCGGAAGCCGAGCGCTGGGGCTTCTACAACAAGCTGTGCGCGCCGGAGCAGCTGCTCGCGGACGCGCAGGGCCAGGCCAGGTCGATCGCCGACGGACCGACGTTCGCGCACGCCATGACCTAGCGCTGCATCCATCAGGAGTGGAGCATGGGGATCGACGACGCGCTCGAGGCCGAGGCCGAGGCGCAGGCGATCTGCATGCAGACCCGGGATTACGGACGCGCCTATCGCGCCTTCGTGGCGAAGCAGAAACCCGTGTTCGAGGGCGATTGAGCGG
>JBARMB010000010.1:0-55644 GCA_049802235.1 Burkholderiales bacterium | reverse complement strand
CGCGGCCGGGTCGGCGGCGAGCGGCGAGGGCACGGGCATCGCCGCCGCCGGCGGCAGCGGCACCTCATGATCGAGGGGCTGCTCCTGCAGCCACGCGTCGTAGCACATGTACACCGGCCCCTGCGGCTCGGTCATCATCACGCCGTAGGCGCGCGCGAAAGACTCGGGCGCGCCGTCGATCGTCGTGGGCTGATAGTCCCACTTGGTATAGTCGCGAACCGCCTGTCCCTGGACGTTCGCGCTGTGCGTCCAGTCGATCCGCGGACGCCGCCTGGTCTCATCCATCGGGCCGGTTGCGCCGACGATGAAAATCGGCGCCCGGTCGATGTAGGCGTAATAGACGGCCATGTTCGCGTGCAGCAGGCCGACGAGGTTATGCAGGATCGCGACCATCGGGCGGCCGGATGCCTTGGCGAAACCGTGGGCGACCTGCACCGCCGTCTCCTCGTGCTGGCAGAGCATCATGCAGGGAGTGTTCTGCCCGTAATTGACGATCGAGTCGTGCAGGCCGCGGTAGCTCGCACCCGGGTTGAGCGAGGCGTAGGGCAGCCCGTACCGATGCAGCAGATCGACGATGACGTCCGAGGCCCATCGCTCCTTCGCGGGGACGACGGGCGGTGGTGTCTGGACCGTCGCCGGGGTGCGAAGCAGGTTCTTCGCCATGGTTCAGGCCGCCCCGCGTTGCGCGAGGTCGGGAATCGCGATGCACTTTTCCGGCGTCATCGCGACATGGACGCGCGTACCCACCGACGGTGAGAACGACGGGTGCACGCGCGCCAGCAGCACGGCCTCGCCGATCTTCACCCGGAACTCCAGATAATCGCCAAGAAAGAGCTTGGCGTCGACCACCGCCTCGAAGACGTTCTGCCCCTGCGGCCGCGCGGCCGAAACATACACGTCCTCCGGCCGCAGCGAAATCACCACCTTGTCGCCGATCTCCAGCGGCTCGACCGCATGGCAGCGCAGCGGGCCGAGCGCGGTCTGCACGCGGAAGAAATCCGCCTGCTCGTCGCGCGCAACCACGGTGGCATCGAGAAAGTTGGCGGAACCGACGAAATCGGCCACGAACCGGTCCTGCGGCCGCTCGTAGATGTCGCGCGGCGAGCCGATCTGGATGATCTGCCCCTCGTTCATCACCGCGATTTCGTGCGACAGCGCGAGCGCCTCGCCCTGGTCGTGGGTGACGTAGACCGTGGTCAGCCTGAGCTCGCGCTGCAGCCGCTTGAGCTCGAAGCGCATGCGTTCACGCAGCTTCGCATCCAGATTGGAAAGCGGTTCATCCAGAAGCAGGAGTTTCGGCTCCATCGCCAGCGCGCGCGCCAGCGCGAGCCGCTGCTGTTGCCCGCCGGAGAGCTTGGTGGCCTCGCGGTCCGCCAGGTGATCGAGCGCGACGGTGCGCAGCACCCGCATCACCTTTTCCTCGATCAGCTTCTTGCCCAGCCTGGCGCTGCCCACCTGGAGCGGAAACGCGGCGTTCTGGAACACGTTCATGTGCGGCCAGATGGCATACGACTGGAACACCATGCCGAAATTGCGCTTGTTGGGCGCGACAAAAGTCCGCGTCTCCGACGAATACACGATTCGTCCGCCGACGGCGATTTCTCCCGCCCGCGGCCTTTCCAGCCCGGCAATGGACCGCAGCGTTGTCGTCTTGCCGCAGCCGCTCGGCCCCAGCAGCGTGAACAGCTTGCCTTCCGGCACCTCGAAGGTCACGTTCTGCGCCGCCTTCACGATCTGGCCGCGCTCGTTGGGATATTCCGTAAACAGGGCCTTCACGCTCAGCATCTCTTCACTCTCCTAGGCTTCCTTGATTCCGAACTTCTTCCCTACGAACTGCGCCAGCATCACGAGGACGAACAGGGCGAGAATGAACAACACGCCGAGAGCGGACAGTTCCACGTATTGCCCGTTCTCCCACAGTTCCCAGATCACGATCGACACCACCTGGGTGCCGGGGCTGTAGAGCAGGATCGAAGTCGACAGCTCGCGGATGGAAACGATGACGATGTAGATCCAGCCGGCCATCAGGCCGGGTTGCAGCAGCGGCAGGATGACGCGGCGGAAGGTGGTCCCCCAGGACGCCCCGCTCATGGCGGCGGACTCCTCCAGTTCCTTGTGGATCTGCAGCATCGAGGTGGTGTTGTAGCGCAGCCCATACGGCAGGAAGCGCGTGATGTAGGCGATGAACATGATCCAGATCGTACCGTAGATACCGACATCGACATTGAGGTAGAAGATCATGATCGCAAGGCCCAGCACGAGACCCGGGAAGACCATGGGCAGCGAGGCGAGGTTGTCCAGCATCCAGCGGCCGGGCAGCTTGGTCTTGACGACGATCCAGCAGATCACCGACGTCACGAGCATGATCAGGGTAGCGCTGCCGAGTGACAGGAAGAGGCTGTTCCACACCGACTGGATCAAGGTCGGATAGCTGAAGATGAACCGGTAGGCGTCCAGGGTGAGGTTCTGCAGCGCCGCGACTGAAGGAACACTGTAGAACCTCTGAAACGACGACCAGAGAAGCACCAGGAACGGCAGGGCGACGATCAGCAGGAAGTAGGCGACGAAGGTGGCGGCCGCCAGATAGCGCCACCGGCCGAGGTCGATCAGCCGGGGGCGGAAGCCTTTGCCGGTCATGGTCGAATACTTGCTTCCCTGGGTCGACAGGCGGGACTGGAAATACACGCCGATCGTGGTGATGAGCAGCAGCGTGACCGCATAGGACGAGGCCAGCCCGATCTGGCTCGGATACTGGTTGATCGCCTGGTAGATCGAGGAAGTGAAGACCTGGATGCCGACCGGCAACCCGATGAGCGCAGGCACCTCGAAGGATTCGATCGAGCGCACGAACAGGATCAGCAGGGTGGCGAAAATCGCCGGCCAGGACAGCTTCAGGGTGATCCGCCACGCCGTCTGGAAGATGTTGGCGCCGCTCATCATGGCGGACTCCTCCAGCGACGGGTCCATGGCGCGGAACGTCGCCGTCATCAGAAGGAAGGCCATGGGCGAATTGTGCAGGCCGTCAACCCAGATCATCCCCCAGATCGAATAGACGTTCACGAACACATAATCGGTGCCGAACCAGCTCTGCAGAACCAGGTTGACGATCCCGATCTTGGGGCTGCCGAGCAGAATCCAGGCGACCGTGAACAGAATGCCCGGAATGATGAGCGGGATGATCGACAGGGCGAAAAACAGCGACTTGAACGGGGTGTTGGTGCGCTCGTTCATCCATGCGAGGAGCGTGCCGACAAGGAACGAAAACGTCGCCGTGCCGCAGGCGTACTGAACCGAGTTGATGAACAGCCTGAACGTCTCCAGGCTCGAGTACGCATTCAGGTAGTTGTCGAACGTGAACTCGGCCGCCTTGCTCGCCGTCTGCGGCGTGAAGAAGCTCTGCCACAGCAGAAACGCCAGGGGAATCAGTGCGAGGTAGGCGACGATCGCCACCGAGACCGTGATCACCACCCATTTCAGGTCGATGCGCTGCCACAGCGCCGGCTTCGGCGTCTGTCCGGCTGCCCATTCCCCCACGCCATCCATCCGCTCTTACCCTCCTTGCGCCACCGTCGCTGCCGCAATCGCGGTCCGCGACGGCTCTTCCTCTCGTTCTTTTATACGGAACGACGGTCTACATAGCAATACGCCTCGAATCTACCAACCGGGTACTGTGATGTCAACAAAACATCGACACAAAATATCGCGCAGCGTGATCCGCGGTGCCGCGGCTTTTCATTTCTTGTGGCGAGAACGATCGCCGTGGTGATGGTGATCATGGCCGTGCTCGTGATCGTGATCATGGTTATGCTCGTGATCGCGATGATGGTGGCCGGCGTGCCGATGGGGATCGGCCGGATGGCGCGGATCGTCGCTGAATACGAGCGACTTGACGGTGACAGGCACGGTCTGCGACGGCCAGCGGATGCGGCCGAGGTCGATATAGTCCAGATCCCGGAGGACGATCCCGTCGATCACCAGCACCTCGCTCGCGATCTGCATTTCCTCCCGAAGTATCGCGCCCAGGGTCTGCGCGATGTCGCCGTCGAGAACCAGGAACAGCGGCTTGCCGGCCGCAATCGTGCGCGGCAGTCCCGCGACGATGCCTCGGGCGAATCCGGCGACGCGCTCGTAGGACGGCAAGCCCCGCCAACGGAAGGCAAGCGCCACGTCGGCATCGCCTTCGACCAGATCGAAGGGGGTGAAGTGGCTGCAAATGGCCCGCGCCAGTTCCTCCGGCGCGATCTCATCCCCGCACACGAAGGGCGGCTGCAGAACCTGCAGGTTCTTTCGCGGCAGCAGCTCTCCGGGACTGGAGATGTATATGGTGTTGCCGCTCAACTGCACGCTGTATTCGGAGGCCCCGATGGCCGTCGCGCGGATGCATTCGCCGGGAGGCAGCAGCGGCCAGGGCAAGGCGCCGGCGTCGAATCTGCGCCGCAGCGCCGACCCGAGCAGCCTGCCCAGGTCGCCAAAATCGCGGCTCTCTCTCCGATAGACGTACTCGGCAACGCCGCCGGAACAAAGGATGCCGTCGATCCTGCCGAGATCTTCCAGCGGCTCGGTCAGATACAGGTGCTCGATTGCGTGCGGCAGAGGACGCCGGGTCAGCGCCGCAATCAGCGCATCGGCCATCCATTCGGCAACCCGTTCCATGTCCGCAGGATCGGCGCGCTCGCCCAGGCTCCAGGCATACCCCGCCTCGGCGGCGAGGTAGCGTCCCGCCGGGTCGAGACGGACGATTCGCCGCTCCGCATCGACGACCTGCAGACGCCCGCCGATGTGGACCGCGGCCGTGCCCACAACCCGACCGCCTTCGACGACTGCAAGCTTCGTCGTGCCGCCGCCGATATCGATGTTGAGGATGCGCTTGCCCTCGTCGTGTGACACCCGCGCCGCGCCCGAGCCGTAGGCGGCGAGCATCGCCTCCATGTGGTGGCCGGCGCTGGCACAGACGAACTCCCCTCCCTGGCGGGACAGGACCTCCGCAATCGCCTGCGCGTTCTCCCGCCGCAGCGCCTCGCCGGTGAGGATGACAACGCCCGCGTCGATGTCATCCGGATGCAATCGCGCCCCGGCGTAAGCGTCGTCGATGATGCGGCCCAGCGCCGCGTCGTCGATTCTCTCCTCGCTCTGGTAGGGCGTGAGCGCGACCTGCGACTGGAAAAGTGTTTCGCGCGAAACGACGATGTAACGGCTGGACAGATCCTCTCCGGGGCGCCGCAGATTGATCCTGGAGAAGATCACCTGCGTCCCGGAGGAGCCGATGTCGATGCCGACGCTCACCAGGGAAACGTGATCCTGCATCCAGATCGGATTTTCCTCGAGCGGGCCCTCGGGCCCCGGATGATCGTGATCGTGGTCGGCGCCCTCGTCGCCGTCGTGCGCGTGGTCGGCGCCCACGCCGTACATGTGGTCGGTCAGGCTGTGCGAGGGCTTGGCGCGCGGGTCATCTTTGTCCGGCATGAAGCTTCCTTGTCACGAACTTTTCACGGCGCACTCAACGCCCTCGCCTCGAACGGATCGAGAGCCTCCGATGCGATCAGAAGAACTGGTCGAAATGGAGCTGCGAGAGCGGCACGAAATCAGATGCCGCGACCGGTACGACGTCTTGCCCGTTCCTACGCCCTTTTCTGCAACGGCATCAGACGCAGCGGCCGATACCCCAGCCGCTGCGAAATCGAGTCTGCCGCGCCGACCACGTCGCGTGCGTAGGACGACAGGATCTTCCTGCTCAAGCGATGCGTGGGGCCGGCGATGCTCAGGGAAGCAATGACGGCGCCGGAGTGAGCCCGGATGGGAGCCGCAACACAGCGCATGCCGATTTCACTTTCCTCGTCGTCGATGGCATACCCACGGGCGCGGATCGTCTCGAGATCGCGCCGCAGGGCCTTTGGATCGGTGATCGTATTGGGTGTTCTTGCCGGCAATCCCGATTTGACGATCCGATCAACGACCTCATCCGCCTGAAAAGCGAGCAGCGCCTTGCCGTCGCCGGTGCAGTGCACGGGCGCGCGCGCGCCGACATTCGAGCTCATGCGGATCGCCTGCAGGCTTTCCATCTTGTTGATGTAGAGGACGCTGGCGTGGTCCAGAACGGCCAGGTGGATGGTCTCCCCGGTTTGATCCCTCAGCGCTCTGAGGAACGGCCTGGCCTCGCTCGAAATATCCATTTTCCGCCGCACCAGCGCACCCAGCTCGAACACGGCGAGGCCCAGGCGGTACTTGCCCGATTCCGCGTTCTGTTCGAGCATGCCCGCATCAATGAGCGTCGCGGCGAGGCGGTGCACGGTGCTCTTCGCCAGTCCAAGCCGTTGTGCGAGCGCGCTGATGCCGATTTCCGGCTCTTCATCGGAAAAGACTTTCATCAGCCGCAGCGCGTTGGCCACCGACGACAGTCTTGCCTTGCTCTTGCCCGGCCGGGGCTTCGGCTTGGAGCCGGAGTTGGAGCTGGAGCTGGAGCTGGAGCTGGAGCTGGAGTTGGGGCTAGATCTACGTTCCATATGTAAGAACTCAGTCCCTTTATACAGAACAAAGTATAACAAGCTGCGCCGGGCGCAACAACCCGGCGCCGCTGTCAAATCGAGCCGGCAGCCGCATCATGCCGCCCGCGACAGGCGCATGGCCAGCAGGTAGCTCGCGAACAGGATGCTCACCACGCCGAGGCCCATGATCCACCCGGCCGCTTCCGTCATTGCCGCGATGCCGGGTGCCAGATACTTCGCCATGCCGAGCGCGGCGATGAACAGGCTGAGAAGAGCGACGGACAGGCTCAGGACACGCGAGGCGACGAGCGCCCGTTCATCCGTACGCCGCAGCAGGCGGGCTACCCACAGTCCGTTCACGCCGTCGGTGACCATCATGCCCAGCATGAAAATCAGCCCCAGCACGACGGCAAATATCCAGCCGGCCACGTGCGATGCGGTCAGCGAAAAAAGCGCCGCCTGGCTCATGGTATCGAAGGAAAGGGCGAAGGCCGCCCCGACGGAGGCGATCACCACCGGGTGACTCGCCTCGGTGACGCGATCCAGCCAGCGCCCCTTGAGCCCGACGGCCAGGACCCGCTCACCCGGCGTGGCGCGGAATACCGCGCGCAGGTTCACGTAGCCGAGAGCGAGCAGGAACAATATCGATATCCAGGCGCCGATATGTTCCAGCCACTGCGGCGCGGACCATTCGGTTGCCATCGCCGCCACGAACCCCGCGACCAGCGTCACGACGACACCGTGCCCGAGCGAGAACAGGCAGCCCGACCAGCGCGACAGGCGCGGCCGTTTGTGCGCATTGAACCGCGTCAGCCCGTCGATGGTGGCCAGGTGGTCAGGATCCATTCCGTGCTTGAGGCCGAGGATGAACACTACCAGCACCAGGCCCAGCCAGTCGTGCGGCATCGCTCCCATGATTCAGGCGTTCCTTCGCGAGGGTTCGGTCAAGGCGACGGTCATCGCTTGATGAAAAGATCGTTCCAGACCTTTTCCCACTTTTCCGATTCGTCGAGCACGGTGACCGGATCGACCATGGTGTACGGAAAATCGTTGAGAGGGCTCTTGACTTTCAGGCTGGCGGGCACGCGCCCCATGGAAAGAAACAGTTCCTGCCCCTGCGCCGAGAGCACGAAATCGGCAAACAGCAGCGCCGCATGCGGATGCGGCGCGTTCTTCGCCAGCCCGATCGCCTGCGGGCGGGCGACGACGGGCTCGACCGGCACCCAGTCGATCGGTCCGCCCCTGCGCTTCATCGATTCGGCGTTGGCATTGTAGACCGTGAGCCCGACCTCGACTTCGCCTGCCGCGATCAGTTCCGAAAGCAGAACATGTCCCTTGCGGATGTCCGGTCTCATTGCCGCGAGCTGGTGCAGGAACCCCATGGCGCGAGGCTCCCCCCACAGCTTCACCAGGGTTCCGAGCCACTCCGAGTCGGTCGCCTCGAGAGCGATGCGGCCTTTCCACCGGGGATCCAGAAATCCCTCGTAGGTTTTGGGCAGGTCTTCGCGCCGCACCTTGTTCGTGTTGTAGGCCACGACGAAGAAATTCATGCGATCGGACACCCACAACCGGTGCGCCGGCAGTGCCGAGGCGGGCAGATCGGCGACGTGCGGACTGAAGAACTCGCTGAGCAGTTGCTCGCGCGCCAGCATCTCCAGCTCGGGACCATTGGTTTCGATGACATCGACGCTGAAGCGCCGGGCCCGCGCCTCGGTGACCGCGCGCTGCACCACCTTTTCGCTCACGGCGCGCCACAGCTCGACCTTGACGCCGTATTTTTTCTCGAATGCTTGCGCAAGCGGCATCGACTCGGTGGTGGCAAGCGATGTGTAGAGCACAACGCTGCCTTCCTGGCGCGCGCGCTCGAGCAGGCGCTGTTCGCGATCCGCACCCCGGTACAGGTACACTGCGTCGTTCCTGCCCTGGGACGGTTGGGCGATCGCCCCTGAAGGAAATACGCCCGCCGCGAGGAACAAGGCCGCTGCCGGCTTCCACCACGATCCCGCGTTACGAGTTCGCCACATCATTCCACCCCTCCTCCCGTTCCGGTCGCGCGCATCGAATCGAGCCGGCCAGCTCGGGACAGGCGTCGCATTGTTGACCGGCCAATCATTGTATGGTCAAATTTGCCCAATCGCAATGGAACTCTGTTCTACATAGAGGAACTTTGCCGCCCGCCCCTTCCGGACCATCACGATGCCCCACGACAAAGACCAGACCCACTGGCACGAGCCGGCCGGCAACAGGAAAGCCGGCTTCGGCCAGTTCAAAAAGCAGCCCACCCCCTACGACGCCTTCATGGAATCCGAAGGCATTCCTGTCTTCCGCGACATCGGCATCAGCAAGGTCCAGAACCTGCCGCTGGTGCCGTGGAAGCGCACCGGCGGGCGCGGCCACTTCATCCAGCTGTACGGGACCGAGACCAAGTGGGGCTGCTATGTGGTCGAAGTGCCCCCGGCCGGGGCGCTGAATCCCGAGAAGCACATGTACGAAGAGATCTTCCTCGTCGTCGAAGGGCGCGGCACCACGGAAGTCTGGCTCGAGGGCGACAGCAGGAAGCACGTGTTCGAGTGGCAGAAGGGGTCGATGTTCTCGATCCCGATGAATGCCTGGCACCGCCTCGTCAACGCGACCTCGGGCGGCGCGCTCCTGCTTGCCGGCACGACCGCGCCGAACGTGCTCAACATGCTGCAGAACGTCGATGCGGTGTTCGACAACCCGTTCGTCTTCCGTGACCGCTTCAGCGGCGCCGATGACTTCTTCAAGCCGAAGGACGACATCGAGCCCGATCCGGTGCGCGGCCTCGCCATGCGCAAGACGAACTTCATTCCGGACGTCGTCAATTGCGACTTGCCCCTCGATAACCGCCGCTCGGTCGGCTGGCGCCGCGTCGAGCCGTTCATGACCAACAATTGCTTTTACTTCTGGATCGGCCAGCATGAGAGGGGCCGTTATTCGAAGGCGCATGCGCACACCTCCGCCGCGATCCTGATCTGCCTGAAGGGCAAGGGCTATACCTACAGCTGGCCGGAGCGCCTCGGCGAGACGCCGTGGAAGGACGGTCACGCGGATGAGGTCCGCCGTCTTGACTACGAACCGGTCGGCATGGTCACAGCCGCACCCGGCGGCGCACGCTGGTACCACCAGCACTTCAGCACTTCGAAGGATGATTTCCGGCTCACCGCCTGGTTCGGACCGCACAATCCCGGCCGCGACCCCGGCGCACCGGGCGCAAAGCATACCGACTACACCGCGATCGACGTGAACCAGGGCGGCACCGCGATTCCCTACTGGATGGAAGATCCCTTTATCCGGCAGGAATACGAAGCCACGCTCAAGGCCAACGGCGTGGAGGTCCGGATGGACCGGAAGTGGTACCAGAAGCCTGCGGACGCGGATACGAAGAAGGAAGTCGTCTGACGCCGTTTTCCGGCCGGCGTCATCCCGGGAGCGCTTCGCCATGAGCGAGGGTCGGGTCGGTGGCAGAGTGTTCTTCTCGAACGTGCGTCGCAGCCTCGAGGAAGAGGACGAGATCCGCCTCGTCAGCGTCGGTGTCGATATCGGCTCGTCCACTTCCCACCTCGTATTCTCGCGCCTCGTGCTCGAGCGGCTCGACAACCGCTACGTCGTCTCCGAGCGCGAAGTCGTGTACGAATCCGAAGTGCTGCTCACGCCCTATATCGAAAAAGCGGCCGGTGAGTTGACGATCGATGCGGCCGCCCTGGGCAGCTTCATCGACAAACAATATGAATTGGCGCGGGTCGATCCGATGGCGATCGATACCGGCGCTCTCATTCTCACCGGCGTCGCCGTCCGGCGCAGCAATGCGCGCGCAATAGGCGATCTGTTCGCAGCACAGGCCGGCAAGTTCGTGTCGGTGAGCGCGGGCGATGCGCTCGAAGCCACCCTCGCCGCATTCGGGTCCGGCGCCGCCGCCCGCTCGATCCGGGAGTCGGCGCGCGTGATGAACGTCGACCTCGGCGGCGGCACGTCGAAGATCGCCGTGTGCGAGGCCGGTGAAGTCGCGGAAATGACGGCGGTGGACGTGGGTGCCCGCATTGTGTCCTTCGACGCCGAAGAACGCGTGACGCGCATCGAGGAAGCCGGCCGGCGCTTCGCCGGGGAAGTCGGCCTCGTGCTCGAGATCGGCGCGAAGCCGGACGCGCAGGGTGTGGAGAGGATGGTCGAGCGCATGGCCGATCGCCTGGTCGAGGCCATAAGCAGCCCGTCCCTGAGCGATGCGACGGCCGCCTTGCTGCGTCTCGATCCGTTGCGCAACGAGCGCCAGCCGGATGCGATCACTTTCTCCGGCGGCGTGTCCGAATATATCTACGGGCGCCAGGCGCAGACATTCGGCGATCTCGGCCCCCTGCTCGCCAGAGCACTCCTGAAGCGGGTGCAAGCCTGGGGACCGCGCATCGAGACGCCCGATCAGGGAATCCGCGCCACGGTGGTCGGGGCCTCGCAGTACACGATCCAGGTGAGCGGCAGCACCATCTTCGTCGCGCCGCAGAGCGCCCTGCCGCTGAGAAACGTAGCGGTCATCACCCCGGAGCTGCCTCTCGATGAAGAGACGCTCGACAGCGAGCGCATCGCCGCCGCAGTGCACACCGCCCTGCGGCGCCTCGACCTGCACCGAGGCGACCAGGCAGTGGCGCTCTGCTACCGCTGGAAAAGATCCGCCACTTTCTCCAGACTCGATGGTTTTTGCCGCGGCATCACCGCCGGTCTGTCAAGAATTCTCGACCGCGGCCTGCCGCTGATCCTGGTGGGAGACAGCGACATCGGCGGCCTGATCGGCATTCACTGCCACGAGGAGGCGCGCCTGCCGAATCCGATCGTGTCGATCGACGGCATCACCCTCAAGGAGTTCGACTTCATCGACATCGGCGCGCTGCTCGAGACCTCCGGCGCCGTGCCGGTGGTGATCAAGTCGCTGGTATTCCCGGCCTCCGCTGCGCTCGGACGCTCAGGCCCCTCGCGATGAGCCGGGACGCAGAAACCACAACACCGCGGACGTCGTTGGAATCGGCGTCACTGCGCGTAAAGTTCTATCCGCCCACCGAGCCGCACGACAGCGGCTTCATGGATGTCGATGGCGGTCACCGCATTTACTGGGAGGCGTGCGGCAACCCGCTGGGCCAGCCCGCCCTCTTCCTGCACAGCGGCCCCGGCGGCGGCTGCAGCGCGAACAACCGGCGTCTGTTCGATCCCGACCGCTACCGGATCATCCTGTTCGACCAGCGCGGCTGCGGGCGATCGCTGCCGCACGCATGTATCGCGGCCAACACCACCGCGCATCTTGTCGCCGACATGGAGACACTGCGGCAGGCCTTGGGCATCGACCGCTGGCTGCTGCTCGGAGGATCGTGGGGCGCCACGCTGGCACTGGCCTACGCGCAAGCCCATCCGCAACGCGTGAGCGCCATGGTCCTGCGCGGCGTCTTCACCGCGCGGCGCTTCGAGCTGCGCTGGCTCTATCGGGAGGGCGCCTCACGCGTTTATCCCGAGGCGTGGGAGCGGTTCGTCGCGCCCATTCCCGAGCGCGAGCGCGGCGATCTCGTCGCGGCCTATCACCGGCGCCTGACGTGCGGCGATGCGGCGGTCGAAATGGCGGCCGCGCGCACCTGGTGTGCCTGGGAAGACGACATCATGACTCTCCTGCCGGCAAGCCCATCGGTGACCGGCGAGCAGCCGTTACTCGCTCTCGCCCGGATCGAAACACATTATTTCGTCAATGGCGCTTTCCTCGAGGAGGGTCAACTGATCTCGAACGCGCATCGGCTGGGTGATATTGCGGGCGTGATCGTGCAAGGCCGCCACGATGCCGTCACGCCCCTCATTACCGCACGGGATCTCCGCAAGGCGTGGCCGCAAGCGGAATTCCACATCGTCCCGGACGCAGGCCACGCATCGAGCGAGCCGGGCATCCTGCGCCGCCTCATCGCGGCGACGGATGCCTTCGCCCGCTAGAGCCCGCGGCGCGCCTTCACCACATCGGCTCGCCCCTCTGCGCCTTCAGCAGCATTTCCTGCTGGAACGCAGCGGGGCCGAATCCCATTTTTTCGCCGGCCTGTGCATAGAAGAAGGGACTTCCGGTCCGGATGCTGAATCCGCGCATCCATTCCAGCATTTCCTCGTCCGGGTCGTGTCCGGCCGAGACCAGGATATAGGCGGGCCGATCGCGCCAGGCGATGCGGATGATGATTACGCCCACGCGGTCGGGACGGAAGTGCTCTGGAAACGGACTGTCCGGCGCAAGCCAGCCGCAAATGAAATTCTTGCAGGGATTCGTCGGACGTCGCTCATAGACACTGCAGCCTTCGGCCCGCACGAAAGGGCATGGGGATCCCGGTTTCACTTCGTGCCCAAGCATGTTTCCCGCGACCCAGCCGCCGCAGCAGGTGACGCATTCGCCGCACTGCCGTGCTCCGTGCGCAGCCGGAGCCGGCACAATCGGAATCGTCGCTCCACAGCATTTCTTGTACTTTTTCCCGCTACCGCAGGGACAGGGATCGTTTCTGCCGGGGCTCATGTTCTGTCGGGTGGAACCCGCATGGTCTGCATGGCAAGACGCGGGTACACTACGTAGCGCCTCATGCCATGTCAAGCATTCCCGATTTTCGCCGGCGAGACGGGCACAGTGGGAATGCCGCGCGGATTGCGCACCCGGAATAAGAAAATATGGCGCTCTATCTCACCGTCCTGCTGTCGATACTCAATCAGATCGCCTTGAAAGGCAGCAAGATGCTGGTCGCGCTGTACGCGATCGAGCTCGGCGCCAGTCCTCTCGCCATCGGCGCCCTGGTATCCACGTACGCCTTGTTCCCCCTGGTGCTCGCGGTCTACGCCGGCAGGGTGTCCGACCGCTCCGGCGTACGCCGCCCCATGGTGCTCGGTTCATTCGGCGTGGCTGCCGGACTTCTCCTGCCGCTCGCCCTGCCGGCGATGTCCACGCTGTACCTTTCCTCGGCGCTGATCGGCATGGCGTCGCTGTTCTTCCAAGTCTCGGTCCACAGCCTCGTCGGCTCGCTCGGAGACGCGCAGGCGCGAACCGCCAACTTCAGCACTTTCAGCCTCGGTGCGTCGATTTCCGGATTCCTCGGCCCCCTGCTGGTCGGTTTCACCATAGACCGCTCGGGCCATCTCTCGACGTACCTGACACTTGCCGTCATCGCCGTCATCCCGGGCGTGGTGCTGTCGCTCTACGCGAGCTTCATTCCCCGCCGGGTCAAGTCGCATCTGGAGGACCATGGCAAGAGCGTGAAAGACCTGCTCGGCAACGCCTACCTGCGCCGCACATTCATCACCGGCGGGCTGATCATCACCGGCCTCAATCTCTACAGCTTCTACATGCCGATCTACGGCCGTTCCATCGGGCTGTCGGCGTCCACCATCGGCGTCGTTCTCGGGATGCAGGCGGCAGCAGCGTTCGTGGTGCGGCTGTGGATGCCGCGGCTGGCGAGCCGCTTCGGCGAGCACCGGGTGATGACCGCGTCGCTGTTCGTCGCCGGCGTCACCTACTTCGCCTTTCCGATGCTCGAGAATGCGTTGCTGCTCGGGTTGATTTCCTTCGTGCTCGGGCTCGGCCTCGGCTGCGGACAACCGCTTTCGATCATCCTCACCTATAACCATTCCCCTGCCGCGCGCGCCGGCGAAGCGCTCGGCCTGCGGCTGACCGTCAACAAATTCACCCAGATCGTCGTTCCCGTCCTGTTCGGTTCGCTCGGCACGGCGGCGGGCGTCTTTCCGGTGTTCTGGGTGAACGGCCTGCTGTTGTTGATCGGCGGATATCTCAGCGCTGAAAAGCGCCGATAGTAATATTGCAGCCCGCACGAGACTCTGCAGCGTTTCCTCAACCGGAGCAGTTTGCCGCCGGCCTGAAGAAGGAGCGGGACGGTCAGGCGGCGTTCATCCGCCGCAACGGCATCGTGCAGGAAGAACGGATTCGCGCCTCAAGGCGCGAGGCCGAGAAAGCGTCTGGCGTTGCCCTCGCGCAGCGCCGACGCGCGCGCCGCGTCCAGGCCGAGCGCCGATATCCTCGCGTGCGGATCGGGGTCGCGGATCTGGAACGGATAGTCGGTGCCGATCATCGCCTTGTCCTCGCCGAAGGTGCGCAGCGCGAGCCGCAGCGTTTCCGTGTCGTAGGTAAGCGTGTCGCAGTAGAAACGGCGCGCGGTCTCTCTCGGCGAGCGCGCCATCGATTCGCGGATGGCCGGATTCATCTTCCAGCCGTGCTCGATCCGCGGCAGCATGATCGGCAGCGCGCCGCAGCCGTGGCTGAAGGCAATGCGCAGGTCCGGGTGCTTCTCGGCGGTGCCGCCGGTGATCATCGAGGCGGCGGCGAGCGCGATATCGCCCGGGAAAGCCACCACCTGCTCCAGCGCCGCCGGGCCGACGAGGCGGTCCAGGCCGGCGGGCCGCAGCGCGTGCACGAACACCGCGGCGCCGAGCCGTTCCGCCGCGGCGAAGAACGGCTCGAAGCGCGCTTCGCCGATCGAGGCGCCGTTTACGTGGCTGGCGATCTCGACGCCGGAGAACTTCAGCGTCTTCACCGCGTACTCCAGCTCGACGACGGCGGCATCGACATCCTGCAGCGGCACCGCGCCGAGGCCGATGAAGCGCTGCGGCTGCGCCGTCACCATTGCCGCAATCGTATCGTTCAGCCAGCGGATCAGCACCTTCGCGTCGGCGAGCGGCAGCCAGTAGGAAAGCAGCTCGGGCATCGGCGAGAGCGCCTGGCGCGCGATGCTCATGCCGTCCATCTCCTGCGTCCGCTTGGTCGTATCCCAGGAAGTATCCGGCACCGTGCGGTAGTTTTTCCCCGAAATGACGACATTGGCGTGGCCGCAGCCATCATGTTGCATCGATGGCCACGGCACGTCGCGCCCGCTGCCAGCGTGGGCGGGAAACTGCTCCGGGATGATGTGGGTGTGGACGTCGATGCCGTGGTTCATTTTTCCGGGGCTCTCGGATCGAAAACGGACTTGCGCGCCCGCCATGCTAAAGGCTTCACCCGGTTGCGGCAACCGCCCCGCCCTGCCTCGTCGTTCCGGACGCGCGGACCCTGCCCCCGCGAAAGCGGGGGGCAAGCCGGAATCCAGTGTCGTTTACAGAGCGAAAAGCCTCTGGATTCCCGCTTTCGCGGGAATGACGTAAAAAAGCATGGTCCTGACAATTTCCATCACACTGCTAATTGCCGCGGGCCGCCGGTTTCCCGGCATCAGAGCGTAACGACCACCTTCTGATACAGACCGCCGAAAAAGGTCTGCTTTTCGATCGCCGCCGGATGCACGTGCCGGGGTATCCAGTCGGCGATCTGGCTGCGCCACGTGTCCAGGGCAAACGGCTCCAGAAACTTCAGAATCGGCACCATGACGTAGCGAAACGGATTGCACCAGCCAGGCCGATGGTAGTCGACGAAGACCACTTTGCCGCCGGGACGAGTTACGCGCAGCGCCTGGGAGATGGTTTGGCGGCGCACGCTGTCCGGCTGCTCGTGCAACAGAAAGAACACCACGACCCGGTCGTAGCTCCCGTCCTCGAAGCGCAGATCGGTCGAATCCTGGTGATGCAGGGCGATGCGCGCATCGCGATCGAGTTTGGCGCTCAGGTTCTTCAACTGCACCGGCAGCACGTCCACGACGTCGAGCCGCCCGTTCGGCCCCAATCGCTGCACCATCCGCTCGGTGAGATCGCCGTACACGCATGCCACCTGGAGAACCTTGCCGTCGAGCGCCGGATCGATCTCCCGCAGAGCGGTATCGCGCAGCCTGGCAAAGTTTCCCCACAGGATGAGGTTGATCAGCCATTGCCGCTCGAAAAGACGCACGGCGGCTGGATGAAGGTAAGCCCACCAGTAGGTTTGCTGCAGATATTTGGGGAGCGGCACGTGCACCGAGTGCCGGAAAACAGGTGCGGCCACCAGAGCCGCCGCGTCCTCAAC
Organism: Burkholderiales bacterium; assembly: GCA_049802235.1. GTDB lineage: Bacteria > Pseudomonadota > Gammaproteobacteria > Burkholderiales > SG8-39 > VBDM01. Next base: position 39,216 of record JBARMB010000010.1, on the reverse strand, counting down.
GCCTGTTCTCGATTCCATGTCGTCCACCAGCGGATTCTTGAGGCAATCGGCCGTCGCTCAAATGCGCGCGACGTAGAGAACCGTTGCGACACTGCCCCAGGCCGCAACCGCATACACCACCAGCGCAACGAGCGCGTCGGCGCGAACGCCGAAATCGTGCAGCGTGACGCGCAGGCGGTGCGCCGCGTGCCACAGCGACAGTACCACGAACGCGATCAGGACGAGCTTGCCGAACACGTGCGCCGCGAACCCGTGCAGCTTCGCGTAAGACAGGGCGTCCGGCACGTGACCGAGGGCGGCGAGCAACGTGAGCACGATCAATGCCGGCAGCAGAAATGCCGTGAGCGTGCCTCCGGCGGCAAACAGCCCCCACACGATCGGCTTGTTCGATTTCGCCACGGTCAGAATACCCCCGCCAGAAGCAGTACCACGATCGAGGCGAGCAGCCACCCGGCATAGTGCGCGCCGACGATGACGCCGCCCGGCAAGAACCCTTCGCCGATCTGGACCGGCATCGCCTTCGGCGTGACGTTGAACCACGATGCGCTGTGATAGAGCGCAAAGGCGAGCGCCACGACGTGGAACACGATGCTGCCCGGGCGCGTCAGCGCCTGCAGGAAAGCCTCCCAGGCCGCGCGGCCCTGCGAGAGGCGCTCGAGGCCGACGACGAGCATCAAGGCGTAAGCGCCGACGAAAACGCAGCTGACTTCGCGCGCCATGTAGCGCAGATAGCGCGGCTGGCGGAAATACCAGCGTGTCCGGGACAGTTCGCGGACAAAAGGCTTGCGGCTCATTTTTTTGTCCACGGCATCAGGTGCTCCCGGTACCAGTCGACGGTGCTGGCGATCTTGACCTGCTGCAGCGCACTCGCCGGATCCACGTGCTTGGGACAGACTTCCGAGCAGGCGCCGACAAACGAACATTCCCACACGCCCGCGTCGGCGGCGACGACCTCCTGCCGCTCCGCGCGTCCGCCGTCGCGCGAATCCTGGTTGTAGCGATGCGCGAGCGTGATCGCAGCCGGGCCGATGAAGCCGGGCGCGAGCCCGTATTCCGGGCAGGCCGCGTAGCAGAGCATGCAGTTGATGCACAGCGTGTATTGCTTGTAGCGCGCGAGTTCCGCCGGCGTCTGCCGATGTTCCCCCGCCTCCAGAGACTTGGCCTGCTTCGGGATAAGCCAGGGTTTCACGCGCGCCAGCTTGGCGATGAAATCGTCCGCCACCGTGACCAGGTCGCGTTCGATGGGAAAGTTGCCGAGCGGCTCGACGCGGATGCGGTCGGGATACTCGCGGATGAAGGTCTTGCAGGCGAGCTTGGGCTCGCCGTTGACATTCATTCCGCAGCTGCCGCACACCGCCATGTGGCAAGACCAGCGGTAACTCAGGGTCGGGTCGAGATTGTCCTTGACGTAGTTGAGCGCATCGAGCAGGACCCATTCGTCCAGGCACGCAAGCTCGTAGCTCTGGAACCGCGGCACCGCGTCGATCTCCGGATTGTAGCGCAGCACCTCCAGCGTGATGCGGCGCTCGCTCACTTCCTGGCTCCCGAGTAATCGCGCACGCCGGGCGGCGATTTGGTGATCACCACGTCGAGGTAGTCCACGCGCGGCGATTCCTTCGGCCGATACCAGGCCAGCGAATGCTTGAGGTAATTGCCGTCGTCGCGCGAGGTGAAATCCAGGCGCTGGTGCGCGCCGCGCGATTCCTTGCGCTGCAGGGCGCTCATCGTCACCGCTTCGGCACAGTCGAGCATGCAGCCAAGCTCGAGCGCCTGCAGCAGGTCGGTGTTGTAGACGTTGGTCTTGTCGTGCAGTTCGATGCCGGCGTAGCGCCGGCGCAGCTCCGCGAGCTTGCCGCAGGCCTCGGTCAGACCCTCGCCGCTGCGGTAGATGCCGGCATTCTGCTCCATGGTGGTCATCATTTCCCTGCGCAATCCCGAGATCGATTCCGTCGCGTTCGTGTTCTCGAAGAAAGCGCGAATGCGGGACTGGGCAGCCTGCGCCCGGGCGGCAGCGGCGGATTCGTTGCTCTTCGGTTGCCGGGACCGGAGGTACGCCGCCGCGCTCAACGCCGCGCGCCGTCCGAACACGAGGATCTCGGTGAGCGAGTTGGAGCCGAGACGGTTCGCGCCGTTGATGCTGACGCAGGCGCACTCGCCTGCGGCGAACAGCCCGGGCAGCGGCGTCGCGGCGTTGATGTCGGTGTGGATGCCGCCCATCATGTAATGCACCACCGGCCGCACCGGAACCGGATCGGTGACGGGGTCCACCCCCAGGTAGCTGGTGGACAGCTCGCGCACGAACGGCAGCCGCTCGTTGATCAGCTTCTCGCCCAGGTGGCGCATGTCCATCAGGACGCAGTCGCCCCAGGGCGTGGATATCGTGTTGCCCTTTTTCTGCTCGTGCCAGAACGCCTGGCTCAGGCGATCGCGCGGACCGAGTTCCATGGTCTTCATCACCAGCTGGCCGATGGGCGTCTCCGGGCCCATGCCGTAGTCCTGCAGATAACGGCGGCCGTTCTTGTTCACCAGGATGCCGCCTTCGCCACGGCATCCTTCGGTGAGCAGAATCCCGGTGTTCGGCAGGCCGGTGGGATGGTACTGGACGAACTCCATGTCCTTGAGCGGCACGCCGGCGCGGTAAGCCATGGCCATGCCGTCGCCGGTCTTGATGGCGCCGTTGGTGGTAAACGGGAACATGCGCCCCGCGCCGCCGCCGGCGATGATCACCGCCCCGGCCTGGAAGTGCTTCATCTGCCCGCTGCGCATCTCGATGGCGGTGAGCCCGCAGCAGCGACCGTCATCGACGATCAGATCGGTCGCGTAGAACTCGTCGAAGCGCTGAATGTTCGGATACTTGAGCGAGGTCTGGAACAGCGTATGCAGAATATGAAAGCCGGACTTGTCGGCGGCGAACCAGGTGCGTTCGATCTTCATGCCGCCGAACGGCCGCACCGCCACCGAGCCGTCCGGCTCACGGCTCCAGGGACAGCCCCAATGTTCCAGTTGGGTGAGTTCCCGGGGCGCCTCGGCGATGAAAACCTCGACCGCGTCCTGGTCGCTCAACCAGTCGCCGCCGCCGACGGTATCGCCGAAGTGCAAGTCCAGGCTGTCATTCGGCTTGATCACCCCCGCCGCGCCACCCTCCGCCGCGCAGGTGTGACTGCGCATCGGGTAGACCTTGGAGATCAGGGCGATGCGAAGACGCGGATCGGTCTCGGCAAGCGCGATCGCAGCGCGCAGCCCGGCGCCTCCGGCGCCGACTATCGCCACGTCGGCCTTGACTGCCTCCATCGTTACGGCTCCCTGCTGGCTTCTCTGTTGCCCGCCCGGCTCAATCGTAGAGCCGATCGACGCAAGCCTTCCGCTGCGCTTTGAAATTATCGGTCACCGACCTGCGCAGAAGTTGACCAGGATCAACCCGTGCCCGGATAGCGCCCAGACCAGCGCCGCGAAAATATTGGTTCGTCATTCCGGACGCGCGGGCCCTGCCCCCGCGAAAGCGGGGGCGAGCCGGAATCCAGGGTCTTTCAGAGTCAAAAGACGCTGGATTCCCGCTCCCCGACTAAGACATTCGGGGACAGGTTTCGCGGGAATGACGAACCAAAGGTAGATGCGTCACGTGCTTTAGTAATTCTCAATGATTTGCTCCACGCTCGTACCACCCCCGGCTCGAGTTGACGATACGCGTGACGGAAAGCATCACCGGGACTTCGATGAGCACCCCGACGACCGTGGCCAGCGCCGCGCCGGACTCGAAGCCGAACAGGCTGATCGCAGCGGCGACGGCCAGCTCGAAGAAATTGCTCGCTCCGATCAGCGCCGACGGGCCGGCAATGCAATGCGCCACCCCCAGCCGGCGGTTGAGCCAGTACGCGACCGCCGAATTGAGGTAGACCTGGATCGTGATCGGCACCGCGAGCATGACGATGACCAGCGGCTGCTTCAGAATCTGTCCGCCCTGGAATGCGAACAGCAGCACCAGGGTAACGAGCAGCGCGATGATCGAGAAAGGCTGGATGCGCCCGAGCGTCTCCTGCAGCCTCCGCTCGCCGCCGCGCAGCAGCCACCGGCGCCAGCCTTGCGCGATCAGCACCGGCACGAGGACATAGAGCACCACCGAAGTCAGCAGCGTGTCCCACGGCACGCTGATCGAAGAGAGCCCCAGCAACAGGCCGACGATCGGCGCGAACGCGAAGATCATGATGGCGTCGTTCAGCGCCACCTGGCTGAGGGTGAAGTAGGGATCGCCCCGGGTGAGCTGGCTCCACACGAACACCATGGCGGTGCACGGGGCCGCCGCCAGCAGGATCAGCCCCGCCACGTAGCTGTCGAGCTGCTCCGCCGGCAGCCAGGGAGCGAACACGTGCCGGATGAATATCCAGCCGAGCAGCGCCATCGAAAACGGCTTCAGCGCCCAGTTCACCGCCAGCGTCACGCCGATGCCGCGCCAGTGCTCGCCGACCCGGTGCAGCGCGCCGAAATCGATCTTGAGCAGCATCGGGATGATCATGATCCAGATGAGGACCCCGACGGGAATGTTGACGCGCGCAACCTGCAGGCGTCCGAGCGCCTCGATCGGTCCGGGCGCGGCCTGCCCGAGCAGGATCCCGAGAACGATGCAAAGGAAAACCCAGAGCGTGAGCCAGCGCTCGAAAACGCCGAGGCGCGCAGCTGCGGCAATCTCCCCTGCGCCTTCCGGCTCGACGACTGCGCTCACCGGGAGGAAAACTCGCGCCCGGTGTTGCCGATTTCCTGCAGTTTCCGCTTCAGCACCAGGCGATCGAGTTTGGCGAGCGGCAGGTTCAACAACAGGTTGATGCGCGTCGAGAGCGCCGAGAACGCCGCCAGGAAGGCCTTGCGCTTTTCGTCGTCCGTGCCCCCGGCCTTCGCCGGGTCGTCCACGCCCCAATGCGCGGTCATCGGCTGGCCTGGCCACATCGGGCACACCTCGCCCGCCGCCTGGTCGCACACCGTGAACACGAAATCCATCTGCGGCGCGCCGGGCTGCGCGAACTCGTCCCAGCTCTTGGAGCGCAACCCGCTGGTGTCAAGCCGGTTCTTCGCCAGCAACTCCAGCACAAACGGGTTGACCCGGCCAACCGGTTGGCTGCCCGCGCTGTAAGCGGCGAAACGCCCCTTTCCCGCCGCGTTCAGATAAGTCTCCGCGAGAATGGAACGCGCCGAATTTCCCGTGCACAGGAAAAGCACGTTGTAGGGCTTCATGCTCCGATCTCCCTCAATTTGTCGCCGGGGCGCAGCAGGCGCCCGTCGCGGCGTTCGGCTCCGAGCGCGGGTCGTCGAGCTGCCACTTGGCGTAGTCGTCCCTGCGCACGCTCGGCTCGGCGGCAAAAAGCGCCGAATAGAAACGGACGCTCTGCGCAAGGTCACGCGCGGCGACGTGCACGTGAAGTCTTTTCATGGGCGGGTCCTTTGGTGACGGCGGGTCTAAAGGCGGCGGGCCCGCAGTACGCGCCGCCGCAGCAGTTTTCGGTAAGATACCCGACCAGTTCGGTCATGGCCTCGAAGTCGGCCGTATAGATGACAAAGCGCCCTTGCTGGCGGCCCTTCACCAGCCCGGTGTGCGCAAGCTGCGAAAGATGAAACGACAGCGTCGCCGGCGGCAGGTCGAGCTTCCCGCCGATGCGGCCGGCGGCAAGCCCCTTCGGGCCCGCCTCCACCAGCAACCTGAAGATCGCGAGCCGCGTGCCTTGCGCCAGCGCGCCGAGCGCTTCGACCGCCTGATTCATTTCCATATTTCCAATAATATGGAAACATAATCGGGCTGTCAAGATAGCTGGATCGAGTCTCGTGTATCGGCCGGTAATATCGGTGTCGAGATTGGTGTGGGCGTCCTTGCGGCTCGCCTTGCTCTCATGCGCGTCGACCCGGTGGGTCTCGGCAGCGCATTCCACCAGCGTGGTTCGGTCTATTTTCCCGCTTCAGCGGGCCCGACCGCGATTGCGAACGGCGCATGTCCGCGCCGTTTGATCCCAATCAAGCCCGCGGCGGGCGTACCGGCAGGTCAGACTACCAGCGGCGTCTCCCAATCCTGCCGGCGCATCGGCGCCGTTTGCCAACGTCTGGCAACGTCGGTCTCCCATTCGTGGTTGAAGAATTTGTCCGCATCCGGCTTAGACCGCCAAAGATATATTTCGACTACTGATTTGCCATCTGCAGCGATTCCAAAATAGGTACGGATCAGACCGGGAATGTCCTTGTAGTCCGTCCCGGAGGCTTGAATTCCATAGAGGATGTCCTGCTTGCTCGTGCCTTCGTTAACGTTGATAGTCCACACGACCGTATGCATCAGATTCTCCTTTTCGCAATACAACTTACGTCCGCGCAATCCAGCTGAAGCCTGGTTTGGGAACTCGCGTTGTTATATAAACATGGGCTAGTGCATGCAACTTTGACCTGCATCAAGGAGCCAAAGGTAACCTCGGCCATAGTGAGAACCATTTTGACTGGAGGAGTCTCATGCCTCTTTTCATCGAGCGAGCGCGGCAACGGAACAATGAGCGTTGCACGCGCGCGCGGTCGCCGGATTTCAAGGATTAACGCCAAGCAGCCATGACGCTGATTCGCGCCGAGCATCTGCTCAAAACTTATCGCGCCGGCGAAGTGGACGTGCCGGCGATCAAGGGCGTCGACTTCACGATCGAAGCGAAGTCGTTCGTTGCCTTCGTCGGACCTTCGGGCAGCGGCAAGAGCACGCTGCTCAACATGATCGGCTGTCTCGATCATCCGACGAGCGGCCGGCTTACGGTTATGGATACCGATGTCAGTACGCTGGATCGGCGCGCCGCCGCGGAGTTTCGGGGCAGGCACATCGGCTTCGTTTTTCAGGACTTCAACCTGATCCCGGTTCTCACCGTCTACGAGAACATCGAGTATCCGCTGATCATGGTGCAGGATTGGCCGGAGGAGAAACGGCGCAAGCAGATCACGCGGCTGTTGGAAGCGGTCGGCATGTCGGGCCAGGCCGACAAGCGACCGGACCAGATTTCCGGGGGACAGAAGCAACGTGTCGCCGTCGCCCGCGCGCTCGCGACCAACGCGCAACTGGTGCTGGCGGACGAACCGACCGCCAATCTCGATCACGACACCGCGTACCGTGTCATCGAGCTGATGAAGAAGATGCGCGACGAGCTCGGCACCACGTTCGTGTTCTCCACGCACGACCCGAAAATCATGGCGGAGGCCGAAGTCACCTTCACGCTCGAAGACGGGCGGATCCGCCAGCCCTCGGAAAAGGCGGTGGCAGCCCATGCTTAACATCCTGAAAATCGCCGTCCGGAACCTCGCCCGCTTCGGCCGGCGCACGCTGCTGACCTCCACCCTCATCACCTTGGGCATCGTCAGCGTCTTGCTGTTTGTCGCCGTCGCCGGGTCGTTCAAGGCGATGATGATCGGCCAGTTCACCGACGCCGTCCTCGGCCACCTGGAAGTGCACCGCAAGGGCTACGTCGCGTCGATCGACAATCTGCCGCTGAACCTCAACATGCAGCCCGCGATGGTCGCGAAAGTCGAGCAGGCGCTCGGCAAGCTGGACGCGGTCGAGGCCTATTCCGAGCGCGTCAAGCTCGGCGCCATGTTCAGCAATTTCACCGAAACCACGAGCATCCGCGTCAACGGCATCGACCCGGTGAAGGAAGCCGCGACGACGCCCTTATTGCCCGGGCGAATCATCGAGGGAAACAAGACAGGCGCGTTGCTGAATCCCGGCGAAATACTGATTCCTGCGCTGCTGGCCCGGGGCATGAAAGTGAAGGTGGGCGACACCGTCGTGCTGGTCGCCACCAATCGCGACGGCTCGGTCAACGGCAAGACCTTCACGGTCAGGGGAATACTCGAGAGCGTATCCGGTCCGAGCGGCCGGGACGGTTATATCCGCATCGAGGACGCGAGGAGCCTGCTGCGGATGGCGCAACCCGAAATCAGCGAGATCGCCGTTCGCCTCAAGGACCCCGCGCAACTGGACCAGGTGTACGCGCAATTGTCGCAGGAATTGTCGGGCATCGCGGGCCCGGGCGGGAAACCGGCCGCGACGGACAAGGATGCGAAGCCGGCCACGGCGGGCAAGAGCGGCGGATCCGCGCTCGAAGTACATACCTGGGCGGCCCTGTCGCCCTTCTCGAACATCGCGAACATGATCGATCTTCTCACGGTATTCATCAAGGTGATGCTGGTTTCGATCGTCCTGATCAGCATCCTGAACGTCATGGTGATGGCCGTATACGAACGCATCCGCGAGATCGGCACGATCGCGGCGATCGGGACGCCGCCGCGCCGGATCCTGTCGTTGTTTCTTACCGAGGGCTTGCTGCTCGGCCTGGGCGGAACGGTGCTTGGAACCGCGATCAGCCTCGTGGCGATCTACGCCTTGAATGTCTGGAAGGTCACCTTCGACTTCGGCATGCAGCAAGGCCTGGTGCTCTCGCCCGCGATCAGCGCGAAGGATGTCGCGGTCATCGCCGGCATGGTCGTGGTCATGGCGCTGCTGGCGAGCCTCCAGCCCGCATGGAAAGCCTCCCGCATGGATCCCGTGCGCGCTCTCGGCCATGTGTGAAGCGACCCGACCGGCCGTGAAACACCTGCTCTGGCTGCTGCTGGGTTTCCTTGCGCTGCCTGCGGCCGCGATCGACGGGCAACAGATCCTGCAAAAGGTGGATCGCAACCTCGAGCCCGAATCCTACGAGGCGTACCGCCAGCTCACCGACATCCAGCCGGACGGCAGCAAAAAGGAATATGTCCTCTATACGATGAAAAAAGGCCGCGACAAGATCGTGGCGCTGTTTCTTTCCCCTCCCAGCGACAAGGGTCGCGTCACGCTGCGCCTCGGGGACAACATGTGGCTGTACATGCCCGACGTGGGGCGGCCGATTCGGATCACCAGCCTGCAGTCGGTGACGGGCAGCATATTCAACAACGCCGACATTCTGCGCATCGACTACACCGCGGAGTACAACGTGGAGGCCGTGGAAGAACAGAAGGACGCGTATCTGCTCTCCCTCAAGGCCAGGACCGGCGAAGTTGCCTACGACGGCCTCAAGATGTGGGTCGACAAGCAACTGCTGCTGCCGGTCACGATCGAGTGCTACGCGGCGAGCGGCCTGCTGCTCAAGACGCTGCACTTCAGGAACATCAAGGATTTCGGCGGCGGCATCAAGCGTCCCGCGACGCTGGAGACCGACAGCCCGCTGTACAAGGGCTACAAGTCGGTGATGCTGTGGTCCGGCCTCAGGAAGGCAAGCTTCCCCGACGAAATCTTCACGCTCAACTACCTGCCGCGAATTCAAGAGCTGCGAAAATGAAGCGCTTACGGAGACTGCGGCCGTGCTGGCTGCTTGTTCTCCTGTGCAGCTTCGCGAGCGCGCGTGCAGCCGAAGAGTACAGCTTCGACGCATCCGCTTTCGAAAAGAAGCCGTTCGAGCTCGGCGGCTACGTTCAGCTCAAGCAGGAAGACTTCGCCTTCAATCGTGGCGGGGCTTTCTACCGGCTCAACAATTTCGGCCAGCCGCAAAGAGACAGTCTCGAACGCACTACCGGCACGATGCAACTGGTCGGCAAACTTCGTTACGGCATCGGGACTTTCGACTTTCGCACGAATTCGGACCTGCAACGGGATCAGGTGTCTCATGATCACGACAACATCCTGTTCGAGGGCGCCTACTCGGTGAGACCCGATCCGGGCGTCACCCTGGAGGCGGGAAAAAGAGTACTCAGATGGGGCAAGGGCTATGCATGGAACCCGATCGGGTTCGTCGAACGGCCCAAGGACCCGAACGATCCCGAGCTGGCCCGCGAAGGCTTCGCGATGGCCGACGGCGATTTGATCTTCAATCCCGGAGGGAACCTGAAGACGATCGCCTTTACGCCGGTCATTCTGCCCGTGGCCAACGACGTCAACAGCGATTTCGGCTCGAGCGGTCACCTGAATCCCGCGGCGAAGCTCTACCTGCTTTACCGGGATACCGACATCGACTTTGCGTGGCAGGGCAAAGGCAGCCGCCCCGGACGGTTCGGCATGGATTTTTCGACGAACATCGTGTCGAACTTCGAGGTCCACGGCGAGTGGGCCCGCATTCAGCAATTCACCCGACCGGTCACCGACGCCGCGGGACGCGTCGCCAACGAGACCGCGAACGCCACCAGCTATCTGCTGGGACTGCGCTATCTGACGGCGGGCGACACCACTTATATCGCCGAGTATTACCGCAACGGCACCGGTTACTCCGATGAGGAAGCCCAGCAGTTCTATCAACTCGTGAACACGGCGTTCGCGCAGCTCGATCAAACCGGCAGCACGGCCTTGGTCCAGAAAGCCCTGTCCTTGAGCCAGGGCAGCTACGGACGTCCCAATCCGGGCACCGATTATCTCTACTTCCGCGCCCAGCAGAAGGACGCGCTCGGCATCGTCTATTTCCAGCCGGCGATCACCGCGATGATGAACTGGCAGGACCGCAGCTACCAAGTCACTCCCGAGCTGCTGTACACGGGACTCAACAACCTCGAGCTGCGCCTGAGGCTATTCCTTCTTCACGGCGGCAGTTCGACCGACTTCGGCGAGAAGCAGAATTCCAGCAAGCTCGAGTTTTATGGCCGATATTACTTCTGAGCCGCCTGCGCCCGATCAGGCGCAGCCTCCCGCCGGGCTGACGAGCGACGAGGCCGGACGGCGCCTCGTCGAATTCGGCCCGAACGCCGTCACCGACGAAGCGCCGCCGCGCTGGCGGATTTTCCTGGCGAAGTTCTGGGCGCCGGTGCCGTGGATGCTCGAGGCCGCGATAGTCCTCCAGCTCGGACTCGGCGAATATGTCGAAGCGGCGGTGGTCGGCGCCTTGCTTCTGTTCAACGCGACGCTCGCCTTCGTCCAGGAAGGCCGGGCAGGCGCGGCGCTGGCTGCGCTGAAGAAACGGCTCGCGCCGACCGCGCTGGTGCGCCGCGACGGCGAGTGGGTCAGGCTTGCGGCGTCGGAGCTCGTGCCGGGCGATGCGATCCGGCTGACGCTCGGGGCCCTGGTGCCCGCCGACGCGGCCATCGTTTCCGGATCGGTGCTGGTCGACCAGTCGATGCTCACCGGCGAATCCGTCCCGGTCGATGCCGAGACCGGCAGCAGCGTCTACGCCGGTTCCCTGGTGCGCCGCGGCCAGGCGATTGCGGAGGTGACGGCGACCGGGCCGAAGACCTATTTCGGGCGAACCGCAGAACTCGTGCGCATCGCCCACTCCCGCAGCACCGAGCAGGCCGCCGTTTTCGGGGCGACGCGGAACCTCGCCATCGTCAACGGCGCGGTCGCGGTTCTCATCGTCGTCTACGCCCATGCCATCGCGTTGCCCTCCGGCGACCTGATCCGCCTCGCGCTCACGGCGCTGCTCGCCACCATCCCGGTGGCGCTGCCGGCCACCTTCACGCTCTCGGCCGCGTTCGGCGCCCAGAACCTCGCCCGGCGCGGAGTGCTGCTGACGCGCCTCTCGGCCGCGCACGAAGCCGCCGCGATGGACGTCCTGTGCGCCGACAAGACGGGGACGCTGACGCGCAATGCACTGGAGGTCGTCGAGGTCGCCGCCATGCCGGGGTTCGAGCGCGCGCGCGTGCTGGCGCTCGCGGCGTTGGCGAGCTCGGAGGCGGAACAGGACCCGATCGATGCCGCCGTGCGAAGAGCGGCGGCCGACGCAATGGGTCGCGGCACAGGCGAACGGCTGGTGCGCTTCATCCCCTTCGATCCCACGACCAAGATTTCCGAGGCCTTCGCCCTGGACCGCGACGGAAACGAGATCCGCATCGTCAAGGGCGCATTCGAGGTGGTAGCCAAGGTGGCAGAGGCGCCGGCGGATGCGCGGCGCCAGGTGGACGATCTTGCCGGGCACGGGCATCGCATCCTCGCTGTCGCCGCCGGGCCGTCGCCATCGCTGCGACTGGCCGGCTTCATCGCGCTCAGCGACCCGCCGCGCGAGGATTCGGCAGATCTCGTCGCCGCGTTGCGCGGCCTGGGCGTGCGCACGCTCATGGTGACCGGCGACTCGGCGCTGACGGCGGCGGCGATCGCCCGCAAGGTCGGCATCGCCGGCGCGGTCTGCCCGCCCGAAAAATTTTCCGGCGAGCTGAGCGCGGACGAATGCGCGGTATTCGCTCGCGTGGTGCCGGAGCAGAAGTACCGGCTGGTGAAGGCGCTGCAGGGCCGCGGCCACGTGGTCGGCATGTGCGGCGACGGCACCAACGACGCGCCCGCGCTGCGGCAGGCGCAGATCGGGATCGCGGTGTCCTCGGCGACCGACGTGGCCAAGGCCGCCGCCGCAATGGTGATGACCGAGCCGGGGCTCGCCGGCATCGTGTTCGCCGTGCGCGAAGGCCGCATCGCCTTCCAGCGGCTCCTCGCCTACACGTTCAACATGCTGGTCAAGAAGTTCGAGATCGTGCTGTTTCTGGCGATCGGGCTCGGCCTCACCGGCCACGCGATCCTGACGCCGGCGCTCATGGTATTGATATTCGTGACCAACGACTTTCTCTCCATGTCGCTGACCACCGACCGCGCCAGTCCCGCGCCCTCCCCGAGCGTCTGGCGCATGCGCAACATCACCGCCGCCGCCGCCGTCCTCGGGCTGTGCAAGCTCGGCTTCTCCACGGCGATGCTGGCGCTCGGAAAGTTCCGCCTCGGACTCGGCCCGGGCGAGCTGCAGACGCTGGCGCTCGTCACGCTCGTGTTCGGTAACCAAGCCGTGCTGTACGTGGTGCGCGAACGGCGCCATCTATGGAATTCCAGGCCGGGCAACTGGGTTCTGGCGTCGTCCGCGGCAGACATCGCCATCGTCTCGGCGCTGGCGCTGTCGGGCGTGTTGATGGCGCCGCTGCCGTGGCGCATCATCGCGGCCCTGTTCGCCGCCGCGATGGGACTTGCTTTGATCCTCGATCAGATCAAGCTGCCGGTTCGATCAGCGTTCAAGGTCGGCTGAGGCGCCGGGGATCCGTTCAGTCAAATCGTCACGGGAGCGCTTTGTTTCAGAAGGAGTGTCACATGACAAACGCAATAGAACATTGTCACCGGCCATGGTGGAAGCGACCGCCAGTCTGGTTCATCGCTATCGCTGCGGTGCTGGCGCTGCTCATCGGTGTCTGGACTGAAACTGAACCAGTCCGCAATTCGACCCCGACGCCGTACAGCGCGTTTCTCGATCGGCTCGAGGCCGGCAACGTCGCCAGCGTCACGATCCAGGGAACGGAGATCAACGGGCGCTTCAAGCACCCTTTGAACGGCGCACAGCGAGATACCTTCAGCACCCGAGCGCCGGACTTCGGCGACCCGGCGCTGATCGCGGAGCTACGCAAGCAGCATGTCGTGATCGAAGTCGGCGCGCCGTCGCCGTGGACTTCGGTGCTCACGCGCATCCCCTGGCCGATGCTGGTTTTCCTGGGTGTGGTGCTGGTCGCCGCGCTCGTCAGACTGCTGCGCGGGGGGAAAGCGCAGCCGGGATCCGCCCCGTCCATGCCGGCGCGTGGGATGATGGGACTCGTATCGGGTCTCTTCGCGAAGAAGGATGAGGCCGCGAGTCCGCCTACGCACGATGGCGACGAGCCGAAGAGCCGTTAGACGGTCAATCCGAGAATCAGCAATTCCTGCGGGAGCGCAGGCCGATCTCGCAAAGGATCGCTCGTGACGCAGAACTTGACTGCCCGAAATCGGCCGTCATGCGCGGTGACGACGATGTGCCGGATGCTTGCCGTCTCGGTCGCAGTGCTCGTCATGGCTTGTTCGTCGGCACTCTACGATGTCCCGCGCCTGCCTTCTCACGCGCTGGATCACCCGGAAGAAACTTTTCTCGGACGCAGCTTCGCTACCCAGCTCGCGGCGACGCCCGGCCAGTCCGGCTTTCATTTGCTTGTTTCGGGACAGGAAGCGTTTCTCGCTCGGGCGGCCCTGGCGGAATCGGCGCAGCGCACGCTTGACCTTCAGTATTACATCGTCGGCGAGGACGCAACCGCCACGCTGCTGCTCTACCGGGCGCTACGGGCGGCGCAGCGCGGCGTGCGCGTGCGTCTGCTGGTCGACGACATGTACGCGGTCGGGCGCGATTTCGATCTCGCAACGCTCGCGGCGCATCCGAACGTCGAAGTGAGGGTATTCAACCCCTTTCTGCGTCGCGGCCCGTTGGGCCTGTCCCGGTTGCTCGAATTCTTCGGCGACAGCACCCGCCTCAACCGGCGCATGCACAACAAGCTGTGGATCGCCGACAACGCTGTCGCCGTCATCGGCGGGCGCAATCTCGGCGACGCTTACTTCAATGTGCGCGGAGACAGCGATTTTGCGGACCTCGACGTGCTCGCCGCCGGGCCTGTCGTGGCGGAGATCTCGCGCAGCTTCGACGAGTACTGGAACAGCGAATGGGCCGTGCCGATCGCGGCGTTTCTGGGCGAACCGCCGGGAAATTCTCAACTGGACCTGGTCCTGTCGCAGATGGCGGCGAAGGCTTACCGCTTCCGTGAAACGGAGTATGCCCGCGCGCTGCGCGCGACCGATCTCGGGCAACTGGTGCGCAGTGGCACGTTTCCCCTCGTCCCGGCGCGCGCGACCGCCGTCTACGACACGCCCGCCAAGCCGCAGGCGGAAACGGCCGAGCAACAAGGACGTATCGTTTCGGTCCTGCGCAATATGGTCGAAGCGGCACAGCGGGAAGTGATTCTGATTTCACCCTACTTCATTCCGAGCGCGCGCGGCATGGGGGTGCTTTGCACGCTCACTCGGCGCGGCGTGCGCGTGAGGGTGCTCACGAATTCCCTTGCGTCCACGGACGTTCCGGTCGTGCACGCAGGCTACGCGCGATACCGGCCCCGGCTGCTCGCGTGCGGAGTGAAGTTGCACGAGCTCCGGCCGAACCCCATGCGACCCGCAAGCGCGCGACCAGCCCTGTCCTCGGGAGCCAGCCTGCACGCCAAGGCGATCGTAGTGGACCGCAAAGTCGTGCTCGTCGGTTCGATGAATCTCGACCCGCGGTCACGCCTCTCGAATACCGAGGTCGCGGTGTTGATCGAGAGCGTGGCGCTCGCGGAACAGCTCGGCACGCTGTTCGAGGAAGCCGCATCGCTCGACGAGGCGTTCCGGGTCGAGCTGGCCGAGCCCGGCAACGAGAATGCGCCGCTCGCCTGGATCGGAAGCGAAGAAGGAAAATCAGTGCGCTACACGAGTGAGCCGCTGGCAAGCTGGTGGCGGCGTATTCTCTCCGGCTTGTTCGGCGCGCTGGCGCCGGAAGAACTGCTTTGACCATCGTCGCTTTCATTGGTCCCTCGGGCAACGGCAGGAGCGCCGCTCGTTCCCACGCGAACCGTGCCAATTGATCCATTTGATCTGACTTCATGCTCCCGGCCTTCGCGTGACATTCGCGAATGCTTCGTGAAGGAGCGTATCCGCGATCTGCCAATGATCGGATATTCGGCACGCTGCGTTTCGAGAGCGGGACGTGCTTTGGTTTGATCTGGATCAACGTCGGTCTTGGAGAAATGTTCACCATGTGTAGCGTATGTGCGCGCCGACTTGTCGCGGTACGTCAAGCAAATACTCAACACACCATTGCAACGGAGATTTACATGAATAAAGTCAGCTATCTCATCTTCACCGCCCTAGCGTGCGTGAGCGTTTCCGCTATCGGCGGCGAGCCGACCTACCATCAGGGCAAGGACATTTTCATCGAAACCGGCGTCGACCCTGCGGACCGCACGCCCACTTGGTACGCCCCGATGGCGAACAAGCCCTACGCGCCGGTGTTTGAAATTCTGGCAACGCGCGGCACCGAAGGCCGGTACTACCCCTACACCTATACGGTCACGCTGAAGGACATGATCAAGTTTCACGGCCATGACTGTGAGGGCACCATACACGCGGCCAATGACGCCAAACTCGCCTTGGGCATCCTCTTTCCCGACGGCATCGTCGACCGTAGCGTGCTGTGGGGCATCTCCGGCGCGTCGCCCTGCTGGTCGGACGCAGTCGCGTTCCTGACCGGCGCCCGCGTGCAGTATGGCAATCTCGGCTTCTTCAAGAATAAGGACTACGGCCACGCCATTCTGCTGTACCGCGAAGATACCGATGTGGCGGTCCTGGCCACTTGGAAGAAGGGGATCAACAATATCCCCGGAGAGCCCGTCGTACTTCCGGAAGCGATCACCTGGACACCCAAGGTGTCGATGGACGAGGTCATGAAGCTGAAACTGGCCGTGAAAATGCAAAAGAATCCGACGCCGTATCAAGTCGACCTCATGCGTTTCCAGCAATGGCAGCATGTCAACGACGTGCTTGAACACCCGCTGGAGCAAAGTTATCAGGCGAAGGTGATCCCGAATTTCAAATGGGCGGATTGGATCGACCCGGCGAAGACCATGACAAGCACTTTTCCGCGCGCGGATACGGAATACAAGAATTTCCCCAATCGGGGCAGGCCGATCGAAGGTCCGGCGCCTTGATGAACGCTGTTCCCGTGAGACCCGGTGTGGAACTGCGATGCCGAGTCTCATGAAGGAAAGGCGTTCGTTGCCTTCATCGGCCGCGAGGTAGCGTCAAGAGCGCAGTGCCCTCTGTCTGATCCGACCCGCTGGACAGAGCCGAAAGCCGCGTCGAGCCTGCATCCAGAATCCGGTTCCCCGACGCGCCGAGCGTGGTTTGTTGCCGTGAACCGCGCCATTCGCCCCGGCGCAATTGATTCATATCAAAATGCCTGGACGATCCACAAATTAAGCTTGAAGTGATTCAAGATTGACTGCCGAGGATCCCATGATCAACCAAGTTATTGAGCAGGCCGCGGCTGCCGCGCCGACCATTCGGGCCGAAGGACTGACGAGCGCGGAAGCGGCCGAGCGGCTGCGGCAATTCGGCCCCAACGTCGTGACCCCGATGCGTCCCCGCGGAGCGGGGGCGTTGCTTCGCAAGTTCTGGGGGGTGGTTCCATGGATGCTGGAGGCGGCCATGGCGCTCGACCTGATTCTCGGCCGTTGGGTCGAGGCGATCGTGATTGCCGCGCTGCTGATATTCAACGCGCTCGTCGGCTTCATGCAGGAAGGCAGGGCACAGAATGCGCTCGCGCTGCTGCGCCAGCGCCTGACCGTCACCGCGCGCGCGCGGCGGGACGGTCGCTGGCAGGGACTCCCGTCCGCCCGGTTGGTGCCGGGCGATCTCGTGCGCCTGCGCGCCGGCGACGTCGTCCCAGCCGACGTCGGCCTGGCCGAGGGTCTCGTTCAGGTGGATCAATCGCAGTTGACCGGCGAATCCCTCCCTGTCGAACACGCGTCGGGAAGCACGGTTTATGCGGGCTCGTCGGTCAGTCGCGGCGAGGCGACGGGATCGGTCGTAGCGACAGGGGCCAGAACCTATTTCGGAAAGACGGCCGAGCTGGTCCGGATGGCCGAGGCGCCGCGCCGTCTCGAGCTGCTGATTGTGAAGATTGCAAAATCCCTCGCCGCTCTGGTCGTCGTCCTTGCCGTCGCAGTGTTCGCGGCGACCGTCATTCGCGGCACGCCGCTGCTCGACATGCTTCCTTTCGGTCTGCTGCTACTGGTGGCATCCGTTCCGGTCGCCCTGCCGATGATGTTCACGATGTCCGCGGCGCTCGGCGCCCGCGCGCTCGCCGACAACGGAATCCTGGTTACGCGGCTCTCTTCAATCCAGGACGCCGCGGCCATGGATGTGCTCTGCCTCGACAAGACCGGCACCATCACGGAAAACCGCCTGACCGTCGAAAAGGTAGAGGCGATCGCTCCCGGCACGCCGGACGATGTGCTTCGCATGGGCGCCTTATCCTCGGACGAGACGACGCAGGACCCAATTGATCTTGCCATCCTCAAGGCGGCGCGGGACAAGGGCCTCATGGAGGTCTCGACTCCGCGTCTGAGCTTCATTCCATTCGACCCGGGCACCAAGCGCTCGGAAGTGTCGATCCGACAGCACGACGAGGTCGTGCGCATCGTCAAGGGCGCGCCTTCGGCGATCGCCGAGCTGACCGACATGCCGTGGCCGGAGATCTCCGCGGACGTCGCGCGACTCTCTGCGGACGGATCGCGAATCCTGGCGATAGCGACGGGATCCGGCTCGGATCTCCGCATCGCCGGCCTCATCGCGCTGGGCGATCCGCCCCGGTCCGATTCCGCCACCTTGATCACGGACCTGCGCAAGCGGGGCGTGCGGGTGCTGCTCGTCACGGGCGATGGGGAAGCGACCGCACGGGCCGTGGCGGCCAGGGTCGGGATCACCGGGGAAGTCGCTCCAGCCGGGACGCTGCGCGAGAACCTCGATCTGGCGGCGACCGCACGCTTCGAGATCTTTCCCGGAGTGTACCCGCAGGACAAGTTCTTCCTCGTCCAAGCGCTGCAGAAAGCCGGGCACGTGGTCGGAATGACCGGCGACGGGGTGAACGACGCGCCGGCGCTCCGGCAAGCGGACGTCGGCATTGCGGTGGCGACCGCGACCGACGTCGCGAAAGCGGCCGCGAGCCTGGTCCTGACGAAGCCCGGCCTGGGCGAGATCGTAATGGCGATCGAGGGCAGCCGCCGCATCTATCAGCGCATGCTGACTTTCGCGCGGACGATGATCAGCATGAAGCTCGGCATTCCGCCGTTTCTCGCTCTCGGGCTGCTCCTCTTCGGCGCTTACGTGGTCGATCCGCTCATGATGATCCTGCTGTTCTTCAGCACCGATATCGTCATGATGACCGTTTCCATGGATCGGGTCGCCGCATCGCCTACGCCGGACAAATGGGCCGCCCGCCCGCTGATTGTTGCCGGCCTGGGCCTTGCCACGCTGCTCTTCCTGCTGAATAGCGCAGTGTTCTGGTCCGCGGAGAACGTGTTGCAGCTCGGCGCCGCCGAAGCCCGCACGCTCGTCTTCGTCTGGCTCGTGTTCGGCGTGCAGGCCATCATCTACGTCAATCGCGTGCGCGGCCACTTCTGGACGATCCGCCCTGGTCGCTTCGTGATTCTCGCCACGCTCTTCGACCTCACCGTGGTGTCGCTGCTCGCCACTCAAGGCTGGCTGATGGCGCCGCTCCCGGCGTTCCTGGTCGGCGCCATGCTGCTCCTTGCCGCAGCATTCCTCGTCGTCGCGGACCAGCTCAAAGTCGCCTCGGCGCGATTGACAGCTCGATTGCCCGTCCCGGGATCCGCGCTGAATCGTGCGGCCGCGTAGCCGGGGAAGACAGCGTCAAGGGATATTGTGGAAACCTCGCGCGCCGAGCCGCCGGCATCCATGCGCGACGACGACCACCGCATGACCAATTCCGGCAGAACCCTGACCGTCGCGGTCGCGTTGACCCTCGGCTTCGCTCTCGTCGAAGCGCTGGCAGGCTGGTGGTCGGGCTCGCTCGCGCTGGCGAGCGATGCAGGCCACATGCTCACCGACGGGGGCGCGCTGGCGCTGGCGGGGCTCGCGGCGTGGCTCGCGAAACGGCCCCAATCGTATCGCCACACCTACGGCTTTGCCCGGGCAGAGATCATTGCGGGGTTGCTGAACGCGCTCTTCATGCTCGCCGTCATCGCCGCCATCATCGTGAGCGCGATCGAGCGCCTGCGCTTCCCGCGCCCGGTGATCGGCGAAGCAGTCGCGGCCGTGGCCGTGATCGGGTTGCTGGTGAATCTTGCGGTCGCCTGGGTGCTCTCCCGCGGCGAGCGCAACCTGAACACGCGCGCCGCCATGCTGCACGTGCTGGGCGACCTGCTCGGCTCCGTGGCCGCGTTGATCGCCGGCGTGGTCGTCACCTACACGGGCTGGACGCCGATCGACCCGATTCTTTCCATGGCGATCGCAGGATTGATCCTTCTTTCCAGCCTGCGCCTGCTGCGCGAAGCGCTGCACGCGCTGATGGAAGGCGCTCCCTTGCACCTGTCCGTCGAGGAGATCGGGCGTGCGCTTGCCGCCCATCCGGGCGTACAGGCGGTGCACGACCTGCACCTGTGGACCATCTCCTCGGACAGGATTTCGCTGAGCGCCCACGTGGTGGTGGCGGATATGGGACAGTGGGGAGAGCTGCTCGCCGACCTGGGCAGCATTCTGCGGCGCTACGGCGTCAGCCACTTCACGCTCCAGCCCGAGCCCCAGCTCCGTACCGTGTACTGGCGAGGGCCGGTCGCGGAATCGAAGAGCGAGCCCGAAACAATCGGAAGAGAAGGTGAACGAAAAGGAGGATGACACCGTGCTGGAATACGAGATCAAGGCGACGCGCCTCGACGCCCACGGCAGCCGCGCACGCTGCAAGGAGGCCGAGATCGTTCTCGATACCGACATTGCCGGCCGCGCCGACGCTTTCAACCCGGCCGAGCTGCTGCTCGCGGCGCTCGCGGCGTGCATCATCAAGGGCATCGAGCGCGTCACGCCGATCCTCAAGTTCCAGCTGCGCGGCGTCGAAGTGCGCGTGCACGGCGTGCGCCAGGACGCGCCGCCGAAAATGCAGTCGATCACCTATGAAATCGTGGTCGACACGGACGAGGAGGACCGGCGCCTGGAACTGCTGCACGACAACGTGAAGCGATACGGCACCGTGTTCAACACCGTGGCGCCGGGCACCGAACTGTCCGGCACGCTCAGGCGCGCCGGCTGAGTTACACGGTTCGTTTCTTTTGCCGACGCTCATCCTTTTCGGATACGAGTCCAAGTACGCGGCGGCAAATCTTCGGCGTGCCGCGACCATTCAAATGATTGGCATCTGATCCATGTCAAGAAGCCGGGCCATGGGCCGTGTATTTTTCTATCGTTATTCTTTCGGGATTGACCCCTCGAAACGAGACGTTCCTCGGGACGGCCATTGCGGGCGGCACGCGCACGGAAGCCAAGCGCGTGCTCAGGGTTGCCACTGACCGAGGAAATTGATGCGTGGCTGCAAAGGCAGCCAATGCATGAGAGCTAATGAATCATGTCGTTCACGTTTTACCTGATCGCCGCGCCTGTGGTGTTTGTGTTCTCCGGGCTGACGGCAATGGCCGGAATCGGGGCCGCGTTCCTGTTCGTTCCGTTTTTCTACTATATGGGTGTACCGCTCGCCGAGGCCGCCCCGGCTGCACTGCTCCTCAACGCCATCAGCCTTTCGCTCGCCACGATCAACTATTGGCGCGGCCGGCTCATCGACTGGCGCATTGCATTGCCTGTTGCCGCCATAGCTGTCGTGTTTGCACCTATTGGCGCTCGCCTTACACCCCACGTCGACAAAATGATTTTGCTCTTTCTCTTCGCCGTGTTTCTGGTGTTCGCCGGCGGAATGATGCTTTTTTATCAGGGACAGGCGCGTGCTCAAAATGCCAGCCCGGCCAAGGTCTGGCTGGTCGGCGCCGGTGTGGGCGGTACCGCTGGTTTCATCGGAGGGCTGCTTGGGGTGGGAGGGGGCAACATCATCGTTCCGGCGCTCAACTGGCTGGGGCTCGAAGCGAAACGAGCGGCGGCCACCTGTGCCGTGGCAGTGGTCTTTTCTTCACTCTCCGGATTTCTCGGTCACGTCACGTTCGGAAGATTGGATATGACTTTTTTGGGAATCATGGCGCTCATGGCCGCGGGGGGATCGCTTGCCGGATCGCAGTTGATGAAGGAAAAGCTCTCCAGCAGCCAGCTAAAAAAAATCATCGGCGTCGTCTTATGGTTGGTTGCCGCAAAGATGTTTTTTGACGTACTCAAGTAGTGCTTTGTTATCAAGGAGAATCAAATGACAATGCCACTTGTCCCACCCGTATTGGCGTTCAAATCAACGCAACATATCCCGCCCGAATGGGCCTTCGAATTCCATGGCCATAAATGCCCGTTCATGCCTATCGGCTATCGCATGGGGCAGCTCGCGCTGGCAAAACTGGGCGTCGAACGAGAAAAGGACCACGGCTTCTTTGTTTTTCCAGAACTGGGCGAGGGGCACCCGCAGACGTGCATGATGGATGGCATTCAGGCAGCGACCGGAGCTACCTACGGCAAGCTTCTCATCGCCAAGACCTTCTACGGCAAACTCGCGGCGACCTTCTATCACCCGCAGAAGGGAGGCGTCCGTTTTTCCCTCAAACCGGATGCCGTCGATGCAATGGGAAAGTTCGAGTTCATCGCCATCCGCAAGAAAGGGATCGAGCCGTCCCAGATTCCCGCGCCGGTGAGCCAAGAAGTTATTCGGTGGGTCTATGAGCAGACCGACGATACGCTCTTTGCCGTGGAGCTGAAGCCTGACTTCCAGTTCAAGCCGCCCAAGGGCTCGTTCAACAAGACCAAGTGCGGCACCTGCGGTGAATACGTGTTCGATCGTTACCTGAGAATGAAAGACGGGAAACCGGTGTGCATTCCATGCTCGGGCTATTGATTTCATTTGTCGCGGGTTTAGTATGGGCCTGTTGGCGACGGCACTTGGCGCACCTGCGATCGAAGCCCGTCCTCGCCTGACGGCCGACCTCATTCCGCGGAACAACGATAGAGGGTTCGGCCCATCCCAAGCGAACCGTGGCGCGCCAAGTCCAAGGAGCAACTATGTACATTTACTTGCGACTTACGCTGGTTCTCGCCGCCGCAATTCTAGCGGCCGGCTGCCAGACGATCGGGGCCGGGAGCGTGCAGCGCGACCGCATCGGCTATGCCGACGCCATCGGCACTTCCTGGAAGGAGCAGACGCTGCTGAACATCGTCAAGCTGCGTTATCTGGACACGCCGGTGTTCCTCGACGTGTCGTCGGTGATCAGCTCGTACGAGCTCGCCAGCCAGATCAATCTTGCGACGAATATTTTTCCAAACGCGTCGGCCGGCAACAATCAGACCCTCGGCGCGACGGGCACCTATACCGACAAGCCGACGATCTCCTACACGCCGATCACCGGCGAGCGGTACATGAACAGCCTGCTGCGGCCGATCCCGCCGCAGGCGATTTTCGCCATGATCGAATCCGGCCATCCGGCCGACTACATCCTGCGGGTGACGGTCCGCGCCATCAACGGCATCTACAACTATTCCGCCGCCCAGCCGCGGTCGCGCGCCGCCGATCCCGTATTCTACCAGGTGACCGATGCGATTCGCCGCATGCAGCAGGCGGGCGCGCTGAGCGTGCGCGTCGAGAAGCGCGACGACCAGGAGACAACCTACCTGGGCTTCAACCGCAACGCGGGCGAAGGGGTGGAGAAGGACGTTCGCTTCCTCAAGGAAGCTCTGGGGCTGAATCCAAAAAACGACGAGCCGCTGGTCGTGTTCGGCTCGCTGCACCGCAATCCCGACCAGATTGCGCTGCTCACGCGTTCCCTGCAGGAAATCCTGACCGAGCTTTCCGCGGGCGTCGAAGTACCGGAGCGCGACCTGGCCGAAGGCCGCGCCACTCCCATACCGCGACCGGATGCCACGGCGGGCGCGCGCAATTCTCCGCTGATGCGCATTCAAACGAGCAGCGAGCGGCCCGCTGATGCATTTGCGGCCGTGCGCTACCGCGACCGCTGGTTCTGGATCGACGACCGCGATCTCGATTCGAAGCGCCTGATGATGTTCCTCATGGTGTTCTCGTCTCTCGCCGAGACCGGCACAGCGCCGCAGATCCCCCTCATTACGATACCGGCGCGCTGATACGGGTTCGATGCAGCGTCACACGAGCGCCGGTCGTTCACTTCAGCCGGTAAGCGGCGTGGCAGGCGACGCAGGACTGCGTGACCTTGTTGAGCGCGGCCAGCGTGCGGCCCAGATCCTGGTCGCCCGATGCTTCCTGCGCGACCGACGCGAATCGGCTGGCGCTGCGATGCATGGCGGTGCCCGCATCCTGCATGCCCTTCGGCATGTAGGGCGCCACTTCATGCGCGCCATGCAGTTCCAGCGAAGACATGCCCAGGCGCTTCTCGGCGACATCGGCCGCGCGGTCGAACTCGTGCCTGGCGAGATAGTCCTGGATCTCGGACAGCGTCAGCAGGTGGTCGCGCATGTTGGCCAGGGTATGCTCCTTCAGCGGCGCCGGAAAGCTCACCGCGAGGCGCGTGTCCCGGCCCATGGAGTGCATGGGTTCCGGCGCGGCCTGATGGCTCATGTCGTGCGAACGCTGCTGCGCGTACGCCGCCGTGGCGGCGAGCGTCGCGCCCGCAATCAGAACCAGCGGCGTGCGAATCCATTTCAAAATCTTTTTCATGTCCGGGTCCAGTCAATTCGATTCGCCGGGAGCAGACGCGCCCCCGGCAGTTCCGATTATCAGGTCAACGGGCGGGCGACGGTGCGTTCGGCCCGGAATTCGGATCGAAACCTGCGCGCGGGCCGTGCGGCATTCCCGCCATGTTCGCCATGGCGCTGCGCATCATCGCAACCATCCCGTCGCGCGCGAGCTCGCTCACCTCGACGGCGTGCGCCTGAAGCGCGACGACCACCGCCAGGTCATTGGAGGTCTGGGTAACGACAGACCCCTTGTCGGTCGTCTGGACTTCGGTTTTGATCTTATCCTTGTTCTCGAACAGTACGGGAAGCGTGTGGCTGAACATATTGAATTCCCGTCCCTCTCCGAGCCGCTTCTCCATGCTCGCGACGTGGGCCTTGATGGCTTGCGCCACCTGGGGATCATCGGACTCGGTGACGGTCCGGATTCCGTTGGGCAGATTGGTCACCGTGCGCTTGATGCGGTCATGATTGACGATCATGTCGTGGACCAGGCGCATGTCGGCGGACGCCGCCTCGTCATGCTGCATGCTTCCTGCCATCGGGCCCGCCATCGGGCCGCGGAATTCGGCTACATTCCCGCCGTGCATCATTCCCGGTCCCATCCCCTGCATCATTCCCGGTCCCATCGCGCCGGGATGGGCGAAGGCGGCGGCGACCGCCAGGCCGAGCCCTACCGATGCGATCACTCCCACTGCAATCTTGCTCCAGCGTTTCATTGCCTGCCTCCGGATAATTTTGGTGGATAAGCGAAAGGACGGATCTCGCCGCCCCTTCCTGCGCTCAGCGAGTTTGCTCGGTGGCAGCCGGTGCGCGCGGCGCCGGGACGGCATTCGGCCCGAAGCCTGCGTGCGGCCCGCGATGCTCGGGCAAAACGACGCCCTTCTCCTGCGCACGCTTCTGCATCTCCGCGTGCGTGGTCTCGGCGAGCTTTTGCCGTTCCTCGGGCGTCTTCGCATTGCGCATCTTTTCCTGGAGCGCGGCCTGCTCTTCGGGCGTCATGAGCTGCTGCCCCGCCATGGGGCCTCCCGCTCCGCCGCCCATCGCGCCGGGCCCCATTCCGCCACCCATGCCGTGCATCATCGCGCCCATGGCGCCGGGCCCCATGCCGCCCGGGTGGGCGTAAGCTGCGGCGACGGCGAGGCCGAGCCCCAGCGATGCGGCGATTCCAACTGCAATCTTGTGCGAGCGTTTCATGATCAGTGTCCTTTCGTGGATTAAGAATCCTTGTGCCGGTCTCCCGCATCCGGAGAACTCTGTCGCCGGATGCGAAGATTTCGGCAAGGCCCATTAAACCAGCCGGTTGTAACTCGGCGATGTCACCAGGCCGCTGTTTCTTGTCGCAGCTTGGCAAATCCCGGAGTTGTTACACTGCGTTACCATTTTCCGGCACGAGAATCACCCGCCCGGGTATAACTCCGCGATGACCAGACAGGATCACATTCTGATCGTGGACGACGACGCCGAGATCCGCGGCCTGCTGCGCGAGTATCTCCAGAAGCACGGCTACCGCGTCGCCACGGCGGCCAACGGCAGAGAGTTGCGCTCGGCGGTGAATAGCGCGCGCCCGGATCTCGTGGTTCTCGATCTGATGCTCCCCGGCGAGGACGGGCTCGACCTCTGCCGCGGCCTGCGCGCCGGATCCGATGTGCCGATCATCATGCTGACCGCGCGCGGCGACGAGACCGACCGGATCGTGGGCCTCGAAATGGGGGCGGATGACTATTTGCCCAAACCGTTCAGCCCGCGCGAGCTGCTCGCCCGCATCAAGAGCGTGCTGAGACGCGCGCGATCGCTGCCGGAGAACCTGAAGCCGGAAGAAGTATCGTCGTTTCGATTCGCCGGCTGGACGCTCGACGCGGCGACGCGCGATCTGACCTCGCCCGAAGGCGTCGCGGTCGCGCTCAGCGGCACGGAGTTCAGGCTGCTCAGGATTTTTCTCGACCACCCGAACCGCGTTTTGACGCGCGACCAGCTGATCGATCTCATGCTGTCGCGCGACGCGAGCCCTTTCGACCGGGCCATCGACGTCCAGGTGAGCCGCCTGCGCCATCGCCTGGGCGAAGACGCCAAGGAGCCCGCCATCATCAAGACCGTGCGCGGGCAGGGCTACGTGTTCGCCGCCGCGGTCGTCGCCGCACGCCGATGACGCTGCTGCCCCGCTCCCTGTTCAGCCGTCTGGTGCTGGTGCTGCTCGCCGGGCTGGTGACCGCGCAACTGGTGAGCTTTGCGATTCACATGCATGAGCGCGGCGAACTGCTGCTTGAGGCGAGCGGCATGCAATCGGCGCAGCGCATCGCCGACATCGTCCGGCTGCTGGAGTCGCTCGGGCCGGCCGAGCGCCGCAGGATTGCCGGCATCCTGAGCGCGCCGCCGATGACGGTCAAGCTCGATCAGGGTCCGCTCATGCCGGGCGCAGAGGAGGGGAACAGGACGGCGCGGGCAGTGCTGTTCGGCGCCTTCTTGCGCCGCTCGCTCGGCGACGAGTGGCCGCTCGAAGTGGCGGTCGCGGACAGCGGGTCATCCACCGGCGTGGCGATGCGCGGTCCGGCCGGTCCTCACATGGGAGGCGGCCCAGGCGGCGGCTGGATGCCGTTCCACCCTGCCATGCAGATTTTTTCGCAGCCGGCGCTTTCCTTCGTCGCCCAAGTGCGCCTCCACGACGGGACGCTCGTCACTTTCGACTCGCGGCAGCCGGTGGAAACCGAAGACTGGCCCTATCGGTTGCTGTTGAGCCTCGCGGTGCTGCTGGCCGCGGTCATCGGAGTCTCGCTGATCGCGGTTCGCTGGGCGACGCGCCCGCTCGCCGCCCTCGCCGATGCCGCCGAGGAACTCGGCAAGAACATCAACCGGCCCCCGTTGGCGGAAACCGGGCCGATCGAGGTCGTGCGCGCGGCGCGCGCCTTCAACACCATGCAGGCGCGTCTCATCCGTTACCTCCGGGACCGCACCCAGGTGCTTGCCGCGATGTCGCACGATCTCAAGACGCCGATCACGCGCCTGCGCCTGCGCGCCGAGCTGCTCGACGATCCCTCGCTGCGCGCCAAGTTCACCGGCGACCTCGGGGAAATGGAATCCATGGTCGGCGCCACGCTGGATTTCATGCGCGGCCTGGAAAGCGACGAGCCCGCGAGGCCGGTGGACATCATGGCGCTGCTCGAAAGCCTTCAGGCGGATCTTGCGGAGACAGGCGGCCGGATAGCCATCGCGGGCGCACCGCTCAAACCGTATCCCGGGAGGCCGCGGGCCCTGAGGCGATGCCTGATGAATCTTCTGGAGAATGCGATCAAGTACGGCAAGTCGGCGGTGATCGCGGTTGATGACAACGATGATCGTCTCGAGATCCGGATCCGCGACGAAGGGCCCGGAATCCCGGAGCCGGAACTCGAGCGGGTATTCGAGCCCTATTACCGGCTCGAAGGATCGCGCAACAGGGAAACCGGCGGCACCGGACTGGGGTTGACCATCGCGCGCAGCATTGCCGAAGCGCACGGCGGCCGGCTCGGTCTGCGCAACCGTCCCGAGGGCGGCCTGGAAGCGCGATTGACTCTGCCCCGCCCGCCCGGCGCTCAACTGAAGGCGTGAGCGGGAGCCGGGCTGCATACCCCTCCTCCAGCCGGTCAAGCGCCGCTGACTTCAACCGGCCGCCGGCCAAGCGTTTGATCTCGATCAAACGCGATCGTCCCGCCCACGGCTAATGTAACTCCATGATGTGAGAGGCAACAGAAGCATGTGCGAACTCCTGGCAATGTCCAGTCGGCGGCCGGCCCGTTTGACCTTCTCGCTGGAGACGCTGGCAGCCCATGGCGCGGGCAGCGGCAGGTATCGCGACGGTTGGGGCGCCGCGTTCTATCAGGACAATGATGTGGTTCTCTATCGGGAGCCGACGGCAGCGGGCGACAGTCCTCTTGTCCGCTTTGTCGAGGCGCAAGGGCCAAGCACCACGCTTGCCATCTCGCACATCCGGCGCGCGACCCGCGGAGCGGTCGCACTTTCGAACACCCAGCCCTTCGCGCGAGAGTTGGCGGGCCGCATGCACGTGTTCGCCCATAACGGAGATCTGCCCGGTATCGAGCGCTCCGGGAAGCTTGCGTTCGACCGTTACCGACCCGTCGGCACGACGGACTCCGAACACGCCTTCTGCGCGCTGCTTGAGCGCATATGCGGTTGTTGGGATTCGACATCTCCATTGCCGCCTCTCGAGGAGCGCCTTTCGGTGATAGCGGAATTTGCCGCCGATCTGCGGCAGCTGGGACCCGCGAATTTTCTCTACGCGGACGGCGACACCCTGTTTGCACACGGCCATCGACGCATACAACCGGCCGGTGACATCACGCCGCCCGGTCTATTTCTGCTGTCGCGCCGGTGTGCGGATGCGAACGAACCTGTCAATGCCAGCGGAGTGTCTATCGCGCCCGGCTTCCAGGAGGTGTTGCTGGTCGCGAGCGTTCCGCTCACCGACGAGAAGTGGCGGCCCTTTGCCGAAGGTGAACTCGTGGCCGTGTCGGCGGGCCAATGGGTCGAGGCCGTGATGCCGTGAGCACTGCCATCGATTCTGCTTCAACCGGGCCGGCCCGGTTCAGCCCGATCACCGCAGAAGCTCTTAATCGCGGCTGCACCTGTCGCAGCCTCGACCCGGAGCGCCTGCGCCGCCAGCTGGAGGCGGAACCTTCGCTCGCGGGCCTCGCCGACGAGATCGCCACGACCCGGCCTTATCTGTTTTCCGCGATGGCGGTGTTTGTGTCTCCCGAACAGATGGAGCAGTTGGCGGCCATCGTGGCAGCGGTGCAGCGGGTTGTCGGCCTGCCCGCTTATCGGGACATGGCCCTCGCACGCTGCCTGGACATCGCCCGGCTCGACTTCGGCCCCGCGGGCGTTTTCCTCGGGTTCGATTTCCACCTGACTAACCGGGGCCCGCAACTCATCGAGATCAATACCAACGCCGGCGGGGCGCTCCTCAACGCCGCTCTCGCCCGTGCGCAGCAGGCGTGCTGCCGCGAATGGGTCGCGGCCGCATTCGAACCGACCGTCGACCTGGAACGCCTGGAGCGGACTTTCTTCGGCATGTTCGCCGCGGAATGGCGCAGCCAGCGCGGAGGCGCGCCGCTCGGCCGCGTCGCCATTGTCGACGACGACCCCGCCGGTCAGTACCTCAATCCGGAATTCCGCTTGTTCCAGCGGCTGTTCATGCGCTTCGGAGTCGACGCGGTTATCGCGGACGCTCGCGAACTGGAGTGGCGCAACGGCAAGCTTCGGCATCTCGGGGAACCTGTCGATCTGGTGTACAACCGCCTGACCGACTTCTGCCTCGAGGATCCTGCGCATGCCGCCTTGCGCGCCGCCTACGCGGCCGGGGCAGTCGTGGTGACGCCCAATCCCCGCACCCATGCGCTCTACGCCGACAAGCGTAACCTCGTCACCCTGAGCGATGCGGGCGCACTCGCCGCACTGGGTGCGACCGCGGCGACGCGGGACATCCTGCTTGCTGGCATCCCGCGCACCGAATCCGTCACGCCCGAGCGCGCGCAATCGCTGTGGAAGGAACGCCGCCGCCTTTTCTTCAAGCCCGCCGCGGGCTACGGCAGCAAGGCCGCCTATCGCGGCGACAAGCTCACGCGGCGGGTGTGGGAGGAAATCCTCGGCAGCGATTACGTCGCCCAGGCGCTGGTGCCGCCAAGCGAGCGCCGCGTAGAAGTGGACGGCGCCGACACCGACCTGAAGTTGGACGTGCGCGCCTATGTCTACGCCGGCGCGATCCAGCTCGCAGTCGCACGGCTCTACCGCGGCCAGACGACGAACTTCCGCACACCCGGAGGCGGCTTCGCCCCGGTGTTTATCGTGCGCGGCGACCAGCCGCAAGGACCACACGGAACGCAGTGAACCCGCCGCGCGAGGCCCACACCCCGATAAGAGAATGGTTCGAGGAACCAGGGGAGCAGTCCCGTTCGTTCCGCTTGCCCGTCAAATTCTCTCCCGCAATCAGCCCTCAAGAAATGCCAATGGAAAATCCCGGATAAGAACCAGGTGGCACCATCCATTCAGGAAAAACAATGACCATCCCTCTTCCTCTGCAACCGCAACAACTGCACCATCCCTGCGACCCCGAACAATTCGGATTCCAGACCACGGCAGATCTGGACGACCTGACGGAAATCATCGGCCAGATGCGTGCCATGGACGCCGTGCGCTTCGGCGCCGGCATCCGTCACGAAGGCTACAATCTTTTCGTCCTGGGCCCGCCCGGCATAGGCAAGCGCAGCATGGTGCGGCAGTTCCTCAAAAAAAAGGCGGGGGACGAACGCCAACCGACCGACTGGTGCTATCTCAACAACTTCGCCCAGCCGCACAAACCCCAGGCGCTCAGGCTGCCATCCGGCAGGGGGGCCGAACTGCGCCTGCGCATGGAAAAACTGGTGGATTATTTGCGTGGCGCCATCCCCGCGCTGTTCGAGAGCGATGAATACCGCGCCAAGACAGGAGCGATCCAGGATGAGTTCAGAAAGCGGCAGGAGCAGGTGTTCAGGGAATTGGGAGAAGACGCCGAAAAGCAGGAGATCGTGCTGTTGCGCACGCCCGAAGGATTCGCCTTCGCACCGACCCGCAACCATGAGGTGATTCCACCGGAAGAATTCGAAAAGCTGCCGGAAGAAGAAAAAAACCGGATAGAAACCGCCATCGCCGATTTGCAAAAACGCCTGGAAACAATCCTCAGCCACATGCCGCAGTGGTACAAAGAGCGGAGTGAACGGGTCAAGCAGCTCAACCAGGAAACCACGCTGTCGGCAGTCGAGCACGTGATGAACGATTTGCGCGCGAATTACGCCGACCTGCCCGGGGTGCTGAAATACCTCGACATCGTGCAGCAGGACATGGTCGAGAACGCTGACGATTTTATCCGGCAGAAGGAATCCATCAGCATCTCAGGCATGACGATCGTCGCCCACGAGACTTTTCACCGCTACCAGGTGAACGTGCTGGTGACCAACGAAAACAAAGCCGGCGCCCCCATTGTTACCGAGGACAACCCGACCTACAGCAATCTGGTCGGGCGGGTCGAGCATGTCTCCCAGCTCGGCACGCTGGTCACGGATTTCACCCTGATCAAGCCGGGTGCGCTGCACCGGGCGAACGGCGGCTATCTGCTGCTGGACGTGCGCAAAGTGCTGGTGCAGCCATTCGCCTGGGAAGGTCTGAAACGGGCGCTGCAATCGCGCGAGATTCACATCGAATCTCTGGGTCAGATATACAGCCTGGTCAGCACCGTCTCGCTGGAACCCGAGCCTATCCCGCTGGATGCCAAAATAGTCCTGTTCGGCGACCGCCTGCTCTATTACCTGCTGCAGGCATACGATCCGGAATTCGGCGAGCTGTTCAAGGTGGCGGCGGATTTCGAGGAGCACATCGAGCGCAATGCCGATACCCACCTGCTCTATGCCCGGCTGATTTCGACGCTGACCCGCAAGGAAGCGTTGTTGCCGTTCGACCGCAGCGCGGTGGCAAGGGTGATCGAGCACAGCGCGAGACTGGTCGGCGATGCGGAAAGACTTTCCACCCACATGCGCAGCGTGGCGGATCTGCTGCGCGAGGCCGATTACTGGGCGCGCGAGGCTGGCCATGCAGCGGTCGAAACCGCCGACGTGCAGCGCTCGATCGATACCCGGATTCGACGGCAGGACAGGTTGAGGGACCGACTGTATGAGGCGATCCTGCGCGGTACCTTGATGATAGCGACCGAGGGGGCGGTGACGGGCCAGGTCAACGGCCTGTCGGTGATCGAACTGGGTGATTTCGCCTTTGCCCAGCCGACCCGGATTACCGCCACCACCCGGCTGGGCGAAGGGGAGATGGTCAACATCGAGCGTGAAGTGAAGCTCTCCGGCGCGATCC
The DNA here is from genome assembly GCA_049802235.1 of Burkholderiales bacterium. Taxonomy (GTDB): domain Bacteria; phylum Pseudomonadota; class Gammaproteobacteria; order Burkholderiales; family SG8-39; genus VBDM01. Next base: position 7,229 of record JBARMB010000010.1, on the reverse strand, counting down.
ACTCCAAGGGCGTGCTGATCCTCTCCGCTTTCCTCGCCGCGCGCTATGCCCGAAACCAGCCGCTGGCGCTTTCCGCCAGCCTGGCGTTCGAGCAGTCCTACGGCCTGGTCGAAGGCGACAGCGCTTCCCTGGCGGAATTGTGCGCGCTGCTCTCCAACCTGGCGAGTGCGCCGATCAAGCAGTCGCTGGCGGTGACCGGCTCGGTGAATCAGTTTGGCCAGGCGCAGGCGATCGGTGCGGTCAACGAAAAAATAGAGGGATTCTTCGATATCTGCGCGGCGCGCGGATTGAACGGGGAGCAGGGGGTATTGATCCCTGCTGCCAACATCAAGCACCTGATGCTGCGCCGGGACGTGGTGGCGGCCGCCGAAGCCGGACAGTTCCGGATATACGCCGTGGAAAATGTCGATCAGGCCATCGCCATCCTGACCGGCTTGCCGTCCGGGGAAGCCGCTGCCAGCGGCGACTATCCGGAGGGCAGCGTCAATCATAGGGTGGCGGCGCGGCTGGCCGAGTTGACCAAGATCCGGCAGTCGTACGCGCGGCAACCTGAAAAAAAATCGACAGCGAAAAAAGAAACGAATTGATCATTTTCATTTTTCTCGCCGTGGATTTCGGCATGCATGGATGCCACTTGATTTGACGCCCGAGAAAACGCCGGCCACTTTCGCCGGCGGGCCATCGCAGCAAGATGGCACTACCTCACCAGAATATAGACAACTCAATTCAAGGGTAAGGCGCTCTCAGGCATAAGCCGGAAACGCCCGCGGGGGCACTCCCGGCTTGCCGCTGCGCGACCCGGGTTAGAATTGCAGCGATGAGCAAGCCGGACTCCCCGGTGGGCAGCACCCACACTCCGATGATGCAGCAGTACCTGCGCATCAAGGCGCAGCATCCGGACATCCTGCTGTTCTACCGCATGGGCGATTTCTACGAGCTGTTCCACGACGATGCCGAGCGCGCATCGCGGCTGCTCGACATCACCCTCACCACGCGCGGCGCATCGGCCGGCGCGCCGATCCGCATGGCGGGCGTGCCGTATCACGCGGTCGAGCAATATCTGGCGAAGCTGGTGAAGCTCGGCGAGTCGGTGGCGATCTGCGAGCAGATCGGCGATCCTGCGACCTCCAAAGGCCCGGTGGAGCGGCAAGTCACGCGCATCGTCACGCCGGGCACGCTTACCGACTCGGCGCTGCTCGAGGAAAAAGCCGACAACATCCTGCTTGCCCTTTCACGCGACCAAGCCGCCGCGGGCCTCGCGTGGCTGAACCTCGCCAGCGGCGACCTGCGGGTGACGGAGATCGCGCCGCAGATCCTGGCGCAGGAGCTGCGCCGCATCGCGCCTGCCGAGATCCTCGTCGCCGACAGCGCGCAGTCCGGCGCCGATCTCGACGGCTTTGCGGTGACGCGCCTGCCCGAATGGCATTTCGATCTCGACGCCGGGCGCAAGATTTTGCTCAAGCAGCTCGGTGCCGCGAGTCTCGCGGGCTACGGCTGCGAGGACATGGAGCCGGCGATCGCCGCCTGCGGCGCGCTGCTCGAATATGCGCGCAAGACCCAGGGCCAGGGCCCGGGTCGAGAAAGTCTGGCCCACGTGAGCGCCGTCATCCCCGAGCGCGCCGGCCAGTACGTGCGCATGGACGCCGCGACGCGACGCAACCTCGAGCTCACCGAGACGCTGCGCGGCGAACCCGCGCCGACGCTGTTTTCGCTGCTCGACGAATGCGCGAGCGGCATGGGCAGCCGGCTGCTGCGCCACTGGCTGCATCACCCCTTGCGCGACCGCGCCGCGCTCGTCGCGCGCCACGAAGCCGTCGCCGCGCTCGCCGACGCGGCCGCGAACATCCACAAATTGCTGCGCCGCTTCGCGGATGTCGAGCGCATCACCGGCCGCATCGCGTTGCGGAACGCACGGCCGCGCGACTTGTCGTCCCTGCGCGACAGTCTCGCGCTGCTGCCCGAACTTGGCGCCGCCATGCCCGCGGGCGCCGCGCTGCTCGGCGAGATCAGGGGCGATCTCGCGGTGCCCGCAGAGTGCCTCGCGCTGCTCAAGCGCTCGGTGCTGCCCGAGCCGGCGGCGATGGTGCGCGACGGCGGCGTCATCGCCGACGGCTACAACAAGGAGCTCGACGAGCTGCGCGCGCTGCAGACGAACTCCACGGGTTTTCTCGCCCAGCTCGAAGCGCGCGAGCGCGGCCGCAGCGGCATTCCCAACCTGCGCGTCGCCTACAACAACGTCCACGGCTTCTACATCGAGATCACCAACGCCCACGCCGAAAAGGTTCCCGCCGATTACCGCCGCCGCCAGACGCTGAAAAACGCCGAGCGCTACATCACGCCGGAGCTGAAGGAGTTCGAGGACAAGGCGCTCTCGGCCAGGGACCACGCGCTCGCCGTGGAAAAATCGCTCTACGACGAGCTGCTCGGATTGCTGGCCGCGCACATCCCGGCGCTGCAAATGATCGCGCGGGCGCTGGCGCAGATCGACGTACTGGCCTGCTTTGCGGCGGTCGCCGCGACGCGCAACTACTGCCGGCCGCAGTTCACCCACGAGCCGCTGATCGAGATCGAGGCCGGCCGCCATCCCGTCGTCGAAGCGCAGATCGAGCCGTTCATCGCCAACGGCACGCGACTGTCGCCGCTGCGGAAGCTGCTGCTTATCACCGGCCCCAACATGGGCGGCAAGTCCACCTACATGCGGCAGGTGGCGCTGATCGTTCTGATGGCGCACGTGGGCGCGTTCGTGCCGGCGAAATCGGCGCGCATCGGGCCGATCGACCAGATCTTCACCCGCGTCGGCGCCGCCGACGATCTCGCCGGCGGGCGCTCGACCTTCATGGTGGAGATGACCGAATCGGCCAACATCCTGCACAACGCCACCGCGCAGAGCCTGGTGCTGATGGACGAGGTCGGCCGCGGCACTTCGACTTTCGACGGTCTCGCGCTCGCCTGGGCGATCGCACGCGCGCTGATCGAGCGCAACAAGGCGCTGACACTGTTCGCGACGCACTATTTCGAGATGACGCAGCTGGCGCTCGAATACAAGGAGGCGGCCAACATCCACCTCGATGCGGTCGAGCACAAGGACACAATCGTGTTCCTGCACGCGGTCGAGGATGGCCCCGCGAGCCAGAGCTACGGTCTTCAGGTCGCGCAGCTCGCCGGCGTGCCGAAGACCGTGATACGCAACGCGCGCAAGTACTTGCAGATGCTGGAGGAGTCGAGCCTCACCCGCGGCGGACAATCCGACCTGTTTGTCCCGGGCCAGGCGGAACCCGGGCCGCAACCCGAAGCCGATCCGCTGCGCGAGGCGCTCGACGCGGTCAATCCCGACGGCCTTTCGCCGCGCGAAGCCCTCGAACTTCTTTACCGGCTGAAGCAGTTGTGAGTGCTTCGTTCCCTGCGGATGGCGTATGCGGTCCTTGATTGCCGCATATTCCGCGGGCAGGATGCCCGGGAGCCGAATTTCCGCGCAAAAATTCCCGGATCGAAGCGAATACCGACGCGCGCTGATATTCGGAGCGCGTCAAAAAAAGAAGAGGAGCCGCGATGGCTCCTCTTCCTGCATCATGCGATTCCGGATCGGGTGATCTCCGCTCCTCGTCGAGGAGGGCGACCCGAAGCGCCGGGATGCCCGGCGCGCCGCCGACCTGCCATCCCTTCCCGATCAGCGCGGACCCGGGCCTTGATCCGGACCCTGACCGCGGCGCCCGCGCATGCCCATGTGCCCGCCGCGGCCGGCGTGGTCCATGCCGTCCTTGATCGCGAGGCGCACCTGCTCCTTCTGGTTCGCGTCAAGCGCGTCGTACGCATTGAACCAGGCCTCGCGCGTCTGCTTGCGCGCCGCATCCATCTGCACGCGCAGCTTCTCCCGCATCTGGTCGCCGAGCTCCACGAACTGCTTCAGGTCCGCGCCCGGCTTGTCGATCTCGGCGCGCATCTTCTCGCGCACTTCCCGGCCGCTCGCGCGCATATTCCGGAACGCTTCGCGAGACGCCGCTTGCGCCTTCTTCCACAGCTCTTCCTGCTGCGGCTTGAGGCCCAGCTTGTCGTGCAAATGCTGCATGTAGCCCATCGGGCCCATGCCGTCGAGATCGCCGCCGCGGGGACCCGGGCCGGGAGCCTGTGCCCAGGCCAGGGCGCCCGCACCGAGCAGGCCGGCAACGGCCAGCGCAGCAATCAGTCTGTTTTTCCTGGATTCGAACATGTCTTTCTCCTTGTGATGAAAGTTGCGAAACGACGCGTCCATTGTGGCGCCAAGACGTTTCGGAACTGTTGCCGGACGGCGGAGAATCGTTGCAAATTGTTTCCGGCCGGCGTCCGAATCGGGTCGTTGCCGAAAGGATTCACGGCCGACAGCCCGTCCCGATCCGCAGGAAACGCGGGATCAATGTCCCGGCGTGACGATCTGGATGTGATCGCGGCTGACGTTAATGAACGCGGCGTTGAGAATCTTGCGGTCGCCCAGCTCCCAGACTTCCGCATCCGTCACCGCGATGAAATCCTTGGAGTCGACCAGGTAATCCGTCACCCGGGCGCCGGGCAGAAGGTCAATGTAGCCCTTGATGCGGTACGTCCCGGTCAGGATGGTTACCTTGGTCTTGGTTGGGTCTGCAGCCATGATTGTTCTCCGTGGTTAGAGCTCACTGCAAATCACGACGCAATCCGTCAATGCAGATCGAGCGCGCAGCTCTTGAGCGCTTCGAGCGTGACGAACTGGAGCACGTTTTCGTGGGTGGCTTCGAGCACGACCCGCGGCGCCATGCCGGCCTTCCAGGCTTCGGCCCAGCGCAGCACGTGCAGGCACCAGCGGTCGCCGGGCGCGAGGCCGCGGAAGCGCATCTCCGGCTGGGGCGTGCTGAGGTCGTTGCCGCGCGAGCGGCTGAACTCGAGGAATTCCTGCGTCACCTTGACGCACACGAGGTGCGCGACGCCTTCGATGCCCTGCGTCGCGCAACAGCCGTCGCGGAAGAAGCCGGTGAGCGGCGCGTAGCTGCACGCGAGCAGCGGGCCGCCGAGTACGTTCTTTTCCTTGGAGAGGACGGTGCTCACGCGGAATCGGGATGGTCAGGGAGCCATTTGCTGAGGCGTGCCTTGGCATCTTCATGGGAGACGGCGCCTTCGGTGTCGGCACGCTCAAGCCCACGCTTTACCTTTTCGAGGACGTACAGATGGTACTGGATGTCCTCCAGGCTGGCATCCTCCGGCAACGCCTCCAACATTGACGCGACTTCGGCTTTGGGGGTGCTCATGGTGTCTCCAGTACAGAAATCAGGGTAAATACTACCACTGGACGGTCATTGCTCTCTCGTGCTGTCCCAAACTCTTCGCGCAAATTTGTTCGCTTCCGCCCCCCAGATCCAAAAGCTCTTTTATCAGACACGGAAACTCTGATTGGTCACCGCCGCGATGTAGTGCTCGATTTTCCCGACATCGGCATCCATGACTTCGAAACGCTGCGGCAGTTTTTCCAGATTTTCGAATCCGGCCGGGCGCGAAGGCTCCTGCCCAATCGCTTCGCGTATGGTCTCCGCGAATTTCGTCGGCTGCGCGGTTTCCATGCAGACGAGCGGCACACCCTTCTCCCGGTGCTCCAGCCCGACCTTCACGCCGTCCGCAGTGTGCGGGTCGATCATGACGCCGTAGTCTTTCCAGACGCGCCGGATGGTCGCGAGCCGGTCGGCGTGCGTGCTCGATCCGGAAACGAACCCGGTGTCCGCGACGCGCCGGAAATAGTCCGTTCCGGAAAGATCGAGCGTTCCCTCGCGTTCGAGTTTCTCCCACAGGCCGCGCAGCTTCGCGCCGTCGCGTCCGACGAGGTCGTAAGCGTAGCGCTCGAAGTTGGAGGATTTGGAAATGTCCATCGAGGGACTGCTGGTGGCCTTCACCTCGGCGGCCTTGCGCACGCGATAGCGCCCGGTGCGGAAGAACTCGTCGAGCACGTCGTTCTCGTTGGTCGCGACGATGAGCCGCCTGATCGGCAGGCCCATGCTGCGCGCGACGTGCCCGGCGTAGACGTTGCCGAAGTTCCCCGAAGGCACCGCGAAGGACACTTCCCCGCCCACGGCGAAACACGCCTTGAAGTAGTACACCACCTGTGACGCGACGCGCGCCCAGTTGATCGAGTTCACAGCGCCGATGCGGTGCCTCGCCTTGAACGCAAAATCGCCGGAGATCGCCTTGACGATGTCCTGGCAGTCGTCGAACACGCCGCGCACGGCGATGTTGAAGATGTTGGCGTCCTGCAGCGAATACATCTGCGCGGCCTGGAACGCGCTCATGCGGCCCTGCGGCGAGAGCATGAAGACTTGTACGTTCTTCTTGCCGCGCAGCGCGTACTCGGCCGACGATCCGGTGTCGCCGGACGTGGCGCCGACGACGTTGAGCCGCCGGCCATGCTTTTCCAGCACGTACTCGAACAAGTTCCCGAGGAGTTGCAGCGCGATGTCCTTGAAGGCGAGCGACGGCCCGTTGGAGAGGCCGAGCAGGTGCAGGCCGGGTTCGAGCGTCCTGACCGGCGTGATGTCCTCGCTGCCGAAGATTTCCTTCGTGTAGCTCTTGTCCACCAGCTTTTTCAGGTCGCCCGAGGGAATGTCGTCGGCGAACTTCGCGAGGATCGCAAGCGCGAGCTCGCGGTAGCTCATGCCGCGCATCGCGGCGAGCTCGGGTGGACTCAGTCTCGGAAATTCCTCCGGCAGGAACAGCCCGCCGTCGGGCGCGAGGCCTTCGAGGAGGATTTCGGTGAACGGCTGCGGCTTCGCCCCGCCGCGGGTGCTGACGTAAAGCATGGTATTCAGAAATCGGGATTCAGCCGCACCTCTGAATCCCGATCACTGTAGTTCTTCCAGCCGGATGCGCGTCACCTTGCCGGTCACTACCGGCAGCGCCTCAATCTTCCCGATCGCCGCGTTGACGGCTTTCTCCTTCGTCTCGTGGGTGAGCATGATGATGTCGACCTGCTCCTCGCCCTCGGCCGGTTCGCGCTGGATCATGGCATCGATCGAGATCGCGGAATCCGCGAGGATGCGCGTGATGTCGGCGAGCACGCCGGGGCGGTCGACCACGCGCATCCTCAGGTAGTACGAGGTCACCACCTCGTCCATCGGCAGCACCTTGAGGCTCGACATCTTGTCGGGCTGGAACGCGAGGTGCGGCACGCGGTGGTCGGGGTCCGCGGTGTGCAGACGCGTGATGTCGACGAGGTCGGCCACCACCGCGCTCGCGGTCGG
>JBARMB010000009.1:0-16886 GCA_049802235.1 Burkholderiales bacterium | reverse complement strand
GACGCGACTTCTCGCGCTGCCGCTGTCGGTATCGTTTGTCTTTACGCAGAACTTCGCGGCCGCGCAAACGAAGCCGGCATTCACGCAGCAGGAGCTCGATCAGATGCTTGCGCCGATCGCGCTCTATCCCGACTCGCCGCTGTCGCGGATCCTTATCGCATCGACCTATCCGCTCGAGCTGGTCGAGGCCTCGCGCTGGTCCAAGGTCCACCCGGAGTTGAAGGGCGAAGCTACGGTGAAGGCGGTCGCCGGCAGGGGACCGGGACCCGAGCGTGAAATCGCTGGTTGCATTTCCCCAGGTCCTCGAGCAGATGGGCCAGAAACTTGAATGGACTCGCGCGCTCGGCGACGCATTCCTCGCGCAGGAACCGCAGGTGATGGAGACGGCCCAGAACCTGCGGCAGAAGGCGTACGCGGCGGGCGGCTGGCCGGGATCGGCAGCCGCACCGGGAATTGAGGTCCGTGCCCGGCGCGCGCAACCTTGGCGCGCCTCCGCGGCAAGGCGGCGTCATACGACCCCTCTGCCTTGATATGACCTGTCCGAGGGAAAGGGGCTGCCGCGCAGGCACTCCGCGCCGGCGCCGGTAAAGCGCTCGTTGCGAGGCTGTTCCCCCGCCTTCACTTTTTGCGCCACGACGAAGATATGGTAAGGCAGCACCGCCTCCACCGCATGGATCTGGAGCCCCATGTGGTTCACCACGTCGACGGCAAGCCGCATATCGAAGACGTGGTGATGCAGGCAGCGGTTTTCCAGGTTGCGCTCCGATCGTTGCCTGAATGCCTGGGGATCGCCCGCCGCCGGATCGAGGGCCAGATCGTGCAGCTTCAGGATCTCGTCGAGGTGCGTCAGGTCGGCTTCGGTCGTCTGCTGCTCGAAATCCCGGATCATGTGCTCCAGCGTCGTGACCGGCCTGCGATGATCGAAGGTGCCGTCCTTGTGCGGAAGGACGAGCAGGAGCGCGCCTTCGTCGTTGAGAACGCGCATCCATTCGGATGCCGCGCGCAGCGGATTGGCCACGTGCTCCAGCGAGTGGGACGACACGACGAAATCATACGAATCCGACGCGATCGCGCTCAGGTCCGCCGCCTCGGCGATGTACTGCTCGCCGGGCGAGCATTCCTCGTCGACGCGGTACTCGGCCCCTTCCGGGCCGATGCTTCCCCACACCGTCTGCCGGCTGAAATTGCAGTTGTCGATGCGCGCCGCCGCGGAGTAGACGGGGCACAGGCCGTGCCGCGCGAACACCGGGCTCGGTCCGCCGATCTCCAGGCCGATCTTGCACTCGAACAGGGGCAGGCAGGCGCGCCAGCATCCGAGCCGGGGCGGGGTCTCATCGCCGGCGGCGACATCGGGCGAGCCGCTCGAGTCTCCGGACCTCCATATCGCCTTGAATATCTCGATCAGCATACGCACTCACATGAACTGCAATCTGGTCTCCCAGTTGTCCGCATAACGTCCGCGCCCACTGGCGCGCAGCTGCGTTGGTTGATCATAGCTCGACGCTTCCTGCGCGACCTGATGGGACGTGCTGTTATGTGCCATAGCGTGTCAAATATTCCGCTCGAAGGAATGCAAAAGTCCTTTCTAAGCGAGATTCCTGCACCGATGCTCTAAGGGGTGTCGAGTTAAGGATAGGAAATTCAGCGGCACCTTCGGCAGTATCTCCGGGCCTGGTAGACGCAGTCAATCGCAAATCGCAAATATATGATCGGGACTCGCGCTTCCGGCGCGGGAGTCGCTCCAGACCCTGGCGGTCGTCCGCTTCGATGCGTACGCTGGCATCGAGCGAGAAGCCCCCACTGCGATCCCGGGCGCCCATGGCCTGCGCGTCTTCCCGCTCGCGCAGACCACGCCGGGTCAGCGCCGCGCCGTCGGCTCGCCTTCGGCGAGTCACGGCATGCGTGGGTCGGGACGCGGTTCGATCAGGCGGAATACTCCGGCAGCGGAAATTTGAGACAATCCGGCTTTTTTCGATTCGCACAACTCCATGACTGAAAAAACAATTCGCCGCGAAGACGAGCGCCTGCTGACCGGCAAGGGCCGCTACACCGCCGACTGGAATCTTCCCGGGCAATTGCACGCCGGCGTGCTGCGCGCCGACCGCGCGCACGCGGAAATTCTTTCGCTCGATGCAGCCGCGGCGAGGGCGCGGCCCGGCGTGCGCCTGGTTCTCGCCGGCGCCGATCTCGCGGCAGCCGGATGGAAGTCGCTTCCCGGCGGCGTTTCCTACGAAGGCGTCGGCGGGCAGAAGATGCGCAAGCCCTTCTGGCCGGCGCTGGCGACCCGGCGCGTGCATTACGTCGGCCAGCCCGTGGCGCTCGTCGTTGCCGATAGCGTCGCGCAGGCCCAGGACGCAGCCGAGGAGATCGCGGTCGAGTACCGCGACCTGCCGCCTGCGGTCGGATTCGACGCGGCGACGCGCGCGGACGCGCCGCAGCTGCACGAGGAGGCGCCCGGTAATCTCGCCTTCGAATATGAAACCGGCGATCGCGCCGCGGTCGAGGCGGCGTTCGCCCGCGCCGCATTGCGCACGCGCCTGACGGTGCGCAGCCAGCGTCTCGTCGGCAACCCGATCGAGCCGCGCGCGTTCCTCGCCGCGTGCGATGCGGCGAGCGGCGTGTTCACCGTGTACACCCCCAGCCAGGGAATGAACGGCATGCGCGGCCTTCTCGCCGCGGCGACGGGACTGCCGCCGGAGAAAATTCGCGTCGTCACCCAGGACGTGGGCGGCAGCTTCGGCATCCGCAGCTTCTCCTACCCCGAGCACGTCGCGGTAATGCTCGCAGCGCAGCAGCTCGGCCGCCCGGTGAAATGGGTGGCGATGCGCTCCGAGGTGTTCCTCTCGGACAACCACGGCCGCGGCCTCGCGCTCACCGGCGAATTCGCGCTCGACCGCGACGGAAAATTCCTTGCGCTGCGCTTCGAGGACACGGCCGACCTCGGCGCCTATGCGACGCCCTTCGGCGCGCAGATCGGCACGCGCAACATCACCATCACCATGGGCGGCGTGTACCGCATCCCGGCGATGTACGCGCACACGCGCGTCGCCTACTCGAACGCGACGCCGGTGTCGGCCTACCGCGGCGCGGGGCGCCCGGACATCGCCTACGCCATCGAGCGGCTGGTGGATCACGCCGCCGCCGAGCACGGCTTCGATCCGATCGAGCTGCGCCGGAAGAATTTCATCCCGCCGGAAGCGATGCCGTACAAGACGGCGAACGGCACCACCTACGACTGCGGCGAGTTCGCCGCGGTGATGGACAAGGCGTTGAAGCTCGCCGACTGGAACGGATTTCCGGTGCGGCGCGAGCGCTCGAAGCGCGCCGGGCGCCTGCGCGGAATCGGAATCGCCACTTTTCTCGAGATCAGCGCGCCCGGCCTCGCGCCCAAGGACCAGGTGTTCGCGCGCTTCGACAAAAGCGGCGACCTGCACCTGTACGCCGTGTCGCAGTCCACCGGCCAGGGCCACGAGACCACGTTCGTTCGCATCGTCACCGACGGCCTCGGCGTGACGGATGAGCGCATCCGTTTCCACGAAGGCGACCCGGACCTGCAGGTAGTGGGCAACGGCACCGGCGGCTCGCGCTCGCTCTACGGCGCGGGCAGCGCCTTCAAGCTGCTCTCGTCGAAGCTCGTCGAAACGGCGAAGCCGCACGCGGCGGCGGCGCTCGGCGCCGAATCGGCGGCGCTTGAGTATCGGAGCGGCGCCTTCCACGCCGGCGGCAGGAGCATCGGATTTTTCGAGCTGGCGCAGAAGCTCGCCGCGCAAGTCGACGCCGGCTCGCCGCATCCCGCATCACATCCCATGGATTGCCTCGCCGAAGGCACGTTCGGCGCGACGTTTCCGAACGGCTGCCACATCGCCGAGGTCGAGATCGATCCCGACACCGGCATCGTCGAAGTCGTCGGCTACGCCACGGTGGACGACATCGGCAACGTCGTCGATCACGCCAGCGTCGAGGGGCAAGTCCACGGCGGGGTCATGCAGGGCGTCGGGCAGGCGCTCGGCGAGCACGCCGTCTACGACGAGAACGGGCAACTGCTCACCGCGAGTTTCCTCGACTACCCGATGCCGCGCGCCGACTGGATGCGGGAAATCCGCTGCGGCGAGCATGCGGTGCCGACGCAGTCGAACGCGCTCGGCGCGAAGGGCGTGGGCGAGTCGGGGACCTCGGGCGCGCTGCCCGCGGTCATGAACGCGATCCTCGGCGCAGTGCGGCCCGCCGGCGTGAAAGACCTCGACATGCCGGTGACGCCGGACCGGCTGTGGCGCGCGCTGCGCGCCTCCGCGCCCCTGTAGGGCGTCACCGCCCCGGTAGCGACGGCATTGCAGAGTCTAGCGGCCGCTGTGGCGACGCGACGGACAGTGTCGAGGCGCTTCCTTGCGACCGACGTCGTGCTTCGCCCGGGGACTCGACGATGTCAAATCCCGCCACGAGGGCGGTTCCCGAAGCGGGCGTCAGCAGCGTCGCGAGCAGCTTGACGGATTTCATGCAGTCACCCTGTTAGCGGAAACCGTCAGGCTGTGCCGGACTACGTCCGGATTCGGCCGGTCGGAGACGATGCGGCCGTCCACAAGTTCGATGATGCGGTCGCAGCGCTGCGCCAGGCGCGGGTCGTGCGTGACGATCAGGAAAGTCGTGGCGCTGGTCTCGTTCACCTCGCGCAGCAGGTCGAAGACGCCGTCCGCGGACCGGGTGTCGAGGTTGCCGGTCGGCTCGTCCGCAAGCACCAGCCCGGGTTTCATGGCGAGCGCGCGGGCGACGGCGACGCGCTGCTGCTGGCCGCCCGAGATCTCGGTCGCCCTGCTGTCGCGCCAGGGCGTGAGTCCGACCTTGTCGAGCAGCGCCGCCGCGGCATCGCGCATCTCGTCGTCCGGCCGACCGCGCGCGGCCAGGGCCGGCATCATCACGTTCTCGATCGCCGTGAAAGCCGGCAGCAGATAATGGTACTGGAACACGAAGCCGATCGAGCGGCCGCGCAGGCGCGTGCGCTCGGCGTCATCGAGTGCGCTCGTTTCCTGCCCGGCGATGAAAATCCGCCCGCCGTCGGGCGGGTCGAGCAGCCCGACGACGTTGAGCAGCGTGCTCTTGCCGCCGCCGGAGGGACCGACCAGCGCCGCGAATTCGCCATGCCGCAGGACGAGGTCGATGCCGTGCAGGACCTCGATCTCCGTCGGCGTGCCGGTGTTGTAGGACTTGCGCACGCCCTCGAGGCGCAGCGTCTCCGGAGCGCCTGATTCAGCCACGCGCGTTTCAGCCACGAATGGCCACCGCCGGATCCAATCGCGCCGCCCGTCGCGCGGGCGCCATGGCCGCGAGAATTCCCACCAGCGTTGCGCCGACCGCGGCCATCGCCAAGAGCGAGGGCTCGATCTCGATGATGAACATCGGCGTGCCATCCGGGTTCCTTGCGATGCCGCGAAAAGCGAGGAGGAATACGTAGGACAGCGCCGAGCCGATCACGGACCCGACCAGTCCCATGACTGCCCCCTGGAGCAGAAACAGACGCAGCACTTGCCCGCGCGAGGTGCCCATGGCGCGCAGGATGCCGATCTCCTTGGATTTCTGCACGACGGAAACGACCAGCACGCTCGCGATGCCGAGCGCCGCCGTGAGTCCGACGAAGAACCGGATCAGCGTGTTGGTGAGGATCTGGGCCGCCATCGCGGTGAAAAACTGGGCGTTGGTCTTGATCCAGCTGTCGGCTTCCTGCCCGGTCTCGGCCTGGATCGTCTGGGCGATGGTCTCGGCTTCGTACGGGTCCCGGACCTTGATCTCGATGCTGGAGATGCCGCCGACGAGGTCGAGCAGGTTCTGCGCAACGCGAAAGCTGATGTAGACGTTGCGCTCGTTCACCCCCTTGTTGCCGAAATCGAAGATGCCGGTGACGTTCAGCGTCGCCGTCGCCCCCGTCGCGGTGGTGAGCCGCAACTTGTCGCCGACGTTCGCGCCCAGATCCCTTGCCAGCTCGGTGCCGATGACAATGTCCGAAGAGGCGAGGCTCAGCCGCCCGGCGACGATCTTGTCGGCGAGCGCGATGACCCGCATGTACGACTCGGGGTCGATGCCGGTGATGCTGACGGCCTTGTTCGCGTCCCCGCGCAGCGCAAAGCCCGGCCCGGAAACGACCGGCGTGACCGCGATCACGCCCGGCAGCCGCTCGATTTGCGCGCGCACCTTCTGCCACTGATCGATGGAGCGCAACTGCTGCGACCGGGGTTGCACCAGCGCAGCCGTTCCCTGCGCGTTCCCGCCCCGAAGCGGCCGCGCGACCTGATCGGGAGGGATCACGACGATGGGCGCCATGTAATTCAGCGTGCGCCGGATGATGTTCGCCTGCATTCCGGCGAGCGCCGCCGACATGAACACGATGACAGCCACGCCCAGGCTGACGCCGAGGATGATGAGCAGCGTCTGCACCATGCCTTCGCGCATGAAGCGCATCGCGGCGATCCACTCGAAAGGCGCGAGGCGGTTCACTTGGCGCCGCCCGCGGCCGGGGCGACGCCGCGCACGCGCTGCCCTGCCTTGACCAATCCGTTGGTCGCGGGGATCAGCTCTTCGCCCGGTTCCACGCCTTCGACTACCTCGATGCGGTTGTCCCCGCGCAGGCCCAGCTTCACCGGCTGACGAACGGCCCGCCAGCCGCGGATGGCGAGGACCCATGGCTGCGGCCCGGTCGCGTCGCGCACGGTCTCCGTCGGCACGACCACGGCATCGGCGCGGCGCGCGACTTCGATGTCCACCGAAACGGTCATGTCCTGCCGCAGGTAAGCCGGCGGATTCGGCACCTTCAGCTTGACTTCCACCGAGCCGCGCAGCGCGTCGATCCCCGGATTGATGTAGACCAGCTCCGCCGCGAAGCGCTGGCCGGGAAACGCATCCGCCGAGCCGAGCGCGTTCTGACCGAGCGCGAGCTGCGCGAGGTTGCGCTCGTCGATCTGGACCACGATCTGGGTCTCGCCGGCGGGCGCGAGCACCATCAGCTCCTTGCCCGGCTGAACGACATCCCCGGCTTCGACCCCGCGCGCGATGAGGACGCCGTCGACCGGGGCGTGGATCACCGTCTGCTCGAGCTTTGCCTGCGCCGCGCGCAGGTTCGCGCGCGCCTGCTCGAGCGCTGTCCGCGCCATCGCGTAGTCGCTGCCCGCCGGCCCGTTGGTCTCGACCTGGAGCCGGGCGGAGCGGAGCTGGCTCTCCGCCACGTCGAGGCCGCGCTGGGCATCGTCCAGTTGCGATTGGACGACGAAACCGCGTTCTCTGAGCGTTTTCATCCGTTCATACTGCTGGCGCGCCTGCAGCGCATTTGCCTGAGCCTGAAGCAGCGATTGCTCCGCTGCGGGCAACGCCACTTCGCGCAACTGCCGCAGCTTCGCTTCGGCCTGGGCCACGGCCGCCTGTGCCTGCGCCAGCGCGGCGCGCTCGTCCCTGTCGTCGAGCGCGATCAGGACGTCCCCGCGGCGCACGCTCTGGCCCTCGTCCACCGGGATGCGCGCGATCCGCTCGGTGATCACCGCCCCGACCGAAACGCGTTGCGGCGTGATGATGCGCCCGCTCGCCACGACGGTCTGGATCAGGTCGCTGCGCACCGCCTCGTAGACCTCCGCCGGATTGCCGAGGATCAGGTTGCGCCCGGCAAAACCCAGGATCGCAAAAGCCGCGGCAGCCCACAACGCCCATATGAACCATCGGCGGCGAAGCGTGGATCGATTTTCGGTCGAAGTCATCTATCGGTTCCGGCGAATTTGCGAACTGCCCGCGCAAATCGCGGGACGCTCCTCTCCACTACTTGCGGGCGCAGGCGGAAACTCTTGCCGTTGTGCCCTCCGGCAGCGGCACGAGGATCATGACAGCGCAAACCGGTTTGCGGGTCGCAGTAAGCGTAAACACGATAGCGCGGCCGCAGCCATGGCAATGTTGATGTGGATCAAGCGGTCCCCGGTTTCCCCGGATTTCCAATCGGCGCGCCGACTGGATGCGCGAAATACGTTGCGATGAGCGTGCCCTGAACGCGCACGGCGCCGTCACGCGCTCCCACGCCCGCTGCGCCCGTTCTCGCCGCTGTCGGTGAACTCCGCGCGCACTTCCCGCGCCAGGGCGACGCAGAACGCAGCGGCATCGGGCGGCCGCGGATGACGCCACGCGGTGCTGGCGGTGCCGGACCGCAACGCTTCGCCGACCGACGCCGGTTTCGCGAACAACTCGCACAGCAGCGGCCAGTCCGGCTCGCTCAGCAGCACGCCGGCGACGAGCAGCGTGCCGGTCTGTTTGCGGCATTGCGCGAGTCCGGCCAGCTTTCTGCCGGCGGGATCGACAGCTTCCCCGTGCGAAACGGCGCCGAAGCATGCCCAGCCCAGATCCCGCTCGCGGGCGCGCGCGCCGGAGCGCTGCAAGTCCGCCTCCGAAGCCGGACGCGCCGCGACGCCGAAGTCGCCGAAGGCGCGGCAAAGCGCCGCACCCAGCCGGCGGAAGCCGACATGCAGGCCGGACTGCACCACCGGGTGAGAAGCAGGGAGCAGCAGCGACAGCGCGAGCATCCAGGGCCCGGCGAGCACCGCGCCGCCGCCTGAAATTCTATTGACGACGTCGATGCCGCGCTCGCGCGCCCTGGCCTGGAGATCCGCGGTGGCGCGCTGACCCGCGCCGAGCACGAGGCCGGGCGCCGCGTAGCACCAGCAGGCGAGCGCGGAGCCGGCCACGGGCAACGCAAGCGCCTCCCGGTTCCACGCCTGCTCTTCGCCGGCGTGCACCTCGCGCAGTCCGAGTTCGAGCACGCCGGGCTCCGGGCGCTCAGCCGAGCGTCTCGAGCAGAGCGAGGTCGCGGTCGCGCGCGAACGTGCCCTCCGCGGGCACGAGGATTTTCGCGATACGCCCGTCCGCGGGCGCCGCCACCTCGAGCGCCGTCTTGACCAGCACCACGTTCGCAACCGGCTGCCCGGCGCGCACCATGTCGCCTTCGCCCACCAGCCACTTGTCCACCAGCGCCTCGGTGCCGGGCTCGACGTCCTTCCACATCTCCTCGGGCAGGCGGATGCCCAGCATCGCCGCTCCCTGCTAGAGCCTGGCGGCCATCAGTTGCCGGCCCGCGGCGGCGATGGAGTCGACTTGCGGGATGACATGCTGCTCGAGCGGGCGGCTGTAGGGAATCGGCACGCCGGGAACGCCGAGGCGCCTGACCGGCGCCTTGAGCCGGATGACGTCGAGGCGCTCGGCGACCAGCGCCGCAATCTCGCCGGTGAGGCCGAAGTTGAGGTAGTCCTCGTCGGCGACCAGCAGCCGGCCGGTCTTCTTCACCGATGCCAGCACCGTTTCGATGTCGAGCGGAACCAGCGTGCGCAGATCGATCACTTCGGCGCTCACGCCCTCGCGCTGCAAGGCGGCGGCCGCAAGCAGCGCCTTCTGCACCATCTGGCTGATGGTCACGATGGTGAGGTCGGTGCCGGCGCGCGCCACCCGCGCCTTGCCGAAGGGAATGGTGTACGACTCGGCCGGAACCTCGGCAGTGCTGCCCTCGAAGTAGGCCATCCACGGCAGGCCCATGATGCCCTTGTGGAAGAAGTACATCACCGGGCTGTCGTCGCGGATCGCCGAGATCATCAGCCCCTTGGCGTCATAGGCATTCGACGGCACCACGACCTTCAGGCCGGGAACATGCGCGAACACGCCGTACAGGCATTGCGAGTGCTGCGCGGCGTCGCCGTAGCCGCCGCCGATCGCGGTCGTGATCACCACCGGCAGGCGCATCGACCCGCCGGACATGTAGATGTTCTTGGCGATGTGGTTGTAGATCTGGTCCATGCACACGCCGAAAAAATCCACGAACATCAGCTCGGCGATCGGGCGCATGCCTTCGGCCGCCGCGCCGAGCGCAGCGCCGAGGAACGCGGTCTCCGAAATCGGGGTATCCATGATCCGCTCCTTGCCGAAGCGGTCGAGCAGCCCGGAAGTGGCGCTGAAAATTCCGCCGTACTTGCCGATGTCCTCGCCCATTACGAATACCTTCGGGTCGCGCTCCATCTCGGAGCCGATCGCCTCGGCCATCGCCTGGGCCATGGTGAGACGCCGCGAGTTCGCGACGGCTTCGGGTTTCGCTTGCGCGGTTGCAATGGCAGCAGTCATGATTTGTCTCCTGCGGGTTGGTTGTGAAGGCGCTCAGGCGAACACGTGCTCGAGCGCTTCCGCGGGCGCGGGGTACGGGCTCTTGCGCGCGAAGTCGAAGGCGGCCTCGACCTTGCTCTTCGCCGCGGCGCGCACGCGTTCGATCTCCGCATCGTTGGCCACGCCGCGCTGCTTCATCACGGCGGCGAGCGCCGGAATCGGATCGTGCTGGCGCAGCTCCTTGACCTCGTCCTTCGGGCGATACGCCTCCGCATCGCCCTGGAAGTGGCCCAGGTAGCGGTCGGTCTTGACCTCGATCAGCGTCGGTCCCTCGCCGCGGCGCGCGCGCGCCACTGCTTCGCCGGCGGCGGCGTACACCGCGACCGCGTCGTTGGTGTCGACCGGCACGCCGGGAATGCCGTAGGCCGCCGCGCGCTCGCTGTTTCTGCGCACCGCCGTGGCCACGCTTTTCTCGACGGAGATCGCCCACTTGTTGTCCTCGCACACGAACACCACCGGCAGCTTCCACAGCGCCGCCAGGTTGAGCGACTCGTGGAACGAGCCCTGGTTGGCGGCGCCTTCGCCGAAGAACGCCACCGAGACCCAGTCCTTGCCGAGCTTCTTTGCCGCAAGCGCGAAACCGCAGGCCTGCGGCATGCTTGCGCCGACGATGCCGCTGCAGCCGAACTTGTGCCCGCCATCGAACAGGTGCATGTGGCCGCCCTTGCCGCGGCCGAGGCCGGTCGCCTTGCCGAAGATCTCCGCGGTCATGCGATCGAGCGGGACGTCCTTGGCGATGGCGAAGTGATGTGCGCGGTGCGTGCCGACCACGGAATCCTCCGGCGTCAGGTGCACGCACACTCCGGCCGCGACGGGCTCCTGGCCCGCCGAAAGGTGCATCTCGCCCGGAACGGGGCCGGACCCGATGTCGAACGCGAGGCCCTTCTGGATGTTCGGCGGGAGTTTGCCTTCGAGATAGACCTTCGCCATGGTCTCCTCGTACTCCCGTATCAGCACCATCTTCTCGTACATCCAACGCAAATGCGCCGGTGTTGGAATCATGATTGTCTCCTTCTTTCTTGACGGCTCATGACGATGGCGCCATGAGTCAATTGACGACCCTACGCCTCCGGCGCGCGAAGGGTTTGACGCAGATCAAACCGCAACGAAGGCAACGATTCGGGGCGCGCAGGGCGGCGCCGGCAAAGTCAGCGGGTGCGCAGGTCGGGCTCGCCGGGCACATCGCCCGCGACGCGGGACTGCGACGGCGCGCGAGCCTGTCTTAGAACCGGTTACAAAATGAGGGGACACATCCCCTCATGCTCCCCGAAGTCAGAAGCCATTTCGGTAATTCTGAAACGGCCCCTTAGAGTCTGCGCGCTTCTCAGCCGGCGGTGATCAGGAGCACGACGCCGGCAACCGTAACGCCGGCCCCAATCGCCAGCCGCGCGGTCAGCTTCTCCTGCCTGAAAAAGAGCGTGCTCGACGCCAGCGTAAACAGCGGCGACGTCGCCACGATCGGCGAGACGATGCCGACATCGCCCTTGCCCAGCGCAGCATACGTAAGCAGCACGGCCGCGCCGTTCAGGAGACCGACGGCCGCGAACCAGGGCAGCGCCTTCGAATACGCGACCGGCGCCCTGCCCGCCGCGGAAAAGCGGGTCGCGCCCAGCACCACGGCCGCCGACACCGTGTAGCCGATCAGGCCGGCGGCGAACGGACTGTGCCAGAGGTCCAGGCCGAACTTCGTCAGCGCCAACGCGCCGCCGCGGATCACCGCGGCCGACAGCGGCAGAAGCAGCATCCGCACGGGCCACTCGCGCGGCCGGGACTTTTCGTCCCAGGACAGCGCGATGATCCCGAGGACGATGCCGATGGCGCCGGCGAGTCTGCCGGGCGTGAGCGATTCCCCGAGAAAAATGACCGCGGCGAGGATCGCGAACATCGGCGCCGTCGAAGAAACAGAATTGGAAATGGTCGGTCCCATGCGGTCGGTCGCATTGAATACGAGCAGCGTCACCGCCGCGGGAAACACCAGCCCGACGAGCGCGAATACCCCCGTGGCGGCCGCATTGGCGCTCGCAGGCTCGAGAAAAAAAGGCGCCAGGCACCATAACATCACCGCCGTCGAAGGGATGCTGAGGGATGCGCCCAGGGTGGCGGGAATGTGGCGAAAACCCAGTTTGGCGATCACCACCGCGGCGCCGAACAACGCTGCCGCGGTGACTGCCATGGCTGCGGACTGGCTCAATCGACTGTCCCGGAAGTTCCGGCCCGGCCTATTCGCGCCCGGGAACGCGCACCACCTGAACGCTGCAGTGCGCGTTCGCGGTGACGCTCGAGGCGACCGAGCGCCACCACGCCAGCGCGCGCTCCTCCGGCCCCGGTGCGCCGAGCAGGATCAGGTCCACGTTGTTGCGGCGTGCGAACTCGAGCAGCGCGTCGGCGGGACTGAGGGACTCGATTACGTGCAGCGACAACCGCTGCACCGGCAGGCGCAGCGGCTCGACCCAGTGGCGCAGCCGCACGAGATGATCGAGGTGGGCGCCCGATGCGCTCTCGGCGACGCTCGCGCCTTCCATCATGGGCCCGCTGCGGATCACCGACACGCACACCAGACGGACCTCCGCGGAGAGCGACAGCGCCTGCGCCGTGACCCGTTGCAGCGCCGGCTGGCGCGGGTCGTCCGGGTGCGTCGTGTCCACCGCCGCCATGATGACCGGCGCGGCGCCCACCAGTGCTTTCGGCATGCGGCGGGAAACCGGCCGCTCGCCGCGGGCGTTCCACCAGTTCCGCACCTGCGCCAGGAATCCCGCCTGGCGCGACTTGCGCGCGCGCGCGGTGAGCGCCACCTGATCCGGATGGCGCAGATCGAACGCGACGTGCGCCGCCGACTGGTAGCGGTCGCCGGCGTGCGGTTCAATGCAACGCAGGACGATCTCCTGCAGCCACGCCGGCACGTCCGCCGAGCGCACCGATGGCGGAACCGGGTCGAGCCACAGCCGGTCGCGCAGTCCGGCCGTGGTCTGCGGCGCGCCGAAGGGCAGCTTGCCCGTCGCCAGCTCGTAGAGCACGACGCCGAGCGCAAAAATGTCGCTGCGCGGATCCGAGCGCGCGCCGCGCACCTGCTCGGGCGAGATGTACGGCGCCGATCCCGCCGCGAAGCGCTGTTCTTCGGCGAGCAGGTCGGGGTAATGCGCGTGGTATGCAAATCCGAAATCGATCAGCGCCGCCTGGCCATTCGGCCTGAGAATCACGTTTTCCGGCTTGAGGTCGAGATGCACGGCGTCCTGCAGGTGCAGGCTGTGCAAGGCGTCGGCAATCGCGGCGCCGATGCGCGCCACCTCCACGGCCGCAAGCGCACCGCGCCCGAGCACCTGCTCCAGGCTCTCGCCTTCGATCCATTCGATGACGAGGTACGGAACTTTCGCCAGATCCCCGGCGGCGACGAAGCGCGGCACGTGCGGCCCGGAGAGCGCCGGCAGGATCATCGATTCGGTCTCGAAGCTGATCAGGCCTTCGCTCGGCTGGCTTGGCCCGACGCGCGGCACCTTCATGATCGCCGGGAATCCCGCATCCGGTCCGCTGACGCGGTAGATATGGCCCATGGCGCCGGAGTGAATGCGCTCGCCAAGACGAAAACCGTCGAGCTCGGCGCCGGGGGTCAGTCGCTCGATCATCGCAGCGCCGGGTCAGATGCCGTGCTCGACGCGATAGGCGAGCGCCGCGGGCAGTCCCGCCTGGCGGATCTTCTGCGCCGCGGCGAGATGATCGTAGGGAACGCGGTGGAACGTGATCCTCTCGCTGCCGGAGTCGAACAGCGCGTAGGCCGCGGCCGGATTGTGGTCGCGCGGCTGGCCCACCGAGCCCACCAGCGCGAGCCAGCGGCGGTGGCTGCTCACGGGCACCGGGCTGCCCGGCTGCGGACGGAACTCGCTCATCTTCCCCTGGGCATTCTGGAAATACAGCGCCTGGTCGTGGACATGCCCGGAAAACGTGTACGCGGTCTGCGCCGCCTCGACGCTCTTCTGCGCCGCCGACGGGCTGTCGACGTAATCCCAGCGCTGCGGGAACGCGGCCGAAGCGTGCACGAAGCAGATCGAACCTTCCCGAACGCACAGCGGCAGCGCGCGCAGAAAAGCCCTGGCTTCGTCGCCGAGCGCCTTGCGCGTCCAGTCGATCGCCTCGCGCGCCGAATCGTTCATGTAGCCGGCGCTGCGCTCTACGGCTTCGTCGTGGTTGCCCTTGACGACGACGGCGCCTTCGGCCGCGTGCCGCGAGACCGCATCGACGACGCCCTGCGGATCGGCGCCGTAGCCGACCAGATCGCCGAGAAAGACGCGCCGTTCCGCGCCGCTCTCCCGCGCATGCCGGAGGCAGGCGTTGAGCGCCTCGATGTTGCTGTGAATGTCGGAAAACAGCGCGATGATCACTCGGGCTCCGGGGGCGTTTCCGAATCCATGCAACCATCATAGCAAGAGTCGGCGAGCGGGTTGACGCTCGTGATAACGCCGTTCGGCGGTCAGACCGCCTGCATGATTACCGCAGCGGCTTGTAGCGGATGCGCTTCGGCTTGGCGCCTTCCTCGCCCAGGCGCTTCACCTTGTGCCGATCGGAGCAAGGGGGCGATGCCCCCTTGCAAATCCCCCAAGTCAGATTTGTCGGCGTCATTTGAGCGGCTTGTAGCGGATGCGCTTCGGCTTGGCGCCTTCCTCGCCCAGGCGCTTCACCTTGTCTGATTCGTACTCGTGGTAGTTGCCGTCGAAGAACGCCACTTTCGATTCGCCTTCGAAGGCGAGCATGTGAGTGGCGATGCGGTCGAGGAACCAGCGGTCGTGGCTGATGACGAGCACGCTGCCGGCGAATTCGAGCAGCGCGTCCTCCAGCGCCCGCAGCGTCTCGACGTCGAGATCGTTGGAAGGTTCGTCGAGCAGCAGCACGTTGCCGCCGGCGATCAGGGTCTTTGCGAGGTGCAGCCGTCCGCGCTCGCCGCCGGAGAGCGTGCCCACTTTCTTCTGCTGGTCGGTGCCCTTGAAATTGAAGCGCCCTGCATAGGCGCGCGAGGGCATCTCGAACTTGCCCACGGTGAGGATGTCGGCGCCGCCCGAGATGTATTCCCACACCGTCTTGTCGCCTTCGAGCGCGTCACGCGACTGGTCCACCCAGACCATCTTCACCGTCGAGCCGATCGCAATCTTGCCCTTGTCCGCTTTCTCCTTGCCCGTGATCATGCGAAACAGCGTCGACTTGCCGGCGCCGTTCGGGCCGATGACGCCGACGATGGCGCCGGCCGGCACCTTGAAGGAGAGCGCGTCGATCAGCAGACGGTCGCCGTAGCCCTTGCTCACATCCTTGAACTCGATCACGGAATCGCCCAGGCGCTCGGCCACCGGGATGAAGATCTCCTGCGTCTCGTTGCGCTTCTGGTATTCGTAGGAGGACAGCTCGTCGAAGCGCGCCAGCCGCGCCTTGCTCTTAGCCTGCCGCGCCTTGGGGCTCTGCCGCACCCATTCGAGCTCCTTCTGCATCGCCTTGATGCGCGCGACTTCCTGCTTCGCCTCCGTCTCGAGGCGCTGCTCCTTCTGTTCCAGCCACGAGGAGTAGTTCCCCTCCCATGGAATGCCGTAGCCGCGGTCGAGCTCGAGAATCCAGCCGGCGACGTTGTCGAGGAAATAGCGGTCGTGCGTCACCGCCACCACGGTGCCGGGAAATTTCTGCAGGAACTGCTCCAGCCATTCCACGCTCTCGGCGTCGAGATGGTTGGTGGGCTCGTCGAGCAGCAGGACGTCGGGCCTGGACAGCAGCAGGCGGCACAGCGCCACGCGGCGCTTCTCGCCGCCGGAGAGCGGGCCGATTTTCGCTTCCCAGGCGGGGAGGCGCAGCGCGTCGGCGGCGACTTCCATCTGCAGGTCGGCGCTGCCGGCGTGCGAGGTGCTGACCAGCGCCTCGAGCTCGGCCTGCTCGGCGGCGAGCTTGTCGAAGTCGGCGTCCGGCTCGGCGTAGGCGGCGTACACCTCCTCGAGGCGCTTCTTCGCCGCGAACACGTCGCCCAGGCCTTCTTCCACCGCCTCGCGCACGGTTTTCTCCGCCTCGAGCTGCGGCTCCTGCGGCAGAAAACCGATGCGCATGTTGGACATCGGAACGATTTCACCCTCGAAGTCCTTGTCCACGCCCGCCATGATCCGCAGCAGCGTGGACTTGCCCGAGCCGTTCACGCCGAGCACGCCGATCTTCGCGCCCGGGAGAAAATTGAGCGAGATGTTCTTGAGGATGACGCGCTTGGGCGGCACGATCTTGCCGACCCGGCGCAGGGTGTAGACGTATTGGGCCATGAGCATTTCCGGAAAGAGCGAACTGTACCGCGACGCCACATCCCTTGCGGGAAAAATTTGACGCGGATCGAAGCCACTTGCCGCCGCAGCGGTGGTATCGTTCGCACCTGGCGCCGGCGCGAACTTCCGGCAGCCGGAATTTCCCGTGACCCCGCCGAATCCCTCCGAACCCGAATCCGCCGCCCGCACGCCGCGGCGTTTTGCGCTGTGGAATCTCGGATTCCGGCCGTTTTATCTCTTCGCCGGACTGTTCGCCATGCTCTCGGTCGCGATCTGGGCGGCGCGGTTCTCCGGCTGGCTCGGCGACTGGGTCTACGGCTCCGACCCGCTCTGGCACGCGCACGAGATGATCTTCGGCTACGCCTTCGCCGTCATCGTCGGCTTCCTCTTCACCGCCGGGCGCAACTGGACCGGCCAGCCGACGCCGACCGGCGCGACGCTCGCCGCCATCGC
>JBARMB010000008.1:0-5010 GCA_049802235.1 Burkholderiales bacterium | reverse complement strand
CGGGCCGAACGGCGCCGGCAAGTCGAGCCTCATTCTCGCGCTCGCCGGTCTGCGCCCCGCGCAGGCCGGCACGATCACGCTGGACGGCGCGCCGCTCGCGGCGCACCGCCGCGGCGCGCTCGCCCGGAGGATCGGCGTGCTGCTGCAGGACGAGACCGGGGATTTCTGGGGCAGCGCGCTCGATTACGTTCTGCTGGGCCGCTATCCGCACTCGAAGAGCGCCTGGGCCCGCGACGAGGAAGGCGCCGCGCGCGCCGGGCAATGGCTCGCGAGCCTCGATCTGGGAAGCCACCTCGAGCAGCCGTACCGCACGCTCTCGGGCGGCGAGCGCCAGCGCGCCCGGATCGCGCAACTGCTGGTGCAGGATCCCGACGTTCTGTTGCTCGACGAGCCGCTCAACCATCTCGACCTGCGCCATCAGGCGCAAGTCATGAAAGCGCTCGCCGGGCGCGCCGCGAGCGGCAAGGCGGTGCTGATGGCGCTGCACGAGCCGGGCCTCGCCGCGCGCTACTGCGATTCGGCGGTTTTGTTGTATGATGCGGGCCACGCTGGCCTGGGGCGCTCAGGCGACATGCTCACCCAAGCCAATCTCGAGACGCTGTACCAGTGCCGGCTCGAAGCCACCGGCCCGCAAGGCTTCATTCCCTCTTGATCAAGAAATTCATCCGCCGCGTATTGCGGCTCGGCTCAGGTCCCGGGCCCCGGATCGTCCCGCGCTCGCAGCACGGCATCAGCCGCGACGCCATCTCGCACGGATCGCGCAAGGTGTGCGAAGTGCTGCGCCAGCACGGCTACGAGGCCTACGTGGTCGGGGGCGCAGTGCGCGACCTGCTGCTCGGGCATCGGCCCAAGGATTTCGACGTCGCCACCGACGCCGATCCGGAGGAAGTGCACAAGCTGTTCCGGCGCTCGCGCCTGATCGGGCGCCGCTTCAAGCTGGTGCACGTGATGTTCGGCGAGGAAACGGTCGAGGTGTCGACGTTCCGCGCGCGCAACGTATCCGGGACCGACGAGCACGGCCGCGTGCTGAGGGACAACGTCTATGGCTCGCGCGAGGACGACGCCATCCGGCGCGATTTCACCGTCAACGCGCTCTACTTCGACCCCTCGGACGAGACCATCCTCGACTTCCAGAACGGCCTGAGGGACCTGCGGCGCAAGTCGGTGCGCATCATCGGCGACCCGCGTGAGCGCTACCGCGAGGACCCGGTGCGGATGCTGCGCGCCGCGCGCTTCGCCGCCAAGCTCGGCTTCACCATCGACGAGCGCACGCGCGCGCCGATCCGCGACCTCGCCCCGCTGCTGGAAAACGTGCCCGCCTCGCGGGTCTACGAAGAGATGCACAAGCTGCTGCTCTCGGGCCACGCCGCCACCAGCCTGCGCGAGCTGCGCAACCAGGGCCTGCATCACGGCCTGTTGCCGCTGCTCGACGTCATTTTCGAGCAGCCGCTCGGCGAGCGCTTCGTCATGCTCGCGCTGGAGCAGACCGACGAGCGCGTGCGCGCCGGCAAACCGGTGTCGCCGGCGTTCCTGTTCGCGGCGATGCTGTGGCACGAGGTGCTGGCGGCATGGAAGACGGAGGAAAAGCACGGCCTGAAACCGATCCCCGCCCTGCACGTCGCGATGGACCGGGTACTCGACATCCAGACCGACAAGCTCGCCATCCCGCGGCGTTTCACCGCGGTGATGAAGGAGATCTGGGCGATGCAGCCGCGCTTCGAGCAGAGAAGCGGCCGCCGGCCTTTCGCGCTGCTCATGCAGGAGAGGTTCCGCGCCGGATACGACTTTGTCGTGCTGCGCGCGGAAAGCGGCGAGGTGCCCGGGGAGCTGGCGCAGTGGTGGCAGACGTTCCAGCATGCCGGCGAAGCGGAGCGCAACGCGATGCTGCTCGCGCCGCAGCCGGGCGAGCGCAAGCCCCGCCGGCGCCGGCGGCGCGGGAAACCCGCCGTACCTCCCGCCGACGCCGCACCCGCGTGAAATGGCCGCGGTGCGGGCATTTGTCGGGCTGGGGGCGAACCTCGGCGAGCCCGAAGTCCAGGTGCGGCGCGCCATCGAAGCGCTCGCGGCCCTCCGCGGCACGCGCCTCGTGCGCGCTTCTTCTCTCTACCGCAGCGCGCCGATCGGCTACATGGATCAGCCCGATTTCGTGAACGCGGTCGCCGAGGTCGAGACCACGCTGGCGCCGCGGGCGCTTCTCGACGAGCTGCTGGCGATCGAAGCCGGCTTCGGCCGCAGGCGCGAATTTGCCAACGCGCCGCGCACCCTCGATCTCGATCTGCTGCTCTACGGCGATGCCGTCGTCGCCGAGCCGGGACTCGCCGTCCCTCATCCCCGCATGCACCAGCGCGCCTTCGTCCTCGCGCCCCTGGTCGAGATTGCGGGGGATATCGTGGTTCCCGGCAGGGGACCGGCCGCCGGGCTGCTCGCCGGCTGCAAAGATCAAAGAACGGAAAAAACAGGTGTCCGATGAACTTTCCTGTCATTGCAAAAACCGCGGGCCTGCTTGTGCTTTCCAATGTTTTCATGACGTTCGCCTGGTATGCCCACCTGAAGGAGCTGTCGGCGAAGCCGTGGTTCATCGCCGCGCTTGTCTCCTGGGGCGTGGCGCTGTTCGAGTACATGTTCCAGGTGCCGGCCAACCGCATCGGCTTCACCTCGCTGTCGCTGTCGCAGCTCAAGATCATGCAGGAGGCGATCACGCTGGTGGTGTTCGTGCCGTTCGCGATCCTCTACATGGGCCAGCCGCTCAAGCTCGATTACCTGTGGGCGGCGTTGTGCATCATGGGCGCGGTGTTTTTCGTTTTCCGCGGGTAGCGCGCCGTGCCGCTGTCGAAATACCGCTACATCGTCGTCGAAGGTCCGATCGGCGTCGGAAAAACGAGCCTGGCCAGGCGGCTTGCCGAGCGCTTGCACTCGGGCCTGCTGCTCGAGCGGCCGGAGCAGAACCCGTTCCTGCCGCGCTTCTACCAGGACATGCCGCGCCACGCGCTGCCGACGCAGCTGTTCTTCCTGTTCCAGCGCATCGGCCAGTTGCGCGAACTGGCGCAGATGGACCTGTTCAACCGCGTCACGGTGAGCGATTTCCTGCTGGAGAAGGACCCTCTGTTCGCGCGCTTGACGCTTTCCGGCGACGAGCTGCACCTGTACCAGCAGATTTTCGACACGCTCAAGCCCCAGGCTCCCGCGCCCGACCTCGTCATCTACCTGCAGGCACAGCCTGCGACCCTGTACGAGCGGGTGCGCCGGCGCGCGGTCGAGTTCGAGCGGCCGATCACAGCGGAATACCTCGCCGCGCTCGCCGACAGTTACAGCCGGTTTTTCTACCATTACAATGGCAGCCCGGTGCTGATCGTCAACTCCGAGCGGCTCAACTTCGTGCGCCAGGACAGCGACCTCGAATTGCTCATCCAGCGTGTCGGGGCCATGCGCGGCAACCGGGAATTCTTCAACTGGGGTGACTGACGTGACCAGACTGACAATCACTGCGCTGCAGAAGCTGCGCGACGAGGGCACGAAAATCGCCGTGCTCACCTGCTATGACTCGAGCTTCGCCGCCACGCTCGATGACGCCGGGGTCGAATGCCTGCTCGTGGGCGACTCGCTCGGCATGGTGCTGCAGGGCCACGATACCACGCTGCCGGTCACGCTCGCCGACATGGTCTATCACACGGCTTGCGTGGCGCGCGGCAGCAAGCGCGCCTTCATCGTCTCCGATATGCCTTTCGGCAGTTACCAGGAGTCGCCCCAGCAGGCATTCCGCAGCGCCGCCGAACTGCTCGCGTCCGGCGCGCAAATGGTCAAGCTCGAAGGCGGCGCCGAATTCGCCGAGACGGTGCGTTTCCTCACCGCCCGCGGCGTGCCGGTATGCGGCCATCTCGGCCTGACGCCGCAGTCGGTGCATCAGTTCGGCGGCTACCGCGTTCAGGGCCGGGGCAACGATGCGGAACAAAGATTGCTCGAGGACGCGGCCGAGCTCGAAGCCGCGGGCGCCGGAATGTTGGTGCTGGAAGCGATACCCGCGAAGCTCGCAGCGGCAGTGACGCAGCGCTTGCGCACCCCCACCATCGGCATCGGCGCCGGGCCGGAGTGCTCCGGGCAGGTGCTGGTGCTGCACGACATGCTCGACGTGTTCCCGGGCAAGAAGGCGCGCTTCGTCAGGAACTTCATGCTCGGGGCATCGAGCATCAGCGACGCGGTGCAGCGCTACGTGCGCGCGGTCAAGGACGGCAGCTTTCCCGCCGAAGAGCACAGTTTCTAGGCTGGCGCATGGACATCATCACTTCGGTGGGGGAATTGCGCGAGCGTCTGCGGCACGAGCCCTACAATGTCTTCGTTCCCACCATGGGCAATCTTCACGACGGCCATATCCAGCTGATGCGCCTGGCGAAACGGCACGCCACCTGCATCGTCGTGAGCATCTTCGTCAACCGGCTCCAGTTCGGACCGCGGGAAGACTTCGACCGCTACCCGCGCACTCTGCAGGCCGACGCCGACAAGATGAGGGAAGTCGGCGTCAATGTGGTGTTCGCCCCGGGCGAGGCCGAGATCTACCCTGCGCCGCAAACTTTCACGGTGGAGCCCTCTCCGGACCTGCAGAACGTCCTGGAGGGCGCGTTCCGCCCCGGGCACTTCCGCGGCGTCGCCACCGTCGTGTTGAAGCTGTTCAACATGGTCGCGCCGCGCGCCGCGATCTTCGGCAAGAAGGATTACCAGCAGTACCTGGTGCTGCGGGACATGGTGAAGCAGTTTGCGCTCCCGGTGGAAATTATCCCGGCGGAAACGGTGCGAGCCGAGGACGGGCTCGCGCTCAGCTCGCGCAACGGCTACCTCTCCGCCGCCGAGCGCGCCGAGGCGCCGCGGCTGCACCGGACGCTGCAACAATTGCGCCAGCAGCTGATCGCCGGGCGGCGGGATTTTTCCGCGCTCGAAGCCGAGGCGGCCAGGAGACTTTCGGACAACGGCTGGGGCGTGGATTACGTCGCCGTGCGCAGGCAGTCCGATCTGGAACTG
>JBARMB010000007.1:0-46161 GCA_049802235.1 Burkholderiales bacterium | reverse complement strand
TCGCGGGAACGACGGTTCTTGTCGTTGGCCTCGCCCATGCGGCGAGCCGCTTCCTCGATGGACTCGTAGATCTGCTGATAGCCGGTGCAGCGGCAGAGATTTCCCGAGATCGCTTCCTTGATGCGCTCGCGGCTGGGGTTCGGGTCCTGGTCGAGCAGCGCCTTTGCGGTCATGAGGATGCCCGGGGTGCAATAGCCGCATTGCGTGCCGCCGAGATCGGCAAACGCCGCCTGCAGCGGGTGCAGTTCCGCGCCCTTGGCAAGACCCTCGACGGTCTCGATCGCCCGCCCTTCGCAGTCGAGCGCGAGCACCAGGCACGAGAGCACCGGCTGCCCATCCACCAGCACGGCGCAGGCGCCGCATTCGCCCAGCTCGCAACCGTGCTTGGTGCCGGTGAGGTTCATGTCCTCGCGCAGCACTTCGAGCAGCGTCTTGTAGGGCGCGAAGAACACCTGCGTTTCCTCGCCGTTGACGTGGAGCGTGAGGTGGACATTTTTCGGTGCGGGGGCATTCATTTTCGGGCTCCGGCTGCAGGGGACGCGGGCGCAAGCCCGCGGACCAGATAATCGGACAGCGAATCGGCGATCTCGGCGACCGACTGCGGCCCCTCGGGCCGGTACCAGCGCGCCGTCCAGTTGAGCGCGCCGAGCATGGCGCGCGTGAGCAGCGACGCGTCTGCCGGCGCGAACTCGCCGCGCTCGATGCCTTTCGCGACCAGCGCGCGCACCGCGCGCTCATAGGCGTCGCGCTTCCTGATGACCGGGGCGCGCAGCTCCTCGGGCAGCGCCTCGATCTCCAGGTGCGCGGTCGCGCCCTCCAGTTCGTCGAGCATGCAATGCACGTGCGCGCGCATCACCGCGCGCAGGCGCTCGGCGTAGGAACCCGCGGCCGTGCGCGCCTTCGCGACCGCGGCGAGCAGACGCTCGAGGGTGCGCTCCTGGCAGAAAAGCAGGATCTCGTCCTTGCCGCTGAAGTAGTAATAGAGGTTGCCGGGAGACAGGTCCGCCTCCTCGGCGATCTCGCGCATCCCGGTCGCCGACACGCCGAGGCGGCGGAACACCCGCGCCGCGGCGCGCAGGATATCGAGCCGGCGCGCGCCGTTCTTGCGCCGGACGCGCTCCGAGGGCACGGCCCCATTCGAACTCCGATTTAAAACTTGAACCATTGTTCAAATTCTAGGCCGCGGCGAGGCCGAAGGCAATCGATTTCTCCTGCCGAGCGCGGACGTGCGCCGGGTTGCGCAAAGCACCGCTTTGCGCCGGCGCGCGCCCCGAGCGCATGCTTGCGCCCGGGGTATAGACGCGCTACTTCGAGCGCAGCTTGAACCTCTGGATTTTTCCGGTGGCGGTCTTGGGCAGCTCGTCGAGGAACTCGATCCAGCGCGGGTATTTGTAGGGCGCGAGCTTGTCCTTGACGTGCTGCTGCAGCGCCGCTTTCAGCGCGTCGCTCGGTGAGTTGCCCTGCTTGAGCACGACGAAAGCCTTGGGCTTGATCAGCTTGCTCTCGTCCTCGTGGCCGACGACCGCGGCTTCGAGCACCGCATCGTGCGAGACGAGCGCCGCCTCGACTTCCGCCGGCGAGACGTAGATGCCGCTCACCTTCAGCATGTCGTCCGAGCGCCCGCCGTAGACGTAGTAGCCGTCCTTGTCCTGGCTGTACTTGTCGCCGCTGCGGGTCCATGCCCCCATGAAGGTGTTGCGGCTTTTCTCGCGATTGTTCCAGTAGAGGTCGGCGCCGGTCGGCCCGGAAATCTGCAGCTCGCCCAGCTCGCCCTGCTTCACTGCGTTGCCGTGCTCGTCCAACAGGCGCAGCTCGTAGCCCGGCACGGCCTTGCCGGTGGTGCCGTAGCGCAAATCGTTCGGCCGGTTGGCAAGGAAGATGTGCAGCATCTCGGTCGAGCCGATGCCGTCGAGTATCTCGACGCCGGTTTTTTCCTTGAAGCTCCTGGCGATCTGCGGCGGCAGCGCCTCTCCCGCCGAGATGCACTGGCGCAGCGCGAGGGCTTCCTTGTGCGGGAACTCCGGGCTGGCGAGCATCGCCGCATAGAGCGTCGGCACGCCGTAGTAGAGGGTGGGCTTCCTCTCCGTCAGGCGCTTGAACACCGCGGCCGGCGTCGGCCGCTCGGCCATCAGCACCGTGGTCGCGCCGACCGCGAGCGGGAACGAGAGCGCGTTGCCGAGACCGTAGGCGAAGAACAGCTTCGCCGCGGAGAAAACGACGTCGCTTTCCTTGATGCCGAGCACGCCGCGGGCGTACAGCTCGGCGGTGACGATCATGCTCGAATGCACGTGCACCGTGCCTTTCGGCATCCCGGTCGAGCCCGAGGAGTAAAGCCAGAAGCACGGGTCGTCGCACGTGGTCGGCGCGACCGCGAGATCGGGCTTGCCTCTGGCAAGCACGTCCTTGAACGCGGTGTGTCCGTGAGATTTCTCTCCGGAAACGATGATGTGTTTGAGGAACGGGAGCTTGCCGATCAGCGGCGCGAATTGCGGCAGCAGCTGCTCCGACACGATCAGCGCCTTGGCGCGGCTGTCGGCGAGCATGTACTCGTAATCCCTGGGCGTGAGCAGCGTGTTCACGGCGACGGGGATGATGCCGGCGCGGATGCTGCCGAGGAACGCGGTCGGGAAGTCGATGGTATCGGTGAGCGCGAGCAGCACGCGCTGCTCCATCTCCAGGCCGAGCGAGAGCAGGCCGCTGCCGAAACGGTTGACGCGCTCGGCGAGCTCGCCGAAGGTGCACTGCCCGGCGTCGTCGATGTAGGCGACCTTGCCGGCGCGACCCAGGGTGAGGTTGCGCTCGATCAGGTCGTGCGCGGCATTGTAATCGCGGGGAACGTTGATGCGGGGCGGGCTGACCGAATGATCGGCGGTACTGAGCAACGGCACTTGAGCCTCCTCCTGATGAATCCTCCCCCTTCAAGGGGAGGGAAGCAATTATGTGCTCCGGCAAAGCGCCGCGCACGCTTCGCGGAAGTTCCAATCACGCCGCGAGCCTGGCCTCCCTTGCGGCGATGCTATCGGCTGCTCCACTCGATCCTGCCCTGCGGCAAGAGATAGAGAACCAGCGCACGGCCTCCGGTCACGGTGGGCTTGTGCGCCGAGTCCGGGGCGTAGACCAGCCAGCCTGCGCCGCAGCCATCGAACTTCGCCGCGGGCGCCATGGGCATGATCATATCAATCTCCCCCGTGGGATGCCGGTGGTGGTTTCCGACCAGATCGGTGATGTCGACGACATCCACGCTGAACCCGCCCAGGTCGGGCGCGGGCTCGAATACGCGCCCGAACTTGCGCTTGCCCTCGCCTTGCGAGCACATCCAGCCCGCCGAAATGGCGTCGAGGCAGGCGCTCCTGATCCGCCCGAAAGGCGCGCTTTCGGGCGGAAATTCCGCACTGAGCGCGCGCTCCAGCCGCGGGTCGAGCGGCTGGCCGGCAATGGAGCGAACCAGCGGCAGAAGCAGCTCGCGAAACCGGTCGGGCGTCATTGCCGGATCACGCCGCGCAGGTCCGCGCCGACTTCACCTGCTCCATCCAGCCCGCGATCCATTCGACCGCGACTTCCTCCGGCATCGTTCCGGCGCTGGCGTCGTGCAGCATGAGTTCGCCGATGCGCTTCGCGCCCAGCTCCGCGAGGATCGCGTCGAAGCGTTTGCCTCCATTGCAGAAGGTTTCGGCGTAGGTGCGGTCGCCGAGCGCGATCACGCCGTAGCTCACCCTGGAAAGATCGGGGCGCGCGCTCTGCAGCGATTCATACAGCGCCTTGGCGTTGTCGGGCACGTCGCCCTGCCCGTAGGTCGAGGTGCAGACGAGGAACAGCCCGCCACCCGCGAACACGCCGGCGTCGAGGCCGTCCATGACCTGGGTGTGGACGCGCGTCTCGCCGTCATCGAGCGTCAACTCGAGCTCCTGGGCGACGAGTTGCGCCGTGCCGGTCATCGTGCCTACCAATAGGGTCAGTTCGAGCGCCACTTCCCGTGCTCCATTTTTCAAGTTGCCTTTCCCGCCGATATGCATTATATTGCATCGTTATTTTCAAGCAAGCACTATATTGCATGCGATGAACCGGGCCGCAACCTCCCTTAAGAAAACTATGCAAGACGCTGTCTCAAAAAGAGAAAGCGAAGCCGATGTCGAGCGCGGCTACCTGGCGATGCTGGGCGAGCGGGTGCGCGAGGCGCGCGCCCGGCGCGGCATGACGCGCCGGCTCCTCGCCCGCGATTCCGGCGTTTCCGAGCGCTACATCGCCCAGCTCGAAGCCGGCCAGGGCAACATTTCCATCCTGCTCCTGCGGCAGATCGCCGCCGCGCTCAACCTGCCCCTGATCGAGCTGATGCAGGAAGAGTCGGACCAGGCGGTGGAGCTGACCCTCATCGGGCAATTCCTCAAGCGCCTGCCGCGCCAGAAGCTGGCCGCGGTGCGCTCGCAACTGGTGCGCGATTACGGCAGCGCCCGCGCCGGGCGCATGAAACGCATCGCGCTGATCGGTCTGCGCGGGGCCGGCAAGTCCACGCTCGGCGTTCGCCTCGCCAAGACGCTCGACGCTCCGTTCATCGAACTGGACCGCGAGATCGAGCGCGAGGCGGGCACCAGCCTGTCGGAGATTTTCCTGCTCTACGGGCAGGCCGGCTACCGCCGCTACGAGCGCCGCTGCCTCGAGAAAGTGCTGGAGAAAAACGAGCGCGCCGTGATCGCCACCGGCGGCAGCATCGTCTCGGAGCCGGGCACCTACGATCTTCTGCTCTCGACCTGCTTCACCGTCTGGCTCAGGGCCGAGCCCGAGGAACACATGCTGCGCGTGGTCGCGCAGGGCGACACCCGCCCGATGGCCGGCAACGATGAAGCCATGGAAGACCTGCGCCGCATCCTCGTCGGCCGCGCCGCGCTCTACGGCCAGGCCGACGTCACCGTGGACACTGCGGGACGCACGCCGGAACAAAGCCTCGCGGCGCTGCGTAAAGCAGTCTCCGCATAAATGAACGCTGCGAACGGGCACGGCCCTTCCCCGGCACCAGGAGAGATCATGAACGCCGTACTGGAATCGAACCCGACACCCGCCCTCGTCACCTACGACACGCATCCCGACCGCTACATCCACTGGCGCCTCGCGTTCGAGGGCCCGGTGGCGACGCTGTCGATGGACGTGAACGAGGACAAGGGCATCAGGCCCGGCTACAAGCTGAAGCTCAACTCGTATGACCTCGGCGTGGACATCGAGCTCTACGATGCGCTGCAGCGCATCCGCTTCGAGCATCCCGAGGTGAAGTGCGTGGTCCTCACCTCCGCCCGCGAGCGCATGTTCTGCTCCGGCGCCAATATCTACATGCTCGGCCTCTCCACGCACGCGTGGAAAGTGAACTTCTGCAAGTTCACCAACGAGACCCGCAACGGCATCGAGGACTCGAGCCGCAACGAAGGGCTGAGATTCCTCGCCGCGGTGAACGGCACGGTCGCGGGCGGCGGCTACGAGCTCGCGCTCGCCTGCGACGAGATCCTGATGATCGATGACCGCTCCTCGACGGTGAGCCTGCCCGAAGTGCCGCTGCTCGGCGTGCTGCCGGGCACCGGCGGCCTCACGCGCATCACCGACAAGCGCAAAGTGCGGCGCGACCTCGCCGACGTGTTCTGCACCACCACCGAGGGCGTGCGCGCCGACCGCGCCAGGCAATGGAAGCTGGTCGACCATATCGCCAAGCCCCAAGGCTTCAAGGACGCGGTGAAGGCGCGCGTCGCGGCACTCGCCGGCCAGAGCTCGCGCCACGGCGGCAAGGGCGTGACGCTGACGCCGCTGAAACGCGCCATCGACGCCAGCGGCTACCATTACGACAACGTCGACGTCGTCATCGACCGCAAGGCGCGCGTCGCCACGCTCACCGTCTATGCGCCCAGGCAGAACCCGCCCGCGAACATCGGCGCGATCGAGGCGGCCGGCGCGTTGTGGTGGCCGCTCGCCATGGCGCGCGAGCTCGACGACGCCATCCTGATGCTGCGGACCAATGATCTTGAAATCGGCACCTGGCAGCTGAAGACGCGCGGCGACGCGGACAAGGTCCTCGCCGTGGACAAGACCCTCGAGGAGAACGGGGAGCACTGGCTGGTGCGCCAGACGGTCGGCCTCCTGCGCCGCACCTTCGCCAGGCTGGATGTGTCCTCGCGCACGATGTTCGCGATCATCGACCAGGGTTCGTGCTTCGCCGGCACGCTGCTCGAGCTCGCGCTTGCCGCCGACCGCAGCTACATGCTGCAGCTCCCCGACGAGGAGCCGGCGCCGCCGGCGATCGCGCTGTCGGCGATGAATTTCGGCGCCTATCCGATGGTGAGCGATGAGACGCGCCTCGCCGCCCGCTTTTGCGGCGAGGAAAAGCCGGTCGAGATCGCGCGCCCGCTCATCGGCGAGACGCTCATCGCCAGGGTCGCGGCGGGGCTGGGGCTGGTGACGTTCACGCCCGACGATCTCGACTGGGACGAGGAAGTGCGCATCGCCATCGAGGAGCGCACCAGCCTCTCGCCCGACGCGCTCACCGGCATGGAGGCGAGCCTGCGCTTCTCCGGCAAGGAGACCATGGAGACGCGCATCTTCGGCCGGCTCAGCGCCTGGCAGAACTGGATCTTCAACCGGCCGAACGCCGTCGGCGAGCACGGTGCGCTGAAAACGTTCGGCACCGGCTCGAAAGCGAAATTCAACTGGGAGCGAGTTTGATCATTGTCGTCATTCCCGCGAAAACGAGCGAAGGCGAGTTTCGAGGAACGGCCAAGCGGGAATCCAGCGTCGTTTGTGAAAGCCGCTGGGTCCCCGCTTCCGCGGGGACGACGGACTAACCAAGGAATCAATCATGTCAATCAATTACAGCGAAAAAATCCCCAACAACGTCGATCTCGCCAACGACCGCACGCTGCAGCGCGCGCTCGAGCACTGGCAGCCGAAGTTCCTCGACTGGTGGCGCGACATGGGCCCGAACGATTTTGCCTCGTCCGACGTGTATCTGCGCACGGCGATCGGCGTCGACGCAAAAGGCTGGGCGCATTACGGCGCGGTGAAAATGCCCGACTACCGCTGGGGAATTTTTCTCGCCGACCCGATTGCGGACCGCACCGTCGGCTTTGGCGACTTCTACGGCCAGCCCGCATGGCAGCAGGTGCCCGGCGAGTACCGCTCGCAATTCCGGCGCCTGATCGTCACGCAGGGCGACACCGAGCCGGCTTCGGTCGAGCAGCAGCATCTTCTCGGCCACACCTGCCCTTCGCTTTACGATCTGCGCAACCTGTTCCAGGTCAACGTCGAGGAAGGCCGGCACCTTTGGGCGATGGTGTACCTGCTGCACGCCCATTTCGGCCGCGACGGCCGCGAAGAAGCCGAGGAGCTGCTCGCGCGCCATTCCGGCGACGCCGACAAGCCGCGCATCCTCGCCACTTTCAACGAGCCGATCGAGGACTGGCTGTCGTTTTTCTGTTTTACGTACTTCACCGACCGCGACGGCAAGTTCCAGCTGAAGAGCCTCGCCGAGTCCTCGTTCGATCCGCTCGCGCGCACCTGCCGCTTCATGCTGACAGAAGAAGCGCACCACATGTTCGTCGGCGAGACCGGCATCGGGCGGGTGGTGAAGCGTGCGATCGAGGTGATGAAGGAAATCGGCGGCGATGACCCGGACGCGGTGCGCCGCCAGGGCGCGGTGGATCTGCCGCTGGTGCAGCGCTATCTCAATTTCTGGTTCAGCTCCTCGCTCGACCTGTTCGGCTCCGAGGTTTCATCGAACGCCGCATCGAGCTTCGCCAACGGCATCAAGGGCCGGCCGGACGAGACCACGCAATACCAGGACCATGTCTGCACCGATGCGAGTTTCGAGCTGGAGACCCCCGACGGCAAGGGCGGCCTGCGCAATGAAACCGTGGGCATGCGCAACGCCATGAACGAAGTCGTGCGCAACGCCTACGTCAAGGACTGCGAGATCGGCCTGAAGCGCTGGAACATGCAGATCAAGCGCGCCGGCTGCGATTTCGAGCTCAAGCTGCCGAGCAGCCGCTTCCACCGCGGGATCGGCTCGTGGGCCAACGTGCCGACCGACCTCGAAGGCAATCCGATCGGCCGCGAGGAGTTCGAGCGCCGCCTGCCGGGGTGGGTCCCGAGCGCATCCGACAGGGCATTCGTGAAGAGCCTGATGCAGCGCGTGGTCGTGCCCGGCAAGATGGCCGCATGGATCGCGCCGCCGGAGCGCGGCATCAACAATCTGGCGGTCGACTACGAGTACGTCCGGTTGAATTGATCCCTGTGCGGATTCGGTTAAAGGCCCCGAACGGGGCCTTTTTTGTTTCCGGTTTTCGGCGCACATGACGCGTGGCAAGGTCCCGCGTTTTCGTTTCTGCAGATTTGACTCAAGTCAATAATCCACCCGCCGCGACAGAAAAAACTCCTTCGGTCTCCAAATTGGTTCAGAATGCTGCCCGCGCCAGGTCGGAATCGAGATGATGAAAAGCAAGGATCAAAATGCTGCCGCAAGCCGGATTCTTTCGAAGCTTGCTGACCGCTTTGTCAAGCGCACGGTCGGGGAAGTCCTGAAGGCAGGCCGCTTCGCGCTTTGGGAATGGGACCCGCTCCAGGACCGGCTTACCGCCGGAAATTTCGCGGTGATGCTTGGTTATGCGCGTGAATTCCCACTCCACAAGTCCGGCGATTTCATCGCCTTGGTGGATCCGGACGAACGCGAGGAGGCGAAACATATTTTCGCGCAGGCGGCGCAGGGAATACTCCCGAAACCAGCGGTGCTCCGCGTCCGCACCGCCGACAATGGCGTGCGTTGGTGCATGGTGCACGCCGAGGTAATACGCGACGCCGCATCAAAACCTGTGCGGCTTATCGG
Organism: Burkholderiales bacterium; assembly: GCA_049802235.1. Classification (GTDB taxonomy): domain Bacteria; phylum Pseudomonadota; class Gammaproteobacteria; order Burkholderiales; family SG8-39; genus VBDM01. The sequence goes on along the minus strand of JBARMB010000007.1, from coordinate 37,310 downwards.
CGCCTTCGTCGACGTGTCCGATCAGTTCACGGCGGGTCCGGCCGCCGAGAAACTGCCGGATGCATCGGAACAGCGCTTCCTTCGCGCCTTCCGGGCAAGCCCGGACTGGGTGGTGATCAGCCGCTTCGAGGACGGGCGCCTGATCGAGGTCAACCGCAGTTTCGAGATCTTCTCGGGATACCGTGCCGAAGAAGTCATCGGCAAGACCACGCTCGAGATCGGGCTGTGGATCGACGAACGCAATCGCGACGAGTGGACTGCCGGAATCGCCGAAACCGGATCGGAGCGCGAAGTCGCAGTACAGCTCCGCATGCGCTCGGGCGAGGTGCGCGCATTCCAGGCTTTCTCGGAACGGATCCGCATCGGCGAAGAGGACTGTCTGGTGACAATCTGCCGCGACGTCACCGCGCGCAAGACGCACGAAGCGCTTCTGTTCAACATCGCGCAGGGCGTGGCCGCGGAAACCGGGGAGAGTTTTTTCCGCTCCCTGGTCAACCATCTCGCCAATGGCCTCGGCGCCGATTTCGCATTCATCGGAGAGCTCACCCCGGAGAATCCCTCCCGGGTACGCACCATTGCGGTGGTGAGGGACGGCCAGGCCGCCGAGAACTTCGAGTACGATCTCGCTCCGTCGCCGTGCGCGCAGATCGTCGGTCGCGGCCTGTGTGCGTTTCCGAGCGGTGTCGCGCGCCGGTTCCCCGGCGATGTCCTGCTTGCCGCAGACGGCATCGAGGCCTACGTCGGCTGTCCGCTGATCGACTCGTCCAACCAGGTGCTGGGCTTCATCGCCGTCATGTTTCGCTCGCCGCTGGAGAATACGCAGCTCGCGGAGAGCATGCTCCGGATCTTCGCCATGCGCGCCTCGGCCGAACTCGAGCGACAGCGTCAGCACACGTTCCTGGAACATCACGCAATGCACGATTCGCTTACCGGATTGCCGAACCGGCTGCTGCTCAAGCGCAGGATCGAATCCTGGCATCGGGACCCGGCCCACGAGCACGGACGTTCGGCCATGCTGCTGATCGACCTTGACCGCTTCAAGGAGATCAATGACACCCTGGGTCACCAGGTCGGCGATGTCATGCTGCGTACGCTTGCGGAGCGCCTGCGCGATGCGCCGGACGCGGGCACCGAGGCAGTGGTCTGCCGCTTGGGCGGGGATGAGTTCGCCGTCTGGCTCGCGGGAATCGAGCGGCGCGAAGACGCGGAACGCGTGGCCCGCACCATTCTCGAAGTGATCCACGCCCCCTTCGACGTCGAAGGCACGCGACTGGAGATCAGTGCAAGCATCGGCATTGCCCTTTGCCCCGATCACGCGGGTGACGCTTCAGATCTTCTGCGCTACGCCGACGTCGCAATGTATGCCGCAAAACGTCTGACCAGCGGATGGACGGTATATGAGTCGGCGCTCGACCCGCATTCGCCGCGACGGCTTGCCATGATGACTGACCTGGGCGAGGCGATCCGCAAGAGTCAGCTGGTCCTGCACTTCCAGCCGCGCGTAAGCATCCCGCAGAAGAAGCTGGTGGGGATGGAGGCGCTGGTCAGATGGCAACATCCCACGCTCGGCTTGGTGCCGCCTGCCCAGTTCGTTCCGCTAGCGGAAATGAGCGAATCCATCCGTCCACTCACCTGGTGGGTACTGGAAGCGGCGCTGGCGCAGCAGAATCTTTGGATCAAGCAGGGAATGCGGTTGCGGGTGGCGGTGAACTTTTCCGCGCGCCACCTGATCGACGAAGGCTGCCCGGGTGAGATCAAGCGCCTGCTTGCCCGCTATGGAACCGATCCGGACGGAATTGAACTGGAGATCACCGAGAGCGCGATCATCGCCGACCCCGAGCGCGCGATGAACATACTCACGCGCATCCACGCGATGGGGGTGCGTCTGTCCATCGACGACTTCGGAACCGGCTATTCGTCGCTTGCCTACCTGAGGCGGCTGCCATTGCACGCGCTTAAGATCGACCAGTCGTTTGTCAGGCAAATGACCCGCAGCGTGCATGACACGATCATCGTCAGATCGACCATCGCGCTCGCACACAATCTGCGGCTCACAGTGATCGCCGAAGGCGTCGAGGACGCAGCCACGCTGGATCAGCTCGCGTCGTACCGCTGCGACGAGGCCCAGGGCTACCACGTTGCGCGGCCGATGCCGCCGGAGGATCTGGCCAAGTGGTTGCGCACCAACAGCGGCTGGGGCACCTGACCGAAACGCCATCGTCGGAGGAGCAAGCCAGGCGATGACGCGTTCACAAACCCGGTCAGTCCTGGATCGATAGTGACAATGTCGAATCGGGAAAAATCAATCGCTTCCGCATCGCCCGGGTCAAGTGAACGATTCCGCGATCATCGACGAGCAGCACGCGGCCGATAGCGAGCCTCGCTGCGGCGGCGCGCCAGCCGCTTACGCCTTCGATGAAAATCGGCTTCGACATGGCATCGGACAGCACGCCGGCGCGCTTCCCTCCGGAAATCAGTACGGTGACCGCCTGAACGTCAGGAACCGGATAACCCGTACGCGGGTCGATTATGTGGGCAACGCGCCTGCCATTCACGATATAGAAGCGCTGATAATCTCCCGAAGTGCCGATCGCCTCCCCGTCCCGCAACTCGAGCGTGGCCAGCACGCCGGGACCGCGCGGGTTCTGCAGGCCCACGCGCCATGATGCAGAGCCTTTGCGCCCGAGCGCCATGAGATTTCCGCCGAGATTGATCAGCGCGTTCTTGACCCCGCGGCGGCGCAGAATGCCTGCCGCGCGATCCAGAGCGTAGCCCTTGGCATAACCGCCAAAATCCAGCTGCACGGCCGGGTTCCTGCTGGTCAACGTACCGTCATCGATGCGAAGGTCGCGCATGCGGGGATTTGCATTGACCAGCCTGGCGATGTCATCGGTATCCGGAGCTGTTCCAGCCGGCCTGTCCTTGTGAAAACCCCACAGGCCGACCAGGCGGCCGATCGCAGGATTGAACAGGCCACCCGACTGCCCGGAAATCAGGGTCGAGTCCCGGATGACGGCGGCGATCTCCCGGTTCACCGGAATCCGGGCCTTGCCGGCGGCAATGGCCTGGTTGATCGTCGTCAATTCGCCGGGTTTCCACGCGTGAAGCATCCAGTGCAAGCGGTCGAAGTCAGCGAATACGGCCGCGATCGCTTCACGCGCGCTCGACTCCGCCTCGCCGCTTACGGTGACCGTGGCCAGGGTCCCGAATACGTAGGAGCGACTCTGGTAGAAGGGTTCGCCGGCGTACGCCACCGGGGCGCCGGCAAGCGAAAACAGACACATGGCAGCAATGAGTCCTCCTGCCCGGATGCGGGTGTTCTGCGCTGCGGTGTCACGCTTGAAAAACATGCGATGACCCGGCTTGGCTAGCGGCGATGCGGAACACGGAAATAAACCCACAGTCCGCTCAATCCCAATGCGAGCAGAATCAAGGCCGCAGCATCCATCACCAGAGGACCGTAGCGCCCGAAGATCCGGCCGCTGTGCACATCGGAAAGGATGGTCTGCGCGGCAACGCCCGGGGAGAGCCGTGCGGAAAGCGCCCGCTGCTCGGCACCCGACAAGGCTCTCATGTCGGACCAGCGGACCTGGCCCCTGCAGGGTTTCCATGCAATCCCGTCGGTACTGCAGAAATTCCCTTTTCCGGCCCTGAGGGCGACCCCCTCATTGCCGGACCCGATGGCACTGATCCCGCCGCCGGACAAGGCTGCCGCCGCAACCGTATCGACAAGCCGGCCGTCCGGAAAATACATGGAAACACCGACACCGCTGGCGATGTAGAGAATTCCCGCCGCCTCCACCATGCCCAGCGGCGCCGGAACCTGCTCGGCGATGACCTTCCGGTTCAAAAGCCAAATGGAGTTACCCCACACGAGTTCACTGCCGCCGGCGTCGAAAGCGCCGCCAGGCGGATTGTTCCGGATGCCGTACCAGGCCGAAAGCCACGCGGCGTGGACACGCACGCCGTCGAGCCCGAGCATGGTCCCGTGATTGAGCGCAAGACCGGTCGTCGCGAGAAACACCAGAAACACAACGGCGGCGACGCCGATACGAGCATGCCAGCGCCGCAATATCCGGATCAGGAACAGTTTTCGGTTCATTGGGAACGGCTCTTCCCGTCAAGATAAAGCGCGAGTCGCGCCATGCGCTCCATCGCCGCGACCGACAGCGTCGCCCCGGATATTCCGTCAATATCGCGGTCAAGACGATCCCCGGCCGCCAGCTTCGAATCCTTGAACTGCCCGAGGAACGACGGGTAACGGATTTCCTGTCCCCGGCTCTCCCGATAGACCAGCACCCGCACGTGGTCAATGCGGCCGTTGACGATGACGAATCCCGCAGTGATGAGATCTTCCTTCCCGGTTTCGTCCAGAATCCACACGTTCTTGGCGTTTACGGACCAATATCGCTGCCGCAACTGCCGCGGAGGATGGCCGAGTATCGCCGCGACTTCGCTTTGCATCTCCCTGTTGAGCCAGAGCGTCTTCGGCGCCGGGACGGAACCCAGGACGTCCGCGATGAATTCCCGCGGTTCCAGATATGTCTGGCCGAGCGACGCCCCGGCGCCGCAAAGGCCGGTCAGCGCGAAAAGGAACGTCGCCAGATAACGCCGGTGGAAATTCATTGCCGCATTCCCCCGGCGGGACTCGGCGCCGTCGGCGTGTTCATGGCTTGTGAGCTGATGATCGCCGACTCCGCTCAGAACATGTACCCGATGCCGATGTCGAACCGGTTTTTGGTTTTGTCGGTTGCGTAGCGCTGAACATCGGTTTTCAGCACGACCTGCGGATGGATCTTGAAGTTGATGCCGATGGTCCTGACCCGCTCGAAATTATTCGGGTCCTGGAAGAGACCGTTGGCCGGATCCTCCTGCTGCGCGATGTCGAAGCGCTCGAGGCGAACGAAAGGCGCGGCATCGAAGTCGCCTTGTTTGTAAGCGTGATAAGCAGCCTGGACGTAAGCGCCCTTGAGCGATTTCGGCGCCGCAAAAGGCCCGGAAGCAGGCGGACTTGCCAGGATCGCCGCGTTCAGCTTGTCGGCGTCGCCGAGCGTGCCGGCTGCATAGAGCGCCTGAAGATCGAGACGGCCGACGCTGTACTTTGCGTGCAGATCCCACAGGGTCAAAGACGCCGCCACACCCTTCAGCAAAGGGTTGGTTTGCCCGTTCTGCCCGGTATTCCCCGTAAAGACGCCGCCGCCGAGAAGCAGTCCGGGCCTGCGGTAATTGAGGGCGCCGTAGGCGCTCAGGTCATGGGCATTGGCAAGTTGTCCCTCCTGATGCGCGCTTTGAATGCCGAAAGTCGGGTCGTCCATCTTGCCGGAGTCGAAACCCGTCGTGAAACCGACGTCGTACCTGAGGCCTTCGCTGACCAGGCCGTGAACGCCGAAACCGAGCTCGCGCCAGGTCGACGGGATGATGCGCGTTTCGACTTCGTTGCGAAATACGCCGTAGTAAGTCGGCGGCTCGTGCGTTTCGTTGGTGATGCCGAGCGGGATCAGGAACAGGCCGCCTTTGACGTTGACCTCGTCGCTGAATTTGTAGTTGAGCCAGGCCTGCTCGATTTCGGACTCGCCCCGGTCCTCGTTGCTCACCACGCCGTGCTCCCACTCGACCTCCGACTGGAAGCTGAGCCGGTCGTTGAAGCGGTGGTAAATGCCGAACACGAAGCGCGTCAGGTCGGCCGTGGCATTGCCGGATTGGCGGAGCTTGCTATAAGCCGCTTCGCCATAGCCGACAAAGCTGGTGGCCCCGCTGGTCAGGGCTTCGGCCCGGTCGAGCGCCGAGGCATAATCCGGCGAAATCTGGCGCGTGGACGGCTGATTCTGCGGCGCTGACTTTTGCATCTGCGCTTTGAGGTCGTCCAGTTCCTGTTCCAGAATTCGCAATTTTTCCTCGACGCCGGGTTCGGCAAACGAATTCGTTGCGACAAAACATGCTGCCAGTGCCAGTACGACGGACGGTCTTTTCATCGTCACTCCTGCAGTGAGTTAGCGATCTTTACGAAAATTGGCTGGCTAACTCAGCGTCGAAGCTGACTGGCTGGCTTGGGAATTCATCGGCGCAGGGGACGCAATTGTGTCTCCTGCGCAGTCCGATACTTGCTACACATATCTTCGCAAACACTGCCTTACGCCATCAGAATCAGCTTCCCCTTGCTGGTCAGGCACAGGCGGTAACGCCTGCCGGCGTGTTCGATGACCACCTCCTTATTGCCCAGCAGCAGCGCTTCGCTGCGGATCCGGCGCGGTACGGATCGAGATGTGGGTTCCACGCTGGTCTGCTGTTTCATGGCAGGTGGGAGAGCAGCCATAATGAGAATGAGAATACGTCTTATTCTCTACTATGTCAAGTCGTAATCGGCCGCTTCGATGCAGGCATGGAAAATCCATCCGCCCAACCGGTAACATGCAGAATTGCCCGCACATTGGGACGCAACGCCGTGAAGAACTACCACCGTTTTCGCGAGTTCATCGCGCGGTTCACCCTGCTGGTCTCAACCACCGGCGCGGACGAAGCGCGCATTTTCTCCGAGGGCGGCGAACTGCTCTCCGCGCTTGTATCCCACGACGACTGGCTGCCCGACGAATTCGCAGCGGCATCGGCCGAGTCTTACCGCCAGTACCTGCTCTACTGCGATCCGCAGGAGCGCTTCTCGGTAGTCAGCTTTGTCTGGGGGCCGGGGCAGAAGTCTCCCGTGCACGACCACACCGTCTGGGGCATGGTGGGGATGATGCGCGGGGCGGAGTGGTGCCACGAATACGCACCGCCCCGACCCGGCAGGCCGATGCGCATGACCGGCGAGCACCGCGTCGAGTCCGGCCAGATCGACAAGGTGTCACCCGGCATCGGCGACATACACGTTGTCGCCAACGCCCTGAGCGACCGTCCCGCCGTCAGCATCCACGTTTATGGCGCCAATATCGGCGCGGTGAGCCGCCACATTTTCGATGAAGCGACCGGCGCGGCGCGGCCTTTCATTTCCGGTTATCACAACAGCGTGATGCCGAACTTCTGGGATCGCGCCGCGGAACTCCGAAGCAGCTGGGGAAGCTAGAACTTCCCGGGCTCGGCGTAGTTCTCGAACCTTGTGTATTCGCCCAGGAACGTCAGCTTGGTCGTTCCGATCGGTCCGTTGCGCTGCTTGAGAATATTGATTTCCGCGACGCCCTTCTCCGGGGTGTCCGGGTTGTACACCTCGTCGCGGTAGATGGCGAGGATCAGATCCGCATCCTGTTCGATGGCGCCGGATTCGCGCAGGTCCGCCATCTGCGGGCGCTTGTTCGGCCGCTGCTCCAGCGCACGATTGAGCTGTGACAACGCCACCACCGGCACCTTCAACTCCTTGGCCAGCGCCTTGAGCGAGCGCGAGATCTCCGAGATCTCGGTGGCGCGGTTCTCGCCTTCTTTCGTGGATTCCATGAGCTGCAGATAGTCGACCACGATCAGCCCGAGCGTGCCGTACTGCCGGTGCAGCCGCCGCGCCCGGGCGCGCAGCTCGAGCGCGTTCAGCGCCGGCGTCTCGTCGATGTGAATGGGCGCATCGTGCAGCTTGCCCACCGCGTTGGTGAGCCGGTTCCAGTCCTCGTCCGACAGCCGCCCGGTGCGCAGCTTGTGCTGATCGAGATGGCCGATCGAGCCGAGCATGCGCATGGCGAGCTGGGTGCCGGACATTTCCATGCTGAACACCGCGACCGGCAGCCGGTTCTCCACCGCGACGTGCTCGGCCATGTTGAGCGCGAGCGCGGTCTTGCCCATCGAGGGACGCCCGGCGATGATGATAAGATCGCCGGGCTGCAGCCCCGAGGTGCGCTGGTCGAGGTCGTGGTAGCCGGTTGGAATGCCGGTGATGTCGGAGGGGTTGTCCTTGTGATAGAGCATGTCGATGCGCTCCATCACCTGCGTCAGCAGCGGCTGGATCTCGATGAAACCCTGGCGTGTTCGCGCGCCGGCTTCGGCGATCTGGAACACCTTGGACTCGGCTTCGTCGAGCAGCTGCCCGACCTCCTTGCCCCTCGGGTTGAACGCGGTGTCGGCGATCTCGGTACCGACCTCGACCAGCTTTCGCATGATGGCGCGCTCGCGCACGATCTCGGCGTAGCGCCGGATGTTGTGCGCGGAGGGCGTGTTCGAGGCAAGCGCGGCGAGATAGGCGAGCCCGCCGGTCTTGTCCTTGTCCTCGCTGCCCTTGATCGCCTCATCGACCGTGACGACGTCGGCGGGCTTGCCCCTCTCGACCAGGCGAACGATGTGGCGGAAGATGCGACGGTGGTCGTCGCGGTAGAAGTTGCCATCCGAGACGACGTCGGCGACCCTGTCGAAGGCGCCGTTGTCGATGAGCAGGCCGCCCAGCACCGACTGCTCCGCTTCGATCGAGTGCGGCGGCACCTTCAGGTTCAGGAGTTGCGGATCCTGGGCGGTTTGCGGCGCGGGCTGGGCCATGGGAAAATTCGGAACGTGTCGCGAAAAATTCTACACCGCAACCGCGGCTCGCGGGAACAAATGCGGAAATAAATGCGGAAACAGAAACTTACGCTTTTGTCGCTACACAGACTCGCCCAGCACCGAGACGGTGATGTGCACGACCACGTCGCCGTGCAGCGCGATCGCGATCGAGCTATCGCCGACCTGCTTCAGCGGCCCCTCGGGCAGACGGATCATCGAACGCTCCACCTCGAAGCCCTGTGCTTTCAGCGCCTCGACGATGTCGAAGGTCGTGACCGAGCCGAACAGACGTCCGTCCACGCCCGCCTTCTGCGTGATCTGCACCATGAGGCCGTCGAGCTTCGCGCCCTTCGCCTGCGCCGCCGCGAGTTGCTCGGCCTGCGTACGCTCGAGCTCGGTACGCGTTTTCTCGAACTCGGCGAGGTTCTCGGGTGTGGCACGCTTCGCCCTGCCTTTCGGCAGCAGGTAGTTGCGCGCGTAGCCGTTCTTCACTTTGACGACGTCGCCGAGACCGCCGAGGTTGATGACCTTTTCCAGAAGAATCACTTGCATGGGGGGCGCTCCTTCAGTGCAGGTCGGTGTACGGCAGCAGCGCCATGAACCGCGCCCGCTTGACCGCCGCCGACAACTGCCGCTGATAGTGGGTACGCGTGCCGGTGATGCGCGCCGGGATGAGCTTGCCGTTCTCGCCGATGAAGTCCTTGAGCAGATCGACGTCCTTGTAATCGATCCACTCGATCTTCTCCGCGGTGAAGCGGCAGAACTTGCGGCGCTTGAACAGCTGCTTCGCGCCCTTGCTGTCGCGCTTGTTGTCGCGGCCCTTGCCTTTTCCCTTGCCTTTGCCGAAACCGCCTCTGCCTCTGGGTGGGGGCATGATTACTCTCCTTGTTCGAAATCGATTTCCGTCGCGTGCAGCACCGGCGTTCTGCTGGTGCGGCCCTTCGCGGTAAGAAATCCGGTTACTCTCACATTGCTTCCAAGTTTCGCGGCGGCGAGGAGCTTTGCTTCCCGCTCGAACGCCACCGCGGCGATCTCACATTCGATCTTGCGCGGGCCGCCGGCCTCGGTCTGCGACGATTCGTGGTGGAGCCGGAATTTCACCACTGGCACGCCGCCCGGGGTGTGCCGCAACGTATCCAGCTCGACCAGCCTGCCGCAGAGAACGACCCGGTTCTCCTGCGCCAACGCGTTCAGGCCCCGGCCTGCGCCTCGGGCTCGGGCTCGGGCGCGGGCGCGGGCACGGGCACGGGCTTGCCCGCTTCGCCAGCGTTGAGGACGGACCTGGCCTTCTCCTCTTTCATCATCGGCGAAGGCGTGGTCCAGGCGCGATCCATCTTCATGATCAGGTGGCGCAGCACGGCGTCGTTGAATTTGAACGAGTGCTCGAGCTCGTTGAGCGTCTCGGCGTCGCACTCGATGTTCATGAGCACGTAGTGCGCCTTGTGCACTTTCGAGACGAGATAGGCGAGTTGCCTGCGGCCCCAGTCCTCGAGACGGTGGATCTTGCCGTTTCTCGAGGTCACCGTGGCGCGATAACGCTCGATCATGGCCGGCACCTGCTCGCTCTGGTCCGGATGGACGATGAAACAGATTTCGTAGTGTCGCATGCGATCTCCCTATGGATTAAGCCGCCCGCTTCCTCGTCCGTTGCGACGCGGACGACGCCTGTGCGACAGGGTTGATGAATTGTTGAAACAAAACGACCGCCGGAGCGGTCGTTCGTCGAAGTGATTGAATTCTAACAGGAACAGGCGTCAGTACGCAAGCGGCGCAGGGACGGGGCCGGAGCGGTGTTGAAGACAACGGTCGTTTCGGAATTCGGAATATCCCCGGATTTTCAGGTGGTTGACCCGCTGGAAGGCGAAACGCGCGCGGAAACGCGGCGGGCGCTACGCGCTGCCCCAGACGGAATCGGCCACCTCGACGACAAGATCGAGTTTGCGGCGCTGGTCGTCCTGGCTGAGCTGGTTGCCGTGCAGGGTGCTGGCGAAGCCGCATTGCGGCGAGAGGCCGAGGTTCTCGATGGGAAAATGCTTCGACGCCGCGTCGATGCGGCGCTTCAGCTCGTCCTTGCTCTCGAGCCTGCCGGTCTTCGAACTCACCAGCCCGAGCACGACCTTGCGCTCGCGCGGCACATGGCGCAGCGGCCCGAAGCCGCCTGAGCGTTCGTCGTCGTATTCGAGGAACAGCCCGTCCACGTTCACCGTCTCGAACACCGCTTCCGCCACTGCATCGTAGCCGCCCGAGGCCATCCAGCTGCTCCTGAAATTGCCGCGGCAGGTGTGCATCACCACGCACAGGTCGGCCGGCCGCTCGGCGACAATCATGTTGATCATGTTGGCGTACACGGCCGGCAGCGCGTCGGGGTCCTCGCCACGCCGGCGTATCTCGTCGCGCACGCCGGCGTCTGTCAGCGTGGCGAAGCAGGTTTCGTCCAGTTGCACATAGCGGCAGCCGGCGGCGTGGAGATCGAGCAGCTCCTCGCGGATCGCGGCGCTGATGTCGCGCCAGAATTCATCCAGGTCCGGATAGACGCTCTCGGGAATGCTCGCGCGGCCGGCACGCAGGTGCAGGTGGCCCGGCGTCGGCACGCACATCTTGGGCGTCTGCTTCGTCACCGACTTGAGGAAAGCAAAGTGATCGACGAGGATCGGCTGCGTGCGCCGGACCTTGCCGGTGACCACCATCATCGAGGGCGGCTGCTGCGCGATCGGCTGCGCGCCCCTGTCCTTGAATTTCATCCCGTCACCGCCCGCCCAGGCAACGCGCTTGTGCTCGATTCCGCCGAGCCGTGAAAGAAAATCGACGTGGTACACGGCGCGGCGGAACTCGCCGTCGGTGATCGAGCGCAGGCCCGACTGCTCCTGCATCGCCACCGCCCCGCGGATGCATTGGTCCTCGATGGCACGCAGATCGTCAGCGCCGATCTCGCCTTGCTGCAGGCGCTCGCGCGCGGCGAGAAGTTCCGGCGGGCGCAGCAGGCTGCCGACGTGATCGGCGCGGAACGGCGGTGTGGGGCCGGAGGTCATCGGTATCCTCCTCAGGTTCCGCGCCGGCGTCGCAGCGACTCGAACAGGCACACACCGCTCGCCACGGAAACGTTCAGGCTCTCGACTTGCCCGCGCATGGGGATCTTGACGAGCAGGTCGCAGCGCTCGCGCGTGAGGCGGCGCATGCCCTCTCCTTCGGCACCCAGCACCCAGGCGATCGACGGCGGCAGCTCCGCGTCGTAGAGCGTCTTCGCGGCACGCTCGTCGGCGCCGACGATCCAGATGTTGCGCTCCTTCAGCTCATCGAGCGTGCGGGCGAGATTCGTCACCATGTAGTACGGCACCGACTCGGCCGCCCCGCTCGCGACCTTCGACACCGTGGCGCTGATGCCGGCGGCACGATCCTTGGGCGCAATCACCGCGTGCGCGCCGGCAGCATCGGCCACCCGCAAGCAGGCACCGAGATTGTGCGGGTCGGTGACGCCGTCGAGCACCAGCAGGAGCGGCGGCTCTTTGAGCGAATCGAGGCGGTCCTCCAGGCTCTCCTGCGCGCTGGCCTCGTGCGCAATCGCCACCACGCCCTGGTGACGGCCGCCGCCGTAGAAACCGTCGAGGCGCCTGGTGGGAACGCGCAGCAACTGCACGCCGGCTTTTTCCGCAGCCGCGACGAGATCCTTCGCGCGCGCGTCCTTGCGATTTTCATCGAGAAATATCTCGATGACCGAGGACGGATCGGCACGCAGCCGCGCGAGCACCGCGTGGAAACCGAAGACGGCGCGCGTGGGCTTCATTCGGCGCCCGCCGGCCCTTTATCCCCTTGCACGGCGTCGAACCGGACGGGACTTTTGCGCCGCATGTCCCGGGCTGTCGACGAGCACGAAATCGATGCGGCTGGTCTCAAGATCGACGCGCACGATCTTCACTTTCACGCGGTCGGCAAGGCGAAAACTCTTCCGGGTGCGATCGCCGAGAAGCTGATGCTTGGTGGCGTCGAAGTGGAAGTAGTCCTGCCCCAGCTCCGAGATGTGCACCAGCCCCTCGACATAGACGTCATCCAGCGCGACGAAAATGCCGAAACTCGTCACCGCGGACACCGAGCCCTCGAACTCCTCGCCGACGCGGTCGCGCATGTAGTAGCACTTGAGCCAGGCGGCCACTTCGCGCGTGGCGTCGTCGGCGCGGCGCTCGGTCTGCGAGCAGTGCATCCCCAAATCCTTCCATTTACCCGGGTTGTAGCGTTCGCGCTTCAGCACCGCCTTGATGGCCCGGTGCACGAGCAGGTCGGGATAGCGCCGGATCGGCGAAGTGAAGTGGGTGTAATGCTCGTAGGCAAGACCGAAATGGCCGACGTTCTCCGGGCTGTACTGCGCCTGCTGCAGCGACCGCAGCAGCACGGTCTGCAGCAACTGAACATCCGGACGCTTGCGGATCGCCTCCAGCAGGCGCGCGTAATCCTTCGCCGTGGGCTTTTCGCCTCCCGGTAACTGCAGCCCGAACTCCTTCAGGAACTCGCGCAGTTTCTCCAGCTTCTCCGGCGTCGGCCCTTCGTGCACCCGAAACAGCGCCGCATGCTCATGCTTGGAGAGGAAATCCGATGCGCACACATTGGCCGCCAGCATGCACTCCTCGATGATCCGGTGCGCGTCGTTGCGCTCGACCTTGACAATGCGCTTCAGGCGCTCCTTGTCGTCGAACAGAAACTCGGTCTCGACCGTCTCGAAATCGATCGCGCCGCGCTGCTCGCGCGCCTTCAGCAGCGCCTTGAAAAGCTGCTCCAGCAATTGCAACTGGGGAAGGAGGTCCTTCAGCTTGCGCGCCGCCTCGCCATGCGGATGGGCGAGCGCGGCGGCGACGATGGTGTAAGTGAGCCGTGCGCGCGAGCGCATCACCGCCGGATAGAAACGGTGGTGCCCGATCCCGCCGTCCGGCGCGATGGTCATTTCGCAGGCCATGCACAGGCGGTCCACCTCCGGGTTGAGCGAGCACAGGCCATTCGAGAGGCGCTCGGGCAGCATCGGAATGACCCGGCGCGGGAAATACACCGAGTTGCCGCGCTCGCGCGCCTCGAGGTCGAGGGCATCGCTGTCGCGCACGTAGTGGCTGACATCGGCGATGGCGACGATCAGCCTGAATTCCCGTCCATCCCTCTCACAGTAGACGGCATCGTCGAAGTCTCTCGCCGTCTCGCCGTCGATGGTCACCAGAGGCAGGGAGCGCAGATCCTCGCGGCCGGCGAGGTCGTCCGTGCGCGGCACATCGGGGAATTTCGCCGCGAGCGCCTCGGCATGCGCGGAGAATTCGAACGGGAGGTCGTGTTTTCGAAGAGCGATCTCGATCTCGATTCCCGGGTCTGTAGCGCTGCCCAGCACCTCGGCGATGCGACCGATCGGCTGCGTGTTGCCGTCGGGCTGCGCCGTCAACTCGGCGACGACGACCTGCCCCGGTTGCGCATCGCCCGTGTCCTCCGGCGCAATCAGGATGTCCTGACTGATGCGCCGGTCGGCCGCCCGCACGAACAGGAACTGATGCTCGCGGTGCAGCCGCCCGACGACGCGGCTGTTGGCACGCTCGATGACTTCGACGATCGTGCCTTCCCTGCGGCCGCGCCGGTCGGCGCCCGCCTCGCGCACCATGACGCGGTCGCCGTGCAGAACCTTCTTCATCTCGCGCGGCCCGAGGTAAAGATCCGATCCTTCCTCGGAGACGACGAAACCGTAGCCGTCGGGGTGCCCTTCGACGCGCCCGGTGATGAGGTCGAGCTTGTTTGCGGCCAGGATCGCGCCCTTGCGGTTGCGCAGGACCTGGCCGCTGCGCTCCATCGCAGCGATGCGCCGCTCGAACGGCTCGTGCTCGTGCGGCCCGATGCCGACGCGGCGCGCAAGCTCTTCATCGGCGAGCGGCACGCCGGCATCCGCGAGCGTCTGCAGAATGAATTCGCGGCTTGCTATCGGGTTCTCGTAGCGCGCCGCTTCGCGTTCAAGATGCGGGTCTTTGGCGCCTGCCCGGCGGGGGTTTTTCATTGACAATTCTGCGAGTTCCTATAAAATCGCGCGCTTCGGGCCGAGGTGGCGGAATTGGTAGACGCACTAGGTTCAGGTCCTAGCGGTGGCAACACTGTGGGGGTTCGAGTCCCTTCCTCGGTACCATACTCAGCAAGACAGGATTCTATCTTGCCTGTCGGTCGGTTGGTTTTCCGCGTTGCAATTCAGGCAATTTCGAGCCATCCTCGGAACTCCGATACCGGTAATGCGACAGCGGTCTGCTAAAATCGTTTGATTGCCGGCCGGCAACCCCGGGTCCGGCAGGTTTTCGGTCAATCACGTCGTCGCGTCCCGATCCGGAGGTAGAGGAAATGCTCGAACCTGCTGACACCGACTCCGGCACCGGGGCGCAGTGCGATGTTCTGGTGATCGGTGGCGGTCCGGCGGGATCGACGGTATCCGCGCTGCTCGCCGAACGCGGGCGCGATGTCGTCATGATCGAAAAAGCCCGGCACCCGCGCTTTCATATCGGCGAGTCCCTGCTGCCGCTCAACATGCCGCTGTTCGAGCAGTTGGGCGTGGCGGCGGAGGTCGAACGCATCGGCATGCCCAAGTACGGGGCCGAATTCGTGTCGCCCTGGCACGGCAAGTCATCCAGCTTCGATTTCGCCGATGCCTGGGACAAGTCCTTCCCTGCCGCCTATCAGGTGCGCCGCTCCGATTTCGATCAGATACTGTTCCGCAACGCCGCGCGCAAGGGGGCCAGGACCATCGAGGGTTGCCGCGTCACCGGAATCGATTTTCATTCCGACGGCGCGACGGTGAGCGCGCGGCACGAGGACGGCAGTGAGCAGCATTGGCAAACGAGATTCGTGGTCGACGCCTCCGGCCGCGACACCTTCCTCGCCGGCCGATTCGGCATCAAGCAGCGCAACAAGAAGCACAACAGCGCCGCCCTGTTCGGCCACTTCTCCGGGGCAGCGCGGCTGAGCGGAAAGGCCGAGGGCAACATCACCGTCTTCTGGTTCGACCACGGCTGGTTCTGGTTCATTCCCCTGTCGGATGGCGCCACCAGCATCGGCGCGGTTTGCTGGCCCTATTACATGAAATCGCGCAAGACCGATCCGCGGCAGTTCCTGCTGGACACCATTGCACTTTGCCCGGCGCTGACCGAGCGGCTGCGCCATGCCACTCTGACCTCCCCGGTCACCGCGACAGGCAACTATTCCTACATCTCCAAGCGCATGACGGGCCGCAATTACCTCATGCTGGGCGACGCATTTGCCTTCATCGATCCGGTGTTCTCGTCGGGAGTCTTCCTCGCCATGCAGGGCGCGTTCTCGGGAGCGGACGCCATCGAGATCTGCCTCGACAGGCCGCAGGACGCGCCGGGCGCACTGAAAGCCTTCGATGCGAGCACGCGCCGCGGCCTGCAGGCATTCTCCTGGTTCATCTACCGGGTCACGACACCGGCTCTGCGCGATCTTTTCATGAACCCGAGCAACCGCTTCCGCCTGCAGGAAGCCTTGCTGTCGCTGCTGGCCGGCGATGTCTTTCGCGGCACGCCGGTGGGCTTGAGGCTGATCGTGCTCAAAGTCCTGTATTACCTTCACAGTGCCGCCATGCTCAGAAAAAGCCTGATGGCCTGGAGAAGGCGCAGACAGGCCATTCGGGAACCCGGGGACGAAGCGGCCCCAGTCTAGAACCCGAAGACCGTGCAAGAACCGACGACGACGCCTTCGCTCGCCTCGACGACCGTCAAGCTGATCCGCGCGGGACTGGTCCTGCTGGGCTTGGCTGCCGGCGGCGCGCGCGCGGAAGAGTTGCCGCTTTGGGAAGCGGGCGCGGGCATCGGCGTCATCGACTTCCCCCATTACCGCGGCTCGAACGAGCGCCAAACCTGGGTATTGCCTGCGCCCTATTTCGTCTACCGGGGAAAGATCCTGCAGATCGACGAGCGCAGAATGCGCGGCCTGTTCTTCCACAGCGACTGGGCCGAGCTGGAACTGAGCCTCAACGGGGCCGTTCCCGTGAAGAGCAGCGACGACGAAGCAAGGCGCGGCATGCCGGATCTGGACGGCACCCTGGAGATCGGACCTTCACTGAATCTCTTTCTGCTTCATTCAGACGACGGCAAGATAAAGCTGGATTTGCGTTTGCCCGTGCGTGCAGTCATTGCCACGGACTTCTCCCACACGAGGAGTGCGGGCCGGCTGTTCCAGCCGAACGTCAACCTCGACGTCCGCGACGTCCTCGGACACAGGGGTTTGAATCTCGGCCTCCTCGGAGGGCCGATATTTTCCGACCGGCGCTACAACCAATACTTCTACGCCGTCGATCCGGCTTTTGCCACCGCGAACAGGCCGGCCTACAGCCCCGGCGGCGGATACGCGGGCGCCCAGTTCATCGCTGCACTGAGCAAGCGCTACCCGCGCTTCTGGATCGGCGGCTACGCCAAATGGGATACGCTGAGCGGCGCCGTTTTCGCCGACAGCCCGCTGGTCAAGGAAAAGCAGAACTTCACCGCAGGAATCGCCGTCGCCTGGATCCTCGGCGCATCAAAAACCACCGTCGACGTCGAAGAATAGAAGCGGCGACAGGCGTTGCCCCGCACGCAGGCCGTCTTTTTCGCGCTGCGCTCGCCCGTCAGATCATTGCGCCGTTGATGGATATGATCTGGCCGGAAATGTAACCCGCCCTTTCAGACGCCAGGAAGCCCGCCAGATCGGCAACCTCTTCGGGAGTCCCGGCGCGCTTCATCGGGACCAGCTTTTGTACCGCTTCCTGCGTGAATATGCCTTCGGTCATGACCGAGGCGATGATGCCTGGCGCAACCGCATTCACGGTAATGCCGCGGCTGGCGAGCTCCAATGCCAGGGACTTGGTCGCTCCATGCAGACCGGCCTTGGCGGCGGCATAGTTGGTCTGTCCGCGATTGCCCGCGAGCGCCGCGACCGAGGAAACGTTGATGATCCGGCCCCAGCGCGTGCCGATCATCGGCAGCAGCAGCGGCTGCGTCACGTTGAAGAACCCGTTCAGCGAGACGTCGATCACGCGCGTCCACTGCTCGGCTTTCATCGCCGGCATGACGGCATCGTCGTGGATGCCGGCGTTGTTGACGACGATCTGAATTGGCCCGTCGGCGAGCAGTTCCTGCAGCGCCGTTTCGGTGCGGTCGCGGTCCGCGACATCGAACGCCACGGCGCGCGCGGAACCCCCGCGTGAATTGATTCCGGCGGCAAGCGCTTCCGCCTGCTGCAGCCGGCGGTTGGCGTGAACATAGACGTGCCTGCCGTCGGCTGCCAGGCGGCGGCAGATCGCCGCACCGATGTCGCCGCTGCCGCCGGTGACGAGCGCTCGAATCATGCTTTCGCCGCGTCCAGCGCAACCGCCGCCCGTCCGCTCACCACCTCCACCTCTCCCACCCGCAGTGCGAACCGGTAGATCACGTGGCCCGTGTCGCCCATGAGCCGCTCGGCGTCGACGATGAGGTCCCCTTCCAGGTCGTCGAGGCGGCTCGCGCGACAAACGACGTCCCGCAGACTCGCCAGGTAGCCGGCAAGCGGCCTGCCGTCAACCATTCCGGTCAATCCTCCGTGCAAGGCCATGGCCTGAGCCGCGTATTCGATGCCGCAGACGGCCGGCAGCACTCCGTCGGTCCGCAGGGGGTTGTCTGCGTCCCGATGACCGCGGCTGACGCACTGAATCCCGGCCGCATCCCACCGGACTACATCGTCCAGCAGGCACATGGCCCCGGCGTGGGGGATCAGCCTGGAGATGTCCGCTTTCGTCATTGGCACGGCGCTACCGCGATTCTCAGATGAGTTCCGGCGACATATTCGATGACGATATTCTCGCTCGCTCCGCACGCCAGCGCCGCGAGCAAAGGCAGGCTGCGCGCCGCCGGCGTGCCGACCCTCATCGCCTCGAGGCCGGAATCGGCCATTCGGGTCGGGCTCTCCTTTTTCGTCACGAATGTCACATCCAGTGCGGCAAAAGTGCGGCTGGTGATTTCCGGGGCGACCACCAACGCGACGCCGAAAGCAGCGCCTATCGGGCGCGCCGTGTTCAGCGGCTCCGGGTACGGCTGATCGTAGGCGATCAACGCCAGCGATTTGAAGTTCACCGTCGCCTGCGCCGCAGCCTCCAGCAGACCGGCAGCGAAACTCGCGTCGTAAGCGCACAGGCTGGTCGATGCTTCCTGCGAGCGGGTCGCGATGCCCCAGTAGCCGGCCGCGGCATTGTGCACGGAATTGTGAAAGCGGGTCGGCGATACGTCCCGTTGCGGCGAGGCGAGCGCCTCACAGAGGTAGTGCACGTTCTCGTCTCCGCACGAGGACGTGAACACGGTCGCCGTAACGGCCGCGTCTCGCCCCGCGTTGACGAAGGCTTCGTGTCCCACCGTTAGGGCAAGCTTGACCGAAACGCTCGTGCGGCGTCGCTCGGCGGGAGGAAGCAGGTCGCTCGCCACGACGACGGTCGGCGCACCGCGGTAGCCCTCGCCGCCGGCCAGCACCGGGCAGCTCGCCCGCCATCCGGGCAGTCCCGGACCGAGCAGACCCACTCCTTCGACGAAGATGCGAATCACCCGGTCGCCCCGAGCACCAGGCTGCAATTGCTGCCGCCAAATCCGAACGAATTGGTCAACGCCCGCCTCACGCGGGCCACGCTGTTCTCGATCCGGTAATCGCATTTCAGCGCAGGATCGATGTTTTCGGTGTGGACGCTGCCCGGAAGAATGTCATGCTCGATGGCAAGCATGCAGATGATCACACCCGTGATCCCGGCCGCACCGAGCAAATGCCCGGTCCAACCCTTGGTCGAGCTGCATGGCGTCCCGCGACCGAACAGCTCGAACACCGCCCTGTCCTCGCTGGCATCGTTGGTCTTCGTGGACGTGCCATGCAGGTTGATGTAATCGATATCGGCGGGCCCGATTTCCGCGGACAGCAGCGCCCGCTGCATGGCCAGCTTCGCGCCCGCGCCTTCGGGATGCGGCGTGGACATGTGATACGCATCGGAGCTCTCGCCGACGCCGAGCAGCATGATCCGGCCCGCCTCGCTCGCCTCCGTCGCCTTCTCGATCAGCGCGAAACCCGCGCCTTCGCCGATGGATATGCCGTCGCGCGCCGCGTCATAGGGCCTGCACGGCCGGCTCGATACCAATCCCAGGGAATGAAAGCCGTAGAGCGTGGTCAGACAGAGCGAGTCGACACCGCCGACGACCGCGGCATCGCAAATTCCCGCCGCCATCATGCGCGCCGCATTGCCGAACACCTTGGCCGACGATGAGCACGCCGAGGAAACGACGAATGCCGGCCCCTTCAGCCCGAGATAACGCTGCGTGAAATCCGCCAGCGAATAGGTATTCTGCGTCTCGGCGTAGCGGAAATCCGCCGGCAATGCGCCCGTCCGAGGATCGCGGCGGCGATAGGCCAGCTCCGTATCCAGAATGCCGGATGTGCTCGTTCCCATGAAAACGCCGATGCGTCCGGCGCCGTATTTTTCGCGGGCGTCGGCAACGGCGTCGGCGAATCCGTCCCGTTCCAGCCCCAGTTGCGCCAGCCGGTTGTTGCGGCAGTCATAGGCAACCAGATCCGATCTGATTCGATACTCTTCCAACCCTGCAACCCGGCCGATCCAGGTATCCAGGGTGACGGTTTCGAAATCGCATGGCGTCAATCCCGACCGCTTCTCGCGCAAGGCACGGAGGACCGCCTGCGGCCCGGCTCCGAGGCAGTTCACGATGGAGAAATGGCTGATGACGAGGGGCTGCAAGCGGCTTCCAACACGACGAGAGGGGATTCATCGCCCCTGACGCACAATTTACGCGGCAGCGAAGTCTAGCAAAAATACGGCTACACCCATAGTCGGCGACTCACCGGCGCCTCGCCAGGAAGAGCATGTTCGCAAACGGCGTTCCCGCGCTCATCGGCTCCACGCTGACGGCGAAGCCGAGCGCTTCCAGGGAAGCAACCCATCGGGCGGCGCTGCGATAACGCAGCCTTGGCCGGAGGTGCCCGCGCCCCAACTCGACGATGCGCTCGCCCCACTTCGTCATCCGGAAAGCGAAGCCGGCATCGGCATCGGCTTCCCGCAGCAGCAGCATCCCGCCGGGGCCGAGGGCGTCAGCCGTTTTCTCGAGCACGCGATCCTGTCCCGCTTGGTCAAGATAGAACAACACATCGAGCAGCACAATCACCGAGCAGGGTTGGATCCGGATAGCGCGAATATCGCCCTGGTCCACCTGTGCCCTGTCGCCCAGAGCAAGTCGCGCCACTCTTACCCGCTCCTCGTGCATGTCGATTCCGCGCATGTCCAGATTCAGGGGCGGCGGCGGCCAGCCCGGCGGCCACTGGCCGCGCTGAAACTGTTCCTTGGCGGCAGCCAGGAGCGCGAGCAGTACGCCGTGTCCGCAGCCCAGGTCGAGCAGCCTGCCGCGATCGGGGAAAACGCCGTGCTTCAGCAGCGCAAAAAAAACCGGGTCGTGGCGCAACTTGCCCTTGGCGAAATGCCGGGCATACCTGCCCGCTCCGGCAAAAGGACCGGTTGCAGCTTCAAATAGCGGCCTAAGCTGCGGACCCATCACCGCAGGCAACCGGCAGAGAAACCGGCTTGAGTCCTCTCATCGCCAACTGGTCCAGCAATTCGGGCAGCACGGCGAGCACTACCGGCCTGGTGTCATGCATCATGAGCACGTCGCCCGCGGCAAGGCCGCGCATCAGCCGCCGCAGCACCGGCGCCGGATCGTCATGAACGGCGTCGAAGCCTCGCCGGGTCCAGGACACGTAGCGCAGGCCCCGCGCCGCCAGCACGGGAGCGAGCATCGGGCCGCGAAAGCCCACCGGCGCCCGAAAGAAGACCGGAGCGCGGCCGGTGAGGCCGGCGATCACGGTCTGCGCCGCTTCCACCTCGCGCGCCAGTCGCGTCATGCCGTAAAGCGAAAAAGTGTGAGGATGACCATAACTGTGGCTCTCGACACTGTGGCCGCGGCGCGCGATTTCTTTCACGATTTCCGGGTGGGCCTGGGCCTTCCTGCCGATGCAGAAAAAGCTCGCTTTCGCCCGGTAGCGATCCAGCAAATCGAGCACGCGCGGCGTAATCTCCGGATCCGGGCCGTCGTCGAACGTGAGGCAGACTTCACTGCGCCCGGCGGCAGATTCCGGCAGGCGGACCAGATTGGGCCCCAGCAGGCGTCCGCGCGGCCACAACACCGCGGCGCTCACGACCAGATGATTGCCGACCAGCGCGCCCACCGCCCACGGCCACAACGCCGGCTGCACGGCAAGCGCGATGAGGGCCGCGGCGTGCAGCAGAATGGAAACATGGATGATGGGCGTCGCCCGCCACCGGCGCACGCCGCTACCGCAGGCGGAGATATCCTGCGTCATCGGCACCCCGCGTCCGCGCACTTCGTCCATTACGAATCAGCCGTCCTCCGATTCTTGCCGGGGCGTCGCGTCGGCCGCGGCGTTTGCCCTCCGGCTGAAAACAAATCGCGCGCGAGCAGATGCTTCCAGAGCCGCATCCAGGTCGGCCAGTCGTGCCCTCCCTCCGCGATCACCACACGCTCGGCGGGGAGCCGCTGAGCGAGCATTTCGCTTGCCGGCGAAAAGCGGTCGCCCGCGCCGTATCCCAGGTAAATTTTTGCAGATTCCGGCTTGTCGGCCTGGTACATCCTCAACCACGCAAGGAGCCCGCGCTCCTCGTCGCCTTGGTCGATCTCGCCGGGCTGCCACCGTTCAAGCCCACCGGCGCGCACGACTTCGGCGATCAGGCCGCGCGTGCCGAGAAAAGGCGCGAGCAGGATCACGCCCTCCACCTCCTTCGCGTGTCCGCGCGCATAGGCAAGCGCCCCCATGCCGCCGAGTGAAATGCCCATGAGCCAGATCCGCGTATAACCCTTGGCGCGCGCCGGAGCGATGACGTCCGCCTCCAGACGCTCGACCACGCTGCGCTCGATATAGTAGTCCATGTGGGCGTCCACTGCGGCCACGTCGATCGGGGCGCCGCTGACCCGCGCGGCCTGGATGAATCCCTGCTCCACGAAGTCCTCGGGCCTGTCCGTGGCCCCCGGCAACATGACGAGCAAGGTGCGGTCCGCGCCCCGGCCGGGCGCCATGTCATAGATCGCATGCATGGAAATTTCTGCGGCTCAATGCGCCCAGCACCCGAAAATGGTCCGCAAAAAAACAGAGCCGCCGCGCAGCAGGGCTCATCACGGCTGACCGCCAGCGCGGTCCTCTTCACGCCGATTGAGGACGGCGGAAAATATCAGCGCCATGATCGCCCCCATCCCCACGGTCGAGCCGAGCGCATTCAGGATCGGCACCTTTGAGAACGACAGCAGGCCGAAACCGATCACCGTGGACACGCTCGCGAACAGGAGCGACACGATCGTCCGCCGGCGATCCTGGCCGGAGGACGCCTGGCGATCGAAAAACAGGGAGTAATTGGATCCGACCGCCACAACCAGCAGCAGGCCCACGAGATGAAATATGGAAAGCTTGCCGCCGACCCAAACCAGCACCGCCGAGGTGACGATGACTGCCGCGACAAGCGGCGCGAGCACGTCGAACACGCGCCTCGCCGAGCGCAGGCTCGCGGAGAGCAGAACCACGATCGCCGCGGCACCCAGCAGCGAGTAAGTCAGCGCCTCGCGGCGATAGGTCCGGTACAACAGCTCGGATTCGCGCTTCAGATCCAGAAGAACGGCCTCGGCGCCGGGCGGACTGCCGATTTCCCGGGCAATCCTTTCGGCGCGGGTCACGCCCTGCAACGGCAGCATCGCAACCCAGCCGTTTTCACGTTTCACCAGCAGCGAATCGAGCTTCAGTGCGAGCTGCGTTCCCTGCAGGCTGTGCCGATCCAGCAGCGGCATTTCCCGGGCCGCCGCAACATCGCCGAAGAAAGGCTCGAACAGGTTGGGCCGGAAAGGAAGCCCTTGCAGCGCCTGGCGCATGTTCGCGCGCAATGGCTCGGCCGCCGGCAGTGCCGCCTGGCGCGCGCGCTGGGCTCGAAGGCTGGGCAGGTAGAAAGCCGGTGAATCGAACCCTTCCAGCCAGCCCTGCCGCAGCGACTGTTGCAAAGAAGCCGCGGCGTTTTCGCTCGCCTGCAGCGCGGCGTCCTCGTCCTTCGCGTGGATGACGACGAGATAGCGCACGTCGGGGGCGCCGATATCCTGGCGCAGTTGCTGGTCGAGAAGCTGGTCGCTCGGAGAAACGGGACTGAGGCTCGCCAGATCATCGCTCCACAGCGGCCCGCGCTGGGCAACCAGAAATCCCGCGGTGACCACAACCGTGAGCAGCAGAGGCAGGCGCAGCATCGGCGCGCGCCGCACCAGCGCCATCACGGCGGGGCCTACGGCGGCGACCGCCGAAACCGCGAATCCCGGCGGAATCAGCGCCGGCAGCACCCAGCGGGTGACCGCCGCCGCGACGACCAGCCCGGCGATTGAAAACAGCCCCAGTTGCGCGAGACCCGTAAAGCCCGAGAACAGCATGGCGCTGAAGCCGCAGATGGAAGTCAGCATGCCCAGCCGCAGCGTGGGCCAGATGCGTTCGAAGCTCGATTGCGGCGCCGTCCCCGGAACGATCTGGGTAAACAGGTAGATCGCATAGTCCACGCCTTCGCCGATGAGCGTGACGCCGAAACCCAGTGTGATGCCGTGCACCGAACCGAATCCCAGGCTCACCGCCGCCACGCCGGCGAGCGCTCCGCTCGCAACGGGAAGCAGGCCCAGGCCCAGCACGCGCAACGAGCGGTAGAGCGCCAGCAGCATGATCGCTACGAGCGCCGTCGCGATCAGGGAGAACGTCAATGCGTCGCTCTTGATCCGCTCGCGGGTGTCCACCGAGAATACGCCCGGCCCGGCCAGCAGCAGCCTGGCCTCGCTCCCGCGCCCGGTTTCGGCGAACGCACCGCGAATCAGATCCAGCGCCCGCTCCTGCGCGTCGATGTCATAGCCGGCGGCGCGGGTTTGTGCCACCAGCAGCGCCCGTTTCCCGTCCCTCGAGAACCAGACGCCGTGCTGACTCGCGGGCCGCGCCTGTCCCCCGAGCCGCTCCACCAGCCTCATCAACTCGCCGCCGGGGTCGCCGGGCAGTATGCGCTGCAACAGCGTTCCGGCGGGCGAGCCGAGCAGTTGCAGATCTTCCTCGAGGCTCGCGCGCAGGGCCGGCACGGAAAAATGCTCCGGCGTGACGGCGGGACTGAGCAGGAAACGGTTGCGCCAGAGAAATTCCCGGTCCTTCCCGTTTCCGGCATCCTCCCCGTTGTTCACCGCGGCGAAGCTGTCTCGCCCTCGCAATGACAGCGCCAGCCGCTTGCTGATCTGCGCCAGCGCCCCGGTGGGCGCCCCTTCGATTCCGATCAGGATCAAACGCGAAACCACGCCCTCGCGCAGTTGCTCCACAAGCAACTGCTGCGCCGGCGAGGGAGAGCGCGGCAGAAAGGCTGACAGGTCGGTGCTGAACTCGGTGCGGCCGATGACGGCGACGCAGGCGACCATGCCTGCGAGCCAGGCGCCGACCACCCAGCGCTGGCGCAGAATCACGGTGCGTCCTGGGTAATCGTCATGATCGAGTGATCGCCTTCAGCCTCGACGATTTCGATGGTGCTGATCCGGCTGCCGCCGCCACTGATGCGGATTTCGCTCACCACGCGCTGCATGTCCGGTTCGACCGGCTTGAGCTCCAGGCGCCACCTGCTTTCGTTGCCCTCCAGGCTGACCTGGTAGAAGCGCTTCAGGGTCTCCAGATCGCCCGCCAGCGTCGACCGGATGCCCTCCACGAAAGCCCATATCACGGGGTACTCCTGCAAGGCGAGGGTGCGGCGCTGGTTCTTTTCCTTGCTTTCGACGACAAGCTTGTCCTGCTCCAGGATCATGCTTTCCGCCCTGGGCAGAAGCGTGTCTTTCTCCAGGTATCCGGGGGCGATGTAGACCAGAGTGCCGGAAAATTCGAGCGGCGCATTCAGAATCGCCAGATATTTGCGCTCGACGAACCTGCCGCGGGCGATCTTGACCTGTCGCAGGCTCTGCATGAGCTGCTCCGGACCCCAGTCAGCAGCAGCGGCCCGGGGCGTGGGCCAGCCGATTCCCGCCGCAAGAAGCACCGCGGCAAGCACGCAACTCGCCGCAATCCTATTTCCAGAAGTCATAAAAATTGAACCAGTTATAGGGCGCAAGCCGGCAGTGGTGCTCGATCCGCCCGACATAGCACTGCAGCGATTGTTCCAGGACGAGGTCGCGCCGGGCGCGCTCGGCATGGCGCATATCGGCCAGCCGTTCAAAGTAAACGTCGTAGCGGTTGCCGCCGCGATACAGCCCGAACATGAGAATGACGGGCCGCCTCAGCATCGCGGCAACGCGAAGCGGGCCTACGGGAAAGCGGGCTTGCTCGCCGAAAAAGGAGCACGACACCGTCCCTTGGCCCTCGATGGTCCGGTCGCCCAGCATGCCGACAACTTCGCCGCGCGCCAATGCCTCCTCGACCTTCAACATCGATTCGACGTTTCCCAGCGCGATCACCGGCATGGAACGGCCCGGATTGATGGCGTGGAATACGGAGTTCAGTTTCCTGGCGTTCTCTTCGTACATGACGAGACTCACGCGCAGGTGATGTGTTTCTTCACCCAGGAAACGAAGAATCTCGAAGCTGCCCAGATGCGCCCCGAGCAGGAAGCAGCCTTCGCCGTGACTCGCAATGTCCCTCACCACATCCTCCCCGTGGACGCACACTTCGAGCCGGCTGTACTGGCCGTTGAGGAGGTAGACACGATCGAGTATGGTGGCGGCGAACGTCCGGAAATGGCGGAACACGTCCGCGGGACGAGGCTCCCGGCCGAGTGCCTTGCGCAGGAATTTTCGCGACGCCGCCCGGCCCTTCGGCGAGAAAGCCAGGAAATACAGGCAGACGGGAAACAGCAGCAGGTGCGCCGCCGGCCGGCCCAGAAGCAGCGCCAGCCGGGCACCCATGCGCGTGACCAGGGCATTGCCGCGCTCGGGACGCGCGACCCATTCCGGTCCCATGCGGCCGTCTATGCCGCCGTCGACGTGTCGCTGCATGTCACCTCGCCCGTGAGCACCGTTTTTTCCCCGACCGTGCAACTGAATCTGATTCCACCTTCGTCTTGAACGCAAAAGTCCACCAGGATGCGATCCCCGGGCCTGGCCGGATGGAAGAACTTCGCGAACCTGATGCGGCAGGGAGACAAGTTCGCGCCAAGGCTCGCTTCGATGGCCCGCAGCGCCTCGCTCAGCAGCACCGCACCGGGAATAACCGGATTGCCGGGGAAGTGTCCCTGCGCGGCAGGATGGTCAGGGGGAAGCCATCGCTCGATCGTCGCCAACACTACTCCACTTTTGTCGCATGCCTTGCCACGAGGTCATCGACCGTGCGGCGCAGTAATTTGCCGGTCTCGTTTCGTGGCAGGGATTCCACCAAGCACAGCGGGCGGGGGAGGAAGGCGGTATCGATCCGCTGGCGCAGAGCGCCCATTATCGCCTCGGCGGCGAGTCCCGGCGCCACGACGAACGCCATCAATCGGGTCACCGCCTCGCTCTCCTCCCCCGCGGGCATGACAAACACGCCGTCGTGCACGCCCTCGATGGAATTCAGGTGATAATTCAGATAGGCAAGCGAGGTCCGTTTCCCGGCAATGTTCACCAGGTCCGCGGTTCTGCCGTGCAGCAGAGCCCTGTCCCGTCCGCGCAACTCGATCACGTCGCCCAACAGGACCTCGGTTTCCACGTGCCCGCCCTTGACCCAGGTTCCCTTTTCGTCCTGCCGCATGGCGATCCCCGACAGGGTCCGCCACTCGGGGGTCGCGACGGTGCGCCGGGTGGCCACCTGTCCGGCCTCGGTGCAGCCGTAAATTTCATGCAGCGGCGCGGCGAAGCGCGCCTCCGCCTCGGCAGCGAGCTGAGGCGAAAGCGGCGCAGTCGCGCAGAGCAGGAAATCCACCGGCGGCAATTCTGCCATCGCTTCGAGCAGCACCCGCAGGTGAACCGGCGTCGTCACCAGTCCGCGCGGCCGCGGCAGCGCTTCCAGTTCG
This sequence comes from Burkholderiales bacterium, assembly GCA_049802235.1. Taxonomy (GTDB): domain Bacteria; phylum Pseudomonadota; class Gammaproteobacteria; order Burkholderiales; family SG8-39; genus VBDM01. The sequence continues at coordinate 9,838 of JBARMB010000007.1, read as the reverse complement.
GCGCAAATGTCCGCGGGAAAGAACGGCCGCCCGGAATATAGCGCGAGGCCGCCCTGCATCGCCATGAGCACGGACGACTCCAGCCCGTACATGTGCTGCGGCGGCACGGTGCCGACCAATACCATGCCACGACGATCATTCAAGCCCAGCCCGTCGACCTCGGCCAAAGCGCTTCCCACCAGCGCACCCCAGGACTTCTGGTGCGGCATGGGCTGACCGGTGGAGCCGGAGGTAAAAAGGATGGCGGCGACTTGCGTCGCGGGCACCAGCGGAACGGAATGTGCGGTCACCGCCGCGCCGGACGGCTGAGCATAAGCGACGGTTTCCAGCGCCGAGGGTTCCATGGCCGCGTCGGCGAGGCAATAAACATCAGGGTAGCGGCGCTTCAGTTGCTCGATCATGTCCGGCGTCAAGTTCGGCGGCAACAGGCTGATTTGTCGGCGCAGCAGGGCCGCGGCAAAGCCGACGGCGAATTTATACCGATCCGAACATTGATTGACGATGTGCCGCCGGTCGGGAAGCGAAGCTGCCAGCTGCACGACATCGCGCAGGAATTCATCGGCGCCGGCAGGCCGGTTGCCCAAGTAGGCGAACGCCCTACCAACGCCGTGATTGCGAATCAGGGGAAGTCCGGCCATCGGGAAACGCTAGCGGACGTCGGCTCCGCTGGAAACAGAGGAATCCCCGGCGAATGCCCGTATCGTCATCGCGATCGACGCCTGCGGATAATCGCGGTGATGGGTCACCCGGTAGAGATATTCGCCCGCGAACATGAGCGCCACTAAGGGAAAATTGAGCAGATTGATGAACAGCGACCAGGTTTCGATCGAAGAGAGCTCGAACAGCAGCGCCGACGCCGTCACCTGGGCGCCGAAGAAAATGCACCAGGCAAGGGTCACCCTGCGCGTATACACGACCATGGGCGGCGGCAGCGTGCCGTGAACCCGCCGCGCCAGGCGCGTGACCAGGGGCTCTTTCCCGTGCAGGAGCGTGTGCCCGAAAAGCCACAGCAGGAACAGATAGGCCGCTGCATGGGGGACGCCGTATGCCGCCGCAAGGCCCAGACTATCCAGATTCTCCAGCATATAGGTCGCCGCACCCGCCAGCAGCAGGACGAGCAGCCACAGGGACTTGCTGCCGGAACGCGTCGCGACCCAGTAGCCCAGCGCCAGAAGCGGAAGCGACATCAGAACGAACCGGAGCGGACCGGCCTGATTTTCACTCAGGACGATATGCGCCAGCACCTGGCATCCCAGGCATCCCAGCACGATGAGACCCTTCCAGAACCAGCCGACGGCGCGCGCCATCTACTTGGCCCGATGCTGCTGGATATGCTGATTCAAACTATGCAGGGAAGCGAAGATCTTCCGATTGTCCCCTTCGTCGGAGCGCAACCTGATGCCGTAGGTCTTGGAAATGGCAAGAGCGATCTCCAGGATATCGATCGAATCCAGCCCCAGGCCCTCTCCGTACAGAGGGGCGCCCGGGTCGATTTCCGCAGATTGCACGTCGAGATTCAGCGTAGTGACGATCAACTGGGCCAGATCGGCCTCCTGGGCGGTCATCGCACCGCTGTGGCGCGTCACCTGCACTGTAAGCTTGTTCATACTTCGTTTCTCCCTTGCTTTCCCGACATGATCGCCGTGTTGGCGACCATTATCGGCGAAGATGCGTGATTTCCGGCGTTATTATAGCTGCATCGGGTTGATTCGACTCGAATGCCGTGCCCCGAAAACGACCCCCGGCTGCCGCACCACGGCTGGCAGCTCTAGCGCGAGACTGTCCTGACCGGGCCCCGTGCGGCCCGCCCTGATGCAACTATCACGTCGAGCTGGAAAAGCCTCCGTCCACCACGATCACCTCGCCGGTGACGAAGCGGTTCGACTGCACCAGCGACATCATGGTCTCGGCGACATCGTCGGCGGTGACGCAGCGCTTGAGCGGCGTGAGTTTGGCACGCCGCCCCATCAGCTCCTCGTACTTGTCCTTGAGCATGCGCTGCATCCATTCGCCTTCCATCCAGCCCGGCGCCACCGCGTTGACGCGGATGTCCGGTCCCAGATTGTAGGCCAGCGTCTTGGTCAGGTTTACCACCGCGGCCTTGCTCGCGGCGTAAGGCAGAGGCTGCGGCCCGGGGCGCAAGCCGACGATGCTGGCGGTGTTGACGATGCAGCCCTTCGACACCCGCAGCAGCGGCAGCGCCGCGCGCGTCACCAGGAACAGGCCGCGGACGTTGACCGCGAATACGCGGTCCCACTCCTCCACCGTCATGGCGTCGAAGTCCTTGGGCTTGATCTCGGTGGTGGTGCCGGCGTTGTTGATGAGCACGTCGAGCCTGCCGAATTCATCCTGGACCGCCCCGAGCATGGCGCGCACGCAGGCGTCGTCGGCAACGTCGCAGCGGAACAGCAACGTGCGCGCGCCGCATTTCTCCGCCTCCGCAGCGACGGCTTTCGCGGCCGCCTCGCTGCGGCTGTAGTTGATGGCCACGTCGTAGCCCGCGCGCGCCAGCGCCAGCGCGATGCTTCGGCCGATGCCGCTCGCCGCGCCGGTCACCAGCGCGGCCGGTTTCTGTCGGGTCGTGGACATGTGCCGTGGATCATGGTTGAATAATGAACATGCTCAGTATTTCGCATGCGTCTTCGGCTGTCAAGTCGGGGCACGGCGTTCTTCAGAGGTGACGATTGAAGCGAAATCCGCCCAAGGCCGCACCGGTCGCAATGGGTTTGCGGGCGCAGAACAAGCTCGACAAACTGCAGCGCATCAAGGCCGCCGCCAAGGATCTGTTCACCGAGCTCGGCTTCGATGCCGCGACCACGCGCGCGATCGCCCGGCGCGCGCGGGTCGGCCTGGGAACCTTGTTCAACTACGCCGACGACAAGCGCGACCTGGTGTTCCTCATATTCATCGAGGAGCTCGACCGCATCACCGACCGCGCCTTCGGCCGCGTCGATCCGCACCGGCATTTGCTCGACCAGCTGATCGACGCGTTCGCCCTCTTCTACCGCGAATTCGGCGCCAACCCCACCCTGTCGCGCATCCTGCTGCGGGAACTCACGTTCTACTCGCACGGCAGGCTCGCCGCGGATTTCCAGAGCAGCCGCGAGCGCACGGTCGGCTTCATCGAGCGCCTGGTGGCGAATGCGCAACGCGAACAACGCGTCCGCGGAGATGTCGACGCCGGGTTCATTGCGCTGTCGATCTTCTTCGTCTACGCCGGCGCGGTGCGCTGGTGGATCGCCGACGACAAGCCCGGGGCGAAAGCCGGCATCGCCGAGTTGAAGAAGCTGCTTCAGTTGCACATCACCGGACTCGCGCCCGCCGCCTCGCGCGCCGCGGGTGCAAAGCGCAAGACGCGCTGACGATTTGCTTCAGGAACACTTCGACCATCGCCGCGAGTTTCTCCGGCTGGTCGTGATGCAGCCTGTGGCGGACGCGACCGCGACGCCCGGGGCTGCAGGCGCCGGCCTACAGACCGAATATGCGCTCGGCGTTGCCGTGAAATATTTTCTCCATTACGGCGTCGGAGTAGCCCAGCTCCTGCCACTCCTTGAGGATGCGCGCGTACGGCATGCTCGGGTAATCGCTGCCGAACATGATCTTGTCCTGAAGGCGCGTGCGCATATCCACCTTGAGCTGCGCCGGAAAATATTTAGGCGCCCAGCCCGACATCTCCCAATACACGTTGCCCTTGTGCAGCGCGACCGCCGTCGTCTCATCCACCCAGGGCCAGCCGGGATGGGCCATGATGATTTTCAGGTTCGGGAAATCGACCGCGAGGTCGTCGATCGCGGAAGGATGCGCATGCCGCACCCTCGCGCCCATGCCGCCGGGCAATCCTGCGCCCATGCCGGTGGTGCCGACGTCGATCATCACCGCCGCCTTGAGCTCGTTGATGACCTCGAACAGCGGGTAATAGCGCCGGTCGTTGACGGCGAAGTGCTGCATGATGGGATGAAAGTGAAAGCCGATCATGCCGAGCTCGCGCACCGCTTTCCGCGCCTGGCGGATCGCCACATCGCCCTTCGCGGGCTCGACCGCGCCCCACGCCTGGATGATGCGCTGCGGGTGGCGCTTCCACATCGCATGCACGTATTCGTTTGTTACTGGCGGCGTGGCGATGGTGGTCTCCAGATCGAGGGCCACCAGCACCGCCTCGACGCCGGCATCAGTGAAGTCCTTGAGGACCGCGTCTTCGGTCTTCGCCGCCCAGTTGCGGTTCCAGTATTTCGCCAGCGCCTCGACGTAAGGGCCCTGGCAGTCGATCCAGGGTTGAGTCCCCGGGTAGCAATGAAGATCGATGATTCGCATGAGGCTCCTTGTCAGTTCCGGGGAGCGCTCAGGCCGCGCGCTCCTGCTCCAGCTTTTTCGTCACCATCTCCACCAGCGCCTTCTTCGACACTTTGCCGAAGGTAGACACGGGGAAGTCCGGGAGAATCTCCAGCCGCTCGGGCAGCTTGAACTTGGCGATTTCCTTGTCCATGAGAAAGGCGACCAGTTCCCCGAGTGTAAGATAACGCCCTTTTTTCAGGATTGCGCAGGCGCACATCTTCTCGCCCAGGTTGGGATCGGGCATCGCTACGCAAGCGATGTTCTGCACCGCCGGATGCGAGAGGATCAGGTTCTCGATCTCTTCGGCACTGATTTTTTCACCGCCGCGATTGATCAGGTCCTTTTTCCGGCCTTCGACGACGTAGTTTCCCGTCGGGTGCAGGCGCATCAGGTCGCCCGAGCGGTAGAAGCCGTCGGGCGTGAATTGCCTGGCGTTGTACTCCGGCACGCCGAAATACCCGCGCAGCGTGTACGCCCCGCGGCAGGTAAGCTCGCCCACTTCGCCCGGAGGCACCTCCCTGCCCTCATCGTCAACGAGTTTCACCTCGTCGTCGGGGCAGATCGGTCGCCCGCAGGTCTCCAGGCGCACCTCCTCGGGATCGTCCAGCCGCACGAACATCAGCATGCCTTCCGACATGCCGAAATTTTCCTGCACTATCACGCTCGGAATCAATTGCTTGGTGCGGATGCGCACCTCCGGCTGCATGCGCTGGCCGCCGCTCTGGACCACGCGCAGCGACGACAGGTCGTATTTGCCGATGGACGCATCGTTGATCAGCCGGATGAGGAGCGCCGGCACCACCTTCAGGTGCGTGACGCGGTTCTCCTGGATCAGCCGGAACAGGTCCTCGGGCCGCGTGCCGGCGGAAAGCACCACCTTGCCGCCGTTGAACATGTACCCCTGCAAACCCGGGCAGGCGAGCGGCAGGTTGTGCGCGATGGGCAACGCCAGCAGCAGTACCGAGTCGCCCGTCACCCCGCACACTTTCGCGGCGATCTTCGAGTTGTAGGCGTAGTCGTTGTGGGTGCGCGGGATGAGCTTCGGCACGCCGGTGGTGCCGCCGGAGAGCTGGAATATCGCCGGATCGGCCGGGTCGATCCTGATTCTGCGCAGATCCTCTGCCGGCCGCCTCGCCGGCTTCGATATCAACTCGGCGAGCGAGAGAAAACCCGTGGGGGCTTCGCCCAGCACGATACCCAGTTTCACCGACGGGGCTTCCTTGCGCACGCGCCCCACCATCCCGGTGAAATCGAAATCGCCATAGCGGTCGGGCGTGACGCAGGCCGCGGCGCCCGAGAGCTTGGCGAACTGGCTCACCTCCAGGTAACGGTGCGTGGCGAGCGCCGCGATCGGGATGCAGCCGATTTTCTGCAGCGCAAAGTAAAGGTAGACGAATTCGATGACGTTGGGGAGCTGCACCACCACCCGATCGAGCGGCTTCAACCCGGCGTCGAGCAGGTTCAGCGCCAGGCGGTCGGAGACGCGGTCGACCTCGGCATAACTGATGCTCGCGCCGCGGTCAACGAAAGCCGTCCGGCCGGCGTACTGCCTGAATACCGGCGCGAACTCCGCGGCCAGCGATTTGTCCCGCCAGTAGCCTTTGTCGCGGTAGCGACTGGCGAATTCGGAGGGAAACGGGACGACGCCTTCCAGCATGCTCACTCCAGCTCGGGTGCGGCTCGGGGCCGGCGCGCCGACGCAGCCAAAAAATGAACATGTTCATTATCCATCACACCTATTTTTGGTGTCAAGCGCACTGCGTAGCGTCAGTGAAAAGGATGCCGCTGCACGATGGTCTCGTCGCGCTCCGGGCCGGTCGAGATCATGTCCACCGGCACGCCACAGATTGCCTGCAGGCGCTCGAGGTAGGCGCGCGCCTTCGCCGGCAGTTTGCCGTATTCGCTTACGCCCAGCGTGCTCTCCTGCCACCCGCGAAGATCCTCGTACACCGGCTCGCAGCGCGCCGTGTCTTCCGCACCGACCGGCAGCAGCTCGCTGAAAGCGCCGTCGATCCTGTAGCCGACGCAGACCTTGACCTCTTCCATGCCGTCCAGCACGTCGAGCTTGGTGATGCAAAGTCCGGACACGCCGTTGATCTGGATCGAGCGCCTGAGCGCCGCGGCGTCGAACCAGCCGCAGCGGCGCGGCCGCCCGGTGGTCGCGCCGAACTCGTTGCCGCGCGCGCGCAGCAGCTCGCCGGTGCCGTTCTCCAGTTCGGTCGGAAACGGCCCCGAGCCGACCCGCGTCGTATACGCCTTGGTGATGCCGAGCACGTAATGCAGCATCTGCGGCCCGACGCCCGCGCCCGCAGCCGCGGCGCCGGCAACGCAATTGCTCGAGGTGACGTAGGGATAGGTGCCGTGATCGACGTCGAGCAGCGTGCCTTGCGCGCCTTCGAACAGGAGGTTCTTTCCGGCCTTGCCGGCCTCGTAGAGCGCGCGCGGTACGTCAGCAACCAGGGGCTTGAGCCGCGGCGCGAGCGCAAGCGCTTCGTCGCGAGTGCGGACGAAATCCACCGGCTGCACGCCCAGGTACTTCGTCAGCACGAAGTTGTGATAGTCGAGCAACGGCTCGAGCTTCGCAGAAAAACGCCCGGGAACCAGCAAGTCCTGCAGGCGGATGGCGCGGCGCGCGACCTTGTCCTCATAGGCCGGCCCGATGCCGCGGCCGGTGGTGCCGATCTTCCCGGCACCCTGCGCCGATTCGCGCGCAACGTCGATCGCCGCGTGGTACGGCAGGATCAGCGGGCACGCCTCGGAGATGCGCAGCCGGCTTGCGACGTCGATGCCGGCGCCTTCGAGCTCGTCCATCTCCCGGAGCAGAGCCTGCGGCGAGAGCACCACGCCGTTGCCGATGTAGCACGTGACTCCCGGGCGCAATATGCCCGAGGGAACCAGGTGCAGCACGGTTTTTTTTCCGCCGATGACCAGCGTATGCCCGGCGTTGTGGCCGCCCTGGAAGCGCACCACGCCCTGGGCGTGGTCGGTGAGCCAGTCCACCACCTTGCCTTTGCCTTCGTCACCCCATTGGGTGCCGATGACGACTACGTTCTTAGCCATGTAAAACCGCTCTCACCGCCAGGGCGACAAGATCGCCAAGCACGTCACGAAATTCGTGATGCGCCGGCGTTTCGCGTTTTCTCGCTGGACCGGTGACGACCGGGCGTACGGGCATGGCAATCACAATAATTGGCTTTCTTGGCGGTCTCGGCGGTTCAAATCTTCTTCACCACCCACTTGCCGGAGTGCTTCGCCAGCTCGCGGTCGCAGCCAAGCTGCCCGCGCGTCGCGGCGTGTCCGGGAAGGTCGACCACGACGACCTTGCCGGAGGCGCGCAGTTTTTCAATCGCCGCCGCGAGTTTCGGGTCGCTCGACCAGGGAACGCGGATGCCGCGCGCTTTCGCCTCGGGCGGCGCCGCGCGCGCCACCTCGCGCAGGTCCATGCTGAAGCCGGTGGCCGAACGGACACGGCCGAATGCCTTGCCGACTTCGTCGTAGCGTCCGCCGAGCGCCACGGCGTTGGCCACACCCGGCACATAGGCTGCGAACACCACGCCGCTGTGGTAGTGGTACCCGCGCAGGTCAGCGAGATCCACGGAGACCGGGAGTCCGCCGTTGCGCACAAGCGCGCGAAGGTCGCGCAGCGCCGCGCCGATCCCGGGATATTTCGGCAAGACGCGCTCGGCACGCTTCAGCACCGCGGCGTCACCGTACAGTTCGGGCAGAGCGAGCAGCGCCGCGCGAGTGGCCCCGGGGAGGCGCCGGGTCGCCGCCCGCAGCGCCGGCAGGTCTTTTGCTTCCAGCGCTTCGTGAAGTTCGGACTCGAGGTCGGCGCCAATGCTCCCATGACGACAGATGGAGCGGAACACGGCGACATGGCCGACGTCGAGGCGCGCGTTGCGTATGCCGCAGGCGGCGAGCGCCTTGCCGAGCAACTGCTGCACCTCGAGATCGCTCTCGACGCCGGCGTGGCCGTAGATCTCCGCGCCGATCTGCAACGGCTCGCGGGTCGTGTTCAGTCCGCGCGGGCGGGCGTGGAGCACGCTCCCCGCGTAGCACAGCCGCGTCACGCCCTTGCGATTGAGCAGGTGGGCATCGATGCGCGCCACCTGCGGCGTGATGTCGGCGCGCAGGCCCATCATGCGCCCTGAGAGCTGATCCACCAGCTTGAACGTGCGCAAGTCGAGATCGTGGCCGGTGCCGGTAAGGAGCGATTCCAGATACTCCAGCAGCGGCGGGATCACCAGCTCGTAGCCGTGCACCCGAAACAGCCCGAGCAGCTTCGCGCGCAGGCGCTCGACGCGCTGCGCCTCCGGCGGCAGGATGTCCTCGATATTCTCGGGCAGGAGCCAGTTGCGCATGCGCAGGCCTAACGGGCGAAATAAAGCAGCAGCAATCCGACCAGCATTGAAGACAAGCCGAAAAAGCGGAGCTGCCCGTCAGTGAACCCGGTGATGCGGCGAAAGGTCTCGCGCCACAGCGCCGGGAATAGAAACGGCAGGACGCCCTCGATCACCAGCATCAGGGCGAAAGCCATGAGGAACGTCGCTCCCATTCACTTTCCGCCCTTTCCCGGATTCTTGAAATACTTGAAGAACTCTGAATTCGGGTCAAGCACCAGCACGTCGCTCTTGTTCTTGAAACCGGCGCGATAGGCCTCGAGGCTGCGGTAAAAGGCGTAGAACTCGGGGTTTTCGCTGAAGGCGCGCGCGTAAGTCGCGGTGGACTTGGCGTCGCCCTCGCCCTTGACCCGCTGCGCGTCGCGGTAGGCCCCGGCGATGATCACCTCGCGATCACGGTCGGCCTCGGCGCGGATCTTCTCGGCCGCGGAGAAGCCCTGCGAGCGCAGTTCCGAGGCGACGCTCTTCCTCTCCGCGTCCATGCGTCGGTAGACCGCCTCGCTCACCTCCTGCGGCAGATCGACGCGTTTGATGCGAACATCGACGATCTGCACGCCGATTTTTGACACGTCGTCCTCGACCTTGTCGCGCACCACCTGCATGATCGTGTCGCGCCCGCCCGAGACTACGTCGTGCACCGTGCGCTTGCCGAACTCCTCGCGCAGCGCCGCGTTCACGGTCTGCCACAGGCGTGTCTGCGCGCGCTGCTCGTCGCCTTGGACGCTGATGTAATACTGCTTCACGTCCGTGATGCGCCACTTCACGAAGGAGTCGACCAGCACGTTCTTCTTCTCCGAGGTGATGAAGCGCTCGGTTTCCGGCGTATCGAGAGTCAGGATGCGGTTGTCGAAACGGCGCACATTCTGGATCAGCGGCCACTTGAAGTGCAGCCCCGGCTCGTCGATGAGCTCCTTGATTTCGCCGAGCTGGAGCACGATTGCCCTCTGCCGCTGGTCCACGGTGAACGCCGACAGGCTCGCCAGCACCACGGCGGCGGCGACGACCGCGAGCACGACGCCGAGACGGCGGTTCATGGCCGCTCCGCGCGGTCGCGGCCTCGGAGTGCGTCACGCGAGCGCGCGCCGACGTCCGGCGGCAGGGGCGGC
>JBARMB010000006.1:0-2718 GCA_049802235.1 Burkholderiales bacterium | reverse complement strand
GTACTCGCTGCTCAGGTGACAAGTAGCTGAACATTGTTGATTGTTGTATGTCGCCGCCGCGCATAAAACAATTCTACTGTGAAATGTTCTAGCTTCCAAGCTTGAACTTACTTTTTCCGCAGCCTGCGAGGGTGTCGGCAACCAGGCGGTTGCTCGGATCGACCAGCATGAATCGGCGCTGCGCAAGATCCGCTTCGATCTGGGCGCGCTCAATCGCCCGGCAGCGTAGCTGGTCGGCCTCCTCGCACCGGGCCTCGACCTCGCGTCTGATCTCGATGGCCAACTCGACAGCCGCGGGCGTCATCTCTTCGGCCACGAGTGATCCGACAGCCTCGTCGATTGGCGCTCCTGCGATCGATTGGCAGTTCAACTCGCCACGCGCAGTGTGTCCACGATCGCAGACATACCAGGCTTCCTGCCTGCCTCGTCGCGTGGCATATCGGACACGGAAGTGCCTTCCGCACCGACCGCAGATAGCGCGTCCTTGCAGTAGCGCCGCCCCTTCCCGCGGCGGTGACGCGCGCGCCAGTTCGTATGCGCGACCGTTGCTCTCGAGGATTTTGAGATTTTCTTGAAACCGCTCCCAACTGATGTAGCCGGGATGAGCATTCGGAATGCAAGCGAGCCAGTCACCGAACTCGCGCTGCCTCTGAACCTGCTTCTTGCCATCGAGAGCCCGCCGGTATTGTCGGCGTCCGTACGCGTAGGCGCCCGCATATCGCGGATTGTTGAGCATGCGCGTCGCAGTCCATGTTGTCAGTGGCCGAAAGACGACCGCGTCGCCGACGCGGAGTCGAGACGGACAGAGAAGGCCCTCATTCCGAAACACCTTCACCATCTGGCTTGCCGAGCCCACACGCGAGAACGTTTCGAAGAAGTAGGCGATCGTTTCCCGAATTTGTGCGTCGGGGTCAAGCACTACATTGCCGGCCTCGTCGTAGACCAAGCCCGTGGGCAGGGGGCAGCGATACTCCCCGCGTCGCACCTTGTTGAGGATTCCGCCACGCAACCGGCCTTTGAGAACGTGAAGTTCGGCCTCGCTCATGGTTCCCTTTAGGCCAAGCAGGAGCCGGTCGTTGAAAGTGGCAGGATCGTAGACGCCATCCTCGTCGAGAATCAATGTGTCGGCGAGCGCGCAAATCTCCAGCAGGCGGTGCCAGTCGGCGTTGTTTCTCGCCAAGCGCGAGACCTCAAGTCCCATGACGATGCCGGCATGGCCCATGCCCACATCGGTGACCAGGCGCTGAAAACCCTCACGCCACGCTGCCGACGCGCCCGACTCACCCTGATCATTGTCGATGACGATAATCTGATCGTCACGCCAACCGAGTGCGACAGCGCGCCCACGCAACGCGTATTGGCGTTTTGTGCTCTCGATGTTCTCGATGACCTGCCGCATTGAGGACTGGCGGACGTACAGGTACGCACCCCGCTCGAGATGGTGAGGCTGGACTTTGAGCGATTCATTCATGGTGTTGCTCCGTAATGATTGGCATTGATGACCATGGCGGCAAGGATAGGAACGACGGCTCGGTGCTCTTCCGGTATCGTCCAGTTCGGTGGCCGAGAGCCAGTTGGCCGCTGCGGTGCACACATGGTGGCCACCGCCCGCGCCCATCCGCACATGCCACGGCGGAGAAAGAGCAGCAGCCCGGTACGAGCTTCGGGCGGCAGCGCTTCACCGAGGACCGCGCCGCGCAGAGCTTCGTACTGCGCTACGACCATGGATGACTCCACGAATTGTTGTTGGGGCTGCTCATCGGGGAGTTTTTTTTCCGGCGACCGCTCTCTCGATCGTCCTGGGGTGGATGTTGAGGTCGAACTTCTGCCGAACCAGCTTCGCTAGCTCGCGCGCTCGCACGGGCTCGCCCGCAACGAGTTGCTGCTGGACGAATGCCAGTGCCTGGCCTCGAAGTTTATGCGGACCACGCGGACCGCGCTTCTGCGGCACTAGTCCACCAACACCGCCTTTGTCGAAGCTGGCCTTGGTTTGGTAGTACGTCGGCCTCGAAACGCCGTACTCCTCGGTGGCGGCGCTCACCGACGCGTTTTCGACCGAGACACGGCGCAGCATCTCGTACTTAACCTGAACGATATCGTCCGGGTCGAAGAACTCGTTCTCTTGAAACTTCGGATCGTGCACCTCGTCGGGAGTCGGGTTTAATGTCCCCTCTTCGCGGAGGGCTTCGAGCTTCGTGGGTTTGCTTCTGCTCCTTACCGGCATAGAGTCCCCATAATATGTACATATTATTATGCCGCGAATTTGGATGTCTGTCCAGCAAATCCGTAACATGTATGATCCGTTATTATTACTGAAACTAGCGCTAAGCAACCAGCTCGCCGCATTCGCACGCGGCGTCTTTTCTTTTACAGTAGCGGCGAAATTGACCTTACGCATCATCTGGCTCCTTCCACGAATCACGCTTGCGGAGCTGATCTGCCAGGCGTTCGAGTTCCAGCAAATCCGCCACACGGAAAAGCGCACGATACTCGCCTATGACGATCTCCGGATCGGGAGCAACGAGATCCGTCCATTGCGGCGGAACCGAGCAGACCGTGGCATCATCGACCCGGACCAGGAGGCGTCTTCCGTAACGGTTGTATCGCTCGCCAACGCAAGCGACCTCCCTCCCGCTGAGCGGATGGAATGGATGCGTGATGCGCACAAGACGCATCCCTGGGACCGAAGCACCTGCACTCTGGGTTGAGCTACAAGCG
>JBARMB010000005.1:0-4103 GCA_049802235.1 Burkholderiales bacterium | reverse complement strand
CCATCGTGCCGTTCGCCTGCATGACGCCCTTCGCCATGCGCGCGGTCATTTCGGTGGCCGCGTTGCCGATGTCGATCTGGCCGCAGGCGATGTCGTACTTGCGGCAGTCGAGCGAGGTCGACTTGGTAAAGACGTCGTTTGTGGCAGCGGCAGCCCCGAGGCCCACCCCACCGAGCACATCGCCCGAGATGGCGAGAGTACCGATCCATCGCCGGACGGCGCCGTGGCCTGAGCGGAAATCCTGCGGGGGCCTACCACTCGCCGATGATCACCCCGCCCGCCCCGGCATTGCCGCTGCTTCCGAGCCCCTGCGCGTCCGACATCGTGATGCGGTTGCGCCGCGCGCGCATCCACTCGAACATGTGTTCCTGCAGTTGCCTGCGCGCGTGCGCCGTTCCGGAATTCGCGCCGAGGTCTTCCAGCTCCTGCGGGTCCGTCCGCAGATCAAATAATTGGGGTGGAAAGGCGTCGTAATGCACGAGCTTCCAGTCCTGCGTTCTCGCCATGACGGCTCGCGCGCACAGCGGCGCAACGCCCAGTTCCCGCCGCGCGGCGTAGAACGAGTAGTCGAGCTCGGAGAACACTGCCTGACGCGAGGACGCGGGGCCGCCGTGCAGCAGGGGCAGCAGAGAGTGGCCCTCGAGGATGTGGCCCGGCACGGGCCGACCGAGCGCGTCAATGAAAGTCGGGAGCAAATCGATGGCCTCGACCAGCGCGTCCGAGGTTGCTCCGCGGAGCGCCTGCGGCGAAGGGTCGCTGATGATGAGCGGAACGCGCACGCTCTGCTCGTAGAACAGCTCCTTCTCGCCCAACCAGTGATCGCCCAGGTAATCGCCATGGTCGCTGGTGAACACGATCAGAGTGTCGTCCATGCGCCCGAATTTTTTCAGGCAGACGAGCACGCGCCCCAAGTGATCGTCGATCTGCTTCACCAGGCCCATGTAAGTCGGCACGACGTTGCGGCGCACTTCCTCGCGCGAAAACGCCCGCCCCGCCGGATGGCCGCGAAACGCGCGGAACACCGGATGCGCATCCTCGCGCTCGCGAGGGTCGCGCAGCGGCGCGGCGCAATCCTCCGGACCGAATATCGAGTGATAAGGCGCCGGCGCGATGTACGGCCAGTGCGGCTTGATGTAGGAGAGGTGCAGGCACCACGGTTGCTCGGCCTGCTCGCGGATGAATTCGATCGCCCGATCGGTAGTCCAGGCGGTCTCCGAATCGGCTTCGGGCACGCGCGCTGGCAGCCGCGCGTTGCGCATGTGCCAGCCGCTTGCGAGGCTGCCGTCGGGATTCGCGCCCGAATTGGCGAAGTCGTGCCAGGGATTGCCGCCAGGATAGCCTTTGGCTTTGAGGAATTCGTTGTAGCGGCTGTGCGCCCATTCGGCGCGCTTTTCGGTAACGATGCCGTCGTCGCGCGCGAGTGGCTCGAAACCCGCTTCTGCGACCAGCAATCCTTTGCCTTCCCGCGGATGGAGCCCCAGCCGCTCGATCCCTTCGGCGTCGGCTGCGGCATGCGTCTTCCCCGCCACCGCGGTGCGCAGTCCGGCCTGTCGCAGGTAATCGCCAAGGGTGCGCTCGCCCGCCGGTAGCGGTACGAAATTCCAGGTGGCCCCGTGGCTCATCACATAGCGGCCCGTATAGAACGACATGCGCGACGGACCGCAAATCGGCCCCTGCACGTAGCAACGGGTGAAGCGGGTTCCGAGCGCGGCGATCCGGTCGATGTTGGGTGTCTTCAGGCGCGGGTGGCCGTAGCAGGAAAGATGATCCGCGCGCAACTGGTCGCACATGACGAACAGGATGTTGCGCACGGTTGCCATCTTTTTCCCTTGTCAGTCCGCGTGGATGCCGGCGTCGCGCACGACCTTACCCCAGCGAACAATCTCCGAGCGGATCAGCGCGCCGAACTCCTCCGGCCCGACCTGGCCTGCGGCTTCCATGCCGATCGAGGTAAGGCGCTCCTTCACTTCCGGGATCGCTGTAACCTTCGCGATCTCTCTGGCAAGCCACGCGATTGTTTCAGGCGGCGTTCCGGCCGGAGCGACAACGCCCTGCCAGTCACGGATCTCGAACCCTGAAAATCCCAGCTCGACCATCGTGGGAACGTCGGGAAACGTTGCGAGACGCTTGGGCGCTGACGTGGCGAGCGCACGCATTCTTCCGGCCTTGATCTGCGGCGCGACCGCGACGGTCGCGGCGAACATCATGTCCACTAGTTCGCCGAGCACCGCCGCCGCACCTTCCGGGGCTCCTTTGAACGGCACGTGCCGAATTTGCACGCCGGTTTTCTGCCGAAGCAGTTCGCCCGCGAGATGCGCCGGCGTGCCGTTTCCACCCGATGCGAATGTAATTTCGCCGGGCTTCGCTTTCGCAAAGGCGATCAGGTCGGCGACCGATTTGATCGGCGAGGACGAGCGCACGACGAGGATGTGCGACCCCACTGCCACTAGGTTCACCGGAGCAAGATCGCGCGCGGTATCGTACGGAATGTTCGACAGCAGGCTCGGCGCAACAGTGTACGGAAGTGTCATGACCCCCAAGGTGTAGCCGTCCGGCGCCGCCTTCGCGACTGCATTCATGCCGATGGTGCCGATTGCGCCCGGCCGGTTCTCGACCAGCACCGGCTGGCCGAATACGGTCGCGAGGCGCTCGGCGAGCATGCGCGCGACCACGTCGGGCGGGGACCCGGGCGGAATCGCCGCGACAAGTCGCACCGGTTTTTGCGGGTAATCCGCTGCGCGGGTCGGCGTGAAGGCCAAAGAAGTTGCGATCGCCACGGCGACGCCGGCGATCCCGATTCTGCTTGCGGTCTTTATCATTGCGTGCTCCTGGCTGCCCCGGGGACCCGGGCGATCGGAACGCATGATGCGCGATACGCAGCGTCGGCATAAGATGATATGGTATTCACCACGATAACCTTTAAGTTATCACCATGCGCCTCAAACAGTTGAGGGATTTTCTCGCGGTCGTCGAGTTCGGCGGCATCCGCGCCGCGGCGCGCAAGCTCGGCGTTTCGCAACCCGCGATTAGCAAGAGCTTGCGCGGTCTGGAAGCCGAATTGCAGGTACGGCTCATTCAGCGCAGCCCGCAAGGCGTCGCGCTTACCTCGCCGGGACGCACCTTCTTCGCGCGCGCGCAGGCCGCGCAGGCCGAGCTGCGCAAGGCCGAAGAGGAACTGGCGCAGCTCGCCGGAAAGGGCCAGGGCTCGGTCGCTTTCGGGGTCGGCCCCCTTGCGGCGGCACTGGTTGCGCCGGAGGCCGTCGTGCGCTTTCGAGAGCAGCACCCCCGCGCGCGCATCCGCATGGTGGAGGGATTCCCCGACGCGCTCCTGCCGCTTATCCGGGACGAAACCCTGGACTTCGCCGTGGGTCCGCGTGCGGACAGGAAGCTCGGCTCTTCTTTCAGATTCCGGCCCCTGTTCCGTCAGCAGTTCACCGTCGTCGCGCGCAAGGGGCATCCGCTGCGCAACGCGCGCGCGCTCGCCGGGCTGGCCGGCGCAGAATGGCTGAGCTTGTGGCAGACGACTTCCCCCGAAGCGCCCGTGAACCGGGTGTTTTCGGCAGCGGACCTTCCGCCCCCGGAACAGATCGTGCAATGCGACTCCTACAACACGCTGTCTGCCATGCTGGCGAAAACGGACATGCTGGGGATGACCTCCCGCGGGATGCTCGCCGCGCCCTTCGCGCGCGAGCTGCTCGCGGAGATTCCCGTGGCGGAGGAAATGCCGATGATCACCATCGGAATCTTCACCCGTGCCGGCTCGCACCTCACCCCGGCCGCAGCGGCGATGGCGAAATGCATCAGTGTCGCCGCTCGGCAGTTTGCGCGACCCGGTTAGCAACGCTTATTGCCGCTCCAGCAGGAGCGCGTACGCCCGATGAAGCGATAGAAAATCAATCTTCCCGTCTTCTGATTCCGCTTGCGCACCGGCCTGCCGCGGGCTGGAGCCTGCGGCGGCATTCGGCAGCGAGTCGGAATAGAGCGCGATCGGCGCAAGCATCTGATCGAGCTCCTGCTGCGTGAATGCCGGCTTCGTTTGCGCGGCCGCGAAGTTCTGCGTAAAGACAAACGATACCGACAGCGGCAGCGCGAGAAGTCGCGTC
>JBARMB010000004.1:0-14627 GCA_049802235.1 Burkholderiales bacterium | reverse complement strand
CAGCCGGCGCTCGCGCCCGACACCAACGCCGCCGCCGCGCGCGTGCTCGACCGCATCGGCATCTCGCTGGTTGAAGTGCGCGGCGCAGCCTGCTGCGGCGCGCTGCGCTATCACCTCAATTACCAGGACGAGGGCCTCGCCGACATGCGTGCGCTCATCGACGCCTGGTGGCCGCACGTCGAAGCCGCCGACAAGAGCGTCGCCCGCGATATGAACGAGGACGCCGCTCGCGATATGGACAAGGACGCCGCTCGCGGCGTCGAAGCCATCGTCATGACCGCCAGCGGTTGCGGCGTCACGGTGAAAGAGTACGCCCACCTGTTCGAGCGCGACCCGGCGTATGCCGCCAAGGCGGCGAAGATCAGCGCCATGACGCGCGACCTGTGCGAAGTGCTCGACGCCGAATTCGACCGCCTCGAGCCGCTGCTGAAAAAAAAAGGCGCTCGCATCGCTTTCCATCCGCCGTGCACGCTGCAGCACGGGCAGCAGATCACGGGCGTGACCGAGCGCCTGCTGCTGCGCGCCGGTTTCGAGCTGACGCCGGTGCCGGACGCGCATCTGTGCTGCGGCTCGGCCGGCACCTACTCGATCCTGCAACCGGAATTGTCCGGGCAACTGAAGCAGAACAAGCTCTCGGCGCTCGCCTCCGGCGGGCCCGGGCTGATCGCCACCGCCAACATCGGCTGCCAGACGCACCTCGCCGGCGGCACGGCGCTGCCGGTGAAGCACTGGATCGTGGCGCTGGAAGAACGGTTGAACTATTGAGGTTTTCCAAAGTGGGTGACACGGCAATCCTCGGGTCGTCATTCCCGCGAAACCTGTCCCCGAATGTTTTATTGAAAATTGCTAAAGTACGTGACGCATGTACCCTTCGGTCGTCATTCCCGCGAAAGCGGGAATCCAGCGTCTTTTTACTCTGAAAGACCCTGGATTCCGGCTCGCGCTCCGCGCGTCCGGAATGACGAAACTGCCATCGAGTCAGGTAAAGCTCGATAATCCGTTTAACAGGAGTGTCGATTGGCGCGGCAGATAGACAACATTCCCGAGCGCCCGCCCAACCGCGACATCCGCCAGCTTGCGCGGGTGCTGCGCTTCCTCAGGCCGTACCGGAAGCAGATGGCGATCGCGGGCGTGGCGCTGGTGGTCGCGGCGGGCTGCGTGCTGGTGCTGGGGCAGGGCCTGAAGCGCGTCATCGACGCCGGCTTCTCCGGTGCGAACGCGGCGTCGCTGGATGCGGCGCTGTTCGCGCTGCTCGCCGTCATCTGCGTGCTCGCGGCGGCGACCTACACGCGTTTCTATTTCGTGTCGTGGATCGGCGAGCGCGTCACGGCCGACATCCGCCGCGCGGTGTTCGGGCACCTGCTCGGTCTCTCCCCCGGATTCTTCGAGACCGTGCGCACCGGCGAGGTGATTTCGCGCCTCACCAACGACACCGCGCTGCTGGAAGTGGTGATCGGCTCCTCGGCTTCCTTCGCGCTGCGCAACACCCTGATCATGCTCGGAGCCCTGGTGATGCTGGCGATCACCAGCCCCAAGCTCACCGCGCTGGTGGTGTTGGGCGTGCCGCTGGTGGTCGCGCCGATCCTGTTGTTCGGCCGGCGGGTGAGGAAGCTCTCGCGCGCCAGCCAGGACCGGGTCGCCGACGTGAGCGCCTATATCGACGAGGCGCTGCACGAGATCCGCACGGTGCAGTCCTACGGCCACGAGGCGCACGATCGCGCGCTCTTCGGCGAGCGCGCGGAGCAGGCCTTCGGCACCGCGGTGAAGCGCATCCGCCAGCGGGCGCTGCTCGTCGCGCTGGTGATGCTGTTCGCCTTCGGCGCGGTCGGCATCATTCTCTGGATCGGCGGGCACGACGTGCTCGCCGGGCGCATCAGCGCGGGCGAGCTCTCGGCGTTCGTTTTCTACGCCGTGCTCGTCGCCGGCGCGGTGGGCGCGGTCTCGGAAGTGATCGGCGACCTGCAGCGCGCCGCGGGCGCGACCGAGCGCCTGATGGAGCTGCTCGCGACCGAGCCTTCGATCTGCGCGCCGGCGCGGCCGCAGGCCTTGCCCGAGCCGCCGCGCGGCGAGGTGCGGTTCGAGCGCGTCACGTTTCATTATCCGTCGCGGCCCGACGCCGCCGCGCTCGCGGATTTTTCGCTCGGCGTCTCGCGCGGCGAGAAGGTCGCGCTGGTGGGGCCTTCGGGCGCCGGCAAGTCCACGGTGTTCCAGCTGCTGCTGCGCTATTACGATCCCGACGCCGGCGCGATCATGCTCGACGGCGTGGAATTGAAGCACGCCGATCCGCTGGCGCTGCGCCGGCGGCTCGCCTTGGTGCCGCAGGACCCGGTGATCTTCGGCGCGAGCGTGCTCGACAACGTGCGCTACGGCCGGCCGGAGGCGGGCGATGCCGACGTGCTCGCCGCGTGCGCGGCGGCCTACGCGACCGAATTCATCGAGCGCCTGCCCGAGGGCATGAACACCTTCCTCGGCGAGCGCGGCGTCAAGCTCTCGGGCGGCCAGCGCCAGCGCCTCTCGATCGCCCGCGCGCTGCTCGCCGACCGCGCGGTACTGCTGCTCGACGAGGCGACGAGTTCCCTGGATGCGGCGAGCGAGCAGTACGTGCAGCGGGCGCTCGAGCGCCTGATGCAGGGGCGCACGACGCTGGTGGTTGCGCACCGTCTCGCGACGGTGAAGAACGCCGACCGCATCGTCGTCATGGACCACGGCCGCGTGATCGCCACCGGCACGCATGCCGAACTGATGCGCGCGGACGGCATGTACGCGCACCTGGCCAAGCTGCAGTTCCTTGCCGGGGCGGAACCGGTGGAGACCGCGGCGTGAGCCGCGAAGCGCCGATGTGGCATGATTGACAGGGTGGCGGCGGCGATCTGAATCATCGGAGGCCAAATGAACGCAGGTGAAAAGAAGCTCCCTCATCTGTTCCAGCCGGGGCGGTTTGCGGGCCATGTCACCGACAACCGCATCAAGTACGGCGCCTGCTGCGTGTCGAACTACAACGAGCGCGACGGGCGCATCTCGGCGCGCGAGCTGGCGCGCACGCGCGTGATTGCCGCCACCGGCTGCGGCATCATCACCAACCAGGGCGCGTACCCGGATGCGCGCGGCGAGGGCAAGGCGTATTTCAGGCAGGTCGCGCTGCACCACGACCGCTTTCTGCCCGAGTTCGAGACCATTGCCGGCTTCATCCGCGAGCGCGGCGCGATCGGCATCCAGCAGATCCTGCACGCCGGGCGCTACGGCGGCATCGACCTGGGCTACTGCATCCAGCCTTCGGTGGTGCCGCAGACGCTGCCGCATTTCCGCCCGCCGCGCGAGATCACCAAAGAGCAGATCCGCGAGACCATCCGCGAGCACGCCGAGGCGGCGAAGCGCGCGGTGAAGGCGGGCTTTCACGGCACCGAGATCACCAGCTTCATGGGCTATCTGCTCGCCAACTTCAACTCGAAATTCACCAACCGCCGCACCGACGAGTACGGCGGCTCGCTCGAGAACCGCGGCCGCTTCATGCGCGAGCTGATCGACGCCATCAAGCAGGCGACCCCCGGCCATCCGCTCGTCGTCCGGTTGAACGGCGCCGAGCTGATGGACCCCTGGGGCGGCAACAGCGAGGATGAATGCTTCGAACTGATGCAGCAGGCGGCGGGATGCGGCGTCGACATGATCAGCGTCACGGTGGGCTGGCAGGAGGCGCCCGAATCCTCGATCGGGCGCGACATCCCGCCCGGCTACTGGAACCGGCTCGCCGCGCGCGCGAAGCAATTGCTGCCCGGAGTGCCGATCGCCTTCGGCGTGCGCCTGCCCGACCCGGTGATGGCGAACGAGTGCATCGCCAGGGGCGAGTTCGATTTCTGGGAAGTGTGCCGGCCGCTGCTCGCCGATCCCGAGCTGATCATCAAGGCGCGGGAGGACCGGCTGCACGAGGTTCGGCGCTGCATCGGCTCGCTCAATTGCCTGTCGCGCGTGTTCCGCGACCTGCCCTACACCTGCACCATGAACCCGGCGCTCGGCCACGAGGTCGAGCCCGAGTACCACGTGCGTCCCGCCGCGGTGAAAAAGAGAATCATGGTCGTCGGCGCCGGCCCGGCCGGCATGGAATGCGCCATCACCGCGGCAAAACGCGGTCACGCGGTCACCGTATTCGAGAAAGCGGAGCGCATCGGCGGCAACCTGCTCGGCTTTGCCGCGCGCGACCTGGCGCGGCCCGACGACCTGATGAGCGTCGTGCGCCACTACGAGGTGATGGTGAAGAAGCACGGCATCGAGATGAAATTCGGCGTCGAGGCGAACCCGAAGTTCATGCGCAGCCAGTTGCATCAGTACGACGTTGCGGTGCTCGCGATCGGTGCGCGCATCAACCGCGCCGCGCTCGCGGACATCGACGGCCACGAGCGCCTGCTCGATGCCTTCGCCGCGGCGCAGGGCAAGATCGCGATCGGCAAGCGCGTGGTGGTGATCGGCGGCGGCAAGGTCGGCCTGACGCTGGCCGAGTCGCTGAAGAAGAACGGCCACGAGGTGACCATCGTCGAGGCTTCGAAACGCATCGCCGGCGACGTCATGCCCACCTTCAAGTGGCGCCACACCGCCTGGGTCGAGGAACTCGGCATCCCGGTGCTGACTTCCGCGCGGGTGAGGAAAGTGGACGAGCAGGGCGCGACGGTGGTGGATGAGAAGGGCAAGGAGACCTTCGTTCCCGCCGACAGCGTCGTTGCCGCGGCGCCGCGGATCGCGGATCAGGCGCTGTTCCACGAATTCGAGTGGATGGTCGATGAGCTGCACGGCTGCGGCGACGCGCTCATGCCGCGCGGGCTCGATGCTGCGATCCGCGAAGGCTACCGGCTCGGATGCCGCCTGTGATACCCGGGAACACGCAGCGCTGGACCGAGGCGTTGAACCGCGAAGCGGCGCTGTTCGAGTCGCTCGCGCCGGGGGCGCGCATCGGCGTGGTGGCGGAAGCCATTGTGGCGGGCGCAGTGCAGGCTTCGACCATGCTGGTGTGGCAGCGCGAGCGCGAGGGCATGTGCGCGGCGCTGGAGCGCTATGACGGTTTCGAATCCGCGCCGGTCGATCTGCTGATCGCGCTCGACGAGGCCGGCGTCGAAGGCATCGAGCGCGCGCTCGAAGGCGAATTGCTGCGTTCGATCCGCGTGCTGGTGCGCGAGGGGCACGCGCTGTTCTTCGCGCGGCGACCGCGCGCCGAGCTGGAGGAGGCGGGCTACGAGGACCTGCTCGACGAAATCGGCTTCGCCTATCTGGGAGCCTGCCGGTGATCTTCGCCAATCCCGCCGGCGCGCCGGAACTCGCCTGCGACGAATGCGGCTGCCGCTGGTTCGACCGGCAGACCAACTGCTGCTACGAATGCGGAGCGGCGGTGTCCGAGGCGGCGCTCGATGAATTCCGCGCCGCGCTCGAGCGCTTCGCCGATCCGGCGCGGCGGGACCGTTCCGCGCCGGCCGGCTGAATCAGAGCGCCTGCCCGAGGGCATGACACTTTTCTCGGCGAGCGTGGCGTCAAGCTCTCAGGCGGCCAGCGCCAGCGCCTCTCGATTGCCCGCGCGCTGCTCGCCGACCGCGCGGTGCTGCTGCTCGACGAGGCGATGAGTTCCCTGGATGCGGCAAGCGAGCAGTACGTGCAGCGGGCGCTCGAGCGCCTGATGCAGGGACGCACCACGCTGGTGGTTGCGCACCGCCTCGCCACGGTGAAGAACGCCGACCGCATTGTCGTCATGGACCTGGACCGCGTGATCGCCATCGGCACGCATGCCGAACTGGTGCGGGAGCACGGGCTGAATGCGCGGCTCGCGGCGCTGCAATTCCTCGGCGAAATCCCGCCGGCTGCGGATCAATGAGAACCGGGCCGGCGTTCCCTGTTCACCTGCAGGCCGGGTCAGAACGAGGAGGCGCTTCGGGACAGACCCCCGATTCGTTCCCGTAGACTTCGGCGATCACGTCATTTCTACGTTTCAGCCGGCGTAACAGTCGGGCTGACCTCTCACCTCCAAATCTTCCTGTACAGCGGGTGCGCGAGGGCAGTCGCAGGCGAACTTTCGTCGCCTCTCGGGATCCGCAGCCCCAGACCTGACCTCGTTTCGCGCCGTAGACCCCGACCGGCGTCGGGCCGGCAATCGGCTGCACGGCGAACAGCAACGTGCCCCCGGCCCTTGCCCGCCCGGAGGGGGTTGACAAGGGGCTTATATTTGGGAATAATATCCCAAATATGGACACTCCCCAGCATGCCCTGAGAGCCGCTGTGATGCGGCTGCTTCGGCCGCTCGTACGCCTGCTGCTGCGCCACGGCGTTGCCTACGACGCCTTCGCCGATCTCGCCGAGCGCGTGTATGTGGACATCGCCATGGACGAGTTCGGCATTCCCGGCCGCAAGCAGACCGTGAGCCGGGTCTCGATTCTTACCGGACTGACGCGCAAGGAAGTTGCCCGCCTGCAGGCGCTGCGTCCCGCCCAGGACAACGCAGCGCAGGAGCGCTATCACCGCGCGGCGCGCGTCGTCGCCGGCTGGGTGCGAGACGCCGACTTTGCCGGCAATGACGGAGAACCGGCGGTCCTGCCGGTGCAGGACGGGGCCTCGAGTTTCGCCGCACTGGTGCGCCGCTACAGCGGGGACATGCCCGTGCGCGCGGTTCTGGACGAGCTCGTGCGCGTCGGAGCGGTGGCCCGGGAGTCCGACGGCCGCGTGCGCCTGCTGGCGCGCGCCTATATTCCCGAGGCGAGCGACGTGGACAAGCTTCAGATTCTGGGCGCGGACGTGGCGGACCTGATTCGCACGATCGACCACAACCTTCAACACGGACACGCCGAGCCGTTGTTCCAGCGCAAAGCGATGTACGACAACCTGCCGCTCGAGGCCCTGCCGCGCCTTCGCGCCCTCGGAGCGAAACACGCGCAACGACTCATAGAGCAGGCCGATGCGTGGCTGAGCGCGCAGGACCGCGACGTGACGCCCGGCGTTCAGGGCACGGGCCGCGCCCGCGCGGGTATCGGAATTTTTTACTTCGAGGAAACCCTCGAGCCAAGCAAGACGGAGGAAAGACCATGAATGTGCAAACGACATTTCGCGCCTTTGCGTTGCTGTTGACGGCATCGTTGCTCGCTGCCTGCAGCGGAGGAACGGGCGGATCAGGCGCGACAGGCGGCAACGGTCAGACTGCGGTCGCGACGGGAGTGATGACCAAGGGCAGCGTCATCGTCAACGGCGTGCATTTCGACGACACCACCGCCAGCATCAGGATCGACGATACGCCCGGCAAGCAGCCGGCCGATTTGAAGGACGGCATGCTCGTCAAGGTCCGCGGCCTGATCAACGATGACCGGGTCACCGGGGTCGCGCAACAGGTCGAGGTCGAGAACGAAGTGCGCGGGACGGTGCAGACCACGAGTCCGACTGCGCTGCCGCCTTCGTTCACCGTGGTCAATCAGACCGTGTTCGTGGACGATCTAACGGTCTTCGCGAACTTTAATCCTGCGCCGGTGACGCCCAGCGCTGCTGTTACGGCATTGACGGTCGGCACGAGCGTCGTAGAAGTGTATGGCTTGCGCGACGCAAACGCGAACATCCGCGCGAGCCGCATCGAGATGATTACCATCCCCGTCGCGGGTACGGACGAACTGAAGGGAACCGTTGCCGGTCTCTCCGGGAATATGTTTACGCTCAACGGCGTGACGGTCGATTCCACGGGTGCAACGCTGACGCCAACAGGGGCAACGCTCGCCAACGGCCAACCGGTCGAGGTGCACGGCAGTTTCATCGGCACGACCTTCTTCGCAACACGCGTCGATCGCGAAGATCTCGAAGACGCGCAGTTCGAGCATGCGGCGGGCGAGGATTTCTCGATCGAGGGCGAGATCAGCGGATGCACGGTTCCCTGCGCGTCGTTCACCGTCAAGGACCAGGCCGTGCAGACGAACGCCAGCACCCGTTTCGAGAACGGCTCGGTCACCGATCTTGCCAACGACATTAGGGTCGAAGCGGAGGGTCATCAGTTCAACGGTGCGACGCTCATCGCCGAGAAAATCCAGTTCAACCGCAGCCGGGTGATCCTCACCGGCGCAGTCACGGCAACAAACGGCACGATCCCCGGTACCGGAACAAGCATCACAGTACTGGGCAAGAACGTGCAGATAAACAGCCTGACTGAGATCATCGCCAACGCCGGCATTACGACTGCGGACCGGGTCGAAGTGCGCGGCTACATCGACACCGCAGGCAACATCGTCGCCGAGCGCGTCGACGACAGCCCGAGTGGCGGCAACACGGACATCGTTCAGGCTCGCGTGACGACCGAGGCGGGCAGCGTCCTGACCCTGCTCGGGATCGACGCCAACTTGACCGGTGCGACGCAGCTGCTGGATACGAACGAGCTGCCGATCAGCCTCAGTGCGTTCCTCGCGGCGGTAACGCCCGCATCAGGCAACTCGCCGGGCACGTTGGTGAAGGTGAAGGGTACCTTCACCGCGGGCACGCCAGGCACGATCGCGGTGGACGAGGCGGAGCTCGAGAACTGAATCCCGCAATGCTCACGGCGCCAACCGCTGCGCCTCGCGCAGGAGGGCGCGTGCGTCCGCTATCGCGCATACACGACATCGGCGCCACTGGCATTCGCACCGCGCGGCGGCGGCGTGGCGGAAGTTTCGATTGCGCCGGGCGGCGGAGATGAAAACGCCCGCTTGGAAGGTCTCCCCTGTGAACCCCCCTGTTACCAGGAGAATACATCTGCTCTTCGCGATCCCGAAGGATCAGTCAAGCAAGGGAAGACCGCCCAAACGGGCGTCGATCTGCTTTCCATTGTCCACATCCCGAAGGACGGGATTTTGATCCACGTCAACAGACGGTCGGCGTGCCTTCGACTGCCCGAGCCGCGCTTTTCGGACGCTCCGCGGGCATTACGGCCAATCATGCATATGTTCAACGAGACCCGCCATCCGCTATCGCCTGCGCCGGCTCGATCAATTCCGG
Source organism: Burkholderiales bacterium (assembly GCA_049802235.1). Lineage (GTDB taxonomy): Bacteria > Pseudomonadota > Gammaproteobacteria > Burkholderiales > SG8-39 > VBDM01. The sequence continues at coordinate 5,657 of JBARMB010000004.1, read as the reverse complement.
GCCGTCGAGCCGCGCGTCGTTCACCAGCGGCTGGACCCTGTAGTGGGCGAACCCCTCAGGCCGGGCATGCGCGTCGGCGATGGCTTTCACTTCTGCCGGATCGGTGAGCGCGCGGTCGATCCAGTCCGCGTGCGCGCGCTCTCGGGCAGCACCACCGGCGCGCGCCCGTGGATCTGCGCGAGCGCGCCCGCGGCCGCGGTGGTCAGAATCGCACAGGAGACGAGCGGCTCGCCGGTCTGTGGATTCTTCCAGTACGACATCAGTCCCGCGAAGCAAAAGAGCCGCCCGTCCGCCCTGCGGATGTAATGCGGCTGCTTCGCCGGCTTGATCTCGCCGGTCGCGGGATCGACGTGCTCGATCGCGGCTTCCTCGGGGCTGACGAAACGACCGCGCATTTGTTTTTCCCAATGGTCTGGAGAATTCCCTTTGCCGCGCGCTCGTAGAAAAAAAATCCCGGGCCCTGCGTATTCGCTCAGTATAAACTCCGCGAAGGAACTCCTTCCCGATGGACCCCGGCGCCCGCTTCATCGCCCACGTGGACATGGACGCGTTCTACGCGTCGGTCGAGCTGCTGCGCCATCCGGAACTGCGCGGCAAGCCGCTGGTGATCGGCGGCCGGCGCCGCATGGCGCAGAACGCCGCGGGCGGCGCAAATCGTGATCCCGGCAGTACGGCCTTCCCTGATCTGCGCGACTACACGGGCCGCGGCGTGATCACTACCGCCACCTACGAAGCGCGCGCACTCGGCGTGCACTCTGGCATGGGCCTCATGAAGGCGGCGAAACTCGCGCCCGATGCGATCCTGCTTCCCGCGGACTTCGACGAGTACCGGCGCTACTCGCGGATGTTCAAGGAAGCCGTGCGCGCGGTCGCGCCGCGATTCGAAGACCGCGGCATCGATGAGATCTACGTCGATCTCACCGACCTCGTCCTGCCTCGCGCGGGCGGCGATATTGGCGCCGCCTGGGCACGCGCGCGCGAGCTCGCGGCCGAGATCCAGCGCGCGGTGCGCGAGGCGACCGGGCTCTCGTGCTCGATCGGCGTCGCGCCGACCAAGCTGCTGGCGAAGATCGCCTCCGATCTGGAGAAGCCCGGCGGATTGACGATCTTGCGCGAGGCGGACGTCCCCGCGCGCATCTGGCCGCTGCCGGTGCGCAGAATCACCGGCATCGGTCCCAAGGCGGGCGGGCGGCTGGAGGCGCTCGGCATCCACACCATCGGCGAACTGGCGCGCACCGACCCGATGTTCCTCGTCGAGCACTTCGGCGAGCGGCACGGCGCGTGGATGCACGAGGCCGCGCACGGACGCGACGACCGGCCGGTTATCACTCACAGCGAGCCGAAATCGATCAGCTGCGAAACGACGTTCGAGAACGACCTGCACCCGGTGCGCGATCGAGAGCAGCTCTCGCGCATCTTCACCGGCCTGTGCGTGAGGGTCGCCGCCGACCTCGAAAGAAAAGGCTATTCCGGGAGAACGATCGGCCTGAAGCTGCGCTTCGACAACTTCAAGACCGTCACGCGCGACCGCACCCTGGATGAGCCGACGCGCGATGCCCGGGCGATCCGCCGCGCCGCGGGCGAATGCCTGAAGCGCGTGCCGCTCGAGCGGCGCATCCGGCTCTTGGGCGTGCGCGTTGGATCGCTCGTCAAATCCGCTCGCGAAACGCCCGCCGATCGATGAGCGACGGTGAATCGCCATCGCCCGCGCGTTACTCCACGCGCGCGCCCGAGTCCTTCACCACCTGCGCCCACTTGGCGTACTCGGACTCGATGTAGCGCGCGAATTCCTCCGGCGTGTCGGCGACGATGTCGATGGTCGCCGCTTCGAGGGGCTTTTTCACGTCGGGCTGCTGCAGCGCGCGCACGATGTCGTCGTGCAGCTTCTTCACCACCTCGGGCGGCGTGCCGTGCGGCGCGAGCACGCCGTACATGTTGTCCACCTGGAACCCCGGGTAGCCGGATTCGGCGACGGTGGGCACCTCGGGCAGCGCCGCCAGCCGCTGCGGGCTGGTCACCGCGATCGCCACGAGCCTGCCCGACTTGATGTGCGGCACGGTGGACGGCACCGCCATGAAGCCGAGCTTCACCTGGCCGGAGAGCATCGCGGCGATCGCCGGCCCGGCGCCGGCGAAGGGAATCGGCTGCATGTCGATTTTGGCGAGCGTCTTGAACAGCTCGCCGGCAAGATGTCCCGCAAGGCCGATGCCGGGCGTGGCGAAATCGACCCTGGAGGTGCGCGCCAGCTGCTCGATGTCGCGCATGGTGTTCACGCCCGCGAGGTCCGGATGGCGCACGACGATGGTCGCCGAACTGCCGACCACGGTCACTGGCGCGAAATCCTTGAAGGGATCGTAGCCGGTGTTCTTGTACAGGCTGGGATTGCTCATGAAACCGGAGGTCGTGAGCAGGATCGTGTAGCCGTCCGGCGCCGACCGGGCGACGGCGGCGGTGCCGATGTTGCCGCCCGCCCCGCCGCGGTTCTCGATGACGAGCGGCTCGCCCCATGCTTCGGAGAGCTTTGCCCCCAGCAGCCGCGCGACGAGATCCGCCGGCCCGCCCGCCCCGAACGGCACGATCATCCGCACCGACTTCGACGGGTACTGCTGCGCGAGCGCGGGCGCGGCCGCGCAACCAAGCAAAGCCGCCGCGAGCGCGAGTGCTGCGCGTGTCGAACGTGTCATCGCTTCCTCCTCTCTCGATGGGGATCGTCCGGACCACCCGGACAGGCACGATACGATAACATGCCGAAATCGGCTCGGACCCGAAGGGCAAGTGTTCCACACCTGCTCGACCTGCGAGCGCGGCATCGACATGATGAGCGTGGACTACCAGTTCCTCGACCTCGTGCCCAAGGGCCGCGACGAGGGCGGCCGCGGGCCCTACTGGGTGCGGCACCACGACGAGTACGGCCGGTGACGCCCGAACGGTCGTGATCGGCCGCGGCTGCGCCGTCGCAGGCGGACCGGTCGGCCGGAATGGTGCAGACTGCCAACCCCGGTATCGTTCAACTGTCTTCAACGCAGGAGGAGATCGCAATGAAACGCCTGACTGTCATCATCATGCTTGTCATCGGGGCCGGCCTGTTCGGCTGCTCGAATCAGCCGTCCAGCCAGTCCGACGCGGGATGGATCACGCTGCTCGACGGTACCAGCCTCGACAACTGGAACCGCATCGGCAACGCCAACTGGCGGATCGCCGATGGCGCGGCCGTGGCCGACAGTGGCAACGGCTTCCTGGTCTCGAAGAATACCTACGCCGACTTCCAGATCCGGGCGGAATTCTGGGTCGACGACAACGCCAACAGCGGCATTTTCATCCGCGGGTCGGATCCCAACAAGATCGCCGGCGCCAATTCCTACGAGGTGAACATTTTCGACAAGCGCCCCGACCCGACTTACGGCACCGGGGCCATCGTCGATGTGGCCAAGGTCGTGCCCATGCCCAAGGCCGGCGGCAAATGGAACGTCTATGAGATCACGGCCAAGGGCGACCGGCTGATCGTCGTCCTGAACGGCGTGCAGACCGTCGACGTGCGGGACAGCAAGCACGCGAGCGGCGTGATCGCGCTCCAGCATGGCGCGGACGCCGTGAAGAACACGGCCGTCGTGAAGTTCCGCAAGGTGCAGATCAGGCCGCTGTAGTCTGCCGCGAAGGAGGGCGGCGCACGGCCACCCTCGCCGATCGCGTAGGGCCAGTCGCGACAAGCGTCAGCGAAACTCCGCGAGCTCCGGGTCGTCGATCTTCTGCGCGCGCCCGGTGATCGCCGGGAGCTGCGACAGGCGCTGCGACAGGCGCGGCATGCCGAGCTTCACCCGCTCGCGTCCGGCTGAGTCCTTCCACACGATGCGTATGGCAACATAGATCGTTGACGGATCAAGGCCTTGCCGGTGAAGCCGGGGGACCCGGTGAAAGAATCTACAAGGGGTGGGTCGCTTTGCCGTAACATACTGCTCCCGCTTTGGGGTGCCAAGGCATTCCTGACATACAAGATAAGGAGTATCCGACTTGCAAGAAATCCTCACATACCTGAAAGACCGCGGTGAACGACTTGACTCGGAGATCGCGACAGCCACCGGAATCTCGCTCCAAAATGTGCGACTCGGCGTGTCCAGGCTGTCGGCCACAGGCGAGGTCATCATGTGTCAGTCGATTCGATTCAACAACGGCAAGAAGAGCGAGGGGCTGCTCTGCCGCATCGCAGGATATGTTCCGCCTGCCAGTCCCGGCAGAAAATCGAAAGCGCAGATCAAAGCGCAGGTGTAGGTCGAGGAGATGCTTCCTGTGGCGCAGGAAAACGCTCCCATGAATGCACCGCAACCGATTTCCCCCCGTCAGCGCCTGCAAGAGCTCCTCGCGATACCGGAGGGGCAGCGAACCGATGCCCAATGGGATGAGATCAACGAGCTTGAAATCAAGTTCGCTTCGGGCAATCGACAGGAGGCACCGCAGCAGGGCGCGCGGCGGAACACCCCCATCGCCGCGGGCCATCCCAGGCCCGGCGGCGGCCCGCAGGGCAACAAGCCTTTCAGGAAATTCCACAAGAGGCGGCCCAATGGAGGCGCTCCGTGACGGGACCCCGCGGCAAATTCGGCGATAAATCCCGGCGCCTGCGCTGAGCGCCGCCAGACGCGCCGGCCGGAGCTCGTCAGCGCCGGCCGTCGTACCAGGCGGCACAGTCCTGCCGGCTGCGCAGCGCGCGCCCGCGCGACGCGACCGTTTTCACCAAGAACCGGAACAAATCGCGCCAGCCGTAGAGCCGCAGCTTGCGATCGCTGGTGCGCAGCGGATGGCGGTGAAGAATCACGATGGTCCGCCGGTCGCGGCGGGCCAGGCGCTTCAGGCGCCGGAAGAGGTCGATCTCCTCGCTCGCGTACAGCTCCTCGCTGAAGCCCCCGGCCTCGCGGAACGCCGCCGCCTCGCAAAACATGAACGACCCCGCCGCCCACTTGTTCATTCTGCTCACTGCGTTCCAGATTCCGATCACCAGTGCGACGCCGGGATGCGGGGCCTCGTACGCGACGGTGCTTCCGCCGGCCAGACAGCGCCCGGCGCGGATGGCATCCGCCGCGTCCAGAAAAAGCTCCACGGTGGGATTGGAATCGGCATCCACGAAAAAAATCCAGTCCCCGCCGGCGCAGGCGGCGCCGGTATTGCGCGCGCGGCCGATCTGGTTGACCGGCTCGAATACGACCTGCGCCCCCGCCGCCCGGGCGATGTCCGCCGTGCGGTCGGTGGAATTGTTGTCGCACACGATAAGCTCGGACTTCCAGCCGAGCCGCTCGAATCCTTCCATGGCCGCGCGGATGCTGGAGAGCGAGCCGGGCAGCAGCCGCTCTTCGTTGAACGCGGGAACGACGACGGAGATCTTCATTTGCTGCGCTGTTCAATCCAACCTCAGCGGAACTCCACGAGCTCCGGGTCGTCGATTTTCTGCGCGGGGAGTCCCGTGATCGCCGGGAGCTGCGACAGTCGCGGCATGCCGAGCTTCACCCGCACCTTGCCGGCTTTGTCCTTCCACACCAGGGCGGGCGTCCCCGGCGCGCCGAAGCGCTCCATGAGTCTGGTGTTCGCCTCGAGCTGCGCGGCGAGCGCGGCGGGCACATCGGCGGCGGGCGCGATGCCGCCGTCGTACGTCTGCGCGCGGTAGCCGAGCT
>JBARMB010000003.1:0-14735 GCA_049802235.1 Burkholderiales bacterium | reverse complement strand
TGTCCCGCAATGCCTCCAACGCCCCGGCGCACAACAACCTGGGCAATGTGTTCCTGGCGCAAGGCAAGCTGGACGAGGCCATCGCCTGCTACCGGAAGGCAGTCGAGCTCGCCCCCGATTATGTTGAGGCACACACCAACCTGGGTGCTGCTTTCGGGACGCAAGGCGCGCTTGACCAGGCCGTTGCCTGCTATCAAAAAGCCCTGTCGCTGTCGCCGGATTTACCCGTCGTCCAGTTTAAACTGGGAAATATGTTTTTTGAGCAAGGTAAACTGGAGGAGGCCGTCGCCTGCTATCGAAGGGCGATCGAGCTCGCCCCGGATTATGTTGATGCACACATCAACCTGGGTGCCGCTTGCGGCGTGCGAGGCGAACTGGACCAGGCCGTTGCCTGCTATCAAAAGGCCCTGTCGCTGTCGCCGGATTTATCCATCGTCCAGTTCAAGCTGGGAAATATTCTCGTTGAGCAAGGCAAACTGGAGGAGGCCATCGCTTGCTATCGAAGGGCGATCGAGCTCGAGCCTGGTTTTTCTGAGGCGCACTGCAACCTGGGCAATGCTCTCAGGGACGAAGACCGACTGGACGAAGCCATCGCTTGCTACGAGGAGGCGCTTAAGCTCAAGCCCGATTTCCCCGAAGCGTACTCCAACCTGGGAAATGCTCTCTGGGATCAAGGCCGGCGGGACGAAGCCGCCGCTTGCTACCGGAAAGCGATCGAGCTCAAGCCCGATCTCCCGGAAGCCCACAGTAACCTGGGAGATGTTCTCAAGGGGAAAGGCCTCCTGGACGAAGCCATCGCTTGCTACGAGGAGGCGATCGAGCTCAAGCCCGATTTCCACGAAGCCCACTATCGCCTAGGAAATGTTTTCAAGGATCAAGACCGGATGAGCGAAGCCTTCGGCTGCTATCAAGAGGCGCTTTCGCTCAGACCGGATTATGCCGAGGTACGCTGGTCGCTTGCGATGTCCCAGATGCCGGCAGTTTATGAGGCAGGTGCCGCCCCGGGGCTCTATCGAACCGCGTTTTCCATGGAACTGGATAAGCTGGACACTTGGTTCGACCCAACTCGCATCGCGACAAATTTCGACTCAGTGGGCGTCCAAACGCCGTTTTACCTCGCTTACCAGGAGGAGGACAACCGGGATTTGCTTCGGCGCCATGGAAGCCTTTGTACCCGAATAATGGCTGAATGGTTCGGGCGACAAGCTTTTGCTCCCTCCGGGAGACGCGACCCCGACGGCGTCATCCGCGTCGGGATCGTTTCTCAGCATTTTCGAAACCATTCGGTCTGGAATGCCATCGTCAAAGGCTGGTTCCAGCAACTCGACCGCGAACGTTTTTCCCTGCATGCGTTTTATCTCGGGTTCGATCAGGATCAGGAGACATTCTTTGCAAGGTCCCACGCATCGCATTTCGAGCAAGGGGGAAGAAAGTTGCGGCAGTGGGTCGAGGCCATTGTCGGCCAGCAACCCGACGTCCTGCTTTATCCGGAAATCGGAATGGACTCCATGACGGTGAGACTGGCAAGCTTGCGTCTTGCGCCGGTTCAGGCCGCGACCTGGGGACACCCGGAAACAACCGGGCTGCCGACAATCGATTATTACTTGTCCGCGGAGGGCCTTGAACCGGCCAACGCACAGGAAAACTACACCGAGCGTCTCGTCACCTTGCCCCGTCTCGGATGCTTCTACGAGCCTCATGAGATTGTCGCCGCGCAACCCGATCTCGCCAATTTGGGCATCGACCCGGAGTCTCCGCTTCTTGTTTGCCCCGGTGTCCCGTTCAAGTACGCGCCTCGACATGATTGGGTTTTTACGGAAATCGCTCGCCGGCTGGGCCGATGCCAATTTGTCTTCTTTACGCATCAGGCGTCCCCCAACATGTCGGAGAAACTGCGACAGCGCCTCGAAGTCGAGTTTGCCCGAAATCGGCTGGACCTCGATGAATTCGCAACTTTCATTCCGTGGCAGAACTGGCCGGGTTTTTTTGGATTGTTAAAGCGCGCCGATGTTTTTCTGGATACCATCGGCTTCTCCGGCTTTAATACGGCCATGCAGGCGGTGGAATGCGGCCTGCCGATTGTGACCAGAGAAGGCCGCTTCCTGCGCGGCAGGCTGGCGAGCGGCATCCTGAAGCAAATGGGGCTGCAGGAGCTGGTTGCGCAGTCAGAGGAAGATTACATCGCGCTGGTGGTCAAGCTTGTCCGGGACGCCGAATATCGCGAGCATATCCGCGAGCGTATCGAAACATCTCGTCACATTCTTCTTGAAGATCGTGCACCGATACGCGCCCTGGAAGATTTCTTTGTCAGGGCAACGATGGAAGCCAAGGCTGAAATTCCCGGTGAGTTGCCTCTTTGAGCAAACAACCTGGACAGAAACTGTTCTGTCCCGAGCTTCGCGGGCACCCATGCAAAAGACACCGGGCTTGGCGCCCGATTTCGATAGGCGTCGCTGGAAACACGGAAGCGCGTCGTCGTCCGTACAATTCCAAGGGCCTGCTTCGTTCGAGACCGTGTTCCCCGTACCCGGTCCGCTCCGGCCGGAGCCTGCCGCGCTATAATTTCACTTTAGCGCGTCGAGACCGGGCTCCCGAGCGGGATTCCCGCTCGGCGCGTTTTCCCTTTCTGACAACGGCACATGGAACTCGCGAAGAGTTTTGATCCGCACGCAGTGGAGAGGCACTGGTATCCCCTGTGGGAATCGCGTGGCTATTTCGCGCATTCCGGCGATCCGGGGAAGGCGTCGTACTGTATCCAGCTGCCGCCGCCGAACGTCACCGGCACGCTGCACATGGGACACGCGTTCCAGCAGACGCTGATGGATGCGCTGATCCGCTATCACCGCATGCGCGGCTTCGACGTCAACTGGGTGGTCGGCGCCGATCACGCCGGCATCGCCACGCAGATCGTGGTCGAGCGCCAGCTCGAAACGGAGGGAAAGAGCCGCCACGATCTCGGCCGCGAGGCGTTCGTCAGGCGCGTGTGGGAATGGAAGCAGCAGTCCGGTTCCACCATCACACGCCAGATGCGGCGGCTGGGCGTCTCCGGCAACTGGACCTACGCCGACACGGAAGGCCAGAAGACCGGCTACTTCACCATGGACGCCAGGATGTCGCGCGCCGTGATCGAGGTGTTCGTGCGGCTGCACGAACAGGGCCTCGTCTATCGCGGCAAGCGTCTGGTCAACTGGGACCCGGTGCTCGGCACCGCGGTGTCCGACCTCGAGGTGGACAGCGAGGAGGAAGACGGCAAGATCTGGGAAATTCGCTATCCGTTCGAGGACGGCAGTGGCTCGCTGGTGGTAGCGACGACGCGCCCCGAGACCATGCTGGGCGACGTTGCGGTCGCGGTGCATCCGAAGGACGAACGCTACGCGAAGCTCGTCGGCAAGCGCGTGCGGTTGCCTTTGACTGGGCGCTCGATTCCGGTGATCGCCGACGACTACGTCGATCCGGAATTCGGCACCGGCTGCGTCAAGATTACCCCCGGTCACGACTTCAATGACTACGCCGTAGGGCAGCGGCACGGATTACCGATATTTTCTGTACTAACACTTGAAGCCAAGATTATTGGGCCCTATGTCGCCGCTGCAGGCATTGATTTCCCTAAGAACATAGCTCCTACAGAACACGGCGCCACAATTGGCCCCCGTGGATCACAGCCGCTTCCAATTGACATAGGAATCCCAGAAAAGTACTACGGACTCGACCGATTCGATGCACGAAAACAAATCGTTACTGATTTACAAGCATCGGGCCTGCTCGTCTCGGAAAAGCCGTACAAACTGCGCGTGCCGCGCTCGGGCCGCACCGGCGCGATCGTCGAGCCGATGCTCACAGATCAATGGTTCGTGAAGATGGAAGGTCTCGCCAAGCGCGGCCTCGACGCGGTCGCCAAGGGCGAGGTCAAGTTTTTCCCCGAGCACTGGACTACGACGTACAACCAGTGGCTGGAAAACATCCAGGACTGGTGCATCTCGCGCCAGCTGTGGTGGGGCCACCAGATTCCGGCCTGGTACGATGACCAGGGCAACATCTACGTTGCTCGCAGCGAAGACGAAGCAAAAAAACAGGCCGCGGCGAAAGGCTATTCTGGTGTGCTCAAGCGCGACGAAGACGTGCTCGACACTTGGTTCTCCTCGGCGCTCGTCCCGTTCACCTCGCTCGGCTGGCCGGAGGAAGCGCCCGATCTGAAGCGCTTTCTCCCCTCCTCGGTGCTGGTGACCGGCTTCGACATCATCTTCTTCTGGGTCGCCCGGATGATCATGATGACGCTGCACTTGACCGGCAAGGTGCCGTTCCGCCACGTCTACATCAACGCCCTCGTGCGCGACGCCGAAGGACAGAAGATGTCGAAGTCGAAGGGTAACACGCTCGACCCGCTCGATCTCATCGACGGCATCGCGCTCGATGCCCTGATCGAAAAATCCACGCAAGACTTGTTGCGCGTCGAACACAAGCAGAAGGCGGAGAAGTACGTGCGCCAGCACTACCCGGACGGCATTCCCTCGTTCGGCGCCGACGCGCTGCGCTTCACCTTCGCCGCGCTCGCCACGTTCGCGCGGACGCTCAATTTCGACCTCAGCCGCTGCGAGGGCTACCGCAATTTCTGCAACAAACTGTGGAATGCCACCCGCTTCGTGCTCATGAACTGCGAGAGCAAGGACTGCGGGCAGGACGAGACGAAGCCCGTCACGCTTTCGTTCGTCGATCGCTGGATCGTGAGCCGCCTGCAGTATGTCGAGGGCGAGGTCGCAGCCGCGTTCGAGGATTACCGCTTCGATCTCGCCGCGCGGGCAATTTACGAGTTTGTCTGGAACGAGTACTGCGACTGGTATCTCGAGTTGGCCAAGGTGCAGTTTGCGAACAGCTCTGAGGACGAGCAGCGCGGCACCCGCCGCACTTTGGTTCGTGTGCTCGAGGCGGCGCTGCGGCTCGCCCATCCGATCATTCCGTTCATTACCGAAGAGCTGTGGCAGAGGATCGCCCCGCTTGCCGCAAAGACCGGCGATAGCATCATGCTCGCCCCGTACCCGGTGCCGCAGGCTGACAGAATCGACGCCGGGGCCGAGGATGCAGTGGCTGAACTCAAAGCGTTGATCGAAGCATGCCGCAACCTGCGCGGCGAGATGGGCATCTCTCCGGCCCAGCGCACACCGCTGCTCGCCGCTGGCGATGCGGAAATGCTCGGACGTGCGTTTCCGTACATGCGGGCGCTGGCAAGACTTTCGGAAGCCAGCACCGTCGCCGCACTCCCGACCGCGGACGCGCCGGTGGCAATCGTCGGCGAGACGCGGCTCATGCTGAAAATCGAGGTCAATATCGCCGCGGAGCGCGCGCGGCTGCAGAAAGAGATTGCGCGACTGGAAGGTGACATCGCCCGCGCCAGCGCCAAGCTCGGCAATCCGGGCTTCGTCGAGCGCGCCCCTGCTGCGGTCGTGGCGCAGGAGAAAGAGCGCCTCGCCGCCTTCGGCGCGACACTCGAAAAGCTCAAGCCCCAGCTCGACAAACTCAAGACCTGAGCCGGCGCCGAGCCAACCGCTCCGTGAAAACCGCGCTGCGCGCGTTCCGGCACAAGAATTTCCGGATCTTCTTCGCCGGACAGGGCCTGTCGCTGCTCGGCACCTGGATGCAGACGGTGGCGATGAGCTGGCTGGTGTACCGGCTCACCGGCTCGGCGTGGCTGCTCGGCGTCACTGCCGGCGCGCAGCAGTTGCCGATGCTGTTCATTTCACCGATCGCGGGTGTCCTGGCCGACCGCGTCAACCGTCAGCGGCTGCTGATGCTGATCCAGTCACTCGCTTTCCTGCAGTCGCTGTCCCTCGCGCTGCTCACGTTCGCCGGGATCGTGCGCGTGCCTCACGTGGTCGCGCTGGCAGTGTTTCTGGGGGTCATCAACGCTTTCGAGACACCGACGCGGCAGGCCTTCGTGCTGGAACTGGTGCAAGACAGGCAGGACCTGCCCAATGCCATCGCGATGCAGTCGATGGTGTTCCAGTCGGCGCGCTTCCTCGGGCCGAGCGTGGCCGGCCTGATCCTGGCGGCATTCGGCGAGGCGTGGTGTTTTCTGATCAATGCCGCGTCCTACCTCGTCATCGTCGCCGCCTACGCGCTGATCCGGGTCAAGCCGCGCCCCATGCCCGACACAGGCACCGAGTGGTGGCACGAACTCATTTCCGGGTTCCGCTACGCGTTCGGATTCGTCGGCACCCGCCGCCTGCTGTTCCTGCTGTCGGCGCTCGGATTCTTTTCCGCACCGTGGTCATCGCTCATGCCGATCTTCGCCGCCGAAACCTTCGGCGGCGATTCGCGCACTTTCGGCTTTCTCATCGGCGCCGTCGGGCTGGGAGCGCTCATGGGTACGCTGTTCCTCGTGCTGCGTACCTCGGTGCGGGGATTGGGGCGCGTCATCGTCGCGACCTCGATAACGGCGGGCGTCGCCCTCTCGGCGTTTTCCATGTCGCGCAATCTCTGGGTATCGCTCGCGCTGCTCTCGGCATTCGGCTTCGGCCTCGTGGTCACCGCGGCTTCGACCAACACGATCTTGCAGACCGTGGCCGACGAGGACAAGCGGGCGCGAGTCATCAGCCTCTACGTGATGAGCTTTCTCGGCGTTGCACCGATCGGCAACTTTGCGGCCGGCGCCGTCGCCGAGGCGGCGGGCGTTCACGAAACGCTGTTCGCCTGCGGGCTGGCGGTGATGCTCGCAGGCATTGCGTTCGGGCTCGGCCTCAAAGGTTGGCGCCGGGCGGTGCGGGCGGTATATGTGAGGCAGGGGATCATCGAGGATACGAGGGAGAAGCGCTAGCCCGGGCGGAGCCAGACCCTCCGGGTTGCCTAAACCATCGGCGATACTTAAACTGGAGCCGGATTGAGGGACACGGGACACATATCTGTGCGCCCTGTCGTTCGGTCTTTTCGGAGAGATCATTGCGATGCGTAGGCGTCAGAAGTTTTTGCGTCATATCACCCCCGCGCTTCGCGTTCCGCAATGGCGCGACGCAGTTCAAGCTCGTTCAACGGTTTCATGACCGGAACCGGCATCGTGGCCAAGGAGAAGGAAACAACCCCCCCCCGGGAATCGCGATGGCTGGTGTACGTGACCAGCCTGCCGACCGACGATCCCGCCGCGCGGATGCGGGTGCTGCGTACTCTGGAATCGCTGGGCTGCGCGGTGCTGCGCGAAGGCGTCTATCTCCTGCCCGACAGCCCGGCGAATCGCCAGGGCCTGCAGCGCCTGTCGGAGCATGTGATCCGGATGAACGGTTCCTCGCACCTGCTGCCGGTGGCCAATATCGACGCGGGGCAGGCGAGCACCTTCCGCAGCCTGTTCGACCGCAGCGGAAAGTACGAGCAGCTGACCAAAGTCATTGAAGGTCTGCAATCGGGATTCGGCATTTCCGATCCGAGCGCCATCGCCCGCGTGCTCAACAAGCAGCGGCGCGATTTCGAAGCGATCAGCGCGCTGGATTTCTTCCCTTCGGCAGCGCGGGATCGCGCCGCGCAGGTGCTGCACGATACCGAAGCCGAAGTGCGGAACCTGATGTTTCCGGATGCCCCCAAGTCCGGCCGCGTGACCGAGTCGGGACGCTATTACTTCAAGCGCATCTGGGCGACCCGCAAGCCGTTGTGGGCGGACCGGCTGGCCTCGGCCTGGCTGATCCGGCGCTTCATCGACCCGGAGGCGACCCTGATGTGGCTGGAAAAGGCGCGGGATTGTCCGCCGACCGCCATCGGATTCGCCTTCAAGGGAGCGACCTTTTCCAACAGCAAGAACAGGGTGACGTTCGAGGAACTGCTCGGCGGGTTCGGACTGGAAAAAAATACCACGCTCGCCCGCATCGGAGCGCTGGTGCATTACCTCGATGCAGGCGGCACTCCCGTGGCCGAGGCGGCAGGTGTCGAGACCCTGCTCCAGGGAGCGCGCCGTCGCAGCAACAGCGACGACGAGCTGTTGTCGGAGAGCGAGAAGACTTTCGACCTGCTCTACGAGGCGTATTTCGAAGCCCCGGGGAAAGGCGTGGCCCCGCGCTAAGAACCGGTTACACAAAATGAGGGGAAACATCCCCTCATGCTCCCCCCTATCGGAGGCCGTCTCGGTCATTCTGAAACGGTCTCCGGGGAAGTTCTGAAACACGCAAACCGCAAAAGTCGGGAGCGAAGGCGCACGTCGCAATTCCTTGGGCGCACAAGCTCCGCTCGCCCGGCTGCGCCGTCTCGCGACACAACTCACCCTTGCCCAGACCCCCCTAGCGCCGTTTGGCTTCCTCGGTCTGCATCGCGCGCAGGTCACGCAACCTCGCCTCGACGCTGGACTGCTGGTAAAAATCGCCGTCGCCGCTCTTTTGCGCCAATTGCAGCTGCTCGATCGCGGCCGGCAGCGTGCCCTGCAGGAAATAGACTTCGGCGAGCGCCTGGTGCTGTTGCAGCCGCTTTCCCAGTGCAGTGTAAGACTTGGCCTGCAGCCCATAGAGCCGCGCGTCCCGGGGATAGATTTTCACCAGATCCGCAAGCGCGGCGGTCGCCATCTGATGTCGCCCAAGGTCCTGCAGCGCCTCGACGTAGGCATAGTGAAGCGGCCGATAGCCCGGATTGTGGGTAAGCGCGGCGCGCAGCACCTCCTGCGCCCCCGCCAGGTCTCCCGCGTCGGTGCGAACGCGCGCCGCAAGCAATTCGACCATCGGGTGCGCGCCGATTAGCTTGCGCAGCGACGCGACCTCGTCTGCAGCGCGGGCGAAGCTGCGCGCGCGCACCAGCGCGCTCGCCAGGCCGTAGCGCGCCGCTGCCTCGCTGGCGTAGCGCCGCTCGCGCACCTGCTCGTCGAAATGCGCCACCGCATCGGCCGGCAGCCCCTCCTCGGCGCGCAGCTTCGCCTGCGCCAGATAGAACTCAACGCTGTCGGGCACTTGCTTGTAGACGGCGTTCTGCGCCCGATTCTGCATGTCGGCAATGCGTTCGGTGGTGAGCGGGTGGGTGCGCAGATACGCCGGCGCGTTGCCCTCATACAGGCGGGTTGCCTTCTGCAGCCGCTCGAAGAACGTGGCCATGCCGTTGACGTCGAACCCGGAGCGCTCCAAGGATTGGAAGCCGATGCGGTCGGCTTCGCGCTCGAAATCGCGGCTGTAGTTCAGCTGCGACTGGGCGCTGCCCGCCCCAGCCATCACGATCGCCGCCTGGCCGATATCCGGATTCGATCTCGCGGCGAGCAGGCCGACGATCAGCGCCGCGATGGTCGGGATGGTGAGCTGTTCCTGCTTGCCGATCAGGCGCGCAATGTGGTGCTGTGTGACGTGGGCCACTTCGTGGGCGAGCACGCCGGCAAGCTCCGACTCGGTCTGCGCGGAGAGCAGCAAACCGGTATTCACGCCCACGAACCCCCCAGGCATTGAAAAAGCGTTGACGGTATTGTCCCGGAGCAGGAAGAACTCGAAGTCCTGGCGGGCCTCGGGGTTGGCCGCGGTAATCCGCCGCCCGACTGCGTTGATGTACTCGGTCAGCTCCGGATCGTCGATGAAATGCGGGTCGTGCAGCCGGATATCGCGCATCGCCTCCTCGCCGATCCTGCGTTCCATTTGCGGCGACAGCAGTGCCCCGGAGGTGTCGCCCAGCTCAGGCAAGCTCTGCGCCAGCGCGCGCGGAGCAAGCAAAGCCAAAGCCAAAGCCAGCAGGGCAAAGTGCGTTCTCATGGACGATATGATACCTCCCCGTCTGCCGGAGTTCCCCTGGCCGCAACCGCGCGGCACCGGGACTGGCACGCCGGGACATTCGTTGGCACAATGCGTGTGGCGATACCCGATCAGACCCGTCGGCGGCGTGGGCCCGGTCGAACACCGCCTTTTCTGAGCGCTTGAAGGGCCAAATTATGGCAAGACCCCGCGACGGACGCCCGCTGAGCCATTTCGATGCTTCCGGCAAGGCCCACATGGTCGATGTCGGCGACAAGGCCGAGACGCGCCGGACCGCCCGCGCCTGCGGCACCATCCGCATGTTGCCCTCGACGCTGAAACTCATCCTCGGAGGCAGGGCAAGCAAGGGCGACGTTCTCGGCGTGGCCCGCATCGCCGCAATTCAGGCCGCGAAGCGCACGAGCGATCTGATCCCACTGTGCCACCCGCTCGCCCTGACCCGCGTTGCCGCCGAATTCGCCGCGCACAAGCGAAGTCCCGCGATCCGGCTCGTTGTCACGGTGGAGACCGTCGGCCGCACCGGCGTCGAGATGGAAGCGCTGGCAGGCGTGTGCGTCGGCCTGCTCACGATCTACGACATGTGCAAGGCCGTCGATCGCGCCATGACCATCGAAGACGTCAAGCTGCTGGAGAAAGCAGGCGGCAAGTCGGGACGCTTCCGCCGCTCCGACGAGTGAGCGTTCCGGCTGTCGTCCCAGGCCCGATGTCATGCCCGGTTACGCTCGTCGCACGGTTGTGCGCATCAAAGTCGCAGCATCCGCCGCGCAGGGCCGATTGAGCTCAAGGGCGCGGCGCCGGGGGCTGGCGCGCGGCGGGGACGGTCCTCTTCGGCGGCAAGAGCCCGCTACCGGGTGATTCCAGCCGGCTGAGTTCATTGTCGGCACCCTTGAATCCCAGCTCCGACGCGCGGCGGTAGAGCGCCTTCGCCTCATCGAGTCGGCCGAGATTTTCCATGACCAGGCCGAGACGGTGGTGGGCGATCCCGCTCTTTGGCTGAATCTCGAGAGCGCGGACAAAATAGGGCAGCGCACGCTCGTACTCCTCAAGCTGGAGATGAATCGCCCCGCGGGCGTAATAGCAGTGGAACGTGTTCGGGTAGAGTGCCATGCACCGTTCCGTAATCTCGATTGCCTTGTCCGGTTGCCCGTCGTAGAGGTATTCCCTGCCCAGGTTGTAGAGTGTGCGCGAGCCCCAGGGAATCGGCTTCGCCGGGAGCTTGGCAACCGCGTCCTGCCACAGCGCGAGCGGGCTGGAGAAGGTCACCAGGCGATCGTGCGCCTGATACAGCAGCACCGGGCAGGCAAGAGCGAACGCGGCCAGCGCTGCCCGGCGCGGAATGCCGCTCAGCAAAGCGACAAGCGCAATCAGAATGCCGGGCGCCCAGAGATAGCTGCGATAAAGAACCAACGGCTCCTGGAACCGGGCTACGCTGAACTCGGTCAGAAAAAGTATCCAGGTGTAGAGCAGGCCGAACCCGGCGAGGCCTATTCTGCCGCGGCGTCGCAGCAACAGGAAACCCAGCGCGCCGAATGCCGCAAAAGCCGATAGCTTCAGAACGATCCAGCCCGGCGACCATGCGTCGAGAAAGTCCACGCGGAGATCGATCGACATCGCGCGGGTATCGGGCCACAGCCACACCGCGAGGTACCTGAAGAACAGTCCCGCCTGGGTGACTGCGCTCAGCGACCACGGGAAATTCGCGATCTCATCCCCGATCTGGGCGGCGACCAGGTCGAAATCCGGCTCGTACGCTTCGCCGATCAGTCCCTTGCTCAACAGCGCCACAAAAATAGCCGCAGGTGCGCAGGCAATCAGGTAGATGGCAGCATGACGCATGGCGAAGCGCCGTTCCGCTGCTACCAACGCGACGGTCAGCACGGCCGCCGCAGGCAACAGCACGCTGTGCTCCTTGCAGAGCACCGCGAGCGCATACATGAGTGCCGCCGAGATAGCATCGGCGTGGCTGGCGCGCGCCAGCCCGCGCGCGAACAACACAATCGACAACAGCGAAAACAGAGTGGCGAGGACGATGGCCCGCTCGACCAGGTAAGCCGCCCCATAAACCGCCACCGGGTGAATTGCGAACGCGGCGGCGCCGATGAACGCCAGGACCGCGGCCTCCGGCTGTGCGCCGGTCCCCGATTCGGGGTGGCTCGATGGTCGCGTCAGCCGCAACAAGTCGTATAACAACTTGTACAGCACCAGCGAGCAGGCGAGGTGGAACGCAAGGCTCAGGATGCGGTGCGCCTCGATGCGCCCCGAGATGATGTGGGTAAAGACGATGGAAAAGTACGGAGGGACTCTCAGACCAAGGCCCAACGGATGCGTGGCGTAATACGAGAATCTCGATCCGGAGAAAAAAAACTTGTCGTCAAAAACGAGCGGGTTACCGAGAAACGGCAGGTAGAGGGCGCACGACAGCGCGACGAGCAGGCCGGCGCCGAACCAGCGCGGATAGCGTCGGAAGAGACTCGCGATCATGTGCAAAAAACAGGCAAAAAAAAGGTACCCCGAAGGGTACCTTTTCCCCGCAAGCAGGTTGCGCTTACGCGCCGCGGCAGGAGCCGGGCAGGTACTTCGCCGGCAAAGTCGTGCCGTCAGTGACGGAATCGCCACAGCGCCAGCCGTTGGGGCCCGTGCCCATGTTGAGAGTGCTGTCCGCCGGAGTAGCACCAATCATCGGCGTCAGCGTCACTTTCATGGCATCGACGTCGGACTTGATGACCCAGGGGGAGGCCCCAGTCCCGGCGATCTGGACTGTGATGTGGCCATTGGGATCGGTCGTGATGGTGTTCACGTACTTCGACGATCCGCCAGCCGTGTTCTCGCAGCCCCAGCCGTTTGCCGCGGGCGGCGTGCCGCCGGTCTGGTACACCTCGGTAATGCTGGTGCGGCACGCGCTCGCGGCCAGGATCACCTCGGACATCTTCGCCCGGACGGTGTAGTCCTGATACGCGGGCAGCGCAACCGCCGCCAGAATACCGATGATCGCGACCACGATCATCAACTCGATCAAGGTAAAGCCTTTTTGAATCGCTTTCATAGGTTTTCCTTCCTTATTGCGCCGAAATGGCATTGAGAGATGAGCAAGGGCCGTGCCATGGCCGCAGTTTGTCCATTACCCGTTGTCGCAACGGCATTTTTCATAGATATCGGCAATCGGAAACTGACCAATAAACCGCAACCGCATCCTAAAATACGGCACAGTATGACGCTGAACGTCACCGCATCGAATAGCGATGAACGTCACCACATCGAATAGCGATATTTGTATAGATCGACGGGTGAATTACCGTCTCTTACACCAGGACTGCCACATGAAACGATAGGCTTCCTCCAAGTTGCGCGTGAAGCGTTCGGCATCCATCAGCGCGGAGGCCGCCATGCGTGCACGCATCCCGGACCGCAGGGCAGCGAGACGCGCCGGGTCATTCGCCAGGCCAGCGGCGATGTCAAGGTACTCCTCAGAGGTCTGTGCGACCAGCTCGCCGAGGCCAATGACATCGAGCACGCTTGCGCCCCCGCGCGAGGGCGCCGTATCCCCGACCAGAGAAACCACAGGCACGCCCATCCAGAGCGCATGGCAGGTGGTGGTGCCGCCGGTGTAAGGAAAGGTATCGAGCATCACGTCCGCCGCGCCATGCAAGGCCAGGTAGTCGGGGAATGGCCTGACATCCTGGAGCTCGATGCGCTCCACCGCCACACCCGTGAACCGCCGAAGATATTCTTCATGGATCGAAGCCAGCCCAGGGGCGACGATCAGCAGGCGCGAACCCGGCACGCGCGCGAGCAGCCGGCTCCACAGTTCGATGACCGGGCGGCCGATTTTGGCCGGGTTGGAAAACGCGGCGAAAGTGACGCCGCCCGTCTTTGCGCTCGGCGGAGCAGACACCTCCGGACAATTCAGCGGCGGCTGATAGCACCATTGGCTGCCGGGAAGCCGCAACAGGCGCTCGCTGTGGAAAGCATCGAACAACCCTTCCGGGCTCGCGTAACGGTCGCTAATGCGATAGTCGATTGCGTCGAGCCCGGTGGTGTTGAGATAGCCCAACCAGGTTGCCTGCACCGGCGCGGGTTTGCGCCCGAACACCGGCAGGCGGTTTTTTCCAGAATGCCCGCTCAGGTCTACCAGTACGTCGATTGCGTCATCACGAATCAGGCCGGCGAGCGCCTCGTCATTCAAGGCAAAGACATCGCGCCAGCCATCGGCATGGTTCTGCAGGCGCTCGGTGAAGGCATCCGTTTGGATATGGTTGTAATAGCAAAAGATCTCGAACCGGTCGTGGTCGTGCTGCGCGAGCACCGGCTCGATGAAATGCGCGACCGGATGCATGCGAAAATCCCCCGAGACATAGCCGATGCGCAGCCTGCGCCCGGGGTCGGGGATATTGTCATGTAGCTGCGAAGCAACGATCGGGTAGAGGCATCGTGCGTAATCCCGGTGTTCGGCGTAGATGTCTTCCGGACACAGGCCCGGAATATAGTTCAGGGAGAACAACAGGGAGCTGTGTGTCTGGGCGTCTGGCTTGAGCGCCAGCGCCTGGCGATAGCTCCGCACGGCGTCTTCCGGCCGCCCGACATCTTTCAGCACGTTCCCGAGATTGTAGTGCGCTTCTGGGAAATCGGGCTTGAGTTCGAGCGCCTCCTCGTAGCAAGCGATGGCTTCGTCCAGCCGGCCTTGATCTCTGAGTACACTTCCCAGATTCGAGTACGCTTCGGGGAAATCGGGTTTGAGCTCGATCGCCTTCTGGTAGCAAGCAATAGCTTCGTTGCGCTTGCCTTGCTCAACGAGCATATTCCCCAAGTTAGAGTGGGCGATAGGGGAATCGGGCATCAGCGTCAGGACTCTTTGATGGCAAGCGACGGCTTCATCCAGCTTGCCCTGCATCTTGATGAAGATGTTCCCCATGTTGAAGTGCGGGTCAACATAATCGGGGGCGAGCTCGACTGCCTTCCGGTAGCAGGCGATGGCCTCGTCCAGCTTGCCTTGCGCCAGGAACACATTGCCCAGGTTGTTGTGCGCCGGGGCGTTGGAGGCATTGCGGGACA
>JBARMB010000002.1:0-47500 GCA_049802235.1 Burkholderiales bacterium | reverse complement strand
GCTCATCCCCTACTTTTTCAACAGTAGTGGGTTCGGTCCTCCAGCCGGTGTTACCCGACCTTCAACCTGGCCATGAGTAGATCATCCGCTTTCGGGTCTACACCTACCGACTGAACGCCCTGTTCGGACTCGCTTTCGCTACGCCTGCGCTAGACGCTTAGGCTTGCCAGTAAATGTAAGTCGCTGACCCATTATACAAAAGGTACGCAGTCACCCCTTGCGGGGCTCCCACTTTTTGTATGCATACGGTTTCAGGATCTATTTCACTCCCCTTCCGGGGTTCTTTTCGCCTTTCCCTCACGGTACTGGTTCACTATCGGTCGATCACGAGTATTTAGCCTTGGAGGATGGTCCCCCCATCTTCAGACAGGATTCCACGTGTCCCGCCCTACTTGTCGCAGCCCTAGTTCCACCACCACGTTTTCGCATACGGGGCTATCACCCGCTATGGCCGGACTTTCCAGACCGTTTTACTAACGCGATGGCTAAAAACTGCTGGCTTCTCCGATTTCGCTCGCCACTACTCTCGGAATCTCGGTTGATTTCTGTTCCTTCTCCTACTGAGATGTTTCAGTTCAGAGAGTTCGCCTCCACTGGCCTATGTATTCAGCCAGGGATGACCCTTGCGGGCCGGGTTTCCCCATTCGGACATCTGCGGATCAAAGCCTGTTTGCCGGCTCCCCGCAGCTTTTCGCAAGCTACTACGTCCTTCATCGCCTGTGATCGCCAAGGCATCCACCATATGCACTTAATTGCTTGACCCTATAACCTTGGGGCCTCGAGCCTGATTTTTCGTTCAGGTCGAAGCTGCCGGCTACAGGAATTCTCACGCTTGTGCCGGTTTCGCCCGACTAAGGCGAAACCGTGTAAATGCAATCACAACCCATGCATCAATTTTGAGAAATCGATGCACATACTTCTTCCGAATTGTTAAAGAGCGAACAGCCTCTCCGGTCAAAAGACCAGAAGTAAGCCGAGAGGCTTACTTGTGATCTCTTCTGAACGCGAATCAGGCGACAACCGCTTCTGCTCGTTCGCCTTCATCCGGTCAAATTGGTGGAGGTGAACGGGATCGAACCGATGACCCCCTGCTTGCAAAGCAGGTGCTCTCCCAGCTGAGCTACACCCCCCGTAACCTGGTGGGTCTGGGTGGATTTGAACCACCGACCCCACGCTTATCAAGCGTGTGCTCTAACCAACTGAGCTACAGACCCCGTTAAGGGCCTAGGGACTAGGGGCTAGTTCTGGTTTTTCTAGTCCCTAGTCCCTAGGCCCTGCTGCTAAAACAACCGATAGGTTGTGGACGCTAAGCGAAGCTTTTCTCTAGAAAGGAGGTGATCCAGCCGCACCTTCCGATACGGCTACCTTGTTACGACTTCACCCCAGTCATGAATCTCACCGTGGTAAGCGCGCTCCTTGCGGTTACGCTACCTGCTCCTGGTGAAACCCACTCCCATGGTGTGACGGGCGGTGTGTACAAGGCCCGGGAACGTATTCACCGCGACATGCTGATCCGCGATTACTAGCGATTCCGACTTCATGTAGTCGAGTTGCAGACTACAATCCGGACTACGACGCACTTTCTGGGATTTGCTCCCCCTCGCGGGTTGGCAGCCCTCTGTATGCGCCATTGTATGACGTGTGTAGCCCTACCCATAAGGGCCATGAGGACTTGACGTCATCCCCACCTTCCTCCGGTTTGTCACCGGCAGTCTCATTAGAGTGCCCAACTGAATGTGGCAACTAATGACAAGGGTTGCGCTCGTTGCGGGACTTAACCCAACATCTCACGACACGAGCTGACGACAGCCATGCAGCACCTGTGTCCAGGCTCCCTTTCGGGCACACTCGCCTGTCAGCGAGCTTCCTGGCATGTCAAGGGTAGGTAAGGTTTTTCGCGTTGCGTCGAATTAAACCACATCATCCACCGCTTGTGCGGGCCCCCGTCAATTCCTTTGAGTTTTAATCTTGCGACCGTACTCCCCAGGCGGTCAACTTCACGCGTTAGCTGCGTTACTAAGGGAGTTCATCCCCCAACAACTAGTTGACATGGTTTAGGGCGTGGACTACCAGGGTATCTAATCCTGTTTGCTCCCCACGCTTTCGTGCATGAGCGTCAGTGCTGGCCCAGGGGGCTGCCTTCGCCATCGGTGTTCCTCCACATCTCTACGCATTTCACTGCTACACATGGAATTCCACCCCCCTCTGCCGCACTCTAGCCTCATAGTTTCCAACGCAGTTCCCAGGTTAAGCCCGGGGATTTCACATCGGACTTGCGAGACCGCCTGCGCACGCTTTACGCCCAGTAATTCCGATTAACGCTCGGACCCTACGTATTACCGCGGCTGCTGGCACGTAGTTAGCCGGTCCTTCTTCTTCCGGTACCGTCATCAACGCGGGATATTCGCCCGCGCTATTTCGTCCCGGCCGAAAGAGCTTTACAACCCGAAGGCCTTCTTCACTCACGCGGCATGGCTGGATCAGGCTTGCGCCCATTGTCCAAAATTCCCCACTGCTGCCTCCCGTAGGAGTCTGGGCCGTGTCTCAGTCCCAGTGTGGCTGGTCGTTCTCTCAAACCAGCTACGGATCGTCGCCTTGGTGGGCTTTTACCCCGCCAACTAGCTAATCCGACATCGGCCGCTCCTATAGTGTGAGGCCTTGCGGTCCCCCACTTTCATCCGTAGATCGTATGCGGTATTAGCCCCGATTTCTCGGGGTTGTCCCCCGCTACAGGACGCGTTCCGATGTATTACTCACCCGTTCGCCACTCTACTCGGGGTTGCCCCCTTTCGCGTTCGACTTGCATGTGTAAGGCATGCCGCCAGCGTTCAATCTGAGCCAGGATCAAACTCTTCAGTTCAAATCCTGATCAATCGTAATGCGATTGCGCGGACCACGCTTCTTGCGAAGCGGAAGCCCGCTACTCACTCAAAGTCATTGCAAAGGTAATAAAAAACCTTGCTAGACCTGGTGTGAGCTTGGGTATGCTTTTGTGACATCAACGCGATTGCGCGCGTTGATGTCACTGACTTCACCCAGCGCCCACACCTATCGGCTGTTCAATTTTTAAAGAGCGTTGGTTGCGGGGATAGGATTTGAACCTATGACCTTCGGGTTATGAGCCCGACGAGCTGCCAGACTGCTCCACCCCGCGCCCGGTACAGAGGGGGGATTATAGCAACCTCTGGAAAACTCTGTCAAACCTTTAGTAAGATTTCTTTAGCCGCAAAGGCTTGCAGCGTAGCGCGAAAGACGCTCAAACTCGCTCGGTCTCGCTGGCGCGGGGCTGCCATACCATGAGTCGCCGTTCCGCCAAGCCGACTGCCCAATCGAGCACGAGGGCAAAAGCGGTCAATACAAGAATGCCCGCCATCACGGTGTTGATATCGAACACTCCCTCCGCTTGCAGGATCAGATAACCGACCCCTCGCGCCGAACCGAGGTATTCGCCCACCACGGCGCCGACGAATGCCAGCCCGACTGAATTGTGCAAACTGGCGAACACCCAACTCATCGCGCTCGGCAGGTAGACGTGACGCAGCAACTGCCCCCGGGTGGCCCCCAGCATGCGCGCATTGGCGAGCACCAAGGGGCTGACCTCGCGTACACCCTGATACACATTGAAGAACACTATGAAGAACACCAGCGTCACGCCGAGCGCGACCTTGGAGGCAATTCCCAGTCCGAACCAGACGGCGAAAATCGGCGCGAGGATCACTCGCGGCATCGCATTCGACGCTTTGATGTACGGGTCGAGAATCGCGGAGGCCATCGGCGAGAGCGCGAGCCACAGCCCGATCACCACGCCGAAGACGGTTCCGATCAGAAATGCGAGCGCGGTTTCGACCAGCGTAACCCCGAGGTGTACGTAGATCTCCCCCGAGGCGAACCAGTCCCAGATGCGCGCGAGTACCTTCTGCGGCTCGCCGAAAAAGAATGCCGCTTTGTCGACATCATCGAAGTAAATGGGTGGAAGCAGCGTCGGGCTGGTTAAGAGATACCAGACGGCAAAGAACAATACGAGCAGCAGCCCCTGGTACAGGCGCAGGTTGCTCCTGCGCGGCGCGAACCGCGACCAGAACCCGGGTCTATCGCTGCTGCTGGGCATAACCTTTCAGCACCTCTTCCTTCATGGCATGCCAGATCTGCGTATGCAGCTCGATGAATCGCGGCGTCAGCCGGATTTCCGCGACATCGCGCGGGCGCGGCAGGTCGATCGCGTACTCGCCGATCGGATGCGACCCCGGGCCGGCGGAAAGCACCACGACACGGTCCGACAGCGAAATCGCCTCTTCCAGATCGTGGGTGATGAACACCACCGACTTGCGGTCTGCCGACCACAAATCGAGGAGCTCGTTCTCCATCAGCTGCCGCGTCTGGATATCGAGCGCCGAAAACGGCTCGTCCATGAGCAGGATCTGCGGGTCGAGAATCAGCATCTGCGCCAGCGCAACGCGCTTGCGCATCCCCCCGGAGAGCTGGTGCGGATAGCGCGCGCCGAATCCGACCAGGCCGACGCGCCTGAGCCACTCGTTGCCGCGCGCGAGCGCCTCGGCCCGCTCGACGCCCCGGAACTGCAACCCGGCAATGACGTTCTCGATGGTGTTGCGCCAAGGCATCAGTGCTTCGGCCTGGAACAGGTAGCCGGCCCGGGAATTGATCCCCGCGAGCGGCTCGCCCAATACCGTTACCGAACCCGAAGAAGGCTCGAGCAATCCCGCCGCCACATTGAGCAGCGTGGATTTGCCGCACCCGGTTGGTCCCACCACCGAGACAAATTCGCCTCCACCCACGACCAGCGTCGTGTCGCTGACTGCCGTGTATCGCTGCGTGCGGTCGCCGCTCGACACGAACGTACAGTTGATCCTCTCCAGCTCGAGGGCCGGGGTCATGGCGGTCAGGTCGCCGCCATATTGTCATGCCCGCACGGGCGCGAAGGCTCGGTCTGCGCTTCCCGGGATCCCCGCTCCCGGGGAAACGACCGCAAGCGCGCTTCAGTCATTTGTATTTTGCGTTGGCCTTCTTCGCGAACTCGTTGGTGTAGGTCTGCGAAAGATTGATCTCGGCCTTGGCTATGTCAGGTTCGAACGCGCGCAACGCCGCCAACGTCGCCTTGGCGCCCGCGTCCGAAATGAGGCCGTCGGGGGAAATCGCCTCCTTGACCTTGTCGTAGGAGAACAGGTACAAGGCCCGGTCACCGAGCAGATAGGACTCGGGGACGACTTTGGCGACGTCGGTGGCGCTCGCCTTGGCGATCCATTTGTCGGCGCGCACGATTGCATTGGCAAGAGCCTGCGCGGTGTTGGGATTTTTCCTGACGAACTCGATCGGGGCATACAGGCAACCGGCCGGCAGCGACGCCCCCCATACCGCTTCCGTGCCCTTCACCGTCCGGGTGTCGGCGATGATCTTGACCGCGCCGTCCTGCTCCAGTTTCGTCATCACCGGGTCGGTATTGGATACCGCATCGATCTGGCCGCTCTTGATCGCGGCAACGGCCTGCGCGCCCAGGCCGACGCCGATGATGGAGACATCCGAGGGCTTGAGCCCCGCCTTGGCGAGCAGCTGATTGACCAGATTGTTGGTGCTCGACCCCGGCGCGCTCACGCCCACCTTCATTCCCTTGAGGTCCCGCAGTGACTTGAAGCTCGCCGCCCTCGTGGAGGCAATCCCGAATGCGATCTGCGGCAGCCTTCCCTGCGACACGAAAGCCTGGAAATACTGCTTCTTGCTCTGCAGATTGATGGTGTGCTCGTAGGCGCCCGAGACGACATCGGCGCTGCCACCGACTACCGCCCGCAGCGCTGGTGAGCCGCCGGCGAAATCGCTGATGGTGACCTCGAGCCCTTCGGCCTTGAAATAGCCGAGCTGCTCGGCGACGGTGAGCGGGAGATAGTAGAGCGAGGACTTGCCGCCGACCGCAATGTGCACCTTAGGCTTCTCCAGTGCCCCTTGAGCACAGGCCGTCGACGCCGCGGCGAAAACGGCGCCCGCAAATAGCGCTTTCATCAGTCTCTTCATTTTCCGTCTCCTCGATATTCCGATCCGTCCCCAGGTTGATCGCCGCGGATCAAGGCGGCGATGCTCACATACCTCTCATGGCCTGTCAATGAACCCGGGTTCAGAACAATGCCATCTGCGCCGGGGTCGGCAGGCGAAACTTCGCCGTGTCGAGCCGGTTGCGCTCCCCGGTATTCAACGTCAGCCGCTTGCAGGCGACATCGAAGCGCTTGCGGATCAGCTCGGCGAACGGCCCCTCCCCGCGCATGCGGCTGCCGAATTCCGGATCGTTCTCGCGGCCGCCGCGCATGTCGCGGATGCGCGCCATGATGTGGGCCGCCTTGAGCGGATAGTGCCGTTCGAGCCAGTCCTTGAACAGGTCCTTCACCTCCCACGGCAGCCGCACCATCGTGTATCCGGCCATGCGCGCACCGGCCTCGTGCGCTGCCTCCAGCACCGACTCCATATCCTTGTCGTTGAGGAAAGGAATCATCGGCGCGACCAGCACGCCGCAGGGTATCCCGCGCTCGCTCAGGCGACGGATGGCCTCGATACGGCGATAAGGCGCCGCGGCGCGCGGCTCGAGTCTGCGCGCAATCTCGGCGTCGAGCGTGCCGACCGAGATGAACACGTGCAGCAATCCTTCCGCGGCCATCGGCGCGAGCAGGTCGAGATCGCGCTCGATCAGGGAGGACTTGGTGACGATCCCGACCGGATGCCGGAACTCGCGCAACACCTCCAGGATCCCGCGCGTGATCCGGTGCTCGCGCTCGATCGGCTGGTACGGGTCGGTATTGGCGCCGAGCGCAATCACTTCGCAGCGGTAACCCGGCCGCGACAACTCCTTGCGCAGCAGCTCCACCGCATTCGCTTTGGCGAAAAGTTTCGTCTCGAAATCCAGCCCCGGCGACAGCCCGACGTAGGCGTGGCTGGGCCGCGCGTAGCAGTAGATGCAGCCGTGCTCACAGCCCTGGTAAGGATTGATCGACTGGGTAAACGGGATGTCGGGCGAGTCGTTGCGCGTGATGATGCCGCGCGCCTGCTGCAGCGTGACCACCGTCGCCGGCGTTGATTTCCCTTCTTCGTCGGGCTCGGCGCTGCGCGCCAGACGCTCGAAGCGGCCCTGCGGGCTGTCCGCCGCGCCGCGTCCCTTGATCGTTGCGTTCGGCTTGTCCATCGCGCTTGACCCTGGAAATCTTCAGCCGCGACTCAGGCGATGCCTTCGGGCGCCGGATGCAGGTCGGTGGATTTGCCGGCCTTGACCACCTGCCCCGGCAGGTCGTGATCGACGATCGCGCCCAGCCGCCGCGATGCCGCGAGCAGCTTGTCCAGGTCGACGCCGGTATGGTACTCCATGCCTTCGAGCATGTGCACGAGGTCCTCGGTGCAGATGTTCCCGGTGGCGCCCGGCGCAAACGGACAGCCGCCGAGTCCGCCGAGGCAGGCTTCGTAACGCTGGATCCCGGCCGCGAGCCCGGACAGCACGTTCGCGAGGCCCATGCCGCGGGTATTGTGAAAATGCAGGGCGAGATCCAATTCCGGCCACCGCTCCCTGACTTCCATGCAGAGGGCGAGCACCTGCCGCGGGTGCGCCATCCCGGTCGTATCGGCGAGAGTGACGCAGTCCACCCCGACATCGACATAGCGGGCGACGAACTGCATCACGCGGCCCGGCGCCTGTTCTCCTTCGAAAGGACAACCGAAAGCGGTGGACAGCGCCCCGGTGACGGCGATGCCGGTGCCATCGAGCGCGCGTACGATCTCCCTGAAGCCTTCGAACGAAGCCGCCGTCGAGCGGCGCACGTTGGCGCGGTTGTGGGTCTCCGACACCGACACCACTAGGTTGACTTCGTCCACCCGCGCGGCGATGGCGCGCTCGACGCCCTTGACGTTCGCGATCAGCGCGACATATTTCACCGACGGATTGCGCCTGATCCCGGCCATGACTAGCTCGGCGTCGCGCAGATTGGGAACGGCCTTGGGCGAAACAAACGAAGTGACCTCGATCTTCGCCGGACCGGCGTCCGATAGCGCATCGATGAGCTCGATTTTCCGCTCGGTGGGGATGAACCGGTGCTCGATCTGAAAGCCGTCCCGGGTGACGACTTCGTGGATGAATACGTGCTGCATTGCCGCCTCCTTTACGCAGAGCGCGCTTGCCGCTCTGCTAGATCGCCTTGTGCTCCCTGAGGAATGCGATTTCAGTTGCGCTGTAGCCGTGGGCGGCAAGCACGGTCTCGGTATGCTCCCCCAGCGCCGGACCGACCCATTCGATGTCGCCCGGCGTCTCCGACAGCCTGGGCACAATTCCCGGCACTTTGAGCGCCGTTCCGTCCCCGAGCCTGACCTGCCGGATCATGTCGCGCGCGAGGTATTGCGCGTCGCCGGCGATATCGGCCATGCTGTAGATCTTGCCGTTCGGCACCTGCGCCTCGTTCAGGATGCGCACCACCGCGTCGGTATCGTGCTGCGCGGTCCACGCTCCGATCGCTGCGTCGAGCTCGTCGCCGCGCCCGGCGCGACCGGCGTTGTCGGCAAGCGACGGGTCGTCGGCGAGATCGGTGCGGCCGATGACGTTCATCAGGCGCCTGAAGATGCTGTCGGCGTTGGCGCCGATCACCACGTGCTGTCTGTCGCGCGTGAGATAGGTATTCGACGGGACAATACCGGTCAGGTTGCTGCCGGTACGCTCGCGCAGCTCGTTGAACATGTCGTATTCCGGCAGCGCGCCTTCCATCATGTTGAACACCGCCTCGTACAGTGCAACGTCCACCACCTGCCCCTTGCCTCCGTTCGCGATGCGGTGATGCAGCGCCATCATCACGCCGATCACGCCGTGCAGCGACGCAAGCGCGTCGCCGATGGAAAGATTGGGGCGCACCGGCGGCCGATCGGGAAAGCCGGTGACGTAGCGCAGCCCGCCCATGGATTCTCCGATCGCGCCGAACCCGGCCTGGTCCCGGTACGGGCCGGTCTGGCCGAAGCCGGAGAGCCGCAGCATCACCAGCCCGGGATTGTCCGCCGCCAGCCGCTCGTAGCCCAGGCCCCATTTCTCCAGCGTCCCCGGGCGGAAATTCTCGATCACCACGTCGGCGTCCTGCGCCATCCGGCGCACGATCTCCTGCCCTTCCGGCAGCCGCAGATTGACGGTCACCGACTTCTTGTTGCGGTTCTGCACGTACCACCACAGCGAGGTGCCCTTGTGGAGCTTTCTCCACTTGCGCAGCGGATCGCCTTCGGGTGGCTCGATCTTGATCACTTCCGCGCCGAACTCGGCAAGACATTTCCCCGCGAAAGGCCCCGCAATGAGTTGTCCCAGCTCGATGACCTTCAGACCCCGGAGGGGCTTGTGCTTCATAGCAGCACGCGGGGAACCCTCCCCTCGTGCTCCTCCAATTTAGAGGCTGTCATAAATGACAGCCGTTCAATCATACCGGCCTCCGCTCCGCGAATGCCTGTGCCAGGGTGCCGGTATCGACGTACTCGAGCTCCCCGCCCACCGGGATCCCGCGGGCGATGCGGGTGATGCGCAGGCCGCGCCCCTTCAGCATTTCGCCGATGTAATGTGCGGTCGCTTCGCCTTCATTGGTGAAATTGGTGGCGACGATGACTTCCTTGACTGCGCCGTCCGATATCCGCCGCTGCAGCACGTCCAGCCCGATTTCGCGCGGACCGATGCCGTCCAGCGGCGACAGTCTGCCCATGAGCACGAAGTACAGGCCATTGTAGGCCAGGGTCTGCTCCATCATCAGCAGGTCCCCCGGCGTCTCGACGACGCACAACTGCGACGCGTCGCGCTTCGCGGAACCGCACAGGCTGCACAATTCCTCCTCGGTGAAGCTGTTGCACATGGCGCAACGGCAGATCGTCTGCAGCGCCCGGCCCAGCGCCTCCGACAGGCGCTGCGCCCCGGGCTTGTCGTACTGCAGCAGATGGTAGGCGATGCGCTGCGCCGATTTCGGACCCACACCGGGCAGGCAACGCAACGCTTCGATCAGGTCTTCGAGAGAGGACGGCGGCTTCATGCAGGAACGGTGAATCGGAAATCGTGAATCGGAAATCGTGGGCCGGAGCGTGCCTGCGCCGGGTTATTTTCGATTCACGATTCACGATTCACGATTCACCTCAAAACGGCAGTTTCATCCCCGGCGGCAATCCGAGGCCACCGGTGAAGGTGGCCATCTTTTCCTGCACCGTCACTTCGACCCTGCGCACGGCGTCGTTCACGGCCGCCGCAACGAGGTCCTCGAGCATTTCCCTGTCGTCACCGAGCAGCGACGGGTCGATGCTCACGCGTTTGACGTCGTGCTTGCAGGTCATCACCACCTTCACCATGCCGGCCCCCGACTGGCCCTCGACGTCGATCGAGCCGAGCTGCTCCTGGAGCTTGTGCATGTTTTCCTGCATCTGCTGGGCCTGCTTCATGAGCCCGGCAAGCTGTCCCTTCATCATGTGAAATCTCCGATGACTTTCATTATTGCCGACCCGGCGTTGTTACTCGGCGGGTTTGATTGATGATTCGACGATGGTCGCGTCGAAGTTTTCGACCAGGTCGCGCACGAATGCGTCCTGGCTGATCGCGGCGGCGGCGCGGTCCCGTGCCGTGTTTCCGGCGGTATCGCCGACCTGTACCGTCAACCGTATCGGCTTGCCGAAGTGTTCCTGCAAAGCCGCCTTGAGCTTGTCCTGGAAGCTTTTCTCCGCCAAATGCCTGGCCGCAGGCGGGACGCAGAGATCGAGCGAATCGTCGTCAAAGCGCTTCAGCTCGCTCGCCTGGGCAAGCTGCCGGGCAATCCCGCCTAGCTTGAGCGAGCTGGCGAGCTTGGGCCAGTCGCCGTCGAAAGCTGCCCGCTCCGCAGGCACAGGACCGTCCACGCGGCACCCCGCCGCAGGGCGTTTCTTCTCTTCCGAAACCGTCTTTGCGCTGCCGCCCTCCGTTACTCCCGGCGTGAACGCCAGCATGCGCAGCAAGGCCATGGTGAACCCTGCGTACTCATCGGGGGCGAGCGGCAAATCTTCACGGCCGTGGACCGCGATCTGGTAATAGAGCTGCACGTCCTCGCGATTGAGCGCAGCGGCAAGCTGCAGCAGCCGTTGGCGGGCCGACCCTTCGGCTTGCAGAGCATCCGGTGCCGCCTGCGCAAGAGCGACGCGGTGCAGCAGCGTCGCCAGATCCTGCAATGCGCCGTCGAACGACATGTTGCGGGCCTGCATGTCGTCGGCGACGGCGAGCGCCGCCGCAGCGTCGCCGCGCGCGAGCGCATCGAGGATCGAAAACAGCAACGCATCATCGATCGCACCGAGCATGGCGCGTACCGCGCCTTCAGTCACGTTTCCTGCGCTGTAAGCGATGGCCTGGTCGAGCAGCGACAGGGCGTCGCGCATGCTGCCCCGCGCCCCTGCGGCGATCAGCCGCAGCGCCTCGTCCTCGCCGGCGATGCTCTCCTCGCCGAGAATTTTCCTCAGGTGCGCGGCGATCGCGGGCGCCGGCATCTGCTTCAGGTTGAACTGCAGGCAGCGGGACAGGACCGTGGCCGGGATCTTCTGCGGATCGGTGGTGGCGAGAATGAATTTGATATGCTCGGGCGGCTCTTCCAGCGTCTTCAGCATGGCGTTGAACGCCGACGTCGAGAGCATGTGGACTTCGTCGATCACATACACCTTGAAGCGCCCCCGGGTCGGCGAATAAACCGCGTTCTCCAGAAGCTGCCGCATCTCGTCCACCTTGGTGTTGGTGGCGGCATCGACCTCGATCAGATCGACGAAGCGGCCGCTGTCGATCTCGACACATGCGGAGCACTTCCCGCATGGATGCGAGCTGACGCCGGTCTCGCAATTGAGCGACTTGGCCATGATCCGGGCCAGGGTGGTTTTGCCGACTCCGCGTGTCCCGGAGAAAAGGTAGGCGTGATGCAGGCGCTTCTGATCCAGCGCGTGGGTCAGCGCCTTGACGACGTGCTCCTGCCCGACCAGCGATTCGAACGTGCGCGGGCGCCATTTGCGGGCGAGGACCTGGTAAGACATGGAAAGAATTTTACCACTACGACCCACCCTCGCCTCATGCCCCTCTCCTTGAGGGAGAGGGGCAATTCGTAAGTTCGTCCGCGCTTCGCCGACGAACTCCGATCGGCCAAGGGTGGCGAGCCTTACCCCCGGCACTTGCAGTGAATAGCTGTGGCTGCTTCCTTCCGGACCTGACCAGGTTCACTACGCTGCAATGCGGGGAGGCCCGCCGTGATCTGCTGCGGCACGCCGACACTGTGCCGCTTTTGTCATTATAAGGACTCCACGGCCCGAGCGCCCGAAAGGTCCCCGTGCCGCGTGCGGCGCCGATCTGCCGATGCGGCCGTATGCGTCCGCCGACGCGCGGGGCAATCTGCCTGGAGGCCGTTTCAGAATGACCGAAACGGCGTGCAAAAACAGGGGAGCGTGAGGGAATATTTCCCCTCATTTCGCAAGCCGGTTCTTACCTGGCGCGCTTCGCCAGCATGGTCGCGTCATCGACCACCTTGAACGCATTGCCGCCCCAGAGGATTGCCGCGTAAAACGGCTCCTCGAACCTGACCTGGGCGAGAGCACGCCACTGGTACTGGTTGAGCCTGATGATGTGCCCGGTCATGCCCATCTCTCCAATGACGGAAAACGCGGCCTCGAGCACTTCTTTCTGCGGCGGCTTGTCCCATTTCACTTGATCGACCCCGGAAATCGCCCTGGGCTTCTCGCCCGGGTGCACGTCGTAGGCGCCGACGCAGCCATCGATCGTCCGCAGCGAGCACGCGAGGCGCTGGCCGCGCGGTTTGACGTTTCCTTCCACGGCATCCTCCTCCGCTGCTGGCGACGGACGGTCACGGCCGAAACGATCATGCGCGGTCAGCGCTTGATTTTCAGCAGCCGTGCTGCGTTCCCGCCCATGATCTGCTGTTGTTCGTCCGACTTCAATCCGGGCACACCCTTGATCAGTCCGACGGGATCCTCCTCGCCCATATCGAACGGGTAGTCGGTGCCGAGCAGCACATGGCCATGGCCGTACTTGTCGACCATGTGGCGCAGCATCTGCGTGTCGAAGGTGATGGTGTCGAAGTAGAACCTGCTGAGGTAGCTCGACGGCGCTTTCTTGATCACGGTGCGGCAATCGGGCCGGGCGCGGTGGGCGTGATCCATGCGCGCCCAGTAGTGCGCAAGGAATCCCCCGGCGTGCGGCAGGACGATCTTGAGCTTCGGATTTCTTTCCATCACGCCGTCGAAGATCAGGTGACTCGCCGCGACGGTCGTCTCCAGCGGGTTGCCGATCACGTTGTTGAAGTAGTGGTCCATCAACCGCTCGCCCTGGGTAAATCCGATCGGATGCATGAACAGGACGATGTCGAGCTCCTGCGCCCTGGCGAAAAATTTCTCCAGGTTGAGGCGCGGGTCGGTGAGATCCATGCCGTTGACGCTGGGATTGATCTCCACGCCGCGCAGGCCGAGCTTTTTCACGCAGCGCTCGAGTTCCGCGACCGCAAGGTCCGCGTTCTGCAGCGGCACGGTGCCGAGCGCGACGAAACGGTCCGGCCATTTGGCCACGATCTCGGCAAGGCGGTCGTTCACCATCCGCGCCAGCTCGGCGCCGAATCCGGGCTCGGCCCAGTAATAGGTCTGGTTCGGCGCCGGCGACACCGCCTGGATGTCGATGCCCATGCGATCCATGTCCTTGAGCCGCACTTCGATGGTCGAGAGCTTGGGCGCGCGGTCCTGCATCTGCTTGACGTTGACCTCGCGCGTGAGCGCGTTGGCGAACGTCACCGACGGTTCGTGCTGCGCCGGATTCAAATGCGCGACTTTTGCGGCCACATCCCGGTTCAGATAGTGGCAATGGATGTCGATCCGGATGCCGCGGCCTTTGCGGTCGCGCGCGACCTTTGGCGAGGCCGCCGCGCGTCTGGCGGGCGCAGCCTTGGCGGCGCCTTTGCGGCGCGCGAGCGCCGTACCGTGACCGTGCCGCGCATCGTTGCAGCCGGGTGTAACGCAAGTGAACATCATGATGCGGTTCCTTTTTTTGCTGGATGAATTCGGCTAGAACACCCCGAGGTGCTGGGTGATCAGGGCCGCGTCGTTGCGGGCTTCGTCGACACTGCCGGCAAAGGCGACCCGGCCGGTGTTGAGTATCACCACATCGTCGGCGATGCCGAGCGCAAGCTTGACGTTCTGCTCCACCAGCACGATCGACTGGCCCTCTTCCTTCAGGCGCGCGATCGTCCGACCCACTTCGCCGACGATCCTCGGCGCGAGTCCTTCGGAAGGCTCGTCCATGAGCAGCACGCGCGGGTTGCCCATCAGCGCGCGCCCGATCGCGAGCATCTGCTGTTCGCCCCCGGAAAGCGAGCCGGCGGTCTGCTGCGACCGGGCCTTCAGCTGTGGGAAAAGATCGAGGACACGGGCAAGCGTCCAGGACTTCGCCGTGCCGTTGCGCGACCGCCGCGCGACGACCAGGTTTTCGCGCACGCTAAGGGTCGGAAAGACGCGCCGGCCCTGCGGCACGAAACCGACCCCCTTGCGCGCGATCGCCTCGGGCGAAAGTCCGGCGATCGGCTCGCCGAACAGGCGGATTTCCCCGTCCCGCGGCGGCAGAAAGCCGATGATCGCGCTCATGCAGGTGGTTTTGCCTGCGCCGTTTCTGCCCAGCAGCGCGAGCACCCTGCCGGTACTCAACGCAAACGATACTCCGTGCAGGACGTGACTGTCGCCGTACAGGGCGTTGACGCCTTCGAGCGCGAGAGCTTCAGTTGACAACAAGACCTCCGATCAAGCGGATGCACGAGGACACCGCGCGCCCTTGTTCAATCATCTCCAAGGTAAATCTCGCGTGTCTTCGGGTCGGCGACGACTTCGGCGCGCGTACCTTCGACAATGACGCTGCCGTAATGCAGCACCGTGATCCGTTCCGCAAGATCGAGCGCCGTGTCCATGTCGTGCTCGATCATGACGACGGTCACTTCGCGCGGGATGCCGATGACGAGCTGCTTCACGGTGTCGCGCTCCTCGCGCGACAGCCCGGCGAGCGGTTCATCGAGCAGCAGCACCCTGGGTTTCTGCGCCAGCGCCATGGCGATTTCGACGCGCCGCTTCTCCCCGTACGACACTTCGCCGATCGGGCGCCGCGCGAGGTGTTCCAGGCCCACCAGACCGAGCATCCGCCGCGCTTCCTCATATAGCCCGGCGTGACGGGCGAGCGGGCGAAAAGTGTCCCAGCGGATACCCGAGAGGCCGAGCAGCGCAAGCACAATGTTGTGCTCGAGCGGATCGTTCGGGAACAGCGTGATGATCTGGTAAGTCCGCGCCAGGCCGCGATGGGCACGCTGGTGCGGCTTGAGACGCGAGACTTCCTCGCCGAAGAGCCGGATCGTGCCCGCGTCGCGGCGCAGATCGCCCGTGATCAGGTTGAAGAGCGTGGTTTTGCCGGCGCCGTTCGGGCCGATGATCAGGCGCCGCTCCCCGGGCATCACTTCCAGCGACACGTTGCTCATCGCCGGAAGACCGCCGAAGGACTTCTTCAGGCCGGCGATCTGCAGCGCAGCCGTCACTTCTCTCTCCAGCGCGCCCACAGGCGACGCAGACCGGGCACGAGGCCGTCCGGCATGAAAATCACGATGGCGACGAAGACGAAGCCGAGCAGCATGTTCCAGCGCTCGATATAACTTGACACATAGTTCTTCAGGATCACGACGATGGCGGCGCCCACGATCGGGCCAGCCAACGTGCCGGTGCCGCCCGCAATCACGCCGAGAAGTCCTTCCGCGGAGTTCGTGAGAGAAAGCGCCGTGGGATGGATGTACTTGTTGTAGTACACGTAGAGCAGGCCCGCCACCGCTCCCCAAAACGCGGAATAGACGAACGTGATCCAGCGGATCAGCCAGACGTCATAGCCCAGGGCGCTCATGCGGCGCGGCTGGTCCCGGGTACCGCGCAGCGCAGCGCCGAACGGCGAGTTCACAAACTTGGCCATCATCCAAATCGAAGCTGCCGTAACCACGAGCGCAAAATAGTAAAACGCGGTTGCGCTGTCGAGGCTGATGCCGAACGGGGCCGGCCGTGTCAGGCCCGTGAGTCCGTTGTCGCCGTTCGTGACCGAGGCCCAGCGGTATGCGGTACCCCACAGGACCTGCGAAAGCGCGAGCGTGATCATCAGGAAGCCGAGCCCCGTCGCACGCAGTGCGATCCAGCCGAAGAGACAGGCGACCAGCGTGGTCGCGGTGAGCGCGATCGGCGCCGCGATCCAGTGGCCGAGCCCCATTTTCAGGTACAGCCATGCCGAGGTGTACGACGCAAGCCCGATCCAGGAAGCGTGGCCGAGGGAAGTCAGCCCGCCGTAGCCCACCAGCAGATTGAGGCTCGCGGCGAAAATCGCGGCGACGAAGATCTGGCTCACGAGATTGACGTAGAACGCCCCGGCCCCCGCGGGAAATCCGAGCAGCAGAACCGCCAGAAGGATCCACCCCGCGCGACTCATGCCCTCGCCTCAGATCCGCCGGAAACGAGGAAAGACCACGCGCTCGGCTCGTGAGCACGTTCGCCGGGTCGCATCCCCATAAATGGGGCCCCTGCTCCTGGGCTCATGTGCCCGCCTCCGATCCGCCGGAAATGAGGAAAGACCGCGGGATCGGCTCGTGAGCACGTTCGCCCGGGCTCACGCGCTCTGCCTCC
Organism: Burkholderiales bacterium; assembly: GCA_049802235.1. Lineage (GTDB taxonomy): Bacteria > Pseudomonadota > Gammaproteobacteria > Burkholderiales > SG8-39 > VBDM01. The sequence goes on along the minus strand of JBARMB010000002.1, from coordinate 30,820 downwards.
CGAACAGTCCCCGCGGACGGAACGCGATCACGAAGATCATCGGCAGGAACAGGATCACGTAGGCAAGATCAGGCAGCATCGCCGTGCCGAAAGTGTAGATGAAGCCGATGATAAAACTGCCCACCAGAGCGCCGGTCAAGCTGCCGACACCGCCGAGAATCACGACGATCAGGGCAAGTGGCAGCATGTCGGCATCCAGCCCGGGGTAGGCCGACATGATCGGCCCGCCTATGATCCCGCCGGCGCCGGCCAGCAGGGCGCCGAGGCAAAAGACCATCGTGAACAACCTGGAAACGGGAATTCCAACCGCGCGCGCCATCGGCATGTCGTCCACCCCGGCGCGGATCATCGCGCCGATTCGCGTGCGCTCCATCAGGAGGTACAGGCCCAACCAGGTGGAGAGGGCAATTGCGAGCACGGCGAGACGGTAGGTCGGAAAGGCGAAGCCCGCGATAAGGATCGGCCGGCGCAGCGACTCCGGCGTGGGCACCGGGATCGGGTCGCCACCCCATACCATGAGGCACAGATCGGCGATGATGAACGATACACCCAAGGTGACGAGGACTTGGCCGAGCACGTTGCCGCCGAGCGCGCGCAGCACGAAACGCTCGAACAACCCGCCGAAAACCGCCACCACCAGCCCGCCCAGGATCGCCGCAAGCCACAGGTTGGGCACGAACTTGAGTATGGACACGCCAACATAGGCCCCGAGCATGAACAGCGAGCCGTGCGTGAGATTGGCGATGCGCATCAGCCCGAAGATCAGGGAAAACCCCGACGAGAGCAGGAACAGCAGGCCGCCCAGGGAGAGGCTGTTCAGCGTCTGGATGGCCCAGAAATGCAGCGGATAATTCATTGAATCGACAATCGCATGAAACCGCAGCGCGCGGTGCATCGCATATCCCGGGGCTTGTGCCCCGGGATATGCGGAACTTCACGGCCGCGCGAAGGAGTCAATCGGGTCGACGTTTCTCAGGCCCGGCGCTTCCACGCGGGCCGCACCGGAATCACTACTCGAGATTCTTGGCGGGCGGCCAGTCACGCGAGTAGACCGGGTTCTTCAGGAACTCCTTGGGATCGTACGTCCAGAACTGGCTTACGTTCGGATAGGTCTTGATGACCGCGTTGACCAGCCGGCCTTCCTTGCGCTCGACCTTGCGGATGTAGACGTTGCCGACGATGTTTCCATATTCGTCGAACGACACCGGTCCGCGGACGGTATCTGCCTTGACGTGGCGCAGCGCATTCATGAACGCCTTCTTGTCCTCGATTTTGCCTTGGATCGCCTTCAACGCCGTATCGAGCACGGCGGCCTCAGTGTAGGTCGCCGCGGCGTAGAAGCCCGGGTCGTACCCGGACTCCTTGCGGAACGCAGGTGCGAACTTCCGGTTCTCGGGGTTATCGAGCTCGGCCGAATACCAGCACGAGGTGAGAATGCCGAGCGCCTCGTCGCCCATATTGCGCAGCACCGCTTCGTCGAGCGCGGTCATCCCGCCGACCACATGCACCTTGTCTTTCAGCCCGTATTCGTTCAACTGGCGCATGAAGCGAAAGCCGTTCGATCCGGCGAAGCCGAGGAAGTACCCGTCGACGTTGGTCTTCAGCTGCGCGAGATAGGTGCCGTAGTCGGGCACGGTGAGTGGCGGGAACTGCTTCTGCACGATCTTTCCGCCCCCCTCTTCGAACACGCGCTGGAAGCCGGCGACCATCTCGTGGCCGTAAGCGATATCGTCGGCGATCACGCCCGCCCGCTTCCATTTGAGCGTGTTCACGCAATAGTCGGCCATCGGGTACGCAGACTGCGCCGAAGTCGAGGTCCCGCGCACGAACCAGGGATTGGGCTTGCGCTGCGTCATGTCCTCGGCCGCCGCGACCGACAGATTCGGGACCTCCTTCTGGCGGATCAGATCGTCGATGGCCAGCGCCTCGAAGGTCGCCAGCGGTCCGATCATCACCTGGATCTTGTCCTTGTCGACCAGTTCCTGATACTTGGTGCGTGCCTGTGCGGGCACGCCACCGCTGTCGGCCACGAACAGCTCGACCTTGCGACCTGCGAGGGTGTTGTTGCGCTCCTTCAGGTACATGAGAAGCGCGCGCTCCATGTCGAGGCCACCGGAGGCGAGCGGTCCGGTCTTCACGGTCATGAGCCCGAGCCGGATGGGCTCGCTCTGCGCGCGCACGATTGCCGGAAAGCCGAGCGCGGTAACGCCCAGCCCGGTGCCGGCTGCCTGGATGAAACGCCTGCGGTTGAATGCCATGATTTGCTCCTCCTTTGTAATGGGTCGTCGTTTCAGTAATCTCGCGTTCGCGCCGCGGGTTCGATTGCGGCGAGCTTGCCGTGCGCCCGTTAGCCCGGGCAGTTATAGCCTGACGCTGCGGCTTTGTCCATAGCGCGCTTTCAAACTCGGCCGGTGCTTCACTTGGCGAACACCGCGGCCGCAGCGGTCCGCCCCGGAGAGGCCGCAGCGGCGCGGATTTTCTCGAACAACTGGTCGTTCGTGACCACCCAGCCGAGGCAGCGCGCGACGTTCTGCAGCCCGAGCGCGTGCAAGTCGTCGCCATACATGCTCGCCACGCAGTCGGAGAGCACCACGACGCGGTAGTCGAAGTTGAACGCGGTGAACGCGGTGTTCAGCACGCAGGTGTTGGTATTGATGCCCATCAGCGCCACGTTCCTGATCCCCAGCGTGTCGAGCAGCAAGCGCAGATCGGTGCCGTAGAAGCAGTCGAGGCGCTTCTTGTTGTCGATGACGTAATCGCCCTCCCGGTAGAGCTCCGGGATGATCTGGGTGCCGGGCGAGCCTTCGAGATTGTGCTCGCGCACGGTGCTCCTGCGGCCCGGCGTGAGGCGATCCTCCTCGCCCTGCGCGGCGTGCATCGCTTTCCAGAACGGCGAAACCATGCCTTCGCTTCCCAGCCCGGGAATGCGACGGTACACAAGGATCACGTGGATCACGGGAATGCCATGGGCACGGGCGAAATCCAGCGCCGCGCGCGCGTTCGAGACGACGCGCTTCGCGTCCTCCGGCGTCGCGGGCATGGTCGCCACCTCCATGTCGAGATGGCCGCGGTGCATGTCGATGGTCACCACCGCCGTCTGCTGCGGATCGAGCATCAGCTCCCGGTAAAGGCCGCTCACCAGGCTGGAGCGATCGACGATTTCTACATGGGCCACGGCACCGTCTCCCTTGTGGTTCAGTGCGCCGGATTCTGCGGCGCGTCAGGCTGCTTGAGCGGCTGCGAGCGGTCGAAGGCATCGATCTTCAGGCATTCGCCGAAAACGCGCATCACCGTCGGCACACTCGAGGTATCGCAGTTGAAGAATTTTGCACCGAAAACCTGCGATGCCAGGCAGATGTCGGCGATCGTCGGCGCATCGCCGTGGCAGAAGCGGCCGGTTTCGCGCTCGTTGGCGAGATGTGCCTCGAGGGCTTCGAGCGCCTTCAGCGTCCAGTGCGCCAGCCAGCGGTTGCGCGCCGCCTCGTCCTGCTGCATTTCCTGCTCGAGGTAATTGCGGATCCGCGGCACCACCAACGGATGGCCGTCGCTGACGACGATCTGCGCGAGGCCCCGGACACGGGCGCGGCCGCGCGGGTCACGGGGCAGGAGCGGCGGCTGCGGGTGTGTCTCCTCGAGATACTCGAGAATCGCCATCGACTGGAACAACGGCGGTCCATCGTCCACCACCAGCGCCGGCACGACGCTCTGCGGATTAATCCGCTTGTATTCGTCGCTATATTGTTTGCCGTGCAGCAGATCGATCGATACCTGCTGCGCCTCGATGCCTTTGAGCGCGAGCGCGGCGCGCACGCGATAGGTGGCGAGCGAGCGCCAGAATCCGTACAGCTTCATCGACATGACAACCCTCCCCGGGCGATCCCGGTCAGCGTTTGGGCGGAACCACCGGCACCAGCAAGCGGGCCTCGCGGCCGGGCCCGACATGCAGCGTCGTCCTGCCGCCGAACACCGCCGCGGGCCGGTCGCGCGGATCGTCATGCAGGAACGGCCCGCAGCCGCGCAATTCGTTCTTGAAATTCGACAGCCGCGCGCCGGTGGATTTCTGCCATTCGTAATCCTTGCCGCGCACGCTCAGCGCGATCCGGTGGCCTGCGGGAACGACGATCGAGGTCGGCCACAACTCGATATCGAGGGGCACGACTTCGCCGGGCTTGAGCGGCTGCAATTCATCATGCGAGTGGTAGGGCCGGTATTCGGTGGAGAGCTTCGGGTCGAGCTTGCGATGCGAAGCGCGCAGCCAGCCCTGGGCGATCGGCGTGTGCGGGTCGATCGCGCCCTGGAACACCACCTCCCGCATGTCGGGCGCGAATACCCGAAACACGAGGAACAGGTCGGCATCGGCGGTAGACGAGGACACGAACAACTTCGCCGCGAGCGGCCCGGTGATCTCGGTCGCCTGCTCGAGCGGCGCCGAGACGAAGGTGACGCCGTCGCCGAGCGCATCGTAGGTCACCGACGTTGCCGCCTTTGCCGCCTCCCGATTCAAGCCGTGACCGGCCGGATCGAGATGGAAGCGCGTCCACTGCGTGCGCGCGATTGGCCACTCGTTCTCCTGGCGCTCAACGAAACGGTCCACGTGACGCACCTGCAACTGCACGCGCGGCTGCGTGTTCCAGCCATTTGCCTCGCCCTTGAGGAAATGGGCGAAGAAGCGTTTCTGCAGCCCGACGCCGTAATCGGTGTAAAAGTGAGTCCAGTGCTCGATGCCGTGCGCCTCGAGCCACTTCTCCCTCGAAGCGGCACGCACGAAGCCCTCGAAATTACCGCGCGGGTGCAGCCCCTGCCCGCCCCAGTTGGCGGTCGACAGGAACGGCACGGCAACCTTCTCCCACAGCGGCGAGCGTGCCTTGTGATAATCGTCATCGAGCGGATGCGCGAGGATGTCGTCGCCGAAGTCGCTGCGGTTTTTGTACAACGCCTTCTCCGACAAGTTCACATCGCCGCAAACGAGCTCGCCGGTGACGCGCGAACGCGGGCCGCGCTCGCCGAGGCCGTACTGCACGGTCTTCACCTGCATGTCGTACCAGTTCGCCCAGAAGGTGCTGAGAATGCCGCCGTGGTGCGTCATGTCGCGGTACCAGTCGGCGGCGCCTTCCCAGATGCACATGGCGGCGAGATGCGGCGGCTGCAGCGAAGCCACCTGCCACTGATTGATGCCGTAGTAGGAGATGCCGTTCAGCCCCACCTTGCCGTTCGACCACGGCTGCACACCCGCCCACTCGATGCAGTGATAGAAATCCTGCGTCTCGCGCGGGGAGAAATGATCGATACGGCCGGGCGAGCGGCCGGCGCCGCGCGAGTCGACCCGAACGCAGACGTAGCCGTCGGGCACCCATTTCTCCGGATCGACGACTTCCCAGCTCTGATATTGGTTGGTCGATCCGTACGCGACATCCGGGTGCTCGGCGAGCATGCGCTGCCATGCGCTCGGATAGCCGTCCTGGAACGCGAGCCCCTTCGCATACGGGCCGTAACTGAGAATGACGGGATAACGCCCTTCGTTCACCGGCCGGAATACGTCCGCCCGCAGCACCAGCCCGTCGTCCATCGCGATCGGGACGTCCCAGTCGATCCGCATTCCGTCCCGGACCTCGCTCCTTTGCGCCGCCAATCCGCTCTCCTTTGGTCACCACTCGTTCGCGCGATGAGCGGCGCTTTGCGTCCGCTCGATCGCGCAGAAGTAAAGCCGCGCGCTACGCGCGTCGGCCTTTACTACTTATTTATCGTGCGCTAATTTGACTCAAGGCCCAGCGCGTGTCAACTTAGCGCATTCGATAACACCGCATCGGAGGAAAGACGCTTGAAAATCGGCATCGCAGGCACGGGCAGAATGGGCGCGGCCATAGCCGGCCGTCTGATGAGCCTCGGTCACGAAATCACCGTCTGGAACCGCACCGCGGAGAAGACCGCGCCGCTCGCGGCGGCCGGAGCAAAGGTGGCGGCGACGCCGGCGGAGCTCGCCGCGCGGGCCGACGTCATCATCACGATCCTCACTGACGCGGCCGCGATCGACGCCGCCTACCATGGCAGGAGCGGGTTGCTCTCGGGCAACGTCACCGGGAAACTTTTCATCGAGATGAGCACGGTGCGCCCGGAAACCGAAAGGGCGCTCGTCGCGAAGATCAGGAACAAAGGCGCCGCGCTGATCGAATGCCCGGTCGGCGGGACGGTAGGACCGGCAAAGGACGGAAAACTCTTCGGCTTCGTCGGCGGCGAAGCGGCCGACGTGGCGCGCGCCAGGCCCCTGCTCGACCAATTGTGCCGACGGGTGGAACACGTCGGGCCGGTCGGCGCCGGCGCCAGCATGAAGCTCGCCATCAACCTGCCGCTGCTGGTGTTCTGGCAGGCCTTCGGCGAAGCGTTGTCGCTGTGCGCGCCGCTCGGGATTGATCCGGCGCGGCTGGTCGACATTTTCGCCGATACTTCGGGCGGACCCAATGTGCTCAAGGCGCGCGGCGCCACGCTGGTGTCGGCGCTGCAGGGAAAAGACGTCGGCACGGTGACCTTCGACGTCGACTCCATCCGCAAGGATCTGCGCACGATGATCGAGGAGGCAAAGGCGCTCGGGGTCCGCCTTCCCGTCGCCTCGCGGGCGCTGGAATGCTTCGATGAAGCCGCGCAGGATGGTCTGGGCAAGGGAGACGCCTCAACGCTGCCGGTGCGCTGGGCGAAAAAACGGGGAAAATAGCCCGGAGGGGCTCCGCTGCGGCAACTCGAACCGTCCCCGGGCGGGCAAGACTGATCGAAGTCCATCGTGGTGCCCTTGAACGACAGCGACACGTGGTTCAAGAGTCGGCAGTTCAAATGCGCGTACAGGTTTCCTGGAATATCGCGGCGGCGTGAGATCGCCGGCGTAGACGGATTGTCGAACCGACCCGCGCATCCTGCCGGCCAATTTGCTGAACCGGTGCCGCCCCATGCGACAGGATGACTTTTTTCGGCGGTTTCAATTAAGATGCACCAAGAAGATCGAGCAGGAATCCAATCTTTGGAGCGTCATGGCCGCAACTGACTTCAGGTCCTATCTGTACGCCGCCGAGCGCGCGCTCAATAGCGTGCTCGCAGGACGGCGCACGCCGATCATCGCCACGCTGCTCGCCCTGCTGCTGCTCTGCTACAGCCTCGCACAATGGAGCTGGCGGCTGGCGCGGCCGGGTCGGGCCGCGCCCGAAACAATTGCGCCGGCGATGCCAACGAACAACACTGCGTCGCTTGCGTCGCTTCTCGCAGCCAATCTTTTCGGCCGGACGGGCGATGCGGCAGGCGCAACCGGCCGGCTGCCCGTGACCGGCCTCAACCTGGTGCTTACCGGTGTCATGCTGCACGGCGGCAACGGTTATGCTCTGATCCGCATCGAAGGGGGCAAAGAAACCCCGGTGGTTCTCGGCCAGGAAATCCAGCCGGGCGCACGGCTGCAGGCCCTGTTCCCCAACCGCGCTGTGATCGCGCGGGGCGGCATGCTGGAGAGCCTGCCTCTGAAGGAGATGGCGGCAATACCGGGCGGCGCCCTTACCGGCGCAATGCGACCCGCGCCCGACGAGATTCGTGGCAGCGGCAACCAGTACTCAGTGAACCGCGAATCGCTGATGGCAGACATGCAGCGCCCCGAATTACTGAACCAGGCGCTCATGACGCCGAATCCGGGAGGAGGTTTTCTGGTGCGCCGGATACAGCCAGGCAGCCTGTATGAAAAGCTCGGCGTACGCGCCGGGGACGTCATCCGCAGCGTCAACGGGGAAGCCATCGACAACATGGGAGAGGTGACGAAGATGTACCAGCAACTCAGCGGCATGCAGAGCGGGGGGCGGATCTCGATCGAGGTCATGCGCGCCGGCCGCGCGGAAACGCTTCAGTACCGCCTCGAATGAAACAACTCGAACGATACCTGTCTGTTCTGGGCGCATCCGCAATATGGGCGGCGTCCCTGCCATGCCCTGCGCAAACCAATCCGGCGCAGCCCGCCCCGGAGCCGCAACTCTCGTCGCCGACGTCGGCCATGCCGGCGCAGAAGGCAGAAATGCCGGGCACCCCCGCCGCTCCGGCATTGCGCTCGGGGGAGGTGCTGCTCAATTTCCAGGCGGCCGACCTGCAAGCGGTGGTCAAGGCGGTCTCCGACATGACCGGCCGCAATTTCCTGCTCGACCCGCGCGTGAAGGGACAGATCACCATTATCTCGGCGCGTCCGGTGAGCGTGGGCGCCGCCTACCAGATTTTTCTGTCGGCGCTCAAGGCGCAGGGGTTTACCGCGGTGGAGGGCGTCGGCGCGGTGCACATCATCCCCGTCGCCGAGGCAAAGGCAAACGCCGATGTGATCGCGCAGGGCGAGCCGGGCGGCGGCGAGCATCTCGTGACGCATGTGCTGGTCATGCAGCACGGCGCCGCCGCGCAGATGATTCCGCTGCTGCGCCCGCTGATGTCGCCGACCAGCCAGCTGTCTTCCTACGATCCGGCCAACGCCCTGATCATCACCGACTACGCCGACAATATTCGCCGCCTGTTGCGGATCGTTGAAAAGCTCGACCAGCCGCCGAACAGCGATGTGGCGATCATCCCCTTGACCCACGCCTCGGCGCTCGATGTGGCCGACGTCGCCACGCGCCTGTCGCTGATGAATGTCGCGGCCGGACCGCCCGGGCAACCCATTCAGCCGGGCGGACGCGCAGGCGACCGCTTCGTCATCGTTCCGTATCTGCGCACCAACAGCCTGCTGCTGCTCGCCGAGAGTCCGGCACGCATCGATCAGTTGCGTTCGCTCATCGCCAAGCTGGATGTGCCCGCGGTCACGAGTGGCGAGACGCGCGTGATCTATCTGCGCAACGCCGATGCAGTGAAGCTCGCGGAGGTGCTGCGCGGTCTCCTGGCCGGCGAGGCGCGCGCGTCGCTCGCGAGTCCGACCGCCCCTCCCGTCGGCGGCGCATACCGCCCTCCTGCGGCGGGAAGCGGCGGCAACCGGATCGAGGCTTCGCTCATCCAGGCGGACGAGGCCTCCAACGCGCTGGTGATCAGCGCCCCGGATGCGGTGTACAACAACCTGCGCGGCGTGATCGAGAAGCTCGATGTGCGCCGCGCCCAGGTTTACGTCGAGGCGCTGATCGTCGAGATGACCACCGATTTGGCCTATCAGCTCGGCGTCCAGTGGGCCGCCGGCAGAGCCGCGGGCTCGGGCTCGGTCGGCGCAGCAACGAATTTTCCGAACGCCAATCCGAGCCTGTTCGGCGCGGTGGCCAATCCCACTTCGCTCGTCGCCAGCGGCGGCCTGCTGCTGGGCTATCTCGGAAGGCAGATCACGTTGCCGGACGGCACCGTCACTCGCAGCCTCGGCGCGCTGGCCCGCGCCCTGGAACAGAACAATCTGGCCAACATCCTGTCCTCGCCCAATCTCATGATGCTGGACAACGCCGAGGCCAAGATCGTGGTCGGCCAGAACGTGCCCTTTCTCACCGGCAGTTACGCCCAGGCCACGGCAGTCGGCACCGGCACCGCCGCGACGGTCAATCCCTTCCAGACGATCGAGCGCAAGGATGTCGGCTTGATGCTCAAGATCAAGCCGCAGGTCACCGAAGGCGGAACGGTCAAGCTCAACATCGTCGAGGAAGTCTCGAGCATTGCCCCTACCGCGGTGGCCGGCGCCGCGGATCTCGTCACCAACAAGCGCTCCCTCGATACGCAGATCGTCGTGGACGACGGCAGCACCATCATCCTCGGCGGGCTGATCCAGGAAAGCGCCAATGAGACCGAGCAACGTGTGCCCCTGCTCGGCAGCCTGCCGCTGATCGGCAATCTGTTCCGCTACAAGGAAACGACCAGGAGCCGCACCAACCTGATGGTCTTTCTGCGCCCGGTCATCGTCCGCCAGACGCGCGACAGTTACAATCTCACCGCCGACCGCTACCAGTACCTGCGCGGCCAGGCGGGCGAATTGCCGCTCCAGGACATCATGGACCGCTTCACGCCGTCGCCGCCGCCCGACGATGCAAAGGACAAACCGGTGCCGGCGACGCCGGAGGCGCAGCGCAAGCCGGGCGAGTCCTCCGATACGCGCACCGCGCCGGCCCCGGATCGCCCGCAGGCTGAAAATCCCGCCGTCCCGTCGCATTGAGGCGCCGATGCTCACCACCGCCGACTTGAGTCGACTCGATCCGCGCTGGACCGGGCGGCTGCCCTACAACTTCGCCAAGCGCAACGGCGTGATCGCCGCATGCGGCCGCGACAACGGCATCGAATTGTGGACGCGACCGGAGACGCCGAGCTCGATTCTCATCGAGGTGCAGCGCGCCCTCGGCCAGGTGGTATGGCCGCAACCGCTCAGCGCCGAGGACTTCGATTCGGCGCTGAGCCGCGCCTACGAGCGGGGTCGCAGCGACGCCCTCGAAATCGCCGACGGCGATCTCGACCTCGGCGACCTCGCCCATCAGTTGCCGCGGGTCGAGGACCTGTTGGAGAGCGAGGACGACGCGCCCATCGTGCGCCTGCTCAACGCCTTGTTCAGCCAGGCGGTGCGCGACGGCGCTTCTGACATCCACATCGAACCGTTCGAAACCCGCACGGTGGTGCGCTTTCGCATCGACGGCGTCCTGCGCGACGTGCTCGAACCGCCGCAGGCTGCGCACGGCGTGATCGTCTCGCGCGTGAAGATCATGGCGCACCTGGACATCGCCGAGAAACGCATGCCGCAGGACGGCCGCATCGCGCTGCGACTGGCCGGCCGTCCAGTGGACGTGCGCGTGTCCTGCCTGCCGACCGCGCACGGCGAGCGCGTGGTCATGCGCCTGCTCGACAAGCACGCCGGACAGCTCACCCTGCCGGCGCTCGGCATGTCGCCCGATATTCTCTCCTCGCTGGACGAACTGATCCACTGCCCGCACGGCATCATCCTGGTGACCGGCCCGACCGGCTCGGGCAAGACCACCACGCTGTATGCGGCGCTGTCGCAACTCGATACCCGCAGTCACAACATCATGACGGTCGAGGACCCCATCGAGTACGATCTCGACGGCATCGGTCAGACGCAGACCAATCCGCGCATCGATCTCAGCTTCGCGCGTGCCCTGCGCGCCATCCTGCGCCAGGACCCGGACATCATCATGATCGGTGAAATCCGCGATCTGGAGACCGCGCAGATCGCCGTGCAGGCGAGCCTGACCGGCCACCTGGTGCTCGCCACCCTGCACACGAACGACTCCGTCGGCGCGGTGACGCGCCTGGTGGACATGGGCGTGGAGCCGTTCCTGGTTGCCTCCAGTCTGATCGGGGTGCTGGCGCAGCGCCTGGTGCGCCGACTCTGTCCGCGCTGCCGGCGCGAGCATGTTCCCGACGCCGCCGAGCGCCGGCTGCTGCAGATCGACCCGGCGGATGCCGCCGCTCATCTGCTTTACGCCACAAGCGGCTGCGAAACCTGCAATCAGACGGGCTACCAGGGACGCACCGGCATTTTCGAACTGCTGCGGGTCGACGAACCGCTGCGCTCGATGGTCCATGACGGCGCGGCGGAAGCGCAGCTGCGCGAGCATGCGCGCGCGCGCGGCATGACCAGCGTGCGCGAAGACGGCCTGCGCTGGGTGCGCGCCGGGAACACCAGCATCGAGGAAGTGTTGCGCGTGACGCGCGACTGATTGTCCTCATGGCCGGATTCGAATACCTCGCACTGGATGCCGCCGGCCGCACCGTCAAAGGCGTGCTGGAGGGCGATGCCGAGCGCCAGGTGCGCGCGCTGTTGCGCGACAGGGGGCTCACTCCGCTCCAGATCGAGGCGATCCACGCCGACACCCCCGGCCTGAGTAAAGTCCGCGCGCTGCGGCGACGACTGTCGGCCGCAGATCTGGCGCTGCTGATGCGCCAGTTCGCCACCCTGGCGCGCGCCGGCCTGCCGGTCGAGGCGTGCCTGAATGTCCTGATCGAGCAGACCGAATCGACGCGCGTGCGCGCGGTGCTCGCCGGCGTGCGCGGACGCGTGCTCGAAGGACAATCGCTCAGCCGCAGCCTGGCGGCGTTCCCGGAAGCGTTTCCGGAGATGCACCTCGCAATGGTGGAGGCCGGGGAGCAGTCCGGGCGTCTCGAAGAAGTGCTCGATCGTCTCGCCGACTACAGCGAGAATCGCGAGACTCTGCGCCAGAAAGTCCTGCTCGCATTCATCTACCCGGCGCTGGTGACTATCGTGGCGATCGGCGTCATCAGTCTGCTGCTTGTCTATGTCGTGCCGCAGGTCACGCGGGTGTTCGCCAACAACGGCCAGACGCTGCCGTGGGTGACGCGTGCGCTGATCGCGCTGAGCGAGTTCGTGCGCGCCGGCGCATGGGTCTGGGCAACCGGCCTGATTGCCGCCGTTGCCGGCGCGCGCCTGGCGCTGCGCAACCAGGCCATGCGGCTGCGCTGGCACCGCCTGCTGCTGCGCATACCCGTAGTGGGTCGGCTCACGCGCGGCCTGAATGCCGCGCGCTTCGCCGACACGCTCGGCATCCTCACTGCGAGCGGCGTACCGCTGCTTGGCGCGCTGCAATCGGCGGTCGCGGTCGTCAATCATTTGCCGATGCGCCATGCGGTCGAAGACGCGGTGCGCCAGGTGCGCGAGGGCGCCAGCCTGTCGCGTGCGCTCGGCAAGACGCGGCTGTTTCCGCCCCTGGTCATCCATCTGATCGCCAGCGGCGAGGAGACCGGCCGGCTGGATACGATGCTGGCGCGTGCCGCCCAGGCGCAGGCACGCGAGATCGAAGGCTGGGTGAAGACGCTCACCGCTTTGCTCGAACCGCTGCTGATCCTGGCGATGGGGCTGGTGGTGCTGTTCATCGTCGTTGCCATCCTGCTGCCGATATTCGAAATGAACCAGCTCATTAAATGAAGAAGAGGCATGCCATGCGTTTTCCCCCCTTTCGAGAAATCGCCCAGCGCGGTTTCACCCTGATCGAGATCATGGTGGTGGTCGTGATCATCGGCATCCTGGTCGGTCTGCTCGCCCCCAAAATCATGGACCGCCCCGACCAGGCGCGGGTGGTGGCGGCACGGAACGACATCCAGGCGGTGCTCGCGGCGCTCAAGCTCTATCGTCTCGACAACGGCAACTACCCGGGCCCCGAGCAGGGCCTGATGGCGCTTGTCAGAAAACCCGACAGCGGCAATATCCCGCGCAACTGGAAGGCGGGCGGCTATCTGGACAAGCTGCCCAGGGACCCGTGGGGCGCGGACTACCAGTACCTCAATCCCGGCATTCACGGCGAGATCGACGTCTTCAGTTTCGGCCGCGACGGCAAACCGGGCGGCGAGGACTACGATGCGGACATCGGCTCGTGGAACCTCGACTCGCGTTGAGTTCCGGCTGCATGAAGCGCGCGAATCGCATGAACCGCACAAGTTCAGTGAACCGCACCGGCGGCTTCACGCTGATCGAGATCATGGTGGTGGTGCTCATTCTCGCCGTTGCCGTCGGCCTGATCGGCGTAAATCTCGGACGCGGCGAAACCGATCGCGTGCGCGAGGAAGCGGACCGGCTGGTGCTACTGCTGCAGGCGGCGCGCGAGCGCGCCATCCTCGACGGGCAGGTGCTGGCGGTGCAATTTTCCTCCGACGGCTATCGGTTCCTGCAACTCGATGCGCGCGGCCGGCTGACACCGATTGCGGGCGACGACGTGCTCTCGCAGCGCCGGCTGCCCGAAGGCGTGCAGCTTACTGCCGCGGCCGAATCTGCCCTGCCCGGAAGCGACGCGGGGCTGCTGTTCGAACCCAGCGGCGTCCTGCCCGAATTCACGTTGAGCCTGCGTTCGGGCGCCGCAGTCTGGCAGGCACAGGGCACCGCGGACGGCACAATCCGCTCGCTGCCTCCGGGTTCCGCGCATGCGGGCTAGGGCCGCACGCGGGTTCACCCTGATTGAAGTGCTGGTGGCGCTTGCGGTGCTCGCCATCGCGCTCGCCGCGGTCATGCGTACGATGAGCCAAAGCATCGATCTGGCCGGCGATCTGGGCGAACGCACCGCGGCATTGTGGGTGGCGCAGAACCGCCTTGCCCTGCACCAGATCCGGCACGACTGGCCGGCGCAGGATACAAGCGACGGCACGGCCGATCTCGCCGGACGGGCGTGGCGCTGGCGCGAACAAGTCTCCGCGACGCCGGATGCGTCGGTGCGCCGCATCGAGATCGAAGTGCGCGCCGATGCCGGATCGGATGTGCTCGCGCGGCTGGTCGGATTCCTGGCGCAGCCCGCCGGGGCGGTCTGAGGACGGTGCATGCGATCGCCGCGCGGCTTCACGCTTTTGGAGATGCTGGTCGCAATCGGCATTTTTGCGCTGCTCTCGGCGATGGCTTACGGCGGTCTGATCCGGGTGCTCGACACGCGCGACCGGCTCGAAGCGCAGCGCGACTTCTGGCGCGGCCTGAGTGTTGCATTCGTGCAGATCGAGGACGATCTGTTCCAGACGCGCGCGCGTACGGTACGCGATGTCTACGGCAACCCGCAGCCGGCCATGCGCGGACAGCCGGTGGATTCCCGTGCGCTCGGCGAGCCCAGCCTCGAGTTCACCCGCGGCGGACGCTTCGTGCTGGGCCAGGCGCCCCTCGCGGATTTGCAGCGCGTCGGCTACCGCCTGCACGACGGCACGCTCTGGCGGCTCATCTGGCCGGCCCTCGATCAACCGGCGCAGAGCGAGCCGCGCGAGTCGCCGTTGCTGGGGAATATTGAAGAGATGCGTCTGCGATTTTATGCGCCCGCAGGCGCATGGGTGGATTACTGGCCTCCGGAAAACCAGGCGCGTGGACTGCCGCTCGCCGTGGAGATTTCGCTGACGATCGCGGGACACGGACAATTCGTGCGCCTGCTGCGGGTAAACGGCTGAATCATGCGCGTGCGCTCGAACCGTCCGCCGTTACGCCAGCGGGGGCTGGCGATCATCACCGCGGTCCTGGTCGTGGCCATCATCGCCACCGTGGCCGCATCTCTCGGCCTCGGCCAGCAGGTCTGGCTGCGCCAGACGGAGAACCTAGTGGACCGCGCGCAATCCGACGCGCTGCGACAGGGCGCGCTCGACTGGGTGGCGCTGTGGCTGGCCCGGGACGCAACGCAGAACAAAACCGATCACTTGGGCGAAATCTGGGCGAAGAACCTTCCGCCGCTGCCGGCGGAGAATGCCATGATCACCGTGGCCGTCACCGATGCGCAGGGACGGTTCAATCTCAATAGCCTGCTGCGCCACGGCGCACCGAGCGCGCCGGACATCGGCGTGTTCCGGCGCCTGCTGAGCGCGCTCGACCTCGATCCCAATCTGACCGAAGCGCTGCTCGACTGGATGGATGCCGACAACGACACCCGTCCCGGCGGCGCCGAGGACATCGAATACCTCGCCCTTCCACAGCCGTATCGCGCCGCCAACCAGGCGCTGGCGAGCCTCGAAGAGTTGCGCCTGGTGAAGGGATTCAGCGCCCAGGCGATCGAAAAACTGCGCCCCTATGTTTCGGTGCTGCCCGAACCGACCGCGATCAACGTCAATACCGCGCCCGGCGCGGTGCTGGCTGCACTGTTCACCGACGTCCCGGTCGAGATGCTGCAGCCGATACTCGACAGCCGGGTTTCGCAGCCGTTTGCGGATGTGGGACAATTTCTGCAGCGCCTGCCGGCGGGACACGCGTCGTCGGAAGCGAGTATCAGCGTCAGCACCGGCTACTTCCTGGTCGCCATCGAAATCCAGTCCGGCCGGCTGACGCGCCGCACCGAGGCGCTCATACAACGGCCCGCCAACCAACCTGCAACGGTGCTCTGGCAACAGCGACAATATCGCCAACCCGAACCGGCCACCGAAGAACATGTCTGACAACGCGATAAAGCCCGGAGCGCACAAGACGACCAGCGGCGCCCGCGGCCGGCTGGATCTGATGCTGCCGCGCGGCTGGCCGGAGACGGCTGCGCCGATCGAATGGCGCTGGCAACCGCTTCAGGGCGCGGTACAGCACGGCAAGACCGACGCACTGCATTCCCTGCCGGAGGAGGCGCGCACCGCGACCGTTCGTGCATGGACGCCGCCGGCCGACACGCTGCTCACCGGCACGCGGCTGCCGACGCGTTCGCGCCGCAAGATCATGCAGGCGCTGCCGTATGCGATCGAAGACCTGCTGGCGGGCGATCCGGAATCGCTGCACTTCGCCTTCCGGCGGGAACCCGACGGCAGTCTGTCGGTAGCGGTCACCGCGCGCGAGCGCCTGCGGACCTGGAGCGAAGCGCTCGGGAAAGCGGACATCCGGCCGAAGGCCCTCTGCCCGGCAACGCTGTTGCTGCCTTCGGTGCCCGATGGCTGGACGCTGGCGTTCCGGGGCGACGAGGTTCTCGTGCGCACCGGCGAGGTGGCAGGCTTCGTGTGTCCTGTATCCACCGATGCTCCGCCGCCGTTGCTGCGCACGGCACTGCGCGAAGCGACGAGTCACGGGCGTGCGCCGAAATGCCTGCTGGTATTCGATGCGCCGCCAGATTTCCCGGCCGAGGCCTGGCAACAAACACTGGCGCTTGCGGTACGCGTCGAGAGGAAAAGCCTGTGGGCGGCGCCGGATGGCCCGGAAGCGCCGCTCGACCTGCTTCAGGGCGAGTTCGCGCAGGAATCCGGAATCGGCGACAGGCTGCGCCCCTTCCTGCCGGCCTTGGCGCTGCTGCTCGTGTGGCTGGCCGGCAACATCGCCGTGGACGTCGCGGACTGGTGGACGCTGCGACGCCAGCATCAGGAACAGTTGCGCGAGATGACCTCGATCCTGCTCGCCAGTTTTCCCGAAACCCGAACCGTGCTCGATCCGGCGGCGCAGATGCGGCGCGCGCTGGAATCCTCGAACGCGCGCCGCGGCGACGGCGATCTCCTCGCGCTGCTCGACAGGACGGCCGAGGCGCTGCGCACGGATCCGCGTATTCGCCTGCGCGGCTTGCGTTATGCCGATCAGGTCCTGACGCTGGAACTCGCCTGGCCGGCCGATGCTTCAACCGACGCCGTTCGGACAGCGTTCGAACGTGCCCGCCTGCACACTGAAATTCTGTCGGCGGCGCCGCAGGCGGGCGGAATCAATGCGCGCGTCCGCCTGACCCCGGGCGCACCCGTTACGAGCCGCAAGAACTGACGCCGATGAAAAATCCTCTCCCCGCCCGACTGCGCGATGCGTGGCAGCGCATGGCTGCGCGTGAACGGCGCCTGGTGACGGCCGCGCTGCTCCTCGTGACCGTCGTCATCGCGCACGGGCTGCTGTGGTCGCCGCTGCAGAAAGAACTCTCGCGCCTGCGTGACAGCGTCCCCGAAGAGCGCACACAGCTCGCCTGGATGCGCGCCGAAGCCGGACGCCTGCGCAAATCCGGTCCGCGCGCGCCGGCGCAACCGGCTGCCCGCGATGCCGTCTCCACCGTCGAGCAGACCGCTGCGGCGCAGGGCATCCGCACGCAGATCACGCACATCGAGGCAGAAAGCGGCAGCGGCGCACAAGTCACCTTCGAGGCGGTGCCGTTCAATGCGCTCATCACCTGGCTCGCGGAACTGCAAGACCGGCACGGACTGCACGTCGACGGCGCCACGCTGGATTCGCATACGGTATCCGGCACGGTGAACGCCCGCATCCGGCTGCGCAGCGGCGGCTCATGAGCCGCCGGCGTGCGGTTGGATATCTATTCGCGGGTGCGCTGTTCTATGTCCTGTTTCTGGTCGCGACCGTGCCCGCGTACTGGATGGAAACCGTGGCGAATCGGCTGAGTCACGGCAAGGTCGCGCTGCAGCAGACACGGGGCACGCTCTGGCGCGGTGAAGGCACGCTCGTGCTCGGCCCGGATCAGCGTCCAGTGCGCACCGGACTGCGCTGGACGCTGCGGCCGCTGTGGCTGCTCGCCGGACGAGTCCGGGTTGAAGTCGCGGCAAGCGGCGAGCAGATCGACGGCCGCGGCACGCTGCAGTTCGGCTACCGCCGCATCGGCTTGATCGCCACCGAGGTATCGCTCCCGGCAAGTCTTGCCGGCCTCGTCTACGCCCCCGCCGATCTGTTCGAGCCCGCCGGACGCGTGCGCATCGCCGTGAACGCGGCGCAACTGAGCGCTGCCGGGCTCGACGGCGAAATCGAAGCCACTTGGCTCGACGCCGGCGGCCGCCTCGAGGGATTGGCGAACATGGGCGATTACCGTCTCGCCATTACCGGCCGCGGATCGTCCGCCGTGCTGCGCCTCGATACGCTGCGTGGCGAGATCAATCTCGCTGCGCACGGAGAATGGCTGCTCTCCGGCGACGGCGCGATGCGCATTGAAGGCGCGCTCACCGCCGGCCCGCAGGACAACCGCATCCTGCCGCTGCTGCCCGATCCGCGGCGCAGCGGCAATCAATATCTGTTCACCATGAACGCGCGGCTGCCGCTGCTCGATCTGCTCGGCCTGAAAAACTGATCTGGCCGCAAAATCAGCGCCGGCGTGGCGGAGAGGGTGGGATTCGAACCCACGGTACGGCTTTTGGCCGTACACGCGCTTTCCAGGCGCGCACCTTCGACCGCTCGGTCACCTCTCCGTATTCAATCCGGATTTCGCTCAGTCCGCCGCGCATGTACGCATGTACGTCACGCGCTTTCATGGCCGAAGTCTAACTCCGGAAACGCAAAGCCGCGCAGCATAAACGAGAAGATCGCCGGAGGCAACACGGCGGGCGGCCCGGCACCGGCTGCGCGGCCGCCGGCGCTGCGCCTCGCCGGCACTCCGGGGGGGTCATTTCCGGGCGATCAGCCGCTATCGCGTGGCGTTGCGGCCGCCGGCGCACGCGTCGTGCGCCAATCGAAACCCGGACAGCCCCCGATCAGCGCAGAGAGGACGAACCTCACGTCGCCTGCTTGAGCTGTTCGAGGATCGCGGGGTTCTCCAGCGTGGAGACGTCCTGCTTGATCTCCTCGCCTCGGGCGATCGCGCGCAGCAGTCGGCGCATGATCTTGCCCGAGCGCGTCTTGGGCAGGTTGTCGCCGAAGCGGATGTCCTTGGGCTTGGCGATGGCGCCGATCTCCTTGCTCACCCAGTCGCGCAGCTCGGCCGCGATCTTTTTCGCCTCGTCACCGCCGGGACGCGGGCCCTTCAGCACGACGAAGGCGCATACCGCTTCGCCCGTCATATCATCGGGACGGCCGACCACGGCGGCCTCGGCGACGAGCCGGGTGTTCGCCACCAGCGCCGACTCGATTTCCATGGTGCCCAGCCGGTGGCCGGAAACATTGAGCACATCATCGATGCGGCCCATGATGCGGAAATATCCCTCCATGTCGCGGCTGGCGCCGTCGCCGGCAAGGTAATACTTACCCTTGAAATCCTCGGGGAAGTAGCCCTTCCTGAAGCGCTCCGGGTCGCCCCAGATGGTGCGGATGATTCCCGGCCACGGGCGCTTGATGACGAGGATGCCGCCCTTGCCCTTCTCGACCTCGTGGCCCGTCTCGTCCACGATCGCCGCCATGATGCCCGGCAGCGGCATGGTGCAGGAGCCCGGCTTGAGCGCGTGTACGCCGGGCAATGGCGTGATCATGTGGCTGCTGGTCTCGGTCTGCCACCAGGTATCGACAATCGGACAGCGCTTGTCGCCGACGGTGTTGTAGTACCACATCCACGCCTCGGGATTGATCGGCTCGCCGACGGTGCCGAGGATGCGCAGCGACTTGAGGTTGTATTTCTTCGGCAGATCGCTGCCCGCCTTGATGAGGGTGCGGATCGCAGTCGGCGCGGTGTAGAACACCGTCACCTTGTGGTCCTGGATCATTTTCCAGAAGCGGCCCGCGTCCGGATAAGTCGGAATGCCTTCGAACATGATCTCGGTCGCACCGACGGCGAGCGGGCCGTAGGTGCAGTAGCTGTGCCCCGTCACCCAGCCCACGTCCGCCGTGCACCAGAACACGTCGGTGAACTTGTAATCGAACACCCACTGCATCGTGATGACGGTCATCAGCAGGTAACCGCCGGTGGAGTGCTGCACGCCCTTGGGCTTCCCGGTCGAGCCCGAGGTGTAGAGGATGAAAAGCGGGTGCTCGGCGTTCACCCAGGTCGGCTCGCAGGTATCCGCCTGGCCATTGCTCACGTCGTGCCACCACTTGTCGCGCGGCGACTGCATGGTGATCGCGGTGCCGGTGCGCTGGTACACGATGACGCTTTTCACGCCCTCGCAGCCGCCGAGGGAAAGCGCCTCGTCGATGGCTGGCTTGAGCGGGATCTCTTTCCCGCCGCGCATCTGGCCATCGGCAGTAATGACCGCCACCGCGCCCGCATCGATGATGCGCTCGTGCACGCTCTTCGCCGAGAAACCACCGAACACCACCGAGTGCGTCGCGCCGATGCGCGCGCAGGCCTGCATCGCGATCACCACCTCGATCGACATCGGCATGTAGACGATGACGCGGTCGCCCTTGCGGATGCCGAGCGACTTCAGTGCATTCGCGAACTGGCATACCTTGTGATAGAGCTGCTTGTAGGAGATCTTCGTGATCTTGCCGTCGTCGGCCTCGAAAATGATCGCGGTCTTGTCGGGCTGGGTCTCTAGGTGCCGGTCAAGGCAGTTGTAGGACGCATTCAGCTCGCCGTCGTGGAACCACTTGAAGAACGGCGCGTTCGATTCGTCGAGCACCTTCGTGAACGGCTTGTGCCACAGCAGGTGCTCCTTCGCGAGCCGCCCCCAGAAGCCCTCGAAATCCCGGCTGGCCTCGTCGCAAAGGGCCTGGTAGGCCGCCATGCCCGAGACGTTCGCCTGCTTGACGAACTCCGGGGACGGCGGAAACAGGCGGTCTTCCTGGAGTACCGACTCGATTCTTGCAGAAACCATTTGGCGAATCTCCTTTAGGCCTTGGGGGTTCGAATTCAGGGATGGATTGGATTTCCGGGTGACATATCGTGCGCGAATCTTGCCGGGCGTTTGCAGCGAATCAAATCACCAATGTCCGATTTTGTAAAGCCGCTCCGGGCAGCGGCCCGCCTGCAGCGGGAACTCCTGCGTCAAGTACCGAAAAGACCGTCCCCGGCATTGACGCCCCGCGGAATTTGGTGATAGTGTGAGTTTGGATTGTGCGATGCAACAAAATACAGTTTCACGATATGAAATCAACGCCAAACGGACACCGATGACCTCACGCTACGCACTCACCGCCCAGCCAGTCAACGAATTCAGCGATGTCGTTGCCTCTT
Organism: Burkholderiales bacterium; assembly: GCA_049802235.1. Classification (GTDB taxonomy): domain Bacteria; phylum Pseudomonadota; class Gammaproteobacteria; order Burkholderiales; family SG8-39; genus VBDM01. Next base: position 9,677 of record JBARMB010000002.1, on the reverse strand, counting down.
CGGTACTCAGCGAATACTGGCCCGGAATCCAGCTCTACTATCCGCCGGTCAAGTACGCCCCCGCGCTCGGGCTGTATGAGGATCTGGATGCAGCGTCGCAGCGGTTCAGGAAGCATGCGCGCAACACGCACGCCCATACGCTGATCTTCGACCTCGAAGACGGCTGCCGACAGAAGGAGATGAGCCGCGAGCTGCTGCTGCGCGAGCTGCCGCATATGCAGCGCAGAAAGCAAGTGCAGGTGGCGCTGCGGGTCAACCCGTTCCGCACCGAGGAATACGACCGGGACATGGAGCTGGTGCGCGACATGTCCGATCACATCGACGTGGTCATGCTCGCCAAGGCGGGCGAGGCCTACGGGGCGGCCGAGATCCGCGATCTCTCGGCGCTGCTCGCCGGATTCAATCACCGCATCGTCATCCAGCCCATCATCGAGCATCCGAAATCGCTCAAGATCGCGCCCGATCTGATGATGTACCCGATGGTGAAGCACGTGGTGTTCGGCATCCACGACTTCTCCAAGGCGATGGGCATCCACATCACGCCCGAGCACTGGACCGATGAGTTGAAGTTCTACCTGAATCAGGTGATGCTCGAGGCGCGCATCGCCGGCAAGGGGGTGATCGGCGGCGTCGAGACGCTGATCGGCAGCGCGGTGATGCCGGAGACCCAGGTCGAGCCGCACGATGTGCGGAGCTGGCTCGACCTGCACGGCGACAGCGAGTTGCGCATCGTCTACAAGCACGCCCGCGAGGAGGCGGCGATGGGCCTCACCGGCAAGCAGGTGATCCATCCCGGCCACATCCACCCGTGCAAGGTCGCCTACACGCCCTCGCCTTCCGACATCGCGAAGAAGTGCGCCATCCTGAAGGCGGCGATCGACGCCGACGCGCTCCTCGGCGGGGCGATCAAATTCGAGGGCGAAATGCTCGATCCGCCGATGTTCGGCAAGGCGCTTCAGACCCTGCTGCGGGCGCACGCGCTGCACGCGCTGTCGGACGAGAACACCGATTTCGCGTTGACCGTGCTGCAGAAGATGCCGGCGCAGGTCATACGCGAAAACTGGCCTTACGGCATCATCCTCTGATAATTCAGTCCTCCCCGCAAAGGCGGCAAAGAAACACCGGTTTTCCTGGCGCGCCTTTGCGGCCTTTGCAGCCCCACAGCTTGGCGGTGTCGTTCAATGCCTGAATTCAACCCGTTCCCGGAATGGAAATGGGACATCCCGGAGTTCTTCAACATCGGCGTCGCCTGCCTGGATGCCCATCTGTCCGGGCCCGTCGCGAGCCGGATCGCCATGGTGGTCGAAGACGAGCTCCTCGGGACCACGCAAATCACCTACGCCGAACTCGCCGCGCGCTCGTCGCGCTTCGCGCAACTGCTTCGCGGCATCGGCGTCGGCGCGGGCGACCGGGTGCTGATCCGCCTCCCCAACTCGCTCGACTACCCGACTGCGTTCCTCGGTGCGATGAAGCGCGGTGCGATCAGCGTGCCGACTTCCACCTTGCTCACCGCAGAGGAAGTGCTCTATCTCGCAAGGGACTCGGGCGCAAAAACGCTCGTCACCGACAGGAAAGCATGGCAGCAGCTCGCTCCCCACTTCAAGGGCGGCGGCACGATCGATACCGTGCTCCTGTCCGGCTCCGGCGAGCCGCTCGGGATCGAGGGCATCCGCGCTCTCGACCTTGGCGACGAGCTCGCAAAAATCCGCTCCTGGGAGAAACCGCATCCGACGCGGGCTGCCGATCCCGCCTACCTCGTCTATACCTCGGGCACCACCGGCTATCCCAAGGGCGTACTGCACGCGCACCGCTCGCTGCTCGGACGCGCGCCGGCGGGCGAATACTGGTTCGATTTCGATTCTTCGGGCGCCGACCGCATCCTGCACTCGGGCAAGTTCAACTGGACCTACGTGCTCGGCTCGGCAATGATGGACCCGCTGTATCGCGGCAAGACCGTGATCGTATACGAAGGGAAAAACGAACCCACCACGTGGCCCCGCCTCATCGCCCGGCACCAGGCGACGATTTTCATCGGCGTGCCGACGGTGTTCCGCCAGATCATCCAGAAAACGCAGCTCGCGAAGAAGGACATGCCCTCGCTCAGGCACTGCATGAGCGCGGGCGAGCACCTCTCCGACGAGGTGCTGGCGCAGTGGCGCGAGCGCTTCGGCATGGAGATCTACGAGGCAGTGGGAATGTCGGAGATGTCCTACTACCTTTCCCAGAGCAGGCAGCGGCCGATCCGGCCGGGCTCGGCGGGGTTTCCACAGCCGGGCCACGACATCAGGCTCCTCAACCCCGATACGCTGAAGGAAGTCGCGTCAGGCGAGGAGGGCATGATCTGCGTCCCCGAGGACGATCCCGGGCTGTTCCTCTCCTACTGGAACCAGCCCGAGGAAACCTCGCGGCTCAAGCACGCCGGATGGTTCCTTACCGGCGACTATGCGCGCTACGACGAGGACGGCTATATCTGGTTCCTCGGCCGCAAGGACGACATCATCAAGAGCTTCGGCTATCGCGTCTCGCCCTACGAGGTCGAGCGCGTGCTGAAGTCGCATCCTGCCGTGGCCGACTGCGCCTGCGTCGGCGAGGAGCTGGACGAGGACAAGCTGCTGGTGGTCGCCTACGTCATTGCGCAGCCGGGCACCGCGGTGTCGCCCGACGAGCTGGTCGAATTCGGCAGGCAGCATCTCGCCTCGTACAAGGCGCCGAGGAAAATCTATCTCGCGCGGGACTTCCCCCGCACCAAGAACGGCAAAATCCTGCGGCGCGAGATCTCGCCGCAACTCGCGCTCGCGCGCTCCTCCTGAGCGGTGTCGCCCGGCTCCGCTTCCGCGGCACCCGCCTTCCGCTCTCCCGCGCGCCCGCCCGTACGTAGAATTGGGCGGATGCCCACGGTGGGCACACGGGCTTGCGCAACAGGATAAAATCGAGGCGTTTTCCGATTGCAAGTTGGATACCGACGCTGCTATCTTAGCGACCGAAATCTCACCGGCACTGCCTTTCACTTTTCGACGAGACCCTCCATGACACAACGCACCACTCCGCCGTTCCGCGCCGATCACGTCGGCAGCTTTCTCCGCCCCAAGGAATTGCTCGACGCCCGCGCCCGGCAGCAGAAGGGCGAAATCACGAAAGCGCAGTTGCGCGAGGTCGAGGATCGCGCCATCCGCGACATTGTGAAATTCCAGGAAGACCTCGGCCTGCAGGGCATCACCGACGGCGAATTCCGGCGCACGTACTTTCACGTCGATTTTCTCGAGCAGCTCGAGGGCGTGAAGGTGGAGGGCGGCATTGCGGTGCACTTTCACACCGCCACCGGCAAGGATGTCGATTTCGCCCCGCCGGTGCTCAAGGTAAGCGGGAAGCTGCGCCACGTGCGGCCGATCCAGCTCGCCGATTTCAATTTCCTCAAATCGGCCGCCAAGCGCATGCCCAAGGTGACCATCCCCTCCCCGACCATGCTCCACTTCCGCGGCGGCCGCGGCGCCATCAGCCGCGAAGCGTATCCGGACATGGAGGCGTTCTACGCGGACATCGCCGCCTGCTATCGCGAGGAGCTGAAGCAGCTCGGAGATGCAGGCTGCAAGTATGTGCAGCTCGACGACACCAACCTCGCCTATCTGTGCGATCCCAAGCTGCGCGAAGGCGCGCGCAGCCGCGGCGACGACCCGGATGAGCTGCCGCGGCGCTACGCCAAGCTGATCAACGCCGCGATCGCCGGCCGTCCCGCCGGGATGACGATTTGCATCCACCTCTGCCGCGGCAATTTCAAGAGCGCCTGGGTGGCCGAAGGCGGCTACGAGCCGGTCGCCGAAGCGCTGTTCCGCGATCTCGCGGTGGACGGCTATTTCCTCGAGTACGACGACGCCCGCTCGGGCGATTTTTCGCCGCTGCGCTTCGTGCCCAAGGGCAAGATGGTCGTGCTTGGCCTGGTGTCGACCAAGCTCGGCGAGCTGGAATCGAAGGACATGCTGAAACGCCGCATCGACGAAGCGGCCAAGCACATGCCGCTCGAGCAGCTCTGCCTGTCGCCGCAGTGCGGCTTCTCCAGCACGGTGCACGGCAACGAGATCATGCGGGAATCGCAGGCGGCGAAGCTGAAGCTCGTCATCGAGACGGCGCGCGAAGTCTGGGGCACGAGCTGAACCCGGCCTGAAAGCCTGAAAAAATCCCCGGCGGCGGCCGTCGCCGTCGGCCTCAGGCGCAGGAACGCCCGCGAGCCTGCGCGCCTCACCGGCGCGGGGTGAATGCGGCCGGATTTTCCTTGCCTCTTTCCCCTAGCAGGGAAACCTCGGCGTCCACCCGGTATACTCGATATTTTGCCCGCGGAAAACGTCCGCGCCATCCGGGAACGACGCCCCATGACACTCATCAGGCAGGAAGACCTCATCCACAGCGTCGCCGACGCGCTGCAGTACATCAGCTATTACCACCCGAAGGACTACCTCGCCCATCTCGGGCGCGCCTACGAACGCGAGCAGTCGCCGGCGGCAAAGGACGCCATCGCACAGATCCTCACCAACTCGCGCCTGTGTGCTGAAGGCCACCGGCCGATCTGCCAGGACACCGGCATCGTCAACGTGTTCCTCAAGATCGGCATGGATGTGCGCTGGGAAGGCTTCAAGGGTTCCGCATTTCCGTCCCTGGCCGATGCGATCAACCAGGGCGTGCGCCGCGCCTACCTCGACCCGGACAACAAGCTGCGCGCCTCGGTGCTCGAGGATCCCCAGTTCGCGAGGAAAAACACCAAGGACAACACGCCTGCCGTGATCAGCATGGAGCTCGTGCCCGGCAACACGGTGAGCGTCGACGTCGCCGCCAAGGGCGGCGGCTCGGAAGCGAAATCGAAGTTCGCCATGCTCAATCCCTCCGACTCGGTGGTGGACTGGGTGCTGAAGACCGTGCCGACCATGGGCGCGGGCTGGTGCCCGCCGGGCATGCTCGGCATCGGCATCGGCGGCACCGCCGAGAAGGCCATGGCGATGGCGAAGGAAGTGCTGATGGAGCCGATCGACATGCACGAGCTGCTCGCGCGCGGCCCGTGCGACAGGTACGAGGCACTACGCGTGGAGTTGTACGAAAAGGTCAATGCGCTCGGCATCGGCGCGCAAGGGCTCGGAGGCCTGTCCACCGTGCTCGATGTGAAAATCCGCACCTGGCCCACGCACGCGGCGAACAAGCCCATCGCGATGATCCCCAACTGCGCCGCGACGCGCCACGCGCATTTCGTGCTCGACGGCTCCGGTCCTGCCGAGTTCGAGGCGCCGAGCCTCGATGACTGGCCGAAAGTCGCCTGGGCGCCGGCGCCGCAGTCCAAGCGCGTCAATCTCGACACGCTTACCCGCGAAGAGGTCGCGACCTGGAAGCCGGGCGACACGCTGCTGCTGAACGGCAAAATGCTCACCGGCCGCGACGCCGCGCACAAGCGCATCCATGACATGCTCGAAAAAGGCGAGAAGCTGCCGGTAGATTTCGCCAACCGCGTCATCTACTACGTCGGTCCGGTCGATCCGGTGCGCGACGAAGCCGTCGGCCCGGCCGGTCCGACTACGGCTACGCGGATGGACAAGTTCACCGAGACGATGCTGGCGAAAACCGGCCTCATCGGCATGATCGGCAAGGGCGAGCGCGGGCCGGCAGCGATCGAGTCGATCAAAAAGCACCAGGCCGCGTACCTGATCGCCGTCGGCGGCGCCGCTTACCTGGTCGCCAAGGCGATCCGCAAATCCAGGGTCGTCGGCTTCGCCGACCTCGGCATGGAAGCGATCTACGAGTTCGAGGTGAAGGACATGCCGGTCACCGTCGCGGTGGATGCGAACGGCAACTCGGTGCACCAGGCCGGGCCGCGCGAGTGGGAGAAGAGAATCAGGGAGTTCAAGATTCCGGTGGCGGTGGCGTAGAAGACCATTCCCCGCCCGATCACACCTTGGGCCGGAAGGAATGACCATCCATGCCAGGAATTATCCGCGCCAAGAACGTCGAATGAGCGCTGTGCCTGCCGCGGCGATCCTGCTCAAATGCGTCGGCCCGCTGCCCGCGCTGGAGGAATTGCAGCGGCCTCTGAGGAAGATCACGATGGACTGCGTGCCCGCGGCCGAGAGCATTGCCGCGCACGCCGCGGTCGAGGGAAACGAAGCGTATGTCTACCTGTTCTCGCGCAACTTCGCCGCCGTCGGCAGCGATGTGCCGGCGCGTGTCGTGGAGAACTTGCGCGCCCTGCCGGACCTGGGCCGCCTGCAAATCAGCGCGGCACACCTGCAGCCGGTCTTCGATGCCGCGGGCGCGTCGAGTGGACAGGCGGCGCCGTTTCATTACGTCGTCGAGACCGACGTCGTCCCCGAGCACGAGGCCGACCTGAATGCCTGGTACGACGTCGAGCACATGCCCGGCCTTGCCGCGTGCCCGGGGAGCGTGCGCGCCCGCCGCTTCCGCAATCCGGACGGATCGCCGCGCTACCACTCCTGCTACGACCTCGCGAGCACCGAAACGCTGGGAAGCGAGCCGTGGCTCGCGGTGCGCCACAGCGCATGGAGCGACCGCGTGCGGCCGCACTTCCGCAACACCAGGCGCACCATGTTCCGGCGGCTGTTCGAAATCACGCTATGATCCGCGCGGAGAAAGCTACGGTGAAGCGCAGCAATCGCGCATGACGGCAAAGGTCATCCGCTGACATGGACTCAATACGGATAATTGTCAGGCATCTCGATGCGTGGTGGGCCTACGCGTTCAGGTGCGGGCAGGCTCCAATGTCGGTGCCTGCCTGCGATTCCTTCTGGATGTGGGTCGCCATTGCAGTCGCTGCGATCGGGCTGTACGTACTTTGGAGGATCGTCAGATATCTCCTCGCCGTGCTCGCGAAATGGAAATGGCGAATCGAACAAGGGCGCATCGCCGACAGAGAAACCATGGCGAAATACAAGGTGGACAGCGAGAAGCTCCACCCCGGCTCGCCGGGGGAGGATGTCGCGCAACGAATCAGGCAGGCCCTGGACGACCGGAAGAAAACGGATCAATGGCAGAGGCCGGGCCCGAGGACGGGGTCGGAGTGAACTGCCCCCCCGGGCTTCAACGGCGACGTGAGATATCGGGAGCGTGATTTGTACATCAATGCGAGTCTAGATCTCTCTAGTTTTTAATCGTACCGAGCACCGCCCTGTTATGCAAATAACGGTCTAGCGGCAGCACCCAAAAAACGCCTCCTGAATCGGCTGATCTTGCACGGCAAACCCCTTCCCCGCTGGCTGGGCATCGCGCTGATGCTCGTCATCGCCACCACATTCGGCAGCAATCACATCGCCGCGCGCCTCGCCTTCGACCACGGCGTGAACGTGACCACGGCGGTCGCGGCGCGCTCCGCCGTCACCGCGCTCGCCGTGCTGCCGCTGCTGCTCGCCTTTCGCGTGCCGCTCGCCCTGCCGGCGGCGACGCTCTGGCGCGCCATCGCCATCGGCGCCGTGCTGTCGGTGCAAAGCTATTGCCTGTACTCATCCGTGGCGCGCATTCCCGCGGCGCTTGCCCTGCTGGTCTTCAACACCCATCCGATGATGCTGACGCTCCTGTCCTGGGCCGCGGGCGCCGAGCGCCCGGCGCGGCGCGCGCTCGGCGCCATGCCGGTGGCGTTGTTCGGACTCGCGCTCGCGCTCGATCTTCAGGGCAGTGGAAGTTTTTCCGGACGCTGGGCGGAGATCGGCGCCGGCGTCGGCTTCGCGCTCGCCGCCGCGGTGTCCTTCGCCACGGCGATGTTCTTCACCGCGCGCTGGCTGAAAGGCGTGGACGGCCGCCTGCGCAGTTGCCTGACCATGGGCACGATCGCGGTGCTGGCGCTGGCGGGCGGCGCGCTGGCGGGAAACCTCGCGCTGCCCGCGGACGGCCCCGCCTGGCTTGGCCTTGCGCTGCTTACCTTGTTCTACGGCTCGGCGATCACCGCGCTATTCATGCTGCTGCCGCGCCTCGGGTCCGCCAGTGACATGGCGGTGCTCAACTTCGAGCCCATCGCCGTGCTGTTTCTCGCCTGGATGCTTCTCGGCCAGAGCGTCGCGCCGCTGCAGATTGCCGGCGCGCTCATCGTCGTTGCCTCGATCGCCGTGCTCGGCAGCGCCAGACGCTGATCCCGCGCTATTCCTGAATTTTCATAAATGGGTATCGCGCTCGCCCTGCTTGCCATGGTGTGCTTCGCCACCAACATTTTCATCGTGCGCAGCGCCCTGGCGCGGATGCCGCTCGAGCCAGGCTTTCTCGTCATGCTGGGGGTGAATGTCGTGTTCACTGCGGCGGTGTTGTGCATCGAGCTGCTGCTTCGCCGAACGCCGCTCGTGTTCCAGTGGAGGGGAGCGGGCTGGTTCGTGCTCTCGGGCGTGGTCGGCATTTACCTCGGTCGGCGGATGCTCCTCGATACCATCCGCACTCTCGGGCCGGCACGGGCGAGCATTCTGCATTCTTCCTCGCCGGTGTTCACTCTGGCGGTGGCGTGGGTTCTCGTCGGCGAACGGCTCGGGGCCTACGAGCTGGGTCTCACGGCACTGGTGATCGCCGGGCTGTGGACCACGCAAATGCCGGGCGGCCGGGAATCGGGAGAACATCGCCCACGCCGCGAGGAGCTGAAGCGCGGCGCGATTCCGGGACTGTTTCTGATCATGGGATTCGGCACCGGCAACGCCATTCGCGGGCTGGCAATGCGCACCTGGAACGAAGCGATCTTCGGCTCGCTGCTAGGCACGGGCGCGGCGCTGTTGTGCCAGATCGCGAGCATCCGCAACTGGCCGAAGGTGTTCGCGGATTTCCGCAAGAGCGACCGCCGGGGGCTGACGCTGTTCGCGGCAAGCGGCATCGCCACCGCCTGCGGCTCGATGTTGACGACTTACGCCATGGGCTACATCGAGATCGCGATCGCGACGCTCATCACGTTCACCTCGCCGCTGGTGGTATTTCCGGTGAGCGTGTTCGTGTACAAGAACCGCGAGGGTTTGACCTTGCGCACCGCCGCCGGCGCCGCCATGGTGCTTGCCGGCATCGTGCTCCTCGCCTTGCGGTGAGCAACTCCGGTAAAATCCGCTTTCCCCCAACCACACGGAGGACCCAATGTCCCGCAACATTCTCGTCAAAACCGTCGTGCTCGCCGCCGGCCTCGCGCTTGCCGGCGCGGCGCAGGCGCAGCAGTTCAAGCTCAAGAGCCCCGACATCAAGCCGAACGGCACGATCGCCGCGGAGCAGGTGTTCAACGGCTTCGGCTGCAGCGGCAAGAACATTTCGCCCGCGCTCGCCTGGTCCGGGGCGCCGAAAGGCACGAAGAGCTTCGCGCTGCTGGTGCACGATCCGGACGCACCCACCGGCGGCGCGGGCTGGTGGCACTGGGTGATGGTCAACATTCCGGCGAACGCCAGCGAGTTGAAGAAGGACGCCGGCAAGGCCGACGGCTCCGGCCTGCCACAGGGCGCGATGCAGATCACGACCGACTTCGGTGGCCCCGGCTGGGGCGGACCGTGCCCGCCGACCGGCGACAAACCGCACCGCTACCACTTCACGCTGCACGCGCTCAAGGTCGAGAAGCTCGATCTGCCGCAGGGCGCGAGCGCCTCGCTCGCCGGCTTCATGGTCAACGCCAACTCGATCGGCAAGGCGACGCTGACCGGCAAGTACGGACGCAAGAAATAACGGCATCCGACACGGGGGTGCGT
>JBARMB010000001.1:0-11902 GCA_049802235.1 Burkholderiales bacterium | reverse complement strand
GCCTTTGGAGCGGCCGCCGCGGCGCGGCGCGGCGTGCCGGAACTCGATCTGGTGCGCAACACCACGCTCTTTGCGCAGCTCGCCGGGCTTGCCCGCGAACTCGAGGAGCGCGCGTACGTTCCCCCGGCGCTCGCCCGCTACGCCGGCGCCGAGGACGCGCGCGCCCGCTACCGTCGGCTGCGCGAGTTCCACGCTGCGCACGGTCATTGGCTGGTCACCAACGGTCCCTACGTGCTCGGCCGATGGGACGGGACGAAGGCGGTGCTCCGCGCGTTCCGCGACCCGAGCTATCCGAAAGGGCTCGGTAGCTTCAACGCCTATGCGGTGCCGCTCAAGGCGTTTGTGACGCGGATCGAGCAGCGCAGTTTCGGCGCGGAGGCTTACACCGAAACCGAGTGGCTCGAGCGCCTCGGGCGCGACGTGCGGATCGTGCGCGGCTCGTTCGCGACCAAGCTCGCCGAGCGGCTCACGGGCGCAGGCACGCCGCCGGCGCCGGTATGTCGTTATCTGCTGGTCGGTCCAGACGGCGCGGTCGCAACCGCTGGCGCGGTGCGCGCCGACAGCTCGGGTGCATGTCGTCTCGAATTCGGCCCCGCCGCGGGACGTAACGGGACGGCCGGCTATCGGCTCGTGCTCGCCCCTGTGCTCGAAGACAACGCCGCCAACGCGCCGATCAAGATCGTGCACTGGGCCTTCTGAGCATACGCGGCGCACGCCGTTCATCGCCCGACCTGATCCCGGCTTGTAGACTCCTACGCAAAAGGTGTCTAATAGGCTGGCTGTTCGGGCCTGCCTGCCGGGACGAACGTGCACATCCCTCTCATAAGCGCAGACGATTGGAGGAGTACAGTCATGGACAAGGAACAGATCAAGCAGGAGCGCCGCGGTTTTCTGAAGCAATTCGGCGCCACCCTGGGTGCGGCGGGTGTCGGGGCCGCGGGGCTCGGGGCCGTGGCGGGATCGGGCACGGCGAATGCCGCGGTAAGACCCAAGGGCAATGTTCCCGATAAACCGATCAAGGTCGGCCACATCACGTTCCTCACCGGGGCGGCCGAGCTTCTGGGCGGCCCGGGCCAGCGGGGACATGTCCTCGCCATGGAGGAGATCAACGCGCAGGGCGGGCTGCTCGGCAAGCGCAAGATCGAGACAATCTTCGCCGATGAAGCTGCCGGGACAGATGCCAACGTGAAGGAACTCCGGCGCATGAAGCTGTCGGAGAAGATCGATCTCTTTACGGGCGTCATCTCGAGCGGCAACACCCCCGCACTCGGGCCGGTGGCGGAGGAACTGAAGGTGCTGACGCTTTTCAACGACGGCTGCACCGACTTCCTGTTCGACAAGGCGGTTCCGAACCCGAAATACACCTTCCGGGTGACCAACATTCAGTCTGCGGACGGCGTTACCGCCGCCATCGGCGCGGCAACACACTGGCCGAAGGTGCGTCGGATCGCGTCGATCCAGCCCGATTACAGCTACGGCCGTAACGTGTTCGAGCACTTCGTGCTCGCGCTCGGCAAGCTGCTGCCCGGAATCGAGGTAGTTTCGGAGTCCTGGCCGAAGCTGGGCACCACGGATTTCACTTCGCACATCACGAAGATTCTCTCGGCAAAGCCCGATCTGCTGGTTGCTGGTGTGTGGGGCGGCGACTACGTCGCGTTCTACAAGCAGGCGCTGCGCTATGGGCTGTTTGACAAGATGAAGGTCGCCACCACGCTCGCCTTCGGCGGCTACCCGCACGCGATCGGCAAGGATCACCCCGAGGGCGTGCTTGCCGGCGTACACGCGAACTATCACTTTCTCTATCCGTCCGCCGAGCGTTGGCCGATCAACAAGGGGTTCGTCGAGCGCTACTACAAGCGCTGGAAGGAGTACCCGAGCTTCGAGTCCGATGGCGCCTATACCTCGCTTTATCTCTACAAGCAGGCGGTGGAAAAGGCCAACCAGCTGGTCGGTAGCTGGCCCGACGACGACGCGATCATCGCCATGCTAGAGGGCGCGGGAATCGATTCGCCGGCTGGTTACCTCTACGTCCGCGAGGACAATCACCAAGGATATAAGGACGCGGTCACGGGTCTGAGCAAGAATCTGCCGGGGTACGAGTTTCCGGTCTGGGACCCGGCGAGCATCGTGTCCATCCCGATTCGAAGCATTACCGCGCCGCCCGACTGGCCGAAACCCGGGCACGGACACAACGAGTCCACTGCCGCGGCCGACTGGATCAAGAAGACGTGGCCGCAAGCGAAGGCGTAACGCTGTAACGCCCGTCCCCGTCCGGGCGCGCATCCGGGGTCGCCTTGGCAGTACGAGGCCGGGCCGCTCCGGCGGTGCGCGCGTGCAACAAGAAAAACCATGGAAATCGTCGCGGTCCAGGTTCTAAATTCGCTTTTTTACGCCGCGGTGCTCTTTCTCATCGCTGCCGGCCTCAGCCTGATCTTCGGCGTGATGGGAATCGTCAACATGGCGCATGGCAGCTTCTATGCGCTCGGTGCCTATATCACCGCTTGGTCGGTGGCCGCGGCGGCGACTGCGATCCCGCCGGCCGCCCTGTTTATCTTCCTGCCCCTCGGGGCGGTCGCGGTCGCGGTCATCGGGCTGGCGATCGAGCCCACGTTGATCCGGCCATTCTATCGGCGGCCCGAGGAGTATCAGCTGCTCGTGACCTTCGGCCTGCTGCTGGTCCTCGATGATGTCATCCGGCTGGTGTGGGGCGGGACGCCGCTCACTGCGAACCGACTCGTGGATTTCCTCGGGCTCGTTCAGGTCGGGACGCTGCCCTACCCGGTCTACAACCTGATGATGATCGGAGTCGGAATCACCGCCGCGCTTGGCCTGTGGGCGTTCGTGTACCGCACCCGTTTCGGCGTGCTGCTGCGCGCGACCGCGCAGGACCGGCGCATGGCCGCGGCGCTCGGAATCGACGTCGGGCGGGTCTACGCACTGGCTTTCGGCCTAGGCTGCTTCATGGCCGGGCTCGGCGGTGCCATTGTTGTGCCGAGCCAGGCCGCGGTGCTCGGCATGGGCGTGGAAGTACTCGTCGTGGCGTTCGTCGTGGTTGTGATTGGCGGTCTCGGCAGCCTCGAGGGGGCCTTGGTCGGGGCGCTGATTGTGAGCGCGCTCAGAACGATCACGATCCAGTTCTGGGAAGAAACCGAGCTCGCCGCGCTGTACTTGATTGCCGCGATCGTGCTGCTGATCCGCCCGACAGGCCTGTTCGGGAGGAAGGCGTGAACGCGCCGCAAGCGCCTTCGCTCGCCCGCCGGGCCGCGGCCGCTGCGGCGGTGCTCGCTGCGTTGCTCGTCGTTCCCGCCGTCGCGGGTACCTATCAGACGCAGCTCCTTACCTACGGCCTCACGCTGGCGATCGCCGCGCTCGGGTTCAATCTCCTGCTTGGCTACACCGGGCTGCTGTCGTTCGGGCATTCCGCCTTCTTGGGCGCGGGCGCCTACGCGGTGGCGCTCATGATGCGCTATCTCGGCGTCTCGTCGATGGAACTGTTCATCCTGGGCGGGATGGCGTTTTCCGCCGCGCTCGCGGCGCTGTTCGGGGTCGTGTGCGTGCGCCACACGCGGATCTTCTTCGCCATCCTGACGCTCGCCCTTTCGCAGGTATTGTGGACGCTCGCCTACAAGTTCTTCTGGATCACCGGCGGCACAGACGGGCTGCGCGTGCCGTTCTCGCAGCTCATCTTGCTGGGCGGTCTCGTCAGTTTTCCGGGCGCCGACGCGTACCCGAGGTTCATTACTGCCTACTATTACTACGTGCTCGCGGCGTTCTGCGTGTGCGTCGCGCTGATGTGGCTGATCGTCCATTCCCCGTTCGGCAAGACGCTGCAGGCGATCCGCGACAACGAGACCCGCGCCCGCTTTCTCGGCGTGCGGATCTGGCGCTACCGCTGGCTCGCGTTCCTCGTGTCGGGGATCTTCACCGGCCTGGCCGGAAGTCTCTGGGTGCCGCTCAACGGCCTCACCACCCCCGACGTCCTGTACTGGCCGCAGTCCGGCAAGATCGTGTTCTTCGCCGTGCTCGGCGGGTTCCGGAATTTCACCGGCCCCATCTTCGGGGCCGTGATCTTCAACTACCTCGAGGTCTACGCGGTGGCCGTCACTCAATACTGGCAGATCACGCTCGGGGTGATCCTGATTGCCCTGGTGACGTTTCTGCCCGCGGGCGTCGTGGGCAGCGCGGCGCGACTGCGCGCGCGGCTGAAGCGCAGGCGGGGGGCGTCGGCATGAGCCTGTTGCGAACGGAGAGCCTGACGAAGCATTTCGGCGAAACGCGTGCCGTGGACGGCGTGGATTTCACCGTCAACGAGGGCGAGTTCCTGTCGCTCGTCGGCACCAACGGCGCGGGCAAGACCACCTTGGTCAACCTGATCAGCGCTTTCCTGTCCCCCGACAGCGGCAGGATCTTCATCGCAGACCGCGACATCACCTATGCGCCGGTGGATGAGCGGATTCGGGCGGGGATCGCGAGGAGCTTCCAGCTCGTGAACCTGTTCGACGATCTATCCGTGCTCGATAACGTGGCGCTCGCGATCTTCGCGCGCGAGGGCAAGAGCAAGCGGATTTTCACGCTCGCGGAGCGGGACATTGTGGTCACGCACGAGGCAACGGAGGTGCTCGGCGAGTTCGGCCTCGGCGGCAAGGCGCAGGCGCTCGCGGGAGGTCTCGCACAGGGCGAACGCAAGCTCCTCGACGTGGCGGTCGCCTACGCGCTTCGCCCCAAGCTGCTGTTCCTCGACGAGCCGACCAGCGGCGTCAGCACGCGCGACAAGGCGCAGATCATGGACACGGTGTCTACGGTGGTGCGCGGCGGCAGGATTACGGCGGTCGTCATCGAGCATGACATGGACGTGGTGTTCAAGTATTCCGATCGCGTCGTCGTCATGCACGAAGGCAGGTTCCTCGCCGATGGCTCGCCCGAGGAGATCCGCCAGAACCGCGACGTCGCCACGTATCTGCTCGGGACTGATCTTTCGGATTAGACGCGCGGTGAGGTAGTGCATTCATGCTCGAAGTGAAAAAGATCGACACCTTCCGGGGCCCCGCGCATGTGCTTCACGGGATCTCGCTGAGCGTGCACGAACACGAAGTCGTATGCCTGGTCGGGCGCAACGGCGCAGGCAAGACCACGACCATGGAAAGCATCATGGGCTTTCTGACGACCGCCTCCGGCCAGATCCTGTTTCACGGCGAGGACGTGACTTCATTGCCCGTGCACCAGCGAGCGCTGCGCGGCATGGCATACGCGCCGGAGGGATGCGGAATTTTTCCCGAACTCACGGTGGCGGAAAACATGATGATCAGCCGCTGGATGTCCACGAAGGCACGCCGCAGGCTGGGGGCGATGGCCAACGGGGACATCGAAGAGCGCGTGTTCTCGGTTTTTCCGGAGGTGCGCGACCTGATGCGCCGCCAGGGGATGAACCTGAGCGGCGGGCAGCGCAAGATGGTCGCGATCGCCCGCGGGATGGCGCTCGCCCCGACGCTGCTGCTGCTGGACGAAGCGTTCGAGGGGCTTGCCCCGATCATCGTCAAGCGGTTTCGCGACGCGGTACTGAAGATCGAGGACCTGGGCATTTCACTTCTGATCGCCGAGTCGAATCTCGTCAACGCGGCGCGCATCGCGGACCGGCTCTATGCGATCGACCGCGGCGAGATCATCTTCGAGGGCAAGCCGGAGCAGGCGCTCGAGGACGAAAACGTCATGAAGGCGCTGCGCGGCTGACCGGCGCGCGCGCCAACGCCAGCGAGGAGTTCAAACATGCATTGCTGTCAATACTACATGGCTACCGGTGACGGTGATCCGTCGTTCACGGTCGATGTTCCGCAGTTTACCTTCGGTGCCGGCTGCCTTGCCGAAGCCGGCGCCCACGCCAAAGGCCTGGGCTTGAAGCGCGTGGCGTTGTTTACCGATCCGCGCGTCGCCAGGCTGCCGCACCTGAACACGGTCAAGCAATCGCTGACGGGCGCGGGTGTTGATTGCGCGGTCTACGACGAGGTGAAAGTCGAGCCGACCGACGCATCGCTCAAGGCGGCGGCAAAGTTCGCCTCGGCGGGTAAATTCGACGGCTTCGTCTCGGTGGGCGGCGGCTCGGTGATGGACACATGCAAAGCCGCCAATCTGTACTCCACTTATCCCGCCGATTTTCTCGCCTACGTGAACGCACCGATCGGCGGCGGTCAACCGGTACCCGGGCCCCTGAAGCCGCACGTCGCGTGTCCGACGACCTCGGGCACCGGCAGCGAGTGCACTGGTATTTCAATCTTCGATTTGCTGTCGATGAAGGCCAAGACCGGGCTCATGAGCCGGCACATGATTCCGACCGTGGCGCTGGTCGATCCGACCGTCACCAGGACCCTGCCGCCGACCATTGTTGCCGCGAGCGGTTTCGATGCGATGAGCCATGCGCTGGAATCGTACACCGCCCGCCCGCATGCGGCGCGCGGCCGCACCGGCATCGCCAGCCAGCGCCCGATGAACCAGGGCGCGAACCTGTGGAGCGACATGGGCGCGCGCGAAGCGTTGCGCCTGATTGGCCAGTACCTGGTGCGCGCCGTGAAGGATCCGGCTGACGAGGAAGCGCGGGCCAACATGATGTATGCGGCGATGGTCGCCGGCATGACGTTCAGCAACGCCGGATGCCACCTGCCGCACGGCATGTCGTATGCGGTGTCGGGGCTGGTGCGCGAATTCCGCGCGCCCGACTATCCGCCGGAAGAGCCGATGGTGCCGCACGGCATGTCGGTGATGCTGAACGCGCCGTCGGTTTATCGCTTTACGGCGCCGGCTTGTCCCGATCGCCACCTGGAGGGCGCGCAGTGCCTCGGCGCCGACCTGCGCGGCGCCGCGCCAGCCGACGCGGGCGAGGTGCTCGCCAAACATCTGATCAAGATGATGCAGGCGACTGATTTCCCGGGCGGGCTCGAATACGTGGGTTACAGCGAGCGCGACGTCGATGCGCTGACAGACGGCGCCTACCCGCAACAGCGCGTGATCAAGAATGCGCCGCGCAACGTAAACAAGGACGATTTGCGCGGCATGTTCCGCAATGCGATGCGTTACTGGTAACGTGCGGGTTCATGAATTGTTTTTGTTGATGGGATATTTACAGAAGGAGCAGCCATGAGACAGTTGGTGAGAGTCTGGTTATGCAGCAGTTTTGCGATACTCGGATTGGCGGCCGCGGGGATCGCGCTGGCACAGCAGCCGCTCAAAATCGGCATCGTCACTTTTTTGTCCGGACCCGCAGCCGGGCCGTTCGGCGTGCCGGCGCGCAACGCGGCCGAAGTCGTGATCGAGAATTTGAACGCGGGGAAGTTGCCGGCGCCTTATGCGACGAAAGGTTTCGGCGGCGCATCGCTCGAAATCACGTTCATCGATGAGGCCGGTCCGTCCACCAAGCAGGTCGCCGATTTCCGCAATCTCGCGCAGCGCGTCGACCTCGTGATCGGCTACATTTCGAGCGGCAACTGCCTGGCGGTCGCGCCGGTCGCGGAGGAACTGAAAAAGCTCACCGTGTTCTTCGATTGCGGCACGCCGCGCATTTTCGAGGACGCGAATTACAAATACGTGTTCCGCACGCAGGCGACCGCGACCATGGACAGCGTCGGCGCGGCGCTGTACGTGACCGACCGCAATCCCAAGACGAAAGCCATCGCCGGCATCAACCAGAATTATGCGTGGGGGCAGGATTCGTGGAACGATTTCGAGGCGGCCATGAAAGTGCTCAGGCCCGGCATCGAGGTCAAGACCTCGCAGATGCCCAAACTCTTTGCCGGGCAGTTCGGCGCGGAAATCTCGACGCTGCTGGCGAGCAACGCCGATTTCATCCATTCGAGCTTGTGGGGCGGCGATCTCGAGGCGTTCGTGCTGCAGGCGGCGCCGCGCGACTTGTTCAAAAAAAGCACCGTCGTGCTGACCGCCGGCGAGACGGCGATGTTCAAGCTCGCCGACAAGATCCCCGACGGCACGGTCCTCGGCGCCCGCGGCATGCACGGCGTATTGGCGCCGGCGAGCGAACTCAACAAATGGTTTCGCGCCGCTTACGAAGACCGCTTTCAATTGCCACCGGTATACCCTGCTTACCACATGACGCAGGCGATACTCGGCACCAAGGCCGCGTATGAAAAAGCCCAGGCTGCCAACGGCGGCAAAGCGCCGAGCCAGGAGCAGATCATTGCCGCGTTCGAGAACCTGACGTTTGAGGCGCCCAGCGGCAAGGTGCAGATGGCGCTCGGCAAGGGTCATCAGGCGGTGCAGGGCACGGCGTACGGCACCACCCGGCTCGTGAAAGGCCATCTCACCATCACCGACATCAAGGCCTATCCGCCGGAAAAAGTGAATCCGCCGGAGGGCGTGAAAAGCGAAGACTGGATCAAATCGGGCTTCAAGGCGAAATAATAATTCCTGCCGTGCAGGCGGGCGGCCACGGTGCAAGGTTGATGTGTGTCCTTGCATCCTGGCGGCCGGCGCCTGCGCGGTTGCCATGGTCTGATGGCTGACCTGCTCGCCGTCGTCATCGACGGCATCATCTACTCGTCATGGCTGTTCATCATGGCGACCGGGCTCACGCTGATTTACGGCGTGATGAAAATCCTCAACATCGCGCACGGCAGCCTGTATTCGCTCGGCGCGTACCTGGCGGCGACGCTCGTCGGCCACTGGATCGGCGGGGGCCACGCGCCGTCCGGCAGTTACGCGATGCTGGTGCTCGCCGCCGTGCTGGTCGGCCTGGTGATGGGGCCGCTGCTCGAGCGCGGCTTGCTGCGCTTTATGTACGGGCGCGACGAGGTCGTCCTGCTGCTGGTGACCTATGCGGTATTTCTGATTCTGGAGGACGTCATCAAGCTCGTGTGGGGCGTCGATTCTCTCTACTTGTCGGCGCCGTACGAATTGCTGGGCAATTTCGAAATCGGCAACCTGGGCTACCCCGTTTACAACCTCGTGCTGATCGGGCTCGCGATCGCCATCGGCGCCATCATCGCATTGACGCTTAACCGCTCGCGCCATGGCAAGATGCTGCTCGCCGTGATCCACGACCGCGAGATCAGCGCCGCAATGGGCGTCAACGTGGAGCGGCTTTACCTCGTCACGTTTACGCTCGGCACCATGCTGGCCGCGATCGGCGGGGCGGCCGCCGCGCCGACGCTCGCGGTGTCGCCCGGCATGGGCGTGGAAGTGATCGTGCTGTCGTTCGCGGTGGTCGTGATCGGCGGACTCGGCAGCTTCGGTGGCGCCGCGCTCGGCGCGCTGATCGTCGGCCTCGTGCGTTCGGCGGCCGTGCGCTATTGGCCGGCGGTCGAGCTGTTCAGCATTTACTCCGTGATGGCGGCGGTCTTGATCGCGCGGCCGCGGGGCCTTTTTTCCGCTGCGGAGGCGCGCAAGATATGACCGACCGCACGGACCGGATTCTGGCGATCATCGCGGTGCTTTTGCTCGCCGGCGCGCCGTTCATGCCACAGTGGCTGGCATTTTCAGTCACGCTCGCGCTCGCCAGGGGCCTGGTGGTGCTCGGGCTCGTTCTCTTGATGCGCAGCGGCCTCGTCTCGTTCGGCCAGGGCTTGTACTACTGTCTCGGCGCGTATTCCGCCGCGCTGCTCGAGCGGGCCGCCGGCACCAATGATGCCGCGCTCATGCTGCTGGTCGCGGTGCTCGTGCCGGCAGGCATCGCGCTGGTGCTGGGATTTCTGCTGGCAAGCTATCGCGGCATATTTTTCGCGATGCTGAGCATGGCGTTTTCGATGATCGTGTTCGGGCTGCTGATCAAGACTTCGGCGCTCGGCAGCAGCGACGGCTTCAACGTGGCGAGCAAATCGATGTTCGGCGTCGCGATCACCGGCGGCTACGGCGGCCGCGTTTTTCTGGCCGCGACCGTTATCCTGTCTTTCGTCGCGGCCGTCGCGCTGCATCGCTACGTCAATTCGCATCTTGGGCGCTTGTCGGCGGCGATCCGCGACAACGAGTTGCGCGTCGAATATCTCGGCGCATCGGTGCGCAACGTGGTGCACTTCAATTACGTGATCGCCGCGGCGCTCGGCGGCGCCGGCGGGGGGCTCACGGCAATCGCGGTGGGGCATATCGATCCCGACATGGCGTACTGGACGACTTCCGGCGAATTCGTGTTCGTCGCGGTGCTGTCCGGCACCCACAGCGTGCTGGCGCCGTTCTTCGGCTCGCTGATCTTCGAGGCGATCCGCACGCTCGCCAACCAGTACGCGCCCAACGTCTGGCAAATGACGCTGGGGCTGGCGATGCTCGCCATCATCATGTTCCTGCCGGACGGGTTGTGGTCGCTGTTCCGGCGGCGGGCGCGCGCCGCATGAGCGCGATTCTGGAGGCGCGTGGCCTGCGCAAGAATTTTGGCGCGGTATCCGCGGCCGCCGATATCAGCGTGGACATCGCGCACGACAGCGTGGTCGGGCTGATCGGCGCGAACGGCGCCGGCAAGACGACGTTCATCAATCTCGTCACCGGCTATCTGAAGCCAAGCGCCGGCACGATCCGGTTCGACGGGAACGACATCACGGAACTCGCGCCGCGCCGCGTCACCCAGCTTGGGGTCTCACGCTCGTTCCAGATCCCGCAGCTCTTCGATACGCTCGCGGTGCGGGAGAATCTGCTGGCGGCGGTCGGGATCGTCGCCGCCGCGGCGAAACGCTGGGCCCACGGTGCGATCACGCGCGAGCGCACTGGCGTCGTGACGGACGAAATTCTCGAACGGTTCGGCTTGAGCGAATACCGCGACAAACCGGCCGGCGTGTTGCCCGAGGGCGTGCGCAAGCTCCTCGACATCGCAATGGCGCTGGTGGTGAAGCCCCGCATTCTGCTGCTCGACGAGCCGACGAGCGGCGTTTCCGCGGACGAGAAATTCGGCATCATGGACATGGTGATGAAGGCCGTGCAGGCCGACCGCGTGACGGTGTTGTTCGTCGAGCACGACATGGAAATCGTCAATCGTTACGCACAGCGCGTGCTGGCGTTCTACGATGGGCGCATCATCGCCGACGGCGGACCCGCGACGGTACTCAGGGACGGCGAGGTGCTCAAATACGTCATCGGTGAGGGAACTGCATGAGCCTCGGAGCAGGGGCCCAGTCCCGCGGGGATGCGACCAGGGCGATTGCAGCCGGACGCCGACACGATGCGTGTGGATTCGGGGAGGCGACCATGGAGGCGGCGCATGTTGCGTATTGACGAACTCGAGGTCTCGATCGGCGCGGTCGGCATTTTGCGCGGGGTGAGCCTTGAAGTGGGCGCCGGCCGTCTGGCCGGCCTGATCGGCCGCAACGGCGCCGGCAAAACGACGCTGATGAGGAGCATCATGGGCATCCTGCGATGGTGCGCGGGCCGCATTGACTTCGACGGTGCGCCGCTCGCGGCGGTGCCCGCGCACGCGCGTGCGCGCCTGGGCATCGGCTACATGCCCGAGGATAGACGCCTGATTCCGGAGCTGACCGTGGCGGAAAACGTGCTGTTGCCGACGTGGTCGACTCGAATGCCGGACGCCGACGCTCGGCTGCAGAGCGTCTACGCGCTGATCCCCGAAGTCGCCGATTTCGCGCACCGCAAGGCGCTGCAATTGTCCGGCGGGCAGCAGAAACTGGTGGCGCTCGCCCGCGCGCTGGTTTGCGGCAGGAAACTGCTGCTGCTCGACGAGCCGTTCGAAGGCGTTGCACCGGTGCTCGCGCGCAGGCTCGCCGAAGTAATCGCCGGCCTGAAGCGCGCGGGGCTCACGATCATCCTGTCGGAGTCAAGCCTGACCCACACCCGCGAGCTGCTCGACGACATCTTCGTGATCGACCGCGGGGCGGTGCGCCGCGGCTAGGTTTTTTAAAACTTCCTCCCCCCTTGTGGGGGAGGATTGAGGTGGGGGGGTCAGCTGCGTTGCTCTACCGCATCG